>CALJUR010000123.1 GCA_937975765.1 uncultured Myxococcales bacterium
AGCAGTACAGCCCCCGCTGCCCGCCCTCGACCGGTACCCGGCCGAAGTGCGCCCATCGTGCTGCCGGGCGTCGGCACCGGGATGCCGCTCGGCGACCCGCTGGGCCTGCTGGACCCCTGGCAGATGGGGCTCGTCGACGGGGACCGCCGGTACGTCCCCGGCCACGTTGACCTGGACGAGTTGGAGATGGCCGTCCGCCGGGGCGAGATGTCCCTGGACGAGTACCTGGCCATCGCCGATCGCGAGGACGCCCTGCTGCAGGGCATGACCCCCTTCGACGGGGTCGAGGAGGTGCGACATGGACGGCGTGCGTGAGGCGGTGGCGGTGCCGACGGCGCCCCTGCTGCCCGAGGACTGCTTCGTGCGGCAGCGGGACGTGTTGCCCCTGGACCGCCTGCGCCGGGCGAGGGTCACGGTCATCGGGGCCGGCGCGGTGGGGTCATTCGCGGCCCTGGCCCTGGCCAAGATGGGCGTGGGCACCCTGGACATCTACGATTTCGACACGGTCTCCCCCGAGAACCTGTCCGCCCAGTGGTTCCGGGTCGGGGACCTGGGCCGGCCCAAGGTGGACGCCCTGGCCGACCAGCTGGCGGCCTTCGGCGTCGCGGTCACGCCCCACGCCGAGCGCTTCGTGGCCCAGCCCCTGGAGGGCGTCGTCGTCTGCGCCGTCGACAGCATGGACGTGCGGGTCGGCCTCTGGAGCCACGTCCGCAAATGCCGGCGCGTGGAACTGTACCTGGACGCCCGCATGGGCGCCGAGGTCGGCAAGGTCCTGGCCGTCCGGCCCACCGACCCGGAGGACTGCCGCGCCTACCAGGCCGAGCTCTACCCGTCCACCGATGCCTTCCGCGCCCCGTGCACGGCCCGGTCGACCATCTACTGCGCCGCAGGCCTGGCCGCCTTCCTGGCCGCTACGGTCGGCAACCACCTGGCCCAGCGCCGCTACCGCCGCGAGATGGTGGTGGACTTCCGGCAGGGCCTCATCGTCTGAACCACTCGGCTCCCACGTCGCCAACCCCTCCCCGAACCATCGAGGCCCAGAGCCGGGCCAGGAACTCCGGACGCGGCCGGCGCGTCCACGGTGCCCGTCCCGCCGACGGGAATGGCTCACAGGGAGGGGGCGGATGCCGCACTTCTTGAGAAGGTTCCTGCACCACCGGGCCACGCCGGGAGCGCTGTTGACGCTGATCGCCGTGGCCCTGGGTGCGCTGCTCGGCGACGACGTGTAGCCGAACCCGGGGGCGGGGCGTCCGGTGCACCCGGCCGGGCGCCCCGCCTGCCGGCCCCACCCCCACCAGCGAGGACACCATGTTGGAGATCCGCGAGCGCCTGGCCGCCTTCGGTACGTCCGTCCTCTCGGACGCGGAGGTGCTGGCCCTGGTCCTGTCCAACGGCCCCGACCCCGACCTGGGTCAGCGGGTCCTGCAGTCCGTCGGCTCCCCCCGGGGGCTGCTGACCCGCCGCCTTCCCGAGCTGTCCGGCATCCCGGGCGTCGGCCCCCGCCGGGCGGAGCGCCTGCTGGCCGCCATCGAACTGGGCCGCCGGGCGTCCAGCACCGCCGCGGACCCCGGCAGTCCCCTGATGAGCGCCGCCGACGTGGCCGGCCGCATGTCCCGCCTGGCCACCGAGCCCGTCGAGGTCTTCGTGGCCCTCGCCGTCAACGCCCGCAACCGCGTCCTGGGCGAGTGGGTCGTCGCCCGCGGCTGGGAGTCCGGCGTGAACCTGACGCCCCGCCAGGTCATGACCCTGCTGGTCAAGGAGGGCGCCGGCCGGGCGATCTTCGTTCACAACCACCCCTCGGGGGACTCTGCCCCAAGCTCCGAGGACATCCGATTCACCCAGCGCCTGGTCGAGGCCGCCCGCACCCTCGATATCCGGGTCCTGGACCACGTCATCGTGGCTAGCGGCGGCTTCGCCAGCATCCGGGAGCAGGCGCGGGGGGAGGTGGAGTTCGGGTAGGGGCGCTATGGTCCCAGAAGCGGGACGTGCAAGTCTTGACACCCGAATGCCCGGGCCTAGCATCAAACCTTGTGCAATTCCGCCCAGAGAGAGTTCCTGAAATGAAGCGTTGCCCCAAGTGCGAACGCGAAACCTACGACGAGGTACCGAAGTGCCCACAATGCGGAACTGAACTCCCAGTTCCAGCCTTTCTGAAGGGGCAGCGCCGCGTGGAACATCCGTCGCCCCCCCTGTCTGCTGCCTCGGATGCCTCCACACACCGCGCCCACAACGACGATGTCGAACCGGACGAGCGGCGGAAGATCATCGGGAAGGTAGGCGAGGCAATAATGTTCGCCGGGCTGGCGGTTGTACTGATGCCGCTACTCGTCCCATCGATGAGACCTTACGAAAACGTTGGACTGGTCATTGCCGCAGTCGGCGCGAGCGTGTCGGCGGTCGACCGAAACAATCTCCGCAACATCCTCTGCACTGCCGTTTGCGGTGGCATCGGCTACTTCCTGTGGGATCGTCATGTTTCGAGCACTGGCGGAAAGATCGTGCTGGTCGTGGTACTCGTACTGCTGTTCGGCACGTTGGAGTACGCCTGGACCCGATTGGCGAGGCGTCCAGGTTCGCCCCCCCCAAGTCGTGAGTGACGCTCCCGTTCTCGGGCTTCCTTCATCTGCTGTACACCCCTGCACCTGACACCGTCGGCCTAACTCTCTGCAAACGCCCAACCGGGGGTGTGGCATGACGGAACCGCGCCTGAAGATGAAGTTCTGGGCGAATGCACTGAAGCGTGTCCCCGACTCGAAACTCTGCCCTAAGACAAGGAGGTTCCCATGTCCCACGACGCCACAGTACGCACGTTCCCCGCCCTGGTCCCCCCGGACCCGCCCCTGGACACCGCCCGGGTGGTCGCCCGCCTCGACGAGGCCACCCACGGCCACTGGACCTTCGAGGTGGACTACTACGAGGTCTACGAGAAGGAGACCGTGGTCATGGGCCGCCTGACCCTGGAGGACCGCACCCGCGTGGCCTTCGGGGGCACCCAGGCCAACGGCACCACCCCCATGGCCGAGCGCTTCCGCCTGGCCTCCCTGGACGCCCTGGTCAAGGCGGCGGCCCTGGCGGGCATCGTCGTCATCGACCCCGTGACGCAGGTCCAGGTCCCCGCGCCGGTGCCCGAGACCCCCGGCCGCCCGGCCAGCGACGGCGGCGGGCGCATCAGCAGCAAGCAGTTGTCCTACCTGTACTCGTTGGCCCGGGACCGCGGCATCCCCCGCGACCAGGTCGTGGCCCGCTGCCTGGCCACCTACAAGAAGAAGCCGGAGTACCTGTCCAAGGCCGATGCCAGCGCCGTCATCGAGGCGCTGAAGGAGGGAACCTGATGAACGTCCTGCACAGCCTGCCCCCGCCCCGCGAGCGCGAGGGCCTGCACGTCTCCGTGTCCCAGGTGAAGGGCTACCTGATCTGCCCCGCCAAGTACGCCCACCGGTACGTGAAGGGCACGCCCGCGGCCCATCGCCCGGTGTCCCTGGCGTTCGGCACGGCCGTCCACGCGGCCCTGGCCACGTTCTACGAGGGCCTGATGAACGGCCGCCGCCTGCCCGTGGAGGAGGTCCAGGCGGCCTTCGCCGACCGCTGGTCCGTCGAACTGCAGGACGACCTGCCCCTGCTGTTCGATGACGGTCAGGCCGACGGCGACGTGAAGGACCAGGGCATCGCGCTGCTGGGGGCGTTCATGCAGCAGGGCTTCATGCCCGAGCACGTCCTGGCCGTCGAACTGCCCTTCCAGGTGGACCTCCCCGACCCCGACACCGGCGAGATCCTCGACATCGACCTGGTCGGCGCCATCGACCTGGTCGCCGTGCACCAGGGCCGCACCGTCATCTGCGAACACAAGACGGCCGGCCGACGCTTCGCCCAGGACCGCCTGCTCTACGACTTCCAGCCCACCGCCTACCTCTACGCCGCCCGCCTCCTCCGGCTGCCGCCGGACCCCATCGCCATCTTCCAGATCCTGTTGAAGACCAAGAAGCCGGTCGTGGACGTGCTGCCCTTGAACCGCACCGAGGCCGCCCAGAGGGAGATGCTGGAGACCTTCTCCCATGTGCTGAAGGGCATCGAGGCGGGGGCCTTCCCCCGCAACCGCGGCTGGGCCTGCGCCGACTGCGAGTTCAAGAGGGCGTGCGGCGCGTAGCGGTCCGACCGAGTGGGATCCCGACAGGCCTCTGGAACAGTGGCCCTCATGCTGAGCGGTTGGACTACAATCCGTGGTCAGCGCATGCACGCGGGGTCCCAGGAGGAACATGGGAAAGCGCGGACCCAAGCCGAAGAAGCCACCTGAACCGTGGAAGATCCCGCGGGAGTATGTCCGTCAACTGGCTGAGATCGTCTGCGAGATCGAGAGCCGTGAGAAGGCCACCGCCACCGAGAAGAAGTTCTTCGAGTACGTCGACAAGGTGGTCGGAGGACGCTACCGGAGCACCTCTTCTCGGCCGCGGGTCCGCGTGCCCATGGTGAACCTCTACGAGGCGGTCATCCTCCTGGTGCGCGTGCTCCGTACGGGGGGTCTGGAAGACTTCGTGAAGGCTGGGACCTACCCGGACGTCGAAGCGGTACGCAAGGCAGCCCTCTCGGCGCTGAACCAGATGCTGCCCGGGTTCGGCACCAGCCTCAAGAGCGCGTTGTCGACTAAGGTCCAGATAGCGACGGGGAGCTGGAAGAACGCTGCCTGTGCCCGAGCCGGCGAGTGCCCCTCAGTGGGGCTCGGTTTCGCGCAAGTGCGAAACATCCTTCCTCCGCTTTCCGCACGCAGCGTCGACCAGCGGATCGAGGTGCCCGGATGGTCCATGCCCCCGGCAGGACAGCCGCTGATGAGCGCTACCATGCACGGCAGCGTCACGGTACCCGCCTGGGACAAGCCTCCCGTCACCCCACCCGACGCCGATGACGTTGCACTGCTGCTCCTCAACCTGGCTGCCGACGAAGCCCGCCTCGCAGAACATCAGCGGAAGCACCTGATAGGTCTCCTGGAGGAGTACTTGCAGGAGGGCACGATCTCCAGCGCTGACACTCCCCAGGGATACGACGAGACGTCGCCACCTGTTGCGGACTCACCTGAGAAGGCACGCGGCACCTAAATGCGTATCCTGTATTTATAGTCCTATCCTTCTGTTTTTCCTCAGCCTTCGGCCTTGACGCAAGTCATTCCAGCCACATCTTCAAGGAGTGAATGCCCCCGCATGGTGCAGGGGCGACCCTCGAACGGAGATGAACATGAGGAACCTGGATCCTGGCCGCGGGGACGGTCCCACCTACTCGACCTGGGACCTGCCGCTGGCCACGTACCTGGTGATGTCTCGAAACCTGATCGGGATCGAGGCAAATGGGAATCAGATCGGGTTCGTGTTCGAGCGGGACGCGAAGATCGAGTCCGACATCGACGACTTCCGGTCCCACCGCGGTGCAGTCGCTCCGGCCAGATACCTGCTGATGATGACGGTGCTGGAGGAATTCGCGGACAAGGTCAGGAAGTCGGCCCGAAGTCTGAGGGGAACGAAGGGTACGAACCGGGGTGGGCCTCGATCGGGGCACCCGGGTGGGCCCGGGTAGTTGATGCAATCGGTGAGCCCTCGAACGGGTGGGCCGACCGACCTGGATGTGACGGCCGCGGAGGAGGAGTCGCAGGGCCTGACAGGCCCTGGGCCTGACCCGGCCAGTTCCGGATGTCCCTGGTGGTTCGATAGCCTGGCGAACAGGATCGCCTCCATCATCCTGGCGAAGCTCCAGGGCTCTGACTTCGGTCCGACGGCAGTGATCTCTGCGAGCAGTGCCGCCAAGGCGCTCCCGTGGAGAGATGCCGAGGCCAGAACCTGGCTCCGGCGGGAGCAGCTGATCCGCCGGGTGGACGGGCGGGACGTTGTCATCTGGGGCGACGTCCTCGCAGCTCTTCGTCAGGGCTCCAAGGACACAAGCACCTGGAAGCCCGCTCGGGTGCCCCGGGGGACACCCCGGGTTCCTCTCTCGCAAACGACATCGAGGTCCGCATGAAGCAGAAGAAACCCAAGCCCTGGGGACTGGGCAAGATCCGCGTGCGTGCTGTCCGTGGGCCCCGTCAGGATGGACGGTGGTACTTCCGTGCCGAACGCTACGAGGGGGAGACCGGCGTCCCGGTCTGGACAGCTTGGGCCACCCTGGACGAGGCAACACAGAAGGTGGCCTGCTTGGTGGCGGCAGGCGAGGACCTGGAGGCGCGAGAGAACCCGGGGGAGTCCCGCACGGTCCGCACGATCAGGGATGTCCTGGAACTGTGGTTGGGTGCGGTGGAGAGCCGGCCCCTCGCGAAGGCCACTACCATCTCCATCGCCAGAGCCTCCCTGCGGCATCTGAACAAGCATCTGGGTAGTCTCCCCGTCGACCGCCTTGACCTGATCGTCCTTGACCGCTACGTCGAGAAGCGATTTCACGAGGCTCCGAATCCGCGGACCGCCGGCGGGACCATCGACCTCGAACTGACGAAACTGCAGGCGGCGTGGACCTGGGCGCGGCGCCGGAAACTCGTTCCGGACCACCCCATCGAGCTGCCGACCATCGAGATCATTGGCCGGGACAAGTACACGCCAACGCCGGAGCAGTGGTCGTCCATCCTCAACCAACTGAGGCGCCTTCCGTGGGTCTACCGCCTGCTTCTCATCCAGGGTTGTACCGGCGCCCGGGTCCACGAGGTGGCCCGGCTGACCTGGGATGACATCGAACTGACGACCTGTGTGATCCGGGTCCCAGCGGACTCCAAGACGGGCTTCAGGCCAGTCACCATCCCCGAAAGCCTCCGGGACTTCCTGGCCGCTATCCCCGAGGACCGGCGAGTTGGCCGCCTGCTGGGAGAGGTCACCGAGAAGACCATCATGACCCGGATCTACGTGTACCTGAAGGAGGCGTGCTCCGCGGTCGGCATCCCCCGGATCGGGACCCATGCACTCCGCCGGATGGTCGTGGACCAGTACTACCGCGGCGGAGCCGACATCGGGACGGTCGCCGCCCAACTGGGCCAGTCGCCTGAAACCGCCTTGAAGTTCTACCGCAAGGCAACGAGCACGGATCGCACCCGCGCCGTGGTGCTGGCCGGCCTCGGGGTCCCGAAGGGGGTGACGGAGAACTACTTGATCTATCTGCCCGCTTGGCGGGCTGCGTGACCGAAACCCGCACAACTCACCCGCACAACCCGGGGGTCACTCGCCGATAACCTTGATGAGGACGCGCTTTCTCCGCCGACCATCGAACTCGCCGTAGAAGACCTGCTCCCACGGACCGAAGTCCAGCCGGCCGCCGGTGATGGCGATCACGACCTCGCGGCCCATGACCTGGCGCTTCAGGTGCGCGTCGCCGTTGTCCTCGCCGGTGCGGTTGTGCCGGTAGCGCGACACCGGCTCGTGCGGCGCCAGCGCCTCCAGCCAGTCGTCGTAGTCCTGGTGCAGGCCGCTCTCGTCGTCGTTGATGAACACCGACGCCGTGATGTGCATCGCGTTGACCAGGCACAGCCCTTCCTGCACGCCGCTGCGGCGGACCGTGTCCTCCACCTTCGACGTGATGTTCAGGAAGCCGCGCCGGGTCGGGACCGTGAACTCCAGGTGATCGGTCAGGGACTTCAACGTTCTCCTCCATGGCCGGACGGATGGATTGTCGCGCACCCCGAAAAATAGGGACAGCCTCCAATTTCCGCCCGGAAAACCCGAGGGGAGTACGCATCTTCGTCACGCACGATCCGGGATTCCGGCATCGATTCCGACCGGAAGGAAAAGCGAGGCTGGCCCTCTTTTCGGGGTCAGGGCTGGTCGGTCTTGGCGGCGGTGGAGAAGGTGCGGGTCCAGGGGGCGATGCGACGGTAGGCGGGGGTTTCCTCGAGTTCGCTCTCGCCTTCCAGGGGGTTGCACACCGGGGTCCCGAACACCGATTCGTTCACCTGCGAGGGGTTCGGCGCGGCGGTCCGAAAGGACTTCGCCGCTGCCTCCTCGGCCTCCGCCAGCGACGGGCGCGCCCCGAAACGGTCGAAGCGCGAGACCTGCCGGACCAGGCCGGGGGAAGCCTGCTCCTGCACGTCCACGCCCGCCCGCACCGTCTCGATGTCCTCCAGGCCCGACGCGATCACCGTCACCTTGATCCGATCGCCCAGCGACTCGTCGAAGGCCAGCCCGAAGGTCGACATGCCGTCCCCGGCCACCAGCTTGTCCACCCGCTCCCCGATCAGCGCGTTCTCGGCGTTGGTGCCATCGGGGCCCTGCACCACGTTGACCAGGATGGCCCGCGCGCCGTCGATGGGGGTGTCCTCCAGCAGCGGGTTGCTGATCGCCTGCTCCAGCGCCGCCAGCGCCCTGCCCTCTCCGGACGCGATGCCCGTGCCCATCACGCACTGGCCGCAGCCCGACAGCACGGCCTTCACGTCCCGGAAGTCCCGGTTGATGAATCCCGGCCGCGAGATCAACTCGACCACGCCGGTGACCGAGTCGCACAGCACCTGGTCGATCATCTGGAACGCCTTCATCGTCGGCAGGTTCTCGGGCGCCACCCGCGACAGCTTGTCGTTCGGGATGACGATGAACGCGTCCACCACCTTGCGCAGCGCATCCAGGCCTTCCCACGCCTTCTGGCCCTTCGCCCGGCCCTCCCACGCGAACGGCATCGTGACCACCGCGACCGTCAGGATGCCCTTGCTGCGGGCGATCTCGGCGATCACCGGCGACGCGCCCGTGCCCGTGCCGCCGCCCAGGCCGGTGGCAAGCACGATCATGTCGGTCCCTTCCAGGATCGCATCCAGGCGCTGGCGATCGGCAACGGCCGCCTCCTTGCCCACCAGCGGGTCGCCGCCCGCGCCGCGGCCCTTCGTCGGCCCCTTCAGCAGCACGCGCATCTCGGCCTTCGACTGCCGCAGCGCCTGCAGGTCGGTGTTCACGGCGACGTACTGCACGCCGGGCACCTTGTGCTCGATCATCGTGTTGACGGCGTTGCCGCCACCGCTGCCGACGCCGACGATCTTGATGACCGCCTCCTCGACCTGGAATTCCGCCAACTCGTCGACCTCGTTGACCACCTCGAACAGCCTCTCCATCTTGTCCCCCCGTTGCATCCGGACTCCGCGCCCGCCCGTCACGGCCCCCCCTTGGTCCGCACGGACGGGAACGGCCTTACCAGCCGATCCTCTTCAGGAACCCCTTGAACCCCCCGGTCGCCTGCACGTCCGTGACGGGCAGCATCGACTTCGAGATGTCCCCGCGGCTGGCCAGCGATGCGAACACCGCCAGCCCATACACCGAAGCCAGCGCCGGCGACTCCAGGATGCTCTTCAGCCCCTGGATGCCGCGCGGCGCGCCCAGCCGCACCGGAAGGTTCAGGATCTCGTCGCCCAGTTCGACCATGCCCGGCATCTGCGACGCGCCGCCGGTCAGCACCAGGCCGCCGGCCAGGTTGTCGTCGAACTGCGTCTTCTGGATCTCGCGCTTGACCAGGCTGAAGATCTCGACCACGCGCGGCTCGATGATCTCCGTCAGCACCCGCCGGGACAAGGCCTTGTCCTCGCGACCGCCCACTCCCGGCACCTCGATCTGCTCGCCGGAGCCGATCAGTTCGCCCCACGCGCAGCCGTGCTTGACCTTCATCTCCTCGGCGCGGGACATCGGCGTGCGCAGGCCGGTCGCGATGTCGCGGGTGATCAGTTCCCCCCCCGCGCCGATCACGCCGGTGTGCACCAGCCTCCCTCCGTGCCAGATCGTCAGGTCGCCCGTGCCCCCGCCCAGGTCCAGAACCACCACGCCCAGCTCGCGCTCGTGCTCCTCCAGCACCGCCAGCGCCGACGCGACGGGATTGGCGACGAACTGCATCACCCGCAGGCCGGACCGCTCGCAGCAGCGCCGCAGGTTGTCCAGCGCCGACCGCGCCGCCGTGACCAGGTGCACCTCGGCGTCCAGCCGTACGCCCGCCATGCCGACCGGGTCCTTGATGCCGTCGTGCTCGTCCACCGCGTACTGCTTCGGCAGCATCGTGATGACCTGCCGGTCGACCGGCATCGACAGCGCCTTCGCCATCTCCAGCACGCGGGCCACGTCGTGTTCCGTGATCTCGCGGGCCTTCGGCGACACCATCGCCTGGTTGTTCACGCCGACGATGTGGGTGCCCCCCACCCCGACCAGCACGTCCGACACGATGCAACCGGACATCTGCTCGGCGTCGTGGCGCGCCTGCCGAATGGCCTCGACGACCTTGCCGATCGCGATGACCATGCCCTTGCGCAGGCCCTCCTCGCACTCGGCGGTCCCGACGCCCAGCACCGTCATGCCGTTGTCGTCGATCTGGGCCACCAGGACCGAGATCTTGGTGGTCCCGAAGTCGACGGCCGCGATGATCTCGTTGCGGTTCTTCATGGCACGCTCCCCAGGGCGCTGCCGCGATCCGCGTCGGCGAACGGCCCGAAGCCGCCCAGCCGCAGCGTCACCCGCGACGGGCGGATGGCGTCGTCCAGGAACGCCTCGGCCACCGGCAGGCCCCGCTCCTTCACCGCGGCCAGCGCCGTCGTCAGGCGCTTCATCTTCCGCGGGAAGGGGGCGCTGCCGAACCGGGCGGCCAGCCCGCGCGAGGCGGGCACCACGCTGAAGCCCAGTTGCGGGTCGTGCTCGATGACCAGGTCCATTCCCTGCCACACCGTGTCCTCGCGCTCGGTCGTGCGCAGCAGGGCGACCGCCTCGCGCAGAAGTGGCTCGCGCTCCACCGCGCCCGCGGTCTCGGACGATCCGATCAGCAGCGGAAGGTCCAGCACGTCCGCGGGGTCCCAGGGCGCATACGCCTCGCCGAACCGGTTCACCAGCCAGATCCCCGGGTCCAGGGCCGCCGCCAGCACCGGCTGCTGCTCCTCGATCCGCACCCGCACGCGGTCGGGCAGGATCGACTGGACCTTCGCCGCGCGGATCCGCAGGTCCCCCTGGCAGGTGGCCGCGACGTCCGGCTCGTCCAGGACCAGCATCCGGGTCTCGCCGGCCCGCAGCCCGCAGGCCGCCAGGACCTCGGCCTCCGACATCCGGACGGCACCCGACACCTCGACCTGCCGGACGCGGAAGTGCGGGCTGTCCCGGAACGATGTCCACGCCGCGTCGCCCCCGACGACCATCCCGAACCCGGCCAGCATCGAAAACACCGGCGCGGCCAGGCGACGGACGACCGCCCGGGTCGAGTTGCAGCAACCGGTCCACCGCTGGGCCAGCGTCTGGCGCTTCCGGTTCCTCCCCCAACGTCCCATCGCCTCAACCTCCTGCCCGGTCCCCCGAAACCGACGTCCCCGCCTTCCCGCCCATCATCCGCAGCACCTCTTCCCCCATCGCGTCCAGCGCGGCCCGGCGCCCCTGCGACCGGCTGGCCCGCGCCATCGCCTGCATCGCCGCCGGGTCGCCCAGCAGCGCCGCCAGGGACCCGGCCACCTGCGCCTCGTCGAAGGCCTCCTCGCGGAGCATCATGGCCCCTCCGGCCTCGACCAGCGGCACCGCGTTGCCCGCCTGGTGGTCGTCGGTGGCGGCCGCGAACGGCACGAACATCGCGGGCAGTCCGATCGCGGAGATCTCGGACACCGTCCCCGCCCCGGAGCGGGCGACCACCACGTCGGCCCACGCATAGGCTGCCGCCATGTCGTCCAGGTACTCGCGCACGTCGGCCGCCATCCCGAGGGCTGCGTAAATCTCCCTCGCCTCTTCGCCGTTCCCGCGGCCCGCCTGGTGCAGCACCTCGATCCCGGGCAGCCGCTTCTGCAGCAGCCGCAGCACCGGCGGCACCCGGCGGTTCAGGAACCGCGATCCCTGCGAGCCGCCGAACACCAGCACGCGCCGGCCCGGCTGGAGGTAGGCCTTCTCCGGCACCTCCAGCACCTCCGGCCGCACCGGCACTCCGGTCCGGATCGACCTTTTCGCCGACAGCCGCGCCCCGGCCTGTTCGTAAGCCACGAACACCTTCCGGGCGAACCGCGCCAGCAGCCGGTTGGTCAGCCCGGGCACCGAGTTCTCCTCGCAGATCGCCGTCGGGACGCCCAGCATCGCGGCCGCCAGCACCACCGGCCCCGTCGTGTAGCCGCCGAAGCCCACCACCACGTCCGGGCGCAGCCGCCGCACCAGCGCCCTGGCCCGCCACAGCCCGCCCGGCAGCGAGGCCGCGCCGGCGATCCGGGTGCGCCATCCCATGCCCTTCAGCTTGCCCACGCGCAGGACCTCGACCTTGAACGGCACGCCCTTCAGCACGTTGGCCTCGGCCGCCTCGCCGGAGGCCGCCAGCACGACCTCGACGCCCTTGCCGGCCAGCCAGCGGCCCAGGGCGACGGCGGGGTACAGATGCCCGCCGGTCTGGGCGCCGGTCAGCAGGGCCCGGGGCGTCTCGCGCCACACCGTCATGCCCCTTCCCCCCCGGCCAGCGCCACCTCGTCCTGGAGGGCCGCCTGCCTCCGCATCGCCACCGAGGCCTCCTCGGCCGTGACCTCCAGGTGGATCCGCTGCAGCAGCCCCAGCGTGCCCAGCGTCATCAGCATCGAGGTCCCGCCGAACGACAGGAACGGGCACGCGATCCCCTTCGTGGGCAGCATGCCCAGGTCCACCATCATGTGGATCAGGGCCGGAAGGACCAGCAGCAGCGTCATCGCGAACGCGGCGAACCGCACGAAGTCGTCCCGGCAGCGGCGCACCAGCGCGAAACCCCGGAGGGCGATGACCATATAGAGCATCGCGACGCACAGCACGCCGACGAATCCCAGTTCCTCGTTCAGGACCGTGAAGATGAAGTCCGTGGGCGACTGCGTCAGGAACCCCAGCGAGTGACCCGGGCCCTCGCCCAGGCCGTAGCCGGTGGGCCCGCCCGCAGTGGCCAGCCGCATCGCGAAGTGCGGGTGGTGGCCGACACCCAGGAAGGTCAGGTTCGGGTACAGCCAGCCGACCAGCCGCGCGAACTTCACTCGATCCACCGCGAAGATCGTCGCCAGGCCCAGGAGGCCTCCCATGGCCAGGTAGGCGATGTAGCGCAGCCGCGTGCCGCCCACCATCACCATCAGCACGGCCAGGGCGGCGACCAGCACGACCGACCCGACGTCCGGCTGGGCCAGCAGCAGCGCCATCACGACCGCCAGCATGCCCGCGCCGGGCAGCAGGCCGATCTTCCAGTCCTTCAGCACCGACTTGCGGTTCGCGAGGTACCGGGCCAGGTACAGCGCCACGCCGACCTTCGCGACCTCGGAGGGCTGCACCGTCATGAACCCCAGGTTGATCCAGCGCGCCGAACCCAGTTCCTGCCTGCCCATGCCGGGCAGCCACACCGCCAGCAGCAGCGGCACGGCCAGCACCACCAGCCAGCGCGCGGTCCACTGGATCACGGAGGCCGACGCGTGCAGGGCCAGCACGAACACCACCGCGCCGCCGCCGATCGCCACCAGGTGGCGCACCAGCGCGCCCGTGTGCATCACGTCCTCGGTCCCCTCGGGGCCCATGTGCACCGTCGCCGAGAACACCACCATCGTCCCCACGCTGACCAGCGCCGCCGCCGCGGCAAACATCGCCAGGTCGAAGCGGCCGCCCGCCGGCAGGGCGGTCAGCGGGCGGGCGTAGCGCATCCGGCGGAAGAAGGCACGGATGCGGGCGGTGTCGAGGCGCATCGTCCTACCTCACCTTGATCGAGGCCAGCGCGACCATGGCCAGCAGCAGCGACGCGATCCAGAACCGCACGACGATCTTGGGTTCCTTCCAGCCCATCTTCTCGAACGAGTGGTGCACCGGGGCCATGGGCAGGATGCGCTTGCCCGTCAGCTTGAACGAGGTCGTCTGGGCGATGACGCTGAGGGCCTCGAACAGGAACACGCCGAAGATCACGACCGACAGCAGTTCGTTCTTGGTCAGCACGGCCATCGATCCCAGCAGCGACCCCAGGCCCAGCGCCCCGGTGTCGCCCATGAAGATCTCGGCCGGGTAGGAGTTGTAGAACAGGAACCCGATCGTCGCGCCCATCATGGCGCTGGCGATGATCGACAGCTCCTGCGCGCCGACGACGTTCGGCAGCAGAAGGTAGCGGGAGAGGTCCAGCGAACCCAGCCGCGCGCCCGACACGTAGGCCAGGATCAGCAGGACGGCCGACGCGATGGCGATCGGGCCCGCGGCCAGCCCGTCCAGACCGTCCGTGAGGTTGGTGGCGTTGGAGGTGCCGACCACGACGATGGCGCCCAGCGCCAGGTAGACCAGGAACGGCAGGTCGATCCAGTACCGCTCGGCGGACATGAACGGAATGAACAGGCGCTGGTCGTAGTGGGCCCGGGGTCCCCAGAAGTGCATGAAGACGCCCAGGAGGCCCAGGGTGACGGCGAACTCGATGGCCAGGCGCGCCTTCCCCGGCAGGCCGCGGGAGTTGCGCTCGCGCAGCTTGCGGATGTCGTCCACGAAGCCGACTGCCGCGAACGAGGCGCCCAGGCCCAGCGTGATCAGCACCAGCTTGTTCGTCAACTGGCACCACAGCAGCGAGGACGTGAGGATCGACAGCAGGATCAAAACGCCGCCCATCGTGGGCGTGCCGGCCTTCGTCTGGTGCGACTTCGGGCCGTCGTCGCGGATGACCTGCCCGACGTCCTTCTGGCGCAGCATGCTGATGAACCACGGGAACAGGACCAGGCAGATGACCAGGGAGGTGATGAACGCCGCCATCACGCGGAACGAGACATAGCGCGCCACGTTCAGGAATCCGAGGTGGTCGCGCAGCAGCTCTGCCAGGTGGAACAGCATCCGCACCCCCGCGTCGCGGCGCCCGCAGGCACCGGCCGACGACTAGTTTCCCGTCTCCGACACGCCCAGTTTGAACCGGGCGGCCAGCCCCTCGACGACCAGTTCCAGGCCCACGCCGCGGCTGCCCTTCACCAGCACCGTGTCGCGCGCCTGGACCACCGCCTGGGCGACCGTCGCCGCCCCGATGGCGTCCGGGGCCTCGAACACCTGGTGCGCCGGCATCCCGGCCTCCGTCGCGCCGCGCCGAACCAGGGCCGACTGGCGCCCCACCGCGATCAGCAGCGACACCCCCGCGCGGGCCGCGGCGCGCCCTGCCTCCAGGTGCGCCTGCTCGGTCGCATCGCCCAGTTCCAGCATGTCGCCGACGATGGCCACGCGCCGGCCCCCTGCGATCGCGGCCAGCACGTCCAGGGCCGCCTGCAGCGACTTCGGCGAGGCGTTGTAGCAGTCGTCAAGCACCCGGATCGTCCCGGCCGCCACCACCTCCATGCGGTGCCGGCCGGGCGCCACGGTGGCCATCGCCTCGCACGCCCTCGCCGGGTCGATCCCGACCGCCAGGCCCGCGGCCAGCGCCGCGGCAACGTTGCCGGCGTGGTGCGCCCCGACCAGCCCCGGCGACGCCTCGTATTGGGCCCCCTCGACTTCCAACGCGACCGTGGGCCGGCCGTCCGACTCCAGCCGGACGCCGGCAATCCGCACGTCCACGCCTTCCGCCGCCCCGAACGTCGTCACGTGCGCGCGCGTCAGGCCGCCCATCGCCAGCACCCGCGGGTCGTCGGCGTTCAGGATCGCGGTGCCGTGCGGCGGCAGCGCCCGGACCAGTTCGGCCTTCGCGGCGGCCACCGCGTCCAGGGTGCCCAGCCCCTCCAGGTGCACCGCGGCCACGCTGGTCACGACACCGATCCTCGGCGGCGCGATCCGGCACAGGTCCGAGATCTCGCCGGGGTGGTTCATCCCCATCTCGGCCACCAGGACCTCGTGCCTGGGCACCAGGCGCAGGCACGTCAGCGACAGCCCCAGCCGGTTGTTCCGGTTCCCGGTCGTCGCCAGCGTCTCGCGGCCCGAGGCGATCACCGCCCGTGCCAGGTCCTTCGTCGTGGTCTTCCCCACGGACCCGGTGACAGCGACGATGACCGGCGACATCACCTCGACCCACGCTGCGGCCGTGCGGCACAGCGCCGTCTCGGTGTCCTCGACGGTCACGATGAAGACGCGCCCGGGATTCGCCGCGGCGGCGCGCAGGGCGTCCGTCTCGCGTCCCTTCTTCACCACCAGGCCCGCCACGCCGCGCTCGACGGCCGGCAGCAGGAATTCGTGTCCGTCGAACCGCGGACCGTGGATCGCGAAGAAGACCTCCCCGTGCGCCGCGGTCCGGGAGTCGATGGAGGCCCCGCCCTCGGCGTACAGGCCGGGTCCCAGCACCAGCGTCCCCGCGGTGGACTCCGCGATGAACTCGCCCGACAGGCGCATCGTCGACGTCCGCGTCATGCGTCCAGGGTCTCCTTCGCGACCTCGATGTCGCTGAAATGGATCCGCCGGTCCCCCAGGATCTGGTAGTCCTCGTGCCCCTTCCCGGCGATCACCACCACCTCGCCCGGCGCGGCCTGCAGGATCGCCCGGCGGATGGCGCTGCGGCGGTCCGGCTCGACCTCGACCGGCGCGATCGGCAGGCCCTCGGCCCTCGCCGCGTCGATCCCCGCCACGATCTCCGCGATGATCGCGCCCGGGTCCTCGCTGCGCGGGTTGTCCGAGGTCACGATCACGCGGTCGGCCAGCAGTGCGGACGCGCGGCCCATCAGCGGGCGCTTGCCCCGGTCCCGGTCCCCGCCCGCGCCCATCACCACGGCCAGGCGGTGGTCGCCCACCAGCGGCCGCAGCACGGTCAGCACGTTCTCCAGCGCCTTCGGGGTGTGCGCGTAGTCCACGTACACCCGGGTGTCGCGACTGCCGCGGACGCGCTCCAGGCGTCCCGGGATGCGCGCGACCTGGCTGACGCCGGCCACGAACCGCGGCAGGTCCAGGCCCATCACTCCCGCGGCGCCGATCGCCGCCAGCAGGTTGGCCAGGTTGTGCGGCCCGACCAGCGGGCTGTCCAGTTCGAACACGCCCCAGGGCGTGCGGACCAGTCCCCGGATCCCCTCCAGGTCGAACGCGACGTCGATCGGGCTAAGGTCCCCGCCGTCCGGGTTCCGGGAGAACGTCACCACCGGCAGCGGGCAGACGTCCTTCAGGTGCCTGCCGAACGCGTCGTCGCCGTTGACGACGGCGCCCTTCGCGTCGGGGTTCGCGGGCAGGAGTTCGGTGAACAGCCGCTCCTTGGCGGCCCGGTAGTTCTCGATCGTCTTGTGGTAGTCCAGGTGGTCCCGCGTCATCACCGTCAGGATGGCCACCGCGAACCGCAGCGTCTCGACCCGCCGCTGGTCCAGCGCGTGCGACGACACCTCCATCGCCACCGCGTCCACGCCCTTGTCGCGCATCCGGGCGAACAGCGCCTGCAGTTCCAGCGGGTCCGGCGTCGTCATGCCCGACGGCTCGCGGATGCCGGCATACCGGTACTCCACCGTGCCGACCAGCCCCGGGGTCCGCCCGCACGCCGCGAAGCCCGCCTCCAGCAGCATCGCGGTCGACGTCTTGCCGTCCGTGCCCGTCACCCCCGCCATCAGGAATCCCGAGGACGGGTCCCCCTCGACCCGCGCCGCCAGCACCGCCATCGCCGTCCGGGTGTCCCGGACCGCCACGCACGGCAGGTCCGCGCGCGCCCTGTCCTGCCGCGCCACCACCACCGGCGAGCCCGCCGCGACCGCCGCGTCCAGGTAGTCGTGGCCGTCGGCCTTCTCGCCGGCCATCGCCACGAAGACGACCCCCGGGCCGGCCTTGCGGGAGTCCGACGTCACCCGGCTCCAGGTCGCCAGGTCCGTCCCCGGGGCGAACGCCACGGCGCCGGCCCGTTCGCGCAGGGCGCTGTCGAATCGGAGCGTGCTCATCGGGTCGCCACCTGCTTCTCCGCCGCCGGCACCTCGGGCATCAGCCCCAGGACGGGGAGGACCCTTTCCACCACGTTCTTGAACACCGGGGCGGCCACCGCGCCCGCCAGCTTGTGCACCTGCGGGTTGACCAGGGTCAGCGCCACCACCACCCTCGGGTTCTCGGCCGGGGCGAACCCGACGAAACTGCACAGGTACTTGTCGTCCGAGTACCCGTGGTCCGGCACCAGCAGCCGGGCGGTCCCGGTCTTGCCCCCGGCCGTGAAGCCGGCGGGGCGCCCGCGCTTGCCCGTGCCGTGATCGTCCATGACCACCAGCCGCATCACCTCGCGGACCTGGCGGGCCGTCTCGGCGCTGATCACCCGCTCCGGCGGGCCGCCGTCGTACCGGTGCAGCAGGTTCCCCTCGGGGTCCCTCAGTTCGCGGGCGACCCGCGGCGCGACGCGCAGGCCGTCGTTGGTGATCGTCGCGACGACGTTCGCCATCTCCAGCAGCGTGGCCGTGAACCCGTACCCGTACCCGGCGGTCCGGTACCCGGTCTTCCGCCAGTCGTCGGACTCCTGGAAGGCGCTGGGAACCTCGCCCGGCAGGTCGACGCCCGTCGTGCGCCCCACCCGGAACTTCCGCAGGCCCTCCATCATCTTCTCGGGACCCACCTTGATCGCCAGGTCCATGTGGGCGCAGTTCGACGAGAACTTGAACGCGTCGGCCAGCGTCACCCGGCCGACCGCGTGCACGTCGCGAACCGTCCTGCCGCCCAGCCTGCAACTGCCGCCGTGACCTTCCAGAATCGTCTGGGGCGTCGCGATCCCGGCGTCGATCGCCGTGGCGACCGTGATGACCTTGCCGACGCTCCCGGGCTCGAACGGGTAGCCGATGACCTTGTTCGCGCACGGGTTCAGCAGCAGTTCCGGCAGACCCTGCTCGGCCGCCTTCCTCGCGTCCGGCTTGCAGTCCTCCTCGAACCGGTTCGGGTCCACGGCCGGCTGGCTGGACATCGCCAGGACCTCGAACGTCCGGGCGTCCAGGATGACGCCCATCGCGGCGGAGGCGTCCTCCAGGTCCATCTGGGCCTGCAGTTCGCCGTCCAGCACCGCCTGCACCTGGGCGTCCACGTTCAGCACCAGGTCGTTCCCGTCCAGTTCCCAGGCGACGCCCAGCGCGTCGTGGTAGAAGCCGTCGCGGCCCTTGCTGCGCAGCAGGGACACCTCCCTCGTCTCGCCCCGCAGGTCCAGGTCGTACTTCCGCTCGACGCCCATGCGTCCCAGGTAGTGCTCGCCGCGCGCCGCCTCGGCCGGGTTGGCCTGGCTGACGAAGCCCAGCACCGGCCCCAGCGAGTCCCCGTTCGGGCAGAAGCGCCGCGGGCTGTTGTCGATCCGCACGCCGTCCACCTTCATCAACTTCAGCGCCTGGACCTCTTCCGGGGACGCGTGCGACTTGATCTTCGCGTACTCGCCGGCCGACACGACCGCGGCGATCACCTCGCCGGGGTCCAGGTTCAGCGCGGACGCCAGCGTGTACGACAACTCGATGCGGTCCACGTCCCAGGACGCGCCGAAGTAGACGACCTCGGGGTCCGGCACCGACATGGCCAGCACGCGGCGGCCCGTGCGGTCCCGGATCTCGCCCCGGCGCCCCTGGATCTCCTCCGAACCCGTCATCGCCGACAGGTCGCGGGCGGCCTTCACGCCCTCCTCGTCGAACTGGTACCAGCCGGCCTGGCCGACCACCCAGCCCAGGCCCACCAGGAGGAACCCCGTCACGATGCCCATGCGCAGCACCACGCCGCCGTCCCGGGCGTCGGTCGTCCCGGTCACGGCGCGGAGCGTGCGCACCCACATCGACTTGAGGTTCATCCCGATCCTCCCGGCCGGTCCCGCCGGCCCGTCCCGCGTCCCCGTACCCCCGGGCTCAGCGCCTCGCCGCGCAGCGCCTGCCGATCGCCGTCTCCGGGGCCGCCTCGGCGCACGTGCGGAAGGCGTTCTCCGCCCCCGCGGCATCGCCCGCCTCCTGCAGCATCACGCCCAGGTGGTACCAGGGCTCGGCGAAAGTCGGGCACAGCCGCGTCGCCTTCTCGAAGGCCTCGCGGGCGCCCCGGGGGTTCCCGGTATCGCGGTACAGCAGCCCCAGATTGTTGTGGCCAAGGCAGAACCTGGGCGACAGGAACACCGCCATCTCGAGGTGGCGGCGGGCGGATTCGAAATCCTTGATCTCGTAGTAGGCCCAGCCGATGTTCCCGTGGGCGAATGCCGGGGTCGGGTACAGCGGGTCCTCCAGCAGCGGCTTCAGCGCCTCGATCGCGTCCTCGTACCGTCCCTCCGCCAGCAGCGCCGTGCCCAGGTTGTTCCGGCACTCCTGGAAGTCGGGCTTGACCGCCAGCGCGGCCTTGAAGTCCGCCACCGCACCCGCCTGGTCGTTCAGCCCCATCCGGACGAAGCCCCGCAGGTGCAGGGCCTCGTGGTTCCTGGGGTCCAGCTTCAGCGCCTCGTACAGCTCGCGCTGGGTCATCGCGATGTTGCGGTCGTTGTAGTAGTTGCGGGCCAGCCGGTAGTGGTAGTCGGACTTCGCGGCCTCGTCGGACCTCTGCGCGCCCCCGCAGGCAGCCAGCGCGCCCATCGCCACGGCCAGCCACGCGCACCGGTTCGGCAGCACCCGCGTCACGGCACGACCTCCTCGGTCTCCTCCACCTCGATCACCTGGCCCGGTCGCGGCGGCCGCAGCCCCATGACCTCGGCCTTCACCGCCGTGCGGGGCACCGCCGTCATCCGGGCCTGCTCGCGGCGCAGCTCGGTCTGCTGGTCCAGCAGGTCGCGCGAGTTCGTCAGTTCCACCCAGATCGCCCGGCGCAGGGCCAGCGCGCCCTGGGCCGTCCAGACGTGGAACACGCCGGCGGCGGTCCCGACGACCGCGGCCAGCGTGATCGCGACCAGGCCTGCCAGGTTGCCGCCCCTTTGCGGGTCGCGACGCTTCGACGTCATTCCCCGTCCTCCGCGCGCTGCAGGATCCTCAGGTGGGCCGCCCGGGAGCGGCGGTTGAAGCGCTGTTCCTCCGCGGTCGGCGAGATCGGCTTCCTCCGTGGCAGCACGAAGTCCCCGGTCGCCGCCAGGCTGCGGAAGGCCTGCTTGACGCGCCGGTCCTCTCCGCTGTGGAACGAGATCACGGCGACCCGGCCGCGAGGGGCCAGGATCGCCGGGATGGACTCCAGGAAGGTGTCCAGGCGCTCGAACTCGCGGTTGACCAGGATGCGCAGCGCCTGCGCCGGCAGCACCGGGCTGGGCATCTTGCGCACGTTCGGCCCCAGCACCTCGCGGCACACCCGGACCAGGTCCGCGGTCGTCTCCATCCGGCCGGCCCGTGCCTCCTCCTTCATCCGGCGGGCCAGCCGCCGGGACGCCGGGACCTCGCCGAACAGGAACAGGACGTTCGCCAGCTCGTTCTCGGGGGTCTCGCGGATCGCCTGCGCGGCCGTGCGGCCTTCCGTCGGGTCGAAGCGCATGTCCAGGGGCTGGTCGCCCTCGAACGAGAAGCCTCGGTCCGAGTCCAGCTGGGTCGTGGACAGGCCCAGGTCCAGCACGACCCGGTCCGCCGCCACCACGCCCATCTCGGCCAGGACCGCCTTCACCGACTCGTACCCCCGATGGACCGGAACGAACCGGTCGCCGAATGCAGCCAGGCGCCGGGAGGAAGCCTCCAGCGCCTGCGGGTCGCGATCGAATCCAAGGAGACGCACGGTGGGCGGGGTCCGGGCCAGGATGGCCTCGGCGTGTCCCCCCTGGCCGACGGTGCCGTCCACCACCCACCCGGACGCGATGTCGGCGCACGCAACCGCGACCTCCTCGAGGAGGACGGTGACGTGCACGCCATCCACGCTCAGGCCCCCTGGGCGGCGGGCGGCGGCACCTCGCGCCGGCCCGACCGATGGATTTCGGTCGCGTAGGTCTCGTAGTTCTCGGCCAGCGCGCGTTCCATCTCCGCGTGGGCCTCGGCATAGCGATCCGCCGGCCAGATCTGCAGGGAATCGCCGACGCCGACCAGGACGACATCGCCCTTCGTCCCCAGGAAATCCCGTGTCTTCCTGGGGAGTACCAGGCGGAAACTGTTGTCTACTTGCGCCAGGGCCGCGCTGCCCAGATAATGGATGCGCAGCGCGTTTCCCAGGGCGATCGGCAGTTCGTCGGCCCGGGCCAGCACGCGCGCCTGGAACTCGTTGAAGACCCCCAGGGTGCGCACCTCGAGGTAGCGCTTCAGGGGCTCGATGGTGACCATGACCTGCTTGCCCTTCAGCAAGGTCAGATCGGTGGAGACGCTGACGCGGCCCGAGTTCAGGTCGACCTTCGCGTCGAAGGTCCCGAACAGCCCGCGGATGTCGTCGCTATCGGCCACGATCCAGACCTCGCCACAGCAAGGCAAATTTACGCCTGGACAAGGGGCAAGGCCACCCGTTCTGCGCCATTTTCAACCAAATCCTTTGTTATTCAATAGTTAGAAATTTGTCCTCGCGCGCGCGAATCCGGCGCTTTTCGCGATTTGAGCCCTGTCGATTCGAGTCGTGAATCCTGTAATTCCGTTAAGTTGCTCACCCTGCGGACAGCGGATCCCCGCATGAAACCGTGAAATGCTGTCGGAAACCCTACCCAACCCCTGATTTCGCCAGCAATACGAGTCCTGCGACAAACCTCAAAATGAAAGATCCGGCGTTTCGCGGGGACCCGGGCCGGGATGGCTTCTGGCAGAACCTGGAGGAAAACGGATCGCCGGTCGGGACGGCACGGCCACGGGGGGCTTCAACTCTTGATGACGACAAGGATTCCCTGGCGGGGATGGCGGGGAATGGCGGGAAACTGGCGCGACCCCGGCGGCGGCGGGGCGGGCGGACCGGGAGGCGTCCTGGCAGGAAATGGCAGGAACCTGGAAGAAACGACTAGCCCTGGGACAGGACGGTGGCGGGATCGGTCCGGGCGGCCCGGCGGGCAGGCACCCACGCGCCCACCAGCGCGAACAGCACCGCGCAGAAGAGACCCGCGGCAACCACCGCGGGCGAGAACAGGAACAGGTCGGAGGGGGCACCGGGCACGCGCCCCAGCACCGAGGCGGCCAGCACGTTGACGGCCCGGCCGCACGCCCAGGCGACCGCGACGCCGGCGACCCCGCCCAGGGCCCCCAGGGCGGCGGCCTCGCCCAGGATCAGCAGCCGGATGTCCAGGTAGCGCGCGCCGACGGCCCGGTACACGGCGATCTCGACGCGCCGCTCGGTCACCAGCATCAGGAAGGTATGGGTGATGTTGATGGCCGAAATGCCCAGGATGACCAGGCTGACCAGGGCGAACACCAGCGTCAGGATCAGCAGCATGTTGGCGGCCTTGCGGGCCTCCTCGCTGCGCGGTGCGGGCACCAGGCCCAGCACCCTGGCGTCATCGATCATGCGCGGCAGGTCCTCGTTGCGGGCGGTCGTGACGACCACGCTGGTGTACTCGGAGGCCGCGTCCCGGCCGCGCAGCATGGCGTTGGCACGGCGCGCGGAGTCCAGGGGGATCGTGAAGCCGAAGTCCATCGCCTTGGGCGAGAAGCCGGCGATCCGGCATCGGCGGATGGCGCGCTGCGCGACCGGGTCGTCCTCGACGAAGTAGGACTCGCCGTACTTCATCGCGAAGGGCACGCCCAGCAGGACCTCCAGGCCCGAGATGCGCCGCAGGTCCAGCGCGGTCGCGGCGACACGGTTGTAGACCTCCAGCAGGAAGGGCGATACCAGGACCGGCAGCGGGGCCTCGCACGCCCCGTTCGCGGCCAGCAGGCCGTCGGTCGCGCAGTAGGTCCCCTCGGGGCAGCGCCCCGGCAGCCCCGCGGCCGCACCGTCGCCCGGCGGCACGACGCGGCCCCGAATCACCTCGGGATCGTCCGAGGCGGCCTGGCGCGGGTCGTCCAGCCGGCAGGACAGGCGGCGGCACACCCTCGCGGCGCCCGTTCCCAGGCACGCCTCTCCGGGGTCGCAGGGATCGTTGGAACGCCCCGGGTCGACTTCGACTCCGGCGAGAGATGGCTGCGCCATCCCGTCGCCTCCGTCTGCGTGCCCGGGGGGCTCCCTGGAACGCCCCGGGTCGACTTCGACTCCGGCGAGAGATGGCTGCGCCATCCCGTCGCCTCCGTCTGCGTGCCCGGGGGGCTCCCTGGTCGCGCAGGTGCGCAGGCATTCGCCCTGCACGCAGGCGCTACCGGCCGCACACCCCTCCCCGCAGGGCACGCCGCAATGCCCGTTCAGGCACGCCTGCCCGGCCGGGCACCCTGGGTCCGCGCGGCAGGCCAGGCGCCCGCCGGGGTCCCGGAACGTGTCCCACAGCGTCCTCCGCAGGCAGGCCCCCGCGTCGCACCGGCCACCGGCGCCGCAGTCCGCGTCGGACGCGCAGGCGGTCCCCGTCCGTTCGGGGCCCAGCACCTCGGCCTCGGTCGCCCGCAGTTCGTCCCGGATCAGCGCGGGGTCCAGCCCGTCGAAGAACGCCTCGACCCGCGCGTCCCGGCCGATCACCTCGTGCCCGCCCCACAGCACGGCCTGGAACCGCGACCGCTGCTTCGGATAGGCCCCGGTGACTCCGGGCAGCGACTCCAGCGCCGCCATCGACGCCTCGTCCAGCCGTGTCGGGACCTCCATGCCCAGCCCGAACAGGCGCACCTGCTCGACCTGCAGCTCGGCCTGGTTGACCGGGTACAGCCGGTTCAGGACGCGCTCCCGGATGCCCAGCGACAGGGCCAGGAAGAACGCCAGCGTCGCGCTGCCGACGACCAGCCCGACGGCCGCGAACGCGAAGTGGCCGCGGCTCCGGCCGAGGAAGCGGGCGATCAGGCCGGCCTGTGCCCTGGGCGTCATTCCGTGCCCTCCGCGATCCGGCCGTCCCTCAGCACGATCACGCGTCCTGCGGCCTCGCTGACGCGGGGCTCGTGCGTGGCGATCACCAGGGTGGTCCCGTCCCGCCGGTTCAGTTCCAGGAAGATGTCCAGCACCGCGGACCCGGTGGCCCCGTCCAGGTTGCCGGTGGGCTCGTCGCACAGCAGGATGCGGGGCCGGTTCAGCAGGGCGCGGGCCACGGCGACGCGCTGCCGCTCGCCGGCCGACAGGTGCGTCGGCCGATCCGGGGCCCGGTGCAGCAGCCCGACGCGCTGCAGCGCCTCGCGGGCCCGCAGGTCGGCGTCGGCGCGGTCCCGGTCCGTCGGACCGAACCACGCGGGCAGCGTGACGTTCTCCTGCACGGTCAGGTGCGGCAGCAGGTGGAAGGCCTGGAACACGAACCCCATCGTGCGGTTGCGCAGCAGCGACAGGTCCCGGTCCCGCAGGCTGGCCAGGTCCTGCCCCCCCACCTCGACCTTCCCGGTCCACCCTCTGTCCAGCCCGCCGAGGATGTTCAGCAGGGTCGTCTTGCCCGACCCCGACCGCCCGACGACCGCCAGGAACTCCCCCCGCCCGACCGACAGGGACACGTCGCGCAGCGCCGCGGGCAGCCGGGCGCCGCCACCGTCCACGGCCTGCCCCGGATACGCCTTCACCAGGTGTTCGACGCGGATCACGGGCCCCTCACCTCAGCCGGACGACGACGTCCAGCGCCAGCCTCCCCTCGCGGAAGGCCGCCTCGACGCCCACGACCCGGACGGCCGACACCACGTGCCGCACGAACTCGATCCCCAGGCCGCCCAGCGCACCGACCCATCCGTTGGGGTCGGCCGCCACCCGCAGGATCGTCCCGGTGGCCAGCACGGGCGGGACGCCGGGCAGGTCCGCCCGGGTGCCCGAAGCCACGCCTTTCGCCAGGGGTTCCGCCCCGCGGCCGACCGCCATCACCGCCACGCCAGCCGCCGCCCCGGCCGCGGCCTCCAGCCCGTCCGGCGCGACGCCGGCCAGCCCATCGGGCAACTCCTCGGTCCAGGGAAGGGCCGCCACGCCCAGGTTCGACGCCACCGACGAGGCCGCGGAAAGGCCCGCTGCCGGACCGTCCGGGACGTACACCCCCGCCGCCACGACCAGCGCCGCCCGCCGCAGGAAGGCCCGGACGCCGGTGACCGGGCCCGCCAGGGGGTCCCGGGACGCCACCAGGGCCAGCGTGGCCCGGTTGTCCCACGCCCTCAGCAGCGCCGCCGCCTCCCCCGGGCCGGCCATCCGGCACGGCTCGCCGCAGGACTCCCGGACGGCCTTCGCCAGCGGGTCGGGCAGCGCCGACAGGTCCAGGTCCGCCCGCGCCAGCACCCCGGCCGCCGGGAGGGCCGGGTCCCCGGGCGGGGACAGGGGATCGCCGGTCGGGCCCAGCAGGGCGCGCACGCGGATGCCGCCGTCCAGCGACATCGCCACGCGCAGGTCGCCCAGCGCCGCCCGGGCCACCACGCCCGCCGCGCCGCCCGGCAGCGACAGGCCGAACTCGCGTTTCGCGAACGCCAGGATCGCTGGGCCCCGCACCACGACGGCGATGTCCGCCCCCGCCAGCCCCGCCTCCCCTGCCGCGGCCGCAGCGACCGCCCCCGAGGGGGTCGCAAGGGGCTGCAAGGTCTCGATCCCCGCGCACGCCTCCGCCGTGCCCGCGCACGCGATGGCGACGTCCGGCAGGATCCGCAGCACCGCCAGCCGCCTGGGGTCCCGGACATCGTGGAACCGCCGGACCGTGCCGGCGGAGGACTCGTCCTCGACGAACCCCAGGCGCGCCAGCCGCAGGCCCAGCCTCCGCGAGGCGACGTCCGGGTCCCGCACGGGCAGCGCGACGAGGACCGCGTCCCTTCGCAGGGCCATCGACGCGGGCCGCGCCGGGTCCAGCCCCTGCTCCCGCGTGCCCTCCTCCGAGCGCACGTCCAGGCCGGTGGCCGATCGCAGCAGGTCCGCCGCGCCGGCCGCCTCGGGAAGGCGTTCGAACAGCCGGGCGGTGTGCGCGTTCAGGTGCGCGACGGCGCCCAGCACCAGGATCGCGTCCGAGTCGGCGGGAAGGTACCGCGAGGGATCGGTCCCGGGGCCGGCGCAGGCCGACAGCAGGGCCAGTGCCGCCAGCGCGATCCGGTTCCCCGCGCCCCCCACGCCCACCTCCTGCCGGCAAACCGCGCCGACGCGGCCGAGGGTACCACGGATTCCCCGTCCCCGGCCCGCCCGCTCCCCCTTGCCGGCGGGGAATACGACCCCATCATCTGGGTTGCCTTGGGTCGTGCGCCCCGGAGGGAGGAACCGATGAGCCGCCTCGTGAAGATCTCGATCGTCGCCTGCTGCCTGCTGGTGCTGGGGCTGGTCACCTTCTGCCGGACCTCCGAGAGCCCGGCGGCCCCCGAGAGGGACTGGAAGATCTGGACGGACCAGGCGGCCACGCCGCCGGTCGTCGGCCCGGACTTCCAGCCTGCGAAGTCCTTCGCCCCGCTGGTCAAGGGCCTGCAGCCGACCGTCGTCAACATCTCGACATCCATCGAGGTCAAGAGCCACAGGCTGTACCGGCGCAGCCCGGGCAGCCAGGGCCGCGGGGACCCCATGGAGGAGTTGTTCCGGCACTTCTTCGGCGACGGCGAGGGCTTCCAGGTGCCTCCCCAGCGGCGCAACTCGCTGGGCTCGGGCTTCATCGTCAACGCCGACGGCTACATCCTGACCAACAACCACGTCGTGGACGGCGCGACCGAGATCACCGTCCGCCTGACCGATCCCGAGAAGGAGTTGAAGGCCAAGGTGGTCGGGCGCGACGAGAAATACGACCTGGCGCTGATCAAGGTGGAAACGAAGGAGAAACTGCCGGTGGCCAGCCTGGGCGACTCGGACGCGCTGGAGGTCGGCGACTGGGTCATCGCGATCGGCAGCCCGTTCGGCCTGGCCCACACCGTCACGGCCGGCATCGTGTCGGCCAAGGACCGCGTCATCGGCGCCGGCCCGTTCGACGACTTCATCCAGACCGACGCCAGCATCAACCCGGGGAACTCGGGCGGGCCGCTGTTCGACGCGTCCGGCAACGTGGTCGGCATCAACACGGCCATCCACGCGGCCGGGCAGGGCATCGGGTTCGCGGTCCCGGTCAACATGGCCAAGCAGTTCATCCGGGACGTCCTTTCGAAGGGACGCGTCAGCCGTGGCTGGCTGGGCGTCGGCATCCAGGAACTGACGCCGGACCTGGCGAAGGGGATGGGACTCTTCGACAAGCGCGGCGTGATCGTGTCGCAGATCTTCCCGGGCAGCCCGGCCGAGAAGGCGGGCATGAAGCGGGGCGACGTGATCACCGAGTTCGCGGGCCGCGAGGTATCGGACCCGGCCGCGCTGACCCGCGCCGTGGGCCTGTCCGAGCCGGGCAGGGACTTCGATGTCAAGGTGCTGCGGGACGGACGCCCGATGACGCTGAAGGTGCGGATCGTCGAGCGCGACGAGGACGGCGGCGCCTTCGAGCGCAAGGGCGGCGGCCCGTCCGGCGACGAGGTGCAGAAGGCCGAGTCGAGCCTGGGACTGGACCTCAAGCCGCTGGGCGACAAGGATGCCCAGAAACTGGACCTGAAGCCCGGCCAGGGCGTGAAGGTCGAGGGGGTCGCCGAGGACGGCCCCGCCGCCCAGACGGGCATCCAGCCGGACGACGTCGTGATGGAGGTCAATCGCGTTCCGGTCGGCTCGCCCGCCGAGTTCGCGGCCGCCGTCGGGAAGGTCAAGCCCGGCGACTCGGTCCTTCTCCTGCTGCTGCGGGGCCAGAACTACTTCTACGTCGTGGTCAAGAAGCCGTAACCCCCCGAACGATCGGCCTGGAACGGGGCCGTCTCGTTGACCGGCCCGGACGCCGACGATATAGTGACCGCGCCGGAATTCCCCGGCCTGGAGAGAACGTGGCGGACGAAAACGACACCCGCGAGGACGCCGGCGACGAGGCCGCCGAGGACACCCCCCGCCCCGACGAGGAGGAGTTCGAGGCCAGCGCCGAGCCCGTGGAAAACACCCGTCTCCCCGTGGCGGCCGAGACGGGCGAGACCCGCATCGACCTGCTGTACCGGTACATCCGGGACATCCAGCGCCACCCGCTGCTGACTCCCGAGGAGGAACAGCACCTGACGCGGCAGTTCGCGACCACGCACGACCCGCGGCTGGCGTCGCGACTGGTGTCGGCGAACCTGCGGCTGGTGGTGAAGATCGCGCTGGAATACCGGTCGTTCACGGCGCAGGTGCTGGACCTGATCCAGGAGGGCAACATCGGCCTGGTGCAGGCGGTCAACCACTTCGACCCCCTCCGGGGCGTCCGGCTGTCGCATTACGCCCAGTACTGGATCCGGTCGTACATCATCTACTACCTGCTGAACAACCACCGCATGGTCAAGCTGGGGACCACGCAGGCCCAGCGGAAGGTGTTCTTCAACCTGCGCCGCGAGCGCCAGCGCCTGATCAACATGGGATTCGACCCCACGGCGCGCCTCATCGCCCAGAACCTGTCCGTCCCCGAGGACACGGTGAAGGAGATGATGGAGCGCATGGACCAGCCGGACCTCTACCTGGACGCGCCCCGGGGCAGCGGCGACGACAAGACGACCTACCTCAGCACGATGGCCGGCAACTCGAACCCCGAGGAGGAGACCGCCCAGAACGAGGTCGGCGAGCGGCTGAAGCAGAAGATCGCGGAGTTCGGCCGGGGCATCGAGTCCGAGCGCGACCGCTACATCTGGGAGAAGCGGCTGCTGTCGGACGACCCGGTGACCCTGCAGGAGGTCGGCGAGAAGTTCGGCGTCAGCCGCGAGCGCGCCCGGCAGGTCGAGGAACGCATCAAGAAGAAGTTCAAGGAATTCCTGAAGAAGGAACTGGGCGACGACTTCGTTCAGGCCCAGGTCCTGCGCAAGTAGGGCGGGGGCCCTGCCCCCCGCCATCGTAGGGCGGGGGCCCCGTCCCCCCCTAGCGATTCATCTCGGCATGGAAGTACTCGCACGTCGCCTTCAGGCCGTCCTCCAGCGACACGCGCGGCTGCCAGCCCAGGATCTCCTTGGCCTGCGAGATGTCCGGGCGCCGGACCTTGGGGTCGTCCTGCGGCAGCGGCAGGAACGTCATCCCCGCCTTGCTGTCGAACAGGCGCACCACGGTCTCGGCGAACTCGAGGATCGTGTGCTCCTCGGGGTTGCCGATGTTCACCGGGTCGCTGCAGGTCGAGGCCAGCAGCTTCACGATGCCGTCCACCAGGTCGGACACGTAGCAGAACGACCGCGTCTGGGAGCCGTCGCCGTACAGCGTCAGCGGCTCGTTGCGCAGCACCTGGGACAGGAACGCCGGCACGACCCGGCCGTCACCGATGCGCATGCGCGGGCCGAACGTGTTGAAGATGCGGACGATGCGGGTGTCCAGGCCGTGGTAGCGGTGGTAGGCCATCGTGATGGCCTCGGCAAAACGCTTGGCCTCGTCGTACACGCCGCGCGGCCCGATCGGGTTCACGTTGCCCCAGTAGGACTCCGGCTGCGGGTGGACCAGGGGATCGCCGTAGACCTCGGACGTCGAGGCCAGCAGGAACGTGGCCCCCTTCTCCTTCGCCAGGCCCAGCGCCTTGTGGGTGCCCAGGCTGCCGACCTTCAGCGTCTGGATCGGATAGCGCATGTAGTCCACCGGGCTGGCCGGCGAGGCGAAGTGCAGCACCGCGTCCAGCGGGCCGGGGACGTGGATGAAGTTCGTGACGTCCTGCTTGACGAAGACGAAGCCGTCCTTCCCGAACAGGTGGGCGATGTTCTCCATCTTGCCCGTCAGCAGGTTGTCCATGCAGATGACGTCGTGGCCATCGTTCAGGAAGGTCTCGCAGAGGTGCGAGCCGATGAAACCTGCTCCGCCCGTGATCAGCACCCTCATCGCGTCCTCCTTGTCGTTCCGGAAGCCCGGACCCACCGTGCGGCCGGGGCGGATGCTCGGTTCAGGAGCCCCGGCACCGGGGCGAGGTCGTGGCCCGGAAGTCCCCCGCGGGGTCGGCGGTCGGCGCGTCCGTGTACCGGTCCAGCACCATGTCGACGCCCTGCCGGACCAGTTCCGCGACCGCGAGGCGGGTCCTCTGGTGGACCTGCTTCAGGCGCGAGTCCTGCTCGGGGGTCAGGTACACGGTGGTGGCCACCTTCCGTCCGCCCACGACGCCCTCCGTGGTCCGTGCGAGGGAGCCAGTTTGCCCCAAGGAAAAATCGAAGTCAAACGCTCCCGGACAGGCGGGGATCACGTTCCGGGGGCCCACCGGGCGGCGACCCGGCGCATCCATCCGAACAACCCGTCCGCCGGGACGACGAGGGGGGAGAGGACGGGGAAGCCGTGCAGGGCATCCAGCCGATCGGGAAGGCAGCGGGTGCCGGTGGCCTGCACCAGCGCCCGGTCGGCCCCCAGGGCGGCCGACAGGGACAGCAGGGCCGCGATGCCCCAGGCGCGGGGGGAGGCCAGCGCGATGTCGCACGCGGCCCGTTCGCGCAGGCCGATGGCCGCCATCGACAGGCCGGACGCGTCCAACTGCAGTGCAGCCACCACCCGGAAGGGGGCCATCCAGGGGGCCGGGGCACCATCCGGCACCGCGTCCCGCGCGGACGAGCAGGCCGTCTCCAGGTCCAGCAGGCGGCGCCGCAGTTCCAGGCTCGCGTCGGCGGGAACCTCGGAGGGCCGGCAGGCGACCTCCTCGGGCGCGACCGCTCCGGGAAGGGGCGGCGCCGCTCCCGACAGGATCTCCCGCCACCCTTCCCCCAGGTCGGCCACCACGTGCAGGTCGAATCCCGACCGGGTGCCGGCCAGCACCGCGCGGTCGAACACCCCCACCATCGGCTGGCCCGGCGCCGGGGACACGAACCGGAAGGCCCCGCGGACGGACCCGTTCGGCCCGTCCTCCATCAGCGGGACGCCGTCGAAGGTGCTGGTGCCGACGCCCGACAACTTCTCGCCGGAGGAGATCAGTTTCTCGGCACGCATCCCGTCGAAGGTCCAGACGTCCCGGGCGACGATCCGCCGGCCGCCCGGCAGGCGCTGCGCGTAGGTGTAGACGAGGTCCAGCGAGCCGTCCAGGTTCACGTCGGCCAGGGTCGAGGGCAGCGCCCGGGCAGCGCGACCCACGTACCAGGCGAAGGCGGGCCGGTCCTTCCGGCCGGCGGTCGGCCCGGGAAAGACCAGCACCCCGTGCAGCGTGCCGAACGCAACCCCGGCCTCGTCCGAGGCCATCTCGACGGCGACCACCAGGTTCCGGGCGAGGTGGCCCGACACGGCACCGACCAGGACCGCCCGCGGGATGCGCAACGAGGCCGGGGCGAACGCGAACTCGCCGCACAGCACGTCCCGCACGCCGTCCAGGGGGCACCTGCGGCCGTCCACGAAGCCGTCGGCGTCGATCCGGAATTCCTTCCGGTCGGCGCGCAGTTCGACGACGCGCAGGCCCAGGACCCGCCCCGCGATCGCCGCGGCCTCGTCGGACGTCAGCAGCCGGTCCTCGGCAGGGCCGGCAGGCGGGATCGCACCGGCCAGGACGTCGGCACGGGCCGGCAGCCAGGCCAGCAGCAGCAGGACCGCCGGGAGCCGCGCGCGGATCATTCGGACGCCTCCACCGGTTCGCGGTGGATCAGCAGGGTCCCGTCGGCCCCGACCAGGGCCGCGAAGGAATCGTCGGGGGCGCCGGCGACGGCCCGGAAGACCCGCAGCGTTCCGGGATCCAGCCGGACCCAGGCGCCGTCGCCCCCCCGGCGCAGGACCGTCCCGGCCCAGCCGACCGCGAAGGGGGCGGCCGCGTACCCGCCCAGGCCGTACAGGAAGGTCGCCGGCTCCTCGTGGACCCGGGTGCAGCCGTCGGGCGTGCACTCCAGCACGATCCCGTTGTCGCCGGCCGCGACGACGCCCCCTCCGGCCAGCGGCAGCAGGTCCCGCAGCGTCGAGGAGGTCCCGGTGGGCAGCGTCCGGAAGCCCGCGCCTTCATCCAGTTCCAGGCGGCCCCGGTCGCCGGCCACCCACGTCCGGTCGTCCTCGGCGCACACGGCCCGCAACGGCAGCGGGCGGGTGGCGACGGTGTGCAGCGTGCCGCCGGCGTACCGGAAAACGGTCCCGGAGGCACCCGCGATCCAGGCCACGTCCCCGCCGGCAAACACGTCGGAAAGGTCCTCGGCGGCCGTCGAGGGAACCAGCGTGGCCACCGCTCCCGACAGGTCGGCGATCGCCCCGCCGTCCCCGACCGCCCAGGGCAGGGACACCGCGTTGAAGCCTCCTGCCACCGGCAGCCGGACCGCGCCCAGGCGTTCGGGCGCCCCGCGCAGGACCAGCCCGCCCTCGCCCACGATGACCAGGGTCCCGTCGCCGGCCACCGCGACGCCCCGGAGTTCCCGGGTGACGCCCAGCGACCGGTCGTGCCACGCCTGCCGGTCCAGTTCCAGCGCGGTGGAGGCCAGGCCCGCGGCCACCGGGATCGGGGCGCCGTCCTCCCCCGCCCGGGCCCCGATCGCCCGCAGGTCCGCCTGGGTGTTGTATGGCCCCGCGACCGTCATCACCGACCAGCGGTCGCCGTCGTAGCGCACCACGATGCCCTGCCTCCCGACCGCCATGATGTCGTCCGAGGCGGTGCCCCAGACCGCGTACAGGTCGCGCAGCGGGTCCGACGGGTCGTTCGTCACCTGCATCTGCCAGGTCAGCCCGTTGTACAGCACGACCGAGCCGGCGCTGCCGACCGCCGCCATGCGCCCGTCCGGCGCCCGCCAGATCGCGTGCAGCGTCGTCATCGGGCCGGAGATCTGCGACCGGACCCATGCCGCCTGGCCGCGCTCGATCAGCGTGCCGTATGCGCCCACCGCGCGCACCCCTCCCGCGACGGACGCCGAGACGCCGTGCAGGTCGTAGGTGATCCCGGTGGCCTCGGCCGTGGCCTCGTCGCCGACGAGGTGCAGCACCCGGCCGCCCTTGCCCACGGCATACGCCTCGATGGCGGACATCGCCGACACGCCGTAGAGGTCGGCCCCGTCGGCCTCCCGCAACACGACCCAGCCCCCGACGGGGGCGTACCGCAGCACGATCCCGCCGGCGCCTACCACGTAGAGGGTGTCGCCGTCGCCGGAGATGCCGAACAGGTCCGCGTCGGTCGGCGGGACGGGCCAGAACGGCAGGAAGTCGGACCCTTCGGACCGCAGCACCGTGCCCTTCGAGCCCACTGCCCAGAGCGAGCCGTCCGCCGCCGGCCACATGCCGCGGATGTCGCCCGGCAGGGCCAGGTCGAGCCGCCGGAAGGCCGGGTCGGGCGGGGTCGTCTCCTCGCCGGGAAGGTCGGCCGGCGATTCCTCGGCGGCCTCGTCCGGGGTCCCGGCGGCATCGTCGTGCAGGTCGGCGCCGGGGTCCGAGGCGTCGAGGCCGGAAAGGTCGCCGGTCTCGGCGGCGGCGTCCGGGACGTCACCGCCCCCGGCCTCCGTGACGTCCCCGGCGTCCGGGACCACGTCGTTTCCGCCCCCTGCGCCGCCGCACGCGGCCAGGAACGCCACCACCAGCCAGGCGACGGGGAACCTCGCGACCACCGGTCCGCTCCTTCCGGGTCGACCCCTGCATTGTAGGGCGGGGGCCCCGTCCCCCGCCACCTTTTCCACGCGACATCGGCATTCCCGGCCCGGCGGCCGCCTTGATCGCCCGCCGGCCCCCGGCTACACTGCCGGTCGCGGTCCATCCCCCCTTTCGAGAAAGGTGCGACATGGTCGATGCCGTCCGGAAGTCCCTGCGCGATTCGAAGCCGGCTCGCTGGGCCGCGATGGCGCTGGTCTCCTTCGCGATGCTGTGCGGCTACTTCGTCGCCGACGTCGCCTCGCCGCTGAAGCCCCTGATGGAGCAGCAACTCGGCTGGACCTCGTCCGAGTACGGCTTCTTCACCAGCGCCTACGGCTGGTTCAACGTCTTCCTGGGCATGCTGGTGCTGGGCGGCATCATCCTGGACAAGTGGGGCGCGCGCTTCGCCGGCATCCTGTCGTCCGTGCTGATGCTGGCCGGCTGCGCGCTGAAGTGGTGGGCCATCAACACCCACGGCCTGGACGGCCAGGAGATGCTGGGTACCAAGGCCCAGGTCCTGGTGGCCTCGCTGGGCTACGCGACCTTCGGTATGGGCCTGGAACTGTGCGGGATCACCGCCACGAAGATCATCGTGCGGTGGTTCAAGGGCTACGAGGTCGCGCTGGCAATGGGCCTGCAGGTGGCCGTCGCCCGCATCGGCACCGGCATCGCGCTGGGCAGTTCCGGCCCGATCGCCAGCGCCTTCAAGGTGGCCACGCCGATCCTGGTCGGCACGATGCTGCTGGGGGCGGGGCTGGTGGCCTTCCTGGTCTACTGCATGATGGACCGCCGGCTGGACGCCTCCGAGCCCGCGGCCGAAAAGGCGGGGCCGGACGAGGCCTTCCGGCTGTCGGACATCGCCTCCATCCTGGCGAACCGCGGCTTCTGGTACATCGCGATCCTGTGCGCGCTGTTCTACTCGGCGGTCTTCCCGTTCCTGAAGTACGCGTCCGACCTGATGGTGCAGAAGTTCGCCGTGGACGAGGCGTGGGCGGGCATCATCCCGTCGCTGCTGCCGTTCGGCACGATGCTGCTGACGCCGGTCTTCGGTCGCATCTACGACGAGAAGGGCAAGGGAGCCACCATCATGATCCTGGGGTCGGCCCTGATCATGGTCGCGCACGTGCTGTTCACCGTGCCGTTCCTGACGCACTGGGGGGTGGCGCTGTTCGCGGTGCTGCTGCTGGGCGTGGGCTTCTCGCTGGTGCCCTCCGCGATGTGGCCGTCGGTGCCCAAGCTGATCCCGGAGCGCCAGCTGGGCACGGCGTACTCGCTGATCTTCTACCTGCAGAACCTGATCGCGCTGATGGGCGCACCCTTCCTGATCGGCTGGGTGCTGGACACCTACTGCATCACGGGGAAGGACGTGGTCCGGCAGGAGATCGACGGCGCGGTGCAGAGCGTGACGGTCGTGCACTACGACTACACGCTGCCGATGGCCATCTTCGTCGGGTTCGGCATCCTGGCGATGATCTTCGCGATGCTGCTGAAGGCCGACGACCGGAAGATGAAGTACGGCCTGGAAGAGCCCTGCCACACGCGCTGACGGCGGCGGCGCCCGCTGCATCCTCCGCAACCCAACGGATTTCCCGCAGTTCCCTGGACAGGCACGACGGTCTTCTTCCCTCCGTGCGAGGTCCCGCGGCCTGCCGCCTCCTGCCGCTTGACTCCTGAACATCCGTTCAGTATCCTGCGGACAGGGAGGACGGGAAGGCGACGGGGCGGAGGCGGGACGTGGGTGCGCAGGATTCGTTGGCCCGGGTGCTGGGCGACCTGCCTTCGGGGTGGGTGCGGCGGGCGTCGGCGCCCCGGGAGTCGCTGCCGCGGCGCAGCACGGGGGTGCCGACCCTGGACGCGCTGCTGGGCGGCGGGTGGCCGCGGGGACGGATGGCGGTGCTGCGGGCCGCTGCGCCCGGTGCGGCGGGGCGGACGGCCCTGGCGATGGCGACGGTGGCGGCCGCCACGGCGGAAGGTCGCACGGCCGCCTGGATCGACGGCGACGCCTCGCTGGACCCGGCCTCGCTGGCGGCGGCCGGGGCCGACCTGACGCGGGTGCTGTGGGTCCGGGGGCCGCTGTCGATCGAGGCGGCGCTGGCCGCGGCGGAGGAGGTCCTGTCCGCCGGCGACTTCGCCGTGACGGTGGTCCGGCCGCCCGAGGCGGCACGGTACGGGAACGCGGCAGGGTGGATCCGGCTGGCCCGCGGGGCGGAAAAGGCGCGCGCCGTGCTGCTGGTGCTGGACCGGGGCGGCGCGGCCGCGGCCGCGGGCGGCGTCGTGCTGCGCGTGGGCGCCCTGCAGGGTCGGTGGGCGGGCCGGGCGGGACCGGGCTGCCTGCTGGTCGGGGCCGAGGTGCCGGTGGAGGCCGACGAGGGCACCGCGGACCTCCGGCTGCCGGTCCCCGAGGCGAGGCTGGCATCATGAAGCCCGCGGACGAACGGCGACGGACGGGGACCGCGTCGGGCGGACGCCGCGCCGCGCCCCCGAGAAACCGCCGGCCACCGGGGGGCGACGATCCCCTCCTGCTGCCGTTTCCCGGCAAGGAACGCGCGGCGATCGACATCCGGGCTCCCCGGTCTTCGGAAGCCGCCGGGCAACGCCCCTTCTCCCCGGCCGCAGGCGCCCGGCGGACGGCCGCTCCCCGCGAGTACGCCTGCGCGCTGGCGACGGCCCTGCCGCTGCAGGCCCTGCTGCGGTCGGAACCGGACCTCGCCGGGCGACCCGTCGCCGTGGTGACCGGCGAGGGGACGCGGGCGGTCCTGGCCCACGCCTCCCGGGCCGCGCGGACGCTGGGGACGGCGCCCGGCATGACCCCGGCCCAGGCCCGGTCGGTGGCCCCGTCGGTGCTCCTGCGGACCGTGGCACCACCGGTGGTGGCCGCCGCCCGGCAGGCCCTGCTGGACGCGGCGTCCGCCTTCTCGCCCGAGATCGAGCCCCGGGATCCCGACGCCGTCGTGCTGGACATCCGCGGGACCCGGGGCCGGTACCCCACGCCGCAGGCCCTGGGTTGCGCGCTGGAGGCGGCCTGCGCCCGGGCGGGCCTGCGGGTCCGGGTGGGGATCGCCCGCGGGCCGCGGCTGGCCCGCATCGCCGCGCGCGCCCGCCCCGGCGTCACGGTCCTGCCGCCCGGGGAGGAGGCGGGGGGAATGGCGGACCTGCCCCTGCACGCGCTGGACCCGTCCCCGGAACTGGCCGACACCCTGGCCCGGCTGGGCCTGCGCACCGTCGGGGACCTGGCCCGCGTCGACTCGCACGGCCTGGGAATCCGGCTGGGACCCGAGGGGATGGACCGGCACCGGCTGGCCCGCGGCCTGGACGAGTCGGTGATCACCCCCCTGCCCCCTTCCGAGTCGTTCGAGGAGGCCGTGGAACTGGAATGGACGCTGGACCGGGTGGAACCGCTGCTGTTCCTGCTGTCCTCGGCCCTGGACCGGCTGGCCTCGCGGCTGGAGGCGCGCGGGATGGCGCCCGCGGCCCTGCGGCTGGACCTGGTGCTGGACCCGGAAGGCGTCCACGCGGTGCCGGTGTCGCCGCCGGCCCCCACGACCGACCTGCGGTCCCTGCTGGCCCTGGTCCGGCTGTCCCTCGAGGCTGACCCGCCGCCGGGGCCGGTCCGGGGGTTCGTGCTGCGGGCGGAGGGCGGCCGGGTCGCCGGCGGGCAGGGCCACCTGTTCGGGCCGCCCGTGCCGCCCCCGTCGCGGCTGGCGCTGCTGGTGGGGCGCCTGTGCGCCCTGGCCGGCCCCGCGGGCGTCGGCGCGCCCGTGGTGCTGGACGACGCCGGTACCGACCCCGCCTCCCTGGCCCCCTTCGCGCCCCGGGCCCTCCCCGAGGCCCGGCCCCCCCTTTCCCCCCTTCCGGGCGGGGCGGGCCCGGCGGCGCATCCCCTGGCCCTACGACGGTTCCGCCCCCCGCGGGAGGTCGCGGTCCGGGTGCGGGAAGGACGGCCGGCCGAGGTGCGGGGCGAGGGGCCGTCCGGCATCGTGGCCCGGGCCGCGGGCCCCTGGTACGCCGAGGTCCGGTGGTGGACCGAGGCGCCCGAGGCGGGCGCCTGCTGGGACGTGGAGATCCCCGGCCGCGGGCTGTTCCGGCTATGGCAGGACCTGCGCTCGGGACGGTGGTTCCTGGACGGGCAGTACGACTGACCCCGGGACGAAGCACGGCGGGGGACGGGGCCCCACACCTGGGATGGCGGGGGACGGGGCCCCACACCTGGGATGGCGGGGGACGGGGCCCCCGCCCTACATGGGGGACGCGAGGCGGGAGGATGGCGGGGCGCGCGGACATCCCCTGGGTCGAACTGCGGGCCTCCAGCGCCTTCCGGTTCCTGGAGGCCGCGTCGCTGCCCGAGGACCTGGCGGCCCGCGCGGCCGAACTGGGCCAGCCCGCCCTGGCCCTGGCGGACGCGGGCGGGGTCTACGGCATCCCCCGGTTCGCCAAGGCGGCCCGGGCTGCCGGGGTCCGCCCGCTGGTGGGCGCCACGGTGCCGCTGGACCTCGCGCCGCAGCTGGGGAACGCCGCCGGAGGTTCCCCGGTCGATGCCGGCGCCTCCCGCCGGGCGCCCGTCGCCCCCACCCTGCTGGGCGGCGGCCCGGTCCGGCCCGGCGAGGCCACCTCCCTGCCGCCGTCGACCGCCGTGGCGGACGCCCCGCGCCTGCTGCTGCTGTGCCGCGACCGGGAGGGCTGGGCCCACCTGTGCGAACTGCTGACCGAGGCCCACCGCGGCCGCCCGAAGGGGGAATGCCTGGCGACCCCGGAGATGGTCGAACGCTTCGCCGGCGGCCTGGTGGCGGTGGCCGGCGGGCTGGACGGGCCGGTGATCGCCGCCGCCCGGGCCGCGGGGCGCGAGGCCGCCCGAGGGGTCGCCGACCGGCTGGCGGGCGCCTTCGGGCGCCGCAACGTCGCGCTGGACCTCCAGCGCCACGGCCGCCGGGACGAGGAGCACGCCAACCGGCTGCTGCGGGACCTCGCCGACTCGCTGGGGTTGCCCTGCATCGCCACGAACGACGCCCGCTATGCCACCCCCGACCGCGCGCCGGTGCTGGACGCCCTGCTGGCCCTGCGCCACCGCGTCCCGCTGGACGAGGCGGGCCGCCTGCTGCCCGCCGACCGGCAACGGCACCTGCTGTCGGCCGCCGACGCCGCCCGGCGCTTCGAGGATCTCCCCGGCGTGCTGGCCGCCACGGCCGACCTGGCGGCCCGGCTGGAATTCACCCTGTCCGACCCGGGCTACACCTTCCCGCGCTTCCCCACGGACCCCGGGGAAACGGAATTCAGCCGGCTGCACGAACTGGTCCAGCAGGGCGTGCGCGACCGCTACCGGCCGGTGACGCCCCGCGTGATGCACCAGGTCACCCACGAACTGGACCTGATCCAGAAACTGGACCTCGCCGGCTACTTCCTGCTGGTGCACGACATCGTCCGCTTCTGCCGCGCGAACGACATCCTGGCCCAGGGCCGCGGATCGGCCGCGAACAGCGCGGTCTGCTACGCGCTGGGCATCACCGCGATCGACCCGATCGCCTTCGACCTGCTGTTCGAGCGCTTCCTGTCCGAGGAGCGCGGCGAGTGGCCCGACATCGACCTGGACCTTCCCTCGGGCGACGACCGCGAGAAGGTCATCCAGTACGTGTACCGGCGCTACGGGGAGCGCGCCGTCGGCATGACCGCCGCGGTCCACACCTACCACGGCCGCGGCGCCGCCCGGGACCTGGGCAAGGTCCTGGGCCTGGACCCCGAGCGCGTCTCCCGGCTGGCCGGCCTGGTCGGCCATTTCGAGTTCCCCGAAGACCCGGCCGATCGCGTCGCCCGCCTGCAGGAGGCCGGGCTGGACGTCGCCGACACCCGCGTGAGGCACTTCCTGGACCTGTGGGGCGCGGTGCGGCACCTGCCCCGGCACCTGTCCCAGCACAACGGCGGGCTGGTCGTCTGCGGCGGCCGGCTGGACCGCGTCGTGCCGCTGGAGCCCGCCGCGATGCCCGGCCGCGTCTGCGTGCAGTGGGACAAGGACGACCTGGCGGACCTGCGCCTGATCAAGGTGGACCTGCTGGGCCTGGGGATGCTGGCGGTCCTCAAGGAGACGATCGATCTGGTGCGCGCCGCGGAGGGCGTCGAGGTGGACCTGGCCCACCTGCCTCCCGACGACCCGCCCACCTACGAGATGCTGCGCCGGGCCGACACCGTGGGCGTGTTCCAGGTCGAGTCCCGCGCCCAGATGGCCACCCTGCCCCGCATGCAGCCCCGGCGCTTCTACGACCTGGTGGTGGAGGTCGCCCTGATCCGGCCCGGGCCCATCGTCGGGAAGATGGTCCACCCGTACCTGGCGCGCCGGGCCGGCCGGCAGCCGGTCACCTTCGACGACCCCTGCCTGGAACCGATCCTGGCCCGCACGCTGGGGGTGCCCCTGTTCCAGGAGCAGTTGATGCGCATGGCGATGACCGTCGCGGGCTTCACCGGCGGCCAGGCCGAGGAACTGCGCCGCGCGCTGGGGTCCCGGCGCTCGAAGGAACGGATGGACGCGATGTCGCGGCAGATGCGGGAAGGCATGGCGGCCCGCGGCATCGCCCCCGACGCCCAGGAACGCATCGTCACCTCCATCGCGTCGTTCGCGCTGTACGGCTTCCCCGAGAGCCATTCGGCGTCGTTCGCGCTGATCGCCTATGCCAGCGCCTACCTGAAACGCCACCACCCGGCGGCCTTCCTGGCGGCGCTGCTGGACCAGTGGCCCATGGGCTTCTACCACCCGGCCACCCTGGTCCGGGACGCATCCCGGCACGGGGTGGAGGTCCGGCCGGTGGACGCGGACCGGTCGGCCTGGGACTGCACCCTGGAGGCGAGAAACGGCGGGGACCAGGCGGCGGGGACGGGCGGGCCGTGGGCGGTGCGGCTGGGGCTGAAGTACGTCAAGGGCCTGTCGCGCGGGACGGGCGACCGCATCGTGGACCAGCGCGCGCGAGGGCCGTTCACCGGCGTGACGGACCTGGGGCACCGCACGGGGGCCACCTCGGCCGAACTGTTCGCACTGGCCGAGGCCGGCGCGCTGGGCGCCAGCCGGAGGGACGCGATGTGGCAGGCCCTGGCGCTGCCTGCCGCGAAGGATCTGCTGGCCGGCACCGTCCGGGAGGTCCCGGAACCGGCCCTGCCCGCGCTGGACGACCGCGGGGCGATGGCGGCGGACTTCGCCCGGACCGGCCTGACCACCGGCCCGCACCCGGTCGCGTTCCTGCGGGCGGACCTCGAACGCACCGGCGCGCTGCGGGCCGCCGACCTCGCCGCCGTGGCCGACGGCCGCCGGGTGCGCGTGGCCGGCATGGTCATCGTCCGCCAGCGCCCCTACACCGCGAAGGGCATGTACTTCGCCACCCTGGAGGACGAGACGGGCCTGTCGAACCTGGTCGTGACCCCCGACCTCTTCGCGACCCACCGGCGCCTGCTGTCCGTGGAACCGTTCCTGCTGGCGGAGGGGGTGGCCCAGAACCGCGACGGCGTGGTCAGCGTGCGCGCCGACCGCTTCCGGGCACTGGCGGGCGGCCCCCGGCACGAGGGGCGGAACTTCTGTTGAGACGGGGCCGGCGGGGGACGGGGCCCCCGCCCTACAGGCTCCGAAATTCCAGCATTCATCGCGGGTTCGAGAAGGTGCTGGACGGTCCAGGCTCCATGCAGGGCGAAGCCCAGGCTCCATGCAGGGCGGGGCCCCCGTGCCCCGCCCGCTCGTCCAGGGAAGCGGCCGGGCACCGCGGAAGGACGCCCGGGCGGGCGTCAGGCGCCCTGGCTGCGCGACAGGATCCGCGTCAGGGCCCCCTTCAGCACGTCCACGTTGAAGGGCTTGGGCAGGATCATCGTGTGGGACAATGCCTGCACGCGCGTCTCGACCTCGGGCGACGAGTAGCCGGTGCACACCAGCACCGGGATGTCGAAGTCGGCGCGCCTCAAGGCCTCCACCAGTTCCAGGCCCGACTTCTCGGGCAGGAACACGTCGACGATCAGGGCATCGAACCGCGACCGGTCCCGCATCAGCAGGTCCATCGCGGGCTCCATGCCGTCCACGGCCACCGCCTGGTGCCCCAGGCGGGCCAGCATCTCGGACAGCACGCGGCGCACGATCGCCTCGTCGTCGATGACCAGCACCGACAACGGCCCGACCGGCTCGGGCGGCGGCGTGGGAACCCGGACGGGGACGGCCGGCACCGCGGGCTCGGTCCGGCTGCGGGGCAGGAACACCGAGAAGATGCTCCCCTGCCCCGGCCGGCTGGACGCGACGATGAACCCGTGATGCGCCTTCACGATGCCGTGCACGACCGCCAGCCCGAGGCCCGTCCCGGGACCCATCGCCTTCGTGGTGAAGAACGGCTCGAAGATGCGCGCCGCCACCTCGGGGGTCATGCCGACGCCCTGGTCGACGATGTCCAGTTGCACGTACTCGCCGGCAGGCATGCTGGCCAGGGGGCGCCGCTCGCCCGCCTCGAACCTGCGGTTGCGGGCGCGGATCACGATGGGCCCGCCCTCGGGCATCGCGTCCTTGGCATTCATGCAGAGGTTGGTCAGGACCTGCTCCAGCATGGGCCGGTCCCCGTCCACCCGGGCCAGGTCGGGCCCGACATCCAGGCGCAGCGGGTGGTCCGGCCCCAGGCTGCGGGCCAGCAGGGCCGCCGAGCGCGGCAGCGATTCGCCCAGGTCGAACGTCGCCATCTGCGGCACCGATCGCCGCGCGATCATCATCAACTGGTTCGCCAGGTTGACGGCCCGGTCCGCCGAGTCGAGGATGGTCAGCGCCACCTCGTGGTCGCCGGACTCGCGGGGCAGCCGGCTGGCCAGCAGCGACGCGTAGCCGACGACGCCCGACAGGATGTTGTTGACGTCGTGCGCCAGCCCACCCGCCATCGTCGCGATGGCCTCGTTCTTCTGGGCCTGGACCAGCAGGGCCTCCAGTTCGCGCCGCTCGGTCACGTCGTCCATCAGGATCGCGACGAACCGGACCGCCCCCGCGGGGTCCCGGATCGGCCAAGCCCGGGTCCACACCCAGAACCCGCGGATCAGCCGGTCCGAGGTCGCCTTGCCGTCGGCGGCGGCGGCGATCTGGAGGTAGAACTCGGGCAGGTCCACCAGTTCCCCGTGGAAGGCCCGGTCCAGGTCCACGACCAGGTCCGGGCGCACCCGCCGCAGCACCTCGCGCACGTCCAGGGGCCGGATGCTCATCAGGCGTTCCGGGGGCATCCCGCACAGGTGGGCCATGGCGTCGTTGATGCCGACCAACTCGGCCTGGGCGTCCAGCAGCGTCAGCGCAGCCGGCAGGGTCCCCAGGGCCTGGACCAGCCAGGGATGGGCCTCGTCCGTGGGCAGGTGCAGGTGCAGCGTGCCGCTTTCGGTCATTTCCTTCTCCGGTGGTCCCGATCAAGGTACCACGGCCTCCCCGCCTGTCAATCCGCCCCCGCGGGAGGCGCGCACGCTCCCACCGGATCGCGCTTCCGCTATACTACGCCGCGTCCTGATGGAGGGTCACATGTCGGAGGACATCCGGATCCCGCTGACCCCGGCGGGAGTTGCGCGCCTGGAGGCCGAACTGAAGAAGTGGAAGGACGAGCGCCCGCTGGTCATCAAGGCCATCGGCGAGGCGCGCGCCCACGGGGACTTGTCGGAGAACGCCGAGTACCACGCCGCGCGCGAGCGCCAGGGGATCCTGGAGGCGAACGTCCGCAAGCTGGAGGACGTCCTGTCCCGGGCGCAGGTGATCGACCCGCGCAGGTTCGACGGCACCCGGATCCGCTTCGGGGCCACCGTCACCCTGCAGGACGAGGAGCGCGGCGAGGAGATGACCTACCAGATCGTGGGCGACCCCGAGGCCGACATCGACCACGGGCGGATCTCGGTGCTGGCACCCCTGGGCCGCGCCTTGATCGGCAAGGAGGAAGGCGACGAGATCGAGTTCCGGGCGCCGGCGGGCGTCCGGCACCTGACCATCACCGAGGTCCGGTACATCTGACCGGCGAGATCGGGGGCGGAATGAGCACGTTCACGACCCGAGACGAGGCGGAGACCGAGGCCGTCGCCGGCCGGATCGCCGCGGGCTTCCGGCCGGGCGAGGTCGTCGGGCTGGCGGGCCCGCTGGGCGCCGGCAAGACGGTCTTCGTCCGCGGCGCCGTGAAGGCCCTGGGAGGCGACCCCGCGCAGGTCCGATCCCCGACCTTCACCCTGATGAACGTGTATTCCGCGCGCCTGCCCGTGTACCACTTCGACCTGTACCGGCTGGCCCGGGGCGCGGAACTGGACGGGATCGGCTTCCACGAGTTCGCCCGCGGGGACGGCGTGTCGCTGGTCGAGTGGGCCGACCGGTTCCCGGATGCCCAGCCCGAGATCACGATGTGGGTCCGCATCGAGCTGGACGGCACGGAGTGCGGACGTCGCATCACGGTGGAACCGGCGCCCGGTTCGTGATATCCATCCCCGTCCCGGCCGGCAGGGTCCGGCCATCACCGCGAGGAGTCCGCATGGGATTCGCAACCAGCACGATGTCCTACACCACCTGGGAGGTCCTGTCCGGGCCGCTGCCGGAGCACCGGCAGGACCTGTTGGACGGCCTCGTCCGCGGCCGCATCGGCGGGATCGACGTCGGCGTCGGCCGCGATCGCGCCGCGGGCTTCGCCGTCTTCGACGACCCGCTGGAGACCGGCTTCGAGGAGGCGAACGTCTTCTTCGACCCGCTGGTCCTGTTCTGCTTCCGCATGGACAGGCTGACGGTCCCGCCGTCCACGCTGAAGCTGTACATCCGCAAGCGCATTGCCGAGAACCTGGCCGCGACGCGGCGCGAACGGATGCCCCGCGCCGAGCGCGAGGAACTGATCGAGGCGGTCCGTCACGACCTGCTGCGGAAGGCGATCCCGGCCATCTCGACCTACGACGCCGTATGGGACATGTCCTCGGGACGGCTGCGGCTGTTCACCACCTCCGCCGCGGTCCGCGAGGAGTTCGTGACGCGCTGCCGCGAGTACCTGGGCGTGGAACTGCGGGCGCTGGATACCGTGGGGGTCCTGGAGACCCGCCTGGACGAGCGCGAACTGGAGGAGGCCTTCCACCTGCTGCCGTTCCGGTTCGGGACCGGCGGCGCGCTGGCCGGGGACGAGGAGGAAGCGTGATGCTGGAAATGAGCCTGGCCGACAAGATCCGGCGCACCGCCTTCCTGGGGCGCGAGTTCCTGACGTGGCTGATGTTCCGCTCGGCGCGGGACGAGGGGGTCTTCCGCCTGGAGGGCGGCGAGGTCGTCGAGGTCTTCTTCGAGCGCGCCCTGACGCTGGACGGCGAGAACCCGGCCCGCGAGATGAGCAGCCTGAAGGTCGACGACCCGACCCGGTCCGAGGAGGTCCTGCTGTCGCTGCGGCTGGGCAAGAAGGTCAGCCGTGCCCGCCTTCAACTGATCAAGGAGGGTCGGGAGTTCGGCTTCGTGCTGGACTCGGCCGGCCTGGGACTGCGGTCGGTCAAGCTGCCCGAGACGCAGGCCCTGGACCCGGTCGAGGCGATGGCCGAGAAGGCGGGGCTGTGCAGCGAACTGGAGGACGCCGTCCACGAGCTGTTCGCCCGCTTCATCCGGCTGCGCCTGGACGCCGACGCCTGGGCCGCCGAGGCCGCTCCCGTCGCCGACTGGATCGAGGGCCTGCGCCCCGAGGCCCGGGAAGAGGCGGACTGACACCGGCCGGTGCCGGTTCGCGGGACTACGAACGCGGCACGCGGTTCTTCTTCAGCGTCACGAACGACTCCAGCGCCCACCGGGCCAGGTGCCCGGCCTTCACCGGCCCGGGGCCCTTCGTGGACACCAGCGCGGCGAACGCGACCTCGGGCTTCTGGGCCGGGAAGAAGCCGACCATCCACGTGTTGTGAAGCCCCGAGCCGTCCCGGCTGTTCAGCGTGCCGGACTTCACGGCCACCCGGCCACCGTTCGAACGCGACGGCATCCGGGCGAAGTACTTCGTGCCGGTGCCGCCGCTGCTGGTTTCCATCATCATGCCGCGCAGCCGCTCGACGGTCTCGGGCCGCAGCACCCGCTCCTCGGTCCCCGGTGCGCCGTCCAGCGAGATGCCCGCGGGCCGGACCCCGCCGTTGGCCACGATCGCCGCCAGGACCGCGCCGGCCAGCGGCGACATCATCGAGTTCACGAACCCCGCCGCCATCCGGCCCAGTTCCAGCCGGCTCTTCGCCTTGCGGGCCACCGACCGGGTGTGCAGCCCGCCGACCGCGATCTCGTGGTTGAACCCCAGGGCCTCCGCCTGGCGCAGCAGCGTGTCGGCGTCCAGGTGCCTGACGGCCAGCTTGCCGAAGACCGCGTTGGTGCTGTGCGCGAACGCGCCGGACAGGCTGCGGCAGGCGCGGTCGCGCTTCGTGTCGACCAGGTGGGACTCGTCCAGCCACGACGACCCGCCGTGGTAGCAGGTGGAGGTGCCGGGCCTGACCGCGGTGTTCTCCAGCAGTGCCACCGCGGTCACGATCTTGAACACCGATGCGGCCGGGAACCCCGCGGAGGTCGCGGGATGCGGGAACACGGCGCCCGGGGCGGCATACTCGGAGGCCACCAGCACCTTCCCGGTGGCGGGGTCCAGCGCGACGAAGGCCCCGTGGGCCGGCCGGTTGCCCTTCAGGAAGGCGTTCACGCGGTTGGCCCACGCGTCGGCCAGCGGCATCGACGGGTCGTCGGGGACCTCGGGGGAGACCACGGCCGCGCGCCGTGCGGGACGGGCACGCTTCGCGGTCCTCGCCGTCCGGGCGGTCCTTCGCGGGGCCGCGGAGGCCTCCGGACCGCCAAGCGACGCGAAGCCCGACGAGGGGGCCACGTCCACGGCCGCGACCAGCAGGCCGGCGATCAGCGCTGCACAGAACCTGGACTTCATCAGGCCTCCTGCCGCGGAGAACCGCGGTCCCTGGATTCTACCATCCGCCACCGGCGATTCCCAAGCCGAAGGCCGTCCCCACGTGGTGGCGCGGGCGGGCGTCCCGTACCGGGCGTCGATCCCGAGGGGATGCGGGGAGGCGGCGGGGAAGGGGTCCTACGGGGCCGGGGCCTGGACGGTCAGCACCAGCGCCAGGAGCGGGTCCCAGCCGGTCGCGGCCGGTTCGCCCAGCTTGCCGAACTGGTACCGGAAGCCGCCATCGACCGAGAACCGGTACGCGACCAGGTAGTCGCCGGCCGCCGGGGGCTGGAGGGTCAGCATGTACTCGTACAGGCCCGCCGCCGCGCAGTCCGGGCAGGCGGCGTTGTACTGCGCCGGCAGCCAGGTCCATCCCGGGTCGCGGTACGGATCCGCCTCCAGGTCGTCCGCCGGACCGTAGCCGATCTCGGCGATCAGCAGCGCCGGGTCCGTGGGCGACTCGCCGTTCGTGATCCCCTCGGCGTACACGCGGCCGAAGATCAGCGGGGTCGGCGTGCCCAGGTCGACCAGCAGCGGGTCGGTAGGCCACTGCGTGTTGGCCAGCACGATCGGCGCCAGGTCGATGACGCGCACGGCCGCGGCCAGCGAGGCCGTCACCTGGCCGTCCGTCACGCGCACCTCGACGTCCCCGGGCCCGGTCTGTGGCGGCGCGGAGAAGGTGATCGTCGAGGCGTCCACCGTCAGGAACGATGCCGCCGGCTGGCCCCCCAGTTCCACCCCGGTGACGATGTCCAGCCCGGTGCCCTTCAGCGTCATCTCCCAGCCGCCCGTCGCCGGGATGGGCGAGGGGGTCAGCGAGATCGCCTCCAGCCCGCACTGCGGGTCGTCCATGTCCGTCAGCCCGTCGCAGTCCTCGTCGATGCTGCCCGCGCAGGCGGGAGAGCCTGCCGGGCCCTCCAGCGCCGCCGGGTCCCGGTCGTGGACGCATTCGTCCAGATCCTCGTCGCACCGGTCCAGCGTGCAGGGGCCCAGCGGCAGCGGGTCCGAGCAGTCGCGCGCCTGGCCGTTCCCGCAGGCGCCGGAGGAGCACGTCTCGCCCACCGTGCAGAACAGCCCGTCCTCGCAGGCCCCGCCGTCCCCGATGGCCACGACCCCGCACCGGCCCTGGGGCTGCCGGCACACGCGGGCCTCGCACTGCGTCAGCACCTCGTCCGGGAAGGAATCCGTGCACTCGTCGTCGGCCTCGCACAGGGGAATGTCGGCGTTCGGCCCGCGCGGGGTGCCCAGGTTCAGCACCTGGCGCGGGTCGCCCAGGAAGCCCGTCGCGATCGTCGCGGAATGCCAGTCGGAGTCCAGCAGCCCCGTGCCGGGCACCGCGTTCCGCTCCATCGACTGGACCGGCTTGCCGTTCGCCGGCGTCCCGTGGAAGCCCACCCGGCCGTTGTTGAACCGGGCCTGGTCCACCAGCGTGCCGTCCGGGGCCTTCAGGGAGTATGTCAGGTACCCGCTGTTCGGCAGGTTCATGGCCGTCTGCGGCGAGGAGGCCGGCTGCATCGCGATGTCCGGCTGGGCCTCGACCTGCGACCTCGACGCCTCGTACTGCGCCACCCGGAAGTAGCCGTAGGGCTCCAGCAGAAGGTTGCCGACCACCTGGGGGGCCTCGTCCAGCGTGATGTCGCCGGAGGGGTACTTCATCCCGGTCAGCACCCACCCGGTCATCAGGTATGGAGCCGCCGTCATGTTGCGCAACTCGACCCACTCGTCCAGGTCCTCCTGGTAGGAGCCTGCCCACAGGATCTCGTTGATCACGACCGCCCCCGGCCGCGGAACGCCCAGCACCGCCAGCCACAGGATCTGGTCGGCGGCGTACCCGTTCGCGGTGCCGTCCAGGTCCGCATAGACCCAGGATGCCCCGCCGTCGATCGAGAAGCGCGCCGTCACGTCCATGTACCCGCCCGTGGCGGCCGTGAACGTGCCGGTGAACCGCAGCGAGCCCAGGCCGTCCGGCACCCCCGCGGCGTTGCTCCAGCGCCACGACGGGTCCATCCAGGGCATCGTCCCGCGCGGCCCGTATCCCACCTGGCCCAGCACCGCCGAGGCTTCGGGGTCCTCGCCGTCGGTGATCCCGGGCACCGTCACCATCGCCTCGTACGTCGGCGCCTGCTCGCCCTCGCGGATCGCCGCCTCGCCCAGGGGGCCCAGCAGCAACGCGGTCACGGTCGGGTCCTCGCTGCGGGTCACGTACCGGAACGCCTGGTCCAGCCGGAACGACACGGTCGCCGCCTCGGCCACGAAGTCCACGAACCCCGGGTCGTGCGGTGGCATGACCACCGTGATGGCCGTGGCGGACACCGGCGTGAACCCGACCTCGACGTCGCCCGCCCGCACCCGGAGCACCCGGTCCAGCGAGTCCCCGGACAGCGTCACCACCGTGCCGCCCCCGGTCGGGCCGTCGATCGGGTTCGCCGAGGTCAGCCCGAAGCGGCACTTCGGGTCGTCCGCGTCCTGCACCCCGTCGCAGTCGTTGTCCTGCCCGTCGTCGCAGCGGGGGTCGCCCCGCGGCCCCTCGACGGCGTCCTCGCGCCAGGCGTGCACGCACCCGCCCTCGAGGTCGCTGCACGAGTCGTCGGTGCACACGACCAGGTCGTCGCACGTCGGCGGGTTGCCGCCCTCGCAGCCGACGGCCGGCGAGCAGGTCTCCACGCCGTTGCACACCAGCCCGTCGTCGCAGACCCGCGCCGTCCCCGAAAGGCACTGGCCGGCGCTGCACGTGTCGTTCACGGTGCACAGGTTGCCGTCCTCGCACGGCTTCGTGTTCGGCACCCGGACGCAGCCCAGGACGGGGTCGCAACTGGAGTCCAGGCAGGGGTTGCCGATGTCGCAGTTCTTCATCTCGGTGGGCGTGCAGGCGCCTTCCTGGCAGGCGGCCGCCAGCACGCACTGGTCCTCGATCGTGCAGGCCTCCGCTTCGTGCGCGGGCTGCATCGAGCAGTCCCCCGTGGCGGGGTCGCACTGGTTCGTGCGGCAGTAGGTGTCCTCGGTCGTGGAGCACTTGACGATGGTCGAGGTGTCCAACTGGCACTTGTAGGGAAACACCTTGCGGTTGCAGGTCACCACGCCGTTGCAGGCGTTGCCGTCGTCCTGGCCGGCGCAGTCCTCGTCGGTCGAGCAGTCGCAGATCAGGGCGCCCTTCACGCACTCGCCCTGCTGGCACGTGTCGTTCGGCGAGCAGGGGTCAGCCAGGTCGCACGGGGTCGAGTCGGGCTTCGCGACGACCTCGCAGGTGCCGCCGTCCACCTCGGTATTGCACCGGCACTGCCGGCACTGCCCCAGGTCCTTGCAGACCTCCGCGCAGGCGACCTGCACGTTCTGCGGCGTACACTGGGGGACGAAGACCTCCTGCTCGGGAACCTCCTGGATCTCGGGCACGTCCGGCGCCACTTCCTGAACCTCGGGCGGCAGTTCGGGCGCGACGTCGACGACGTCGGCAACCTCCGAGGCATCGGCCGGGCCCGGGTCCTTGTCGCCCCCGCCGCCGCCGCCGCACGCCAGCGCTCCCGAAACCAGCATGCAGGCCGTCGCCAGGCTCGCCCACATCCGACGCTTCATGAGGCCCTCCGAGATCGTTGTCCGGAAGCAGGATACCCGTTCGGGCCGCGGAGTGACAAGGCTGGGCACCTGTTTCGACCCCGTGGCGAGTCCCGCCGGGAACCGGTTCAACGGTACAGCAGCAGGGTCAGGAAGTAGTCGGAGATCAGGATGAGGATCGACGACAGCACCACGCTCTGGGTGGTCGCCAGGCCCACGCCCCGGGCGCCTCCCGATGCGTTCAGCCCCTTGTGGCAGCCTACCAGCGCCAGGATCATGCCGAACACCGACGCCTTGATCAGCCCGGACACGACGTCGTACGAGTCGGCGTACATCTTGATCTTGTCCATGAACATGCCGCCGTCCACGCCCATCAGGTGGACGCTGACGTAGTAGGCGCCCCCGATGCCCAGCAGGTCGGAGAAGCCGGTCAGGATCGGCAGCATCACGATCGCCGCGACCACCCGCGGGGTGACCAGGTACTGCACCGGGTTCACGGCCATGGTGTACAGGGCGTCCACCTGCTCGGTGACGCGCATGGTGCCCAGTTCCGTCGCGATGGCCGACCCGACGCGGGCCGTGACCATCAGCGACGTCAGCACCGGCGACAGTTCGCGCATCAGGGCCAGCGCGACGACCGACCCGACCAGCGTCTCGGCGTTGAACAGCCGGAAGGCGCTGATCGTCTGCACCGCGAAGACCATCCCGGTGAAGATCCCCGTCAGCACGACGATGAACATCGAGCCGGCGCCGATGAATTCCATCTGCTGGAAGAACAGGCGCCAGCGGAACGGGGGACGGACCAGCCAGATCAGCGATTCCCACAGCAGCAGCAGGGCCCCTCCGAAGCCGGCGACCTGCTCCAGGGTCCACGTGGCGGCGAAGGTGGCAATCCGGCGCACCATGGGGCCGGATGGTAGCACGGAACGCGACTGTTGACGCACCCTCCTGCTTCGGTTACATTACGCCGCCCTTGTTCTGGGAGGATGGACCATGGCGAAGTGCGTGATCACCGGCAAGCGCCGAATTCCCGCGATGAACGTCTCGCACGCGAACAACCGCACCAAGCGGTGGCAGCACCCGAACGTGCAGTCCAAGCGCATCTGGGTCGAGGAACTGGGACGGCACGTCCGCCTCTCGCTATCCACGCGCGCCATCCGTACAATCACGAAGGTCGGACTGGTTGCGTATGCACGGAAGCGAGGCCTCGATCTGGCCTCCATCGTGGACTAGCCGGTCGCTGCCCGGGGCGGAGAGCGAGTCTCGTCCGGCCGCGTCCGGCGGAACGGGAGGGGGAATGCTCATGTCCGCTTCGAACACCCGGTTCCTGCTGTCCGCGTCCTTCCTTCCCCTGGTCCTCGTCCTGGCATGCAGCCCCGAGGAGAAGAAGCGCATCCTGGGCGATCCGTGCGGCGACGACGCCGAGTGCGAGTCCGGGATCTGCTACGAGAACGCCTGCCTGGACCCGGACGGGGACCTCGACGGCGACGGCCTGCGGAACGGCGTCGAGAAGAACCTGTCCGGCACGGACTACCGGAAGGCGGACACGGACGGCGACGACGTCCCGGACGGGATCGAGGTCGGGGCCGACCCGGTGGTCCCCGCCGACCGTGACGGGGACGGCCGCGCCGACGCGCTGGAATCCCGGCTGGCCAAGGCGGACGCCGACCGCGACTGCATCCCCGACGAGTTCGATCCGCGCAACGACGTGGCGGACTCGGACCCCGCCCTCCTGGTCGCCCTGGGGTGCCCCTCGGCCGGGGTCTGCGGGGCCGGGGCTTCCGCCATCGAGGCCGGCTGCGAGGACGGCGTCATCGCCTGCGACCTGTCCCGGGTGGCCGGCTGGCAGGAGGTCGAGGCCGCCTGCGACGGGCTGGACAACGACTGCGACGGCCAGATCGACCAGGGCGCCCTGGTCGATCCGGACCCGGACGGCTGTCCGGCGCAGGGCGTGTGCGGAGAGCCCGGGGTCGCGGCTCCCGGACGGTCGTGCCGCGACGGCGCATGGGCCTGCGTGTTCGACCACGTCCCGGGATGGCAGGCCGTCGAGAGCCTGTGCGACGGCCTGGACAACGACTGCGACGGCCAGACGGACGAGGAACTGACCGGCGGAACCTGCACCCACCGGAACGACGCGGGGAGTTGCGAGGGGACCTGGAAGTGCGCCGCCAGCGGGGGCGACCGGGTCTGCGACGGGCCGGTGCCCGAGGCCGAGACCTGCGACGGGCGGGACAACGACTGCGACGGCAGCACGGACGAGGGACTGGCCGGCGTGGCGTGCACCCGGCAGAACGCCGCGGGGACGTGCGCGGGGGTGACGGTGTGCGACGGTGCCGGAGGAGCGTACTGCGACGCCCCCGTGCCGGCGAACGAGACGTGCAACCTCGCGGACGACGACTGCGACGGCAGCACGGACGAGGACGGCATCTGCACGCGCACGGCGACGGTCCGGGGCACGGTGCGCGCGATCACGCAGGCGCCCGCGACGGGCCGGACGCTGGCGACGACGGGCCTGCCCCCCCTGCTGCCCGGGGCGGTCGTGCGGGTCGGTCCCGCGGGCACCTGCACGGGGACGATGGTGCAGGAGGGGACATACTGGCAGGCCACGACGGGCACGGACGGGGCCTTCGACCTCCCCGTGGCACCCGGCAGCCTGTGCGTCCGGGTCGATGCGGGGGGGTACCAGGCGGTCGCCACCGGCGACTTCGACGTGGCCGCGGGCGACGTCCGCCCGGTCCAGGCCATCCTGACCCCGGAGGGCAGCGGCAGTTACCTGGCCTGCGTCTGCGGTCGCGTCACGACGGCCGGCACCGGCGAGGTCCCGCCACCGATCGCCGGTGCCCTGGTCTCGGGCGCGGCGCAGGGGTCCGTCGATGCCGAGGACCCCGTGGTCGCGACGACCGACGCGCAGGGCTTCTACTGCCTGGCGGGCCTGCCGACCGCGAACGACGCCCCGGCCGGCCTGCTGGTCCAGGCGATGAAGGACGGTTTCTTCCCGTCGCAGGTGTCGGCAGACGCTCCCCCGAACGTCGTCCGGATCCTCGACCTGTCGCTGGCGCCGATCCCCGACGAGGCGACCGCCTGCCTGGACGAGGACTTCGAGGCCACCGAGGTGGTCACCCTGCGCCTGGCCTCGTTCGGGGCCGGCTGGACCTCCGACGAGTGGACCGGGGGCGTGGGCTGGAACCGGATGTCGAGCCCCTCGCCGCTGAACGGCGCCTTCGACGGCTGCGTGTCCCTGCCCGCCGGGGAGGACTGCGTTCCCGGCGAAGCCGGCTGCCCCCTGTGCGGCGAGGTCCCCTCCGGCGGCTGCCTTCCGTCCCCCGGGGCCCTGCCGAACGCGTTCAGCGGCGCGTTGGCCATGTGGTTCGGCAACCTCGCCACCGGGAACTACCTGGCCACCGGGCAGGCCTGCGACCAGTCCGGCCCCCGGGTCGGCGGCAGCCTGGTCTCCCCGTGGGTCTCCGTGGCGCAGGTCGCGGACCTGGCCCTGTCCTTCGCCGGCGCGTTCGAGGTGGAGTCCTACGACCCCAGGACCGACCGCCTGCTGGTGGAGGTCCAGACCGGCGCGATGGCCGAGGCCGGCAACTGGAACCTGGTCGCCAACCTGAAGGACGAGACGCAGCCTTCCAGCCTGGACCCGGCACTGGGCCTTTCCAGCACGGGCCTGGGCGGGTCGCCGCTGTGGAAGGAATTCCGGTACGATCTGTCGCCGTGGTCCGGGGAGTCCATCCGGATCCGCTTCCGCTTCGACTCGGTGGACGGGAACTACAACGCCTTCCGAGGCTGGCTGGTGGATCGGGTGCGGGTGACCGGGCGAGGTTGCAACGCGGGCGAACCGACGCCTCGCTGATCGGGCCGGACCTGCCCGGGAAAGGAGCCCTACGTCCTCCCTGCCTCCGCTTCGATCGCGTCCCGCGAGACCGGCATCGCCCCGCCCCGCGTACGCCGATATCCGGTCCCTGCTGGCGGCCAACCCGTTCGTGTCGGCGCCGCTGGACGGGTACTCGGACTGGCCGTGGCGCACGATGTGCCGCGAACAGGGCGCCGGCCTGTGCTTCTCGGAGATGATCCCGGCCATCGCGCTGACCTTCGGGGCGAACGACGCCCGGCGACGCGTCAAGTGCCGTTCGGACGACCACCCCATCGCGGTGCAGATCGAGGGCAGCCGGCCCGAGGTGATGGCAAAAGGGGCGGCCCTGGCCCAGGAGGCCGGCGCGGATTTCATCGACATCAACGCAGGCTGCCCGTCGCGCCGGGTGACCAACGGCGGGGCCGGGTCGGCGCTGCTGTCGGACCTGTCGCTGCTGGAAAGGATCGTGGCGGCGGTGAAGGCCGCGGTGACGTGCCCGGTGACGCTGAAGGTGCGATCCGGCCCGGCGACCGGCCACATCGTGCTGGAGGACGTGGCCCGCATCGCCACGGACTGCGGGATCGCCGCGCTGACGCTGCACCCGCGCACGCGCTCGCAGGGCTTTCGCGGGTCGTCGGACTGGTCGCACATCACCCGGCTGAAGTCGATGGTGTCCATCCCGGTGATCGGCAACGGGGACGTGCTGAAGCCGGAGGACGGCCTCCGGATGATGGCCCAGACCGGCTGCGACGGCGTCATGATCGGTCGCGGCGCGATCGGGAACCCCTGGATCTTCGCGGGACTGCTGGCGACGTGGCGAGGCCAGCCGGTTCCGTCGCGGCCGATGGGCGGCGAGGCGTGGCGGCGCGCGGTGATGCACCACTACGACCTGCTGGCCGAGGACCTGGGCGGCGAGGATCGCATCGCGGCGAAGATGTTCCGCAAGCACCTGGCGCGGTACGCCCGCGGCATGCGCGGGGCGGCGGACCTGCGGCGCCGGCTTGGCGAGGTCGGATCCCGGGGCACGCTGATGGCGGCGATCCGGCAGGTCGTGGAGGACGAGGAGCGCCTGCCGCCGATCGAGGGACCGCTGCCGGACGACGACCTGCCGATGGAGGAGGAATGACCCGGCTGCCCGACCCGATCGGCATCTACGGCATCCTGGACGCCGGCACGATGCCGCCGGAACGCCTGCCCGCCGCCGCCGCCGCGATGGCCGCCGCGGGGGTGCGGGTCTTCCAGGTCCGCGCCAAGGATCTCGGGGGACGACTCCTGGCGCCGCTGGTGCGGGACGTGCGGGCCGCCCTGCCGCCCGACGCCGTGCTCCTGGTCAACGATCGCGCCGACGTGGCCCGGGTGACGGGCGCCGACGGCGTGCACGTCGGCGACGAGGACCTGCCGGTGGCGGACGCCCGGCGCGTGCTGGAGGACGGCGGGCGCGGCCCCCGGCTGGTGGGCTTCTCGACCCACTCGGTGGCGCAGGCCCGGCAGGCCCAGGCGGACGCGCCGGACTACATCGGCGTCGGGCCGATCTTCGATTCGCGCACGAAGGTCACGGGGCGCGTGACGCTGGGGCTGGACGGCCTGCAGCAGGCCTGCGCGGCCACCCGGCTGCCCGTCGTGGCGATCGGGGGCATCGGGCTGCAGGACGTGGCCGCCGTTCGGGCCGCCGGCGCTTCCGGGATCGCGATGATCGCCGGGCTGCTGGTCGAGGGCGAGATCCAGCAGCGGGCGCGGCAGGCGGTGCAGGCGTTCCTCGATGCCGACCCGCGGCGCGGAGGCTGACGTGGGCGAGGTCCTGACGGTCCGCGAGGTCCTGGCACGATCCACCCGCTGGCTGCAGTCCAGGGGGTGCGACTCGGCGCGCCTGGATACCGAACTGCTGGCGGCCGAAGCCCTGGGGATCCGGCGGCTGGACCTGTACCTGTCGCCCGAGCGGCCGCTGACGGCCGGGGAGCAGGACCGGCTGCGGGCGCTGATCGTCCGCCGGTCGAAAGGAGAGCCGGTCGCCTACCTGCGCGGCAGGCGCGAATTCCACGGCCTGGAGTTCCTGGTGACCCCCGCCGTGCTGATCCCGCGGCCCGAGACCGAGACGATCGTCGACGCCGCGCTGCATTGGCTGGATGGCTGCGGCATCGCCTCGCCGCGGGTGGTCGACGTGGGCACCGGCAGCGGGGCCATCGCGTGCGCGATCGCCCGCTCGCGCCCTTCGGCACGGGTGCTGGCCCTGGACGTCTCCCCGGCCGCGCTGGAGGTGGCCGCCCGCAACGTCGCGGCCCTGGGCCTGTCGGACCGCGTCACCCTGGCGCCCTCGGACCTGCTGGCAGCGCTGCCGCCGGGCGACGTCCCCGACCTGGTCGTGTCCAACCCCCCCTACGTCGCCGAGGACGAGCGGGGCCTGCTGGACGCGTCCGTGCGCGACTTCGAGCCCGCGCTGGCGCTGTTCTCCGGCCCGGAAGGCACCGACCACACGCGGCGCCTGGCCGACCAGGCGTTCGACCGCCTGCGACCGGGCGGCACCCTGATCGTCGAGATCGGCACGCCCGCCCAGCGCGACCGCGTGGCCGCCCTGCTGCGCGCCCGCTTCGGCACCCTGGCCGTGTCCCCGCTGCCGGACATCGCGCAGGTCGTCCGGGGTTTCCTCGCCACCCGTTCCCAACCAGGAGTCTCCCCATGAAGAACGCGCACCGCTGCGGCGTCGTGGCCATCGCAGGCCGCCCGAACGTGGGCAAGTCCACCCTGCTGAACCGCCTGCTGGGCACCAAGATCGCCATCGTCACACCCAAGCCGCAGACGACCCGGGACCGCATCCTGGGCATCCTGTCGCGGCCCGATGCGCAGTTGCTGTTCCAGGACACCCCCGGCATCCACGAGCCGCCCAAGCCCCTGAACCGCCGGATGATGGCCGAGGCCGAGGCCGCCCTCACGGACGCCGACGTGGTGCTGGTGCTGACCGACTGCACCGACGCCGCCTCGTGCCTGCAGCAGGACGGCCTGGTCCTGGACCGGGTTCGCGCGGCCGGCAAGCCCACGGTGCTGGGCATCAACAAGATCGACCTGCTGGAGAAGCCGGCGCTGCTGCCGCTGATGGACGCCTACGCGAACCGCGCCGGGTTCGAGACCGTCGTCCCGGTCAGCGCCGCCACCGGCGACGGCCTGGACGACCTGGTCGACGAGGTGGTCAAGCACCTGCCCGAGGGGCCGGCGCTGTACCCCGACGACGAGCTTTCCGACCGGCCCCTGCGCTTCCTGGCCGCCGAGATCGTCCGCGAGAAGCTGATGCTGTTCACGCGGAAGGAGATCCCCTACTCCACGGCGGTCACCATCGACACGTTCACCGAGCCCGAGCCGCCGCAGGCGGTCCTGATCGAGATGACGATCCACGTCGAGCGCTCCTCCCAGAAGGCGATCGTGATCGGGAAGGGCGGCTCGATGCTGAAGAGGATCGGATCGGCTGCCCGGGTGGACCTCGAGGGGCTTCTGGAGCGGAAGGTGATGCTGAAGCTGTTCGTCCGGGTCACCGAGGAGTGGGCCTCCTCCGACGACGCCCTGAAACGCCTGCTGGACGAGTAGCGACGCGGCCTGGCGACAGGGGCTCTTTCGGCCTCGCGCGCGCGAGCGGTTCTGGTAGAATACGCCCCCTGCGGGGACGAGGAACGGTTTGCGCAAGGCAGGGACGGGGCCCTTCACCCGGGCCCACATCGTGTACGTCACCCTGCTGACGCTGCTGTCGGCCGGATGGCTGGCCGCGCTGATGCTGGGGGGCCATCGCCTGTTCACGCACCCCGTCCAGCACCACCTGTTCGCGTTCGCCACCTTCCTGTTGCTGGCCGTCGCCTCCCGCATGATGGCCTTCCAGATCGCCGGCACCGGCAGCTTCGGGCTGGACACGTCGGTGTACGTCGCGACCCTGCTGACGCTGGGATTCGGTCCGGCCGTCGCCATCGTGCTGGTCACGATGCTGATCCGCGGCATCTACGAGTGGGCGCGCCGCGAGGCCCGCGGGACGCACTGGCCGCCCCTCGTGTCGCTGGTGCGCCTGCTGTTCGCGCCCTCGCTGACCGCCGCCATCGTCTCGCTGCCGGGCGTGGTGATGTCCCCCGAGACCTTCGCCTCGGAGATGAGGTCCGCGGTGCCCCTGGCGGTGGCCGTGTACATCGGCACCACCGCGGCCCTGATCCTGCCGCTGTTCACGCTGGTCGTCCTGTCGCACCGGCTGAACGGCATCCCCTGGCGCACGCTGGGCCGGGACCTCGTCGGGCCTGGCCTGCTGGCCGAGATGGCCTTCGTGCCGATGGGCTTCGCGCTGGCCTTCTCTTACCGGGATCACGACACGCCCACCCTGGTGGCCGTCGGGCTGTCGTACGTGATCTTCGCCTACGTGTTCCGCCGGATGTGGCGCAGCACCGACTCGCTGCGCGAACAGGCCCGCGAACTGGAGGTCGTCGAGGAGGCGGGCCGGGCGGCCGCCTCCACCCTGGACATCGAGGAGATCGGTCGACGGATCGGGATGTCGCTGCTGGCGGCCATCGACCGGGCGCAGGGCGTCGTGCTGACGGTCGCGCGGGGCGACGCGGGCACGGCGCGCCACCTGGTCCGGGCGGTCGATCGTCGCGACAAGCCCCGGGTCATCGCTGCGGCCCGCGCCTCGCTGATTCGCGACCTGGGGGTGCCGCCCGAGGCCCTTCCGGTGGACGATTCAGGTCCCGTCGACCCTTCGGCCACCGGCGCCGCGATCACCATCCCGCTGGTCCGTCCCGACGGCGATTCCCCTCCGGGCTGGCTGACCGTCGTGCTGCGTTCCCGGACCCGCCAGATGACCTCGGATCGGCGGCTGTGCGAGCGCATCGCCCGGCAGGCCTCGATCGCCATCGAGAACTGGCGCCTGTACACGATGGCCACCGAGGACGGGTTGACGGGCCTGTTCGTCCGCCGGTACGTCGAGGCGCGCGTCCGCGAGGAATTCGAGCGCTCCTCGCGCTCGGGCGGCACCTTCTGCCTGCTGATGATCGACGTGGACAACCTGAAGACCATCAACGACCGCTACGGGCACGCGGCCGGGGACCGGCTGCTGGGGTCCGTGGCCGCCGGGATCCGGGCATCGGTCCGCGGCATGGACGTCCCGGGCCGCTGGGGAGGGGACGAGTTCGCGGTGCTGCTGCCGGACATGGCGCTGGACGAGGGGATCGCGGTGGCCCGCCGGCTGTCCAACGAGGTCGGCCTGCGGTCGTTCCAGGTCGGCACCGCGATGGTCATCCCGTCGGTCTGCGTGGGCGTCGCGGCCTTCCCGGAATGCGCGCCGCCCGAGCTCGAACCCCTGGTCGTGCTGGCCGACGAGGCCCTGTACGTGGCGAAGAAGTCCGGCATCAAGGGGCGCGTCGTCGCGGCCGAGAGGCTGCAGCCGCCGGACGCCGGGTCGGAGTGAGGCGTCAGGACCGCGCGATCAGGTTGCGGACGCGCTGGCCCTGCACGCACTTGTAGCAGGTGGATTCCTTGAACGAGAATGCGTTGGCCTCGACGAACGAGTCGAGGCACTTCTGGACGTTGACCTCCGCCCGGAGGTTCTTGCAGAAGAAGGGGGCATCGAGGCGGACCTGCGCTTTCTGCGACATCGGGACCCACTCCAGAAGTCGTGGACGGACGGCCTCCAGGGCCGCGACGAGGGGATTATTCCGACCGCCTTGTAGCGTGTCAAGACGGTGCCCGGAAGGTCCGTGCGGAAGCGTGCTTGAACGAGGCGAAACGAGATGATTCTGGGACTGACGGGACGGAACGCGGCGGGCAAGGGAGAGATCGCGGAATTCCTGAAGAAGGGCGGCTTCGAGTACTTCAGCCTGTCCGACGAACTGCGCGAGGGGCTGCGCGGGCGCGGCATCGAGCCTTCGCGCGACGCGCTGATCGCGGAGGGACGCCGGGTCCGGCAGGAGGAGGGGCTGGACTCGCTGGCCCGGCGCGTCAGCCGGCGCTTCACCCAGGGGCTGAACCAGGTCGTGGACTCGATCCGCAACCCCGAGGAGGTCCGCTTCCTGCGTACGTGCCCGGACTTCTTCCTGGTGGGCGTGGACGCGCCGGCCGCCGTTCGCTTCCAGCGGGCCCGACGCCGGGCCCGTCCGGGCGACCCCGTCGACCTGGCCGCCTTCGAGGCCGCCGAGGCGCGCGAACTGCAGAGCCAGGACCCGGCCGCCCAGCAACTGGTGGCCACGCTGGCCCTGGCGGACTTCCTGGTGCTCAACGACGGCGACCTCCCGGCGCTGCACGACAAGGTCCGCCAGGTGTTCCGGACCGCGGCGGGCCGCATGCGTCGCCTCTCCTGGGACGAGTACTTCCTGGCGATCGCCGAGGTCGTGGCCACGCGCGCCAACTGCGCCAAGCGTCGCGTGGCCGCCGTCGTCGTGAAGGACCACCGCATCGTCTCGACCGGCTACAACGGCACCCCGCGCGGCACCCGGAACTGCACCGAGGGCGGCTGCGAACGCTGCCTGTCCCTGGCGCCGTCCGGGTCGGGCCTGACCGACTGCCTGTGCTGCCACGCCGAGGAGAACGCCATCGTGCAGGCGGCGTACCACGGCGTCAGCCTGCGCGGCGCGACCATCTATTGCACGTTCCAGCCCTGCGTGCTGTGCACGAAGATGATCATCAACGCGGGGATCTGCGAGGTGGTGTACCGCAGCGCCTACCCCCTTCCGGAGGTGGCCAGGAACCTGTTCCACGAAGCCGGCGTCACGGTGCGGAACGCGTAGGCGCCCCGGCGAACCACCCGGTCATTTCACGTACAGGCGCCCCGTCTCGTCCACGCTGGCGCAGAAATCGCCGCGCTCGCTGCAGATGGTGATCTTCTGCGGGGCCGCCTTTCCTGCCGCGATCGCGTCGGCCGGTGCCAGCAGGCGAACCACCTGCACCGACGCCAGGACCGCCAGGGCGATCGCGATGACCGTCAGGACCCCCTTCGTGTACCCGTCCACGCGCATGGCTTCCCTCCCCTCGTTGGGACATGAACGGCCGCCGCCCGCCGTCCAGGCGGCCTGCCGGAATCCACGCGTCCACGGCGAGGTTCACTCGCCCAGGGCCGGGTTCTCCTCGAACGCCTCGGGCTTCCCGTCCCCGTCCCGATCCCAGCCCACGCGCGCCAGCTTGCCCCCGCTGAAGTACTGGAACTCGTCGAAATGGCCGTTGCGCGCGGTATCGACCTGCTTCACCACCAGCACCCCGTCCTCGTAGAACTTCCGCACGTCGAACCGTCCGTCGAACTGCGAACAGAGGTCCTCCCGCTCGGTCTTCCCTTTCTTGTAGTACCGGACCGCGTCCGCGCGGCCGTCGAAATCCATGTCGAGGTCCTCGCGGATCCTCTCCCCCTTGTCGTCGCAGACCGTCACCAGGTCCACGCGGCCGTCGCCGTTCAGGTCCACCGCCTTGCGGATCAGGATCTTCTGATTCACGTTCTTGCGGACCTCGACCTCGCGGTAGTTCGAGAAGACATCGGGCCTGCCATCGCCGTTCAGGTCGGTGGTCTCGGACAGGGTACCGTCCGGCCCCTTCGTGGTCAGTACCGGGGCCGCCGCCAGGTAAGGGGACGTCGCGCCCCCGCACGCCGTGCCCGCCAGGATCGCCAGCAGCGCAGCCGGGCGCGCGAGCCTCGACACCCCACCGGTCCCCTCGCACCCGCAGTGCATGCCCGTCTCCACTTCGCGGACCGGTTTCAAGGTAGCGGACCGCCCCCTGCGATGTCAAGGAAACACCCGCCCCCGGCAACGCGCCGGGAAGGGGAAGTCCTGTTGACAACCCGGGGGCTTTCCCCCATCATTCGCCGTCGGAGGTGTGCCATGGCTCGTGTCACCATCGAGGATTGCCTGGACGCGGTGGACAACCGCTTCGCACTGACCCTGCTGGCCGCCAAGCGCGCCCGGATGCTGCTGGACGACTCCAAGCCGGTGGTCGAGACCGGGAACAAGGAGACCGTCACCGCCCTGCGCGAGGTCGCCGCCGGCAAGGTCTCGTTCCGCCGCGACGTGCGCGAACTCCTGAAGCTGCCGAAGCAGGGATGACCCCCTCCCGCCGCGCCTTTCCCCCCCGGGGGATCCGCCGGTTCCTCCCCGTCCTGCTGTCGATCCCGATTTTCGGGTGCGCCCCTGCGCTGTACCCGCTGCCGAAGGCCCCCGTGTCGGACCCCGGCCTGCTGCTGGCCCGCATGGAGGCCCGGCAGGCTGGCTTGCGCGCGGTCTCGGCCGTCGGGCGCGCCGAGAGCCGGATGCCGGAGGGTCGCATGAAGGGGCGCGTCACCCTGCTGGCCGACCTGTCGGGCCGCCTGCGCGTGGACGTCTGGACCCCGACGGACGTGCTGGTGGGTGCGGTGTCGGCGGGGCCGGACGGCTTCTCGTTCTTCCAGCGCGGCGAGGGATGCCTGGTTGGCAAGGCCTGCCCCTCGAACCTGGCCCTGGTGCTGCCGCGCGGCTGGGACCTCTTCGCGGTGGTCCGGGGGCTGATGGGCATCGCTCCCCTGGTCCCGGCGGCCGGCGGGTGGAGCCTGGAATTCGATCGCCGAAACGGCGCCTACCGGCTGCAGTCGCCGATCGCCGGCGGGGACGCGCAGCGCCTGTGGCTGCGCGAGGACGGCGAGGTCGTGCGGTACGAGAGGGGGCGCGAAGGCAGGGTCGCGATCCTGCTGGTCGTCGAGGAGCCCCCCGCCGCGGCCGGCCGGCCTGCGCGCAAGGTCCGCCTGGGGACGGGCAGCGGCGATTCCGAACTGGCGATACGATACGGGGATGTCGAGGTGAATCCCGAGGTGGCACCGGAGGACTGGCCGGTGGTATGCCCCGAAGGGTTGCCGGTCCGCTTCCTGACGTGCGAGAGGGGGCCATGAGCGGTCGCCGGGGGTGCTTCGTGGTGTTCGAGGGCCTGGACGGCGCCGGGACCAGCACCCAGGTCCGGCTGCTGGCGGATCGGCTGCGCCGCGATCGGCCCGCCCTGCAGGTCTCGGTCACGGCCGAGCCCAGCACGGGGCCCGTCGGTTCGCTGATCCGGCAGGTGCTGAAGGGCCGAACCTCTGCGGTCACCGCCCTGGGCGCCCCCATCCCGTTCGACCGGCGCGCGCTGGCCCTGCTGTTCGCAGCCGACCGTCTGGACCACGTCGCGTGCGAGATCCAGCCGCTGGTCGAGGCGGGCTGGGTGGTCCTGTCCGACCGCTACGTCTGGTCGTCGCTGGCGTACCAGTCGCTGGACGCCCCGATGGACTGGATCGCCCAGGCGAACCGGTTCGCCCCGGCGCCGGACCTGCTGATCGTGCTGGAAGTCCCGGCGGGCGTCGGGCTGTCCCGGGTGGACGCATCGCGGCCGGGCCGCGAGATCTTCGAGCACGAGGACACGCTGCCGCGCGTGGCCGACGCCTACCGCGAGGCCCTCGATGCCCTGCCGGCCACGCGGACCTGCGTGCTGGCCGGCGACCGCCCCGTGGATGCCATCGCCGAGGATGTCTGGAAGGCCGTCCGCGATCTCATCGACTGACGCCTGTCCGGGCCCTCAGGTCCCACGGGTCCGCCACCCCCAGCACCTCTTCCAGCACGCGCCCCTTCGCCCCCTTGACGGCGCCGGCAACGCACCGCTGCACCGTGCCGTCGGCATAGGCCACGACGTTCACCGCGGCACCGTCGATCGACTCCACCACCGCCGCGGCCACGCCGTCGCGGGCCGCCGCGATGCCGCACCCGGATCGGCACCGGTAGAACAGCAGGTCCCCGGGCCTTGCCCCGGCCAGGGGGTTCAGTTGCCCTCCCCCCTTGGCCCGCTGGTACGGTTCCGCGGCGGGGTAGGTCGCCGCTGCGACGCCCTCGGGCAGCAGGTCGTTGATCCGCAGGACGTGCCCCAGGAAGGACCGGTCTTCGAACGACTCCCGGATCCCCAGCAGGCGCACCGTGGAGGCCACCATCTCGTTCCGGGCCTCCCCGCGGGCCGGGACCATCGAGGGGAGGGTTGCGGAGGCGGTCACGGGCGCCCCCGCCCTTCCCGGGGATGTCCCGGAAGCGGGCGGGGCGGCGACGGCGACCGTTTCCGGACCCGGCGTCGCAGCCCCGGCCTTCGAACCGTCCTCCGTCTTCCCGGCTTCCTCCCCGGGGCCCGGCAGGCCGCCGGTCGGCGCCGCCAGGAAGGGTTCGGCCGGCACCGACAGGGGGTGCAGGGCCGAAGCCTCCGCCAGGACCGCCCGGCCGGCGCCCGTGCATGCCCCGATGGCGCAGGCCCCGAGGGCGATCAGGGACCGCACGACGGGACGGGGTCGTGCGCAGGCCGGCTTCATTGACACCCGCGTTCCGAGGTCCCTAGAATCGTACGGCCGCCAGGCCGCAGGCGTCAAAGGCAGGATGCACGTGACGTCTCCCCGACCCAGCCCGCGCCAGGGCTCCGTGATCAACGCACGCCGCCAGGGCCCCGCGGGGGCCCCTTCCCGCGCACGGCCGGCCTTCGTCCCCCGCCGGGTGCCGTTGCGTCTGCGGATCCGGGCGATCGAGTCGCTGGGCCGCCTGCTGGCCGGCGGTCGCTCGCTGGGCGAGGCCATCGAGGACCTGCGCCGCGCCGCCCGGGATCGCCGCCTTTCCGGCGCCCTGGACGCGCTGGGCCGCGGGCTTCGCGACGGCGCGACGATGGCCCAGGCCGCGGCGGGTGCCCCGGGTCTGTTCCGTCCCGCCGATCCGGGCCTGCTGGAGGTCGGCGAACGCTCGGGCCGCCTGCCCGAGATGCTGGGCCGGATGGCATCGACACTGGCCCGGCGCGCCGAGGTCCGTCAGCGGATCGCGCGGCTGGCCGCGTACCCGGTGTTCCTGCTGGCGATGGCCGCCGTGTCCCTTCCCCTGCCTTGCCTGTTCGGCACCTGCGGCCTGTCAGGCTACCTGGCCCAGGCGGGAACGGGCCTGGGCCTGCTGGCGCTGGCGGTCCTGGCGTCCCTGGCTGCCCCGGCCCTTGCCGCCCGCCTGGGACTGGCCGCCGGCCTCCGCCGGCTGGCGTGGCACCTGCCCGTGGCGCGGGCCCTGTACCGGCCCGCGGTCCGTTGCGACACCCTGCAAGCCGCCTCCATGGCCTTGTCCGCGGGCCTCGGCCTGCCCGAGACGCTTGCCCTCGCCGCCCTGGCCTCCGGGGACCCTTCCGCCGTGGAGGCGTGCCGCGAGGTTGCCCGCCGCATCGCGGCCGGCTCCGGCCTGGCGGATGCCGTCGGGGCGGTCGACCTGCTGGACCCGGACGACCTGGTCTCCCTGGCCGGAGGCGAACGCTCGGGCGACCTGGACCAGGTCCTGGCCCGCCTGGCCGACGCCTCGCTGGACCTCTACCGGCACCGCGCCGACCTGGCCCTGCGGGTCGCCGGCTGGGCCCTGCTGGTCGCAGTGATGGCGGCCCTGGCCGCACGGGTGCTGGGGCAGGCCGGCTCCTCGATCGGCATTCCCGACGACGTGCTGCGGGAACTGGAGAAGGAGAGCCGGGGCGTGTTCCAGCGGCTCCGCTGAAGTCCCGACCTGTGCTATTCTCCGCCCGTCGGTCATGGCGGTCCTGGCGGCCGCCGGCGGTCTCGGCCGCCGGAGGAAAGTCCGGGCTCCACAGGGCAGGGTGCCGGGCAACACCCGGTGGGGGCAACCCCAAGGACAGTGCCACAGAAAACAGACCGCCGTCGCCTTCGGGCGGCGGCAAGGGTGAAAACGTGGGGTAAGAGCCCACGGGCGACCGCGGCGACGCGGCCGTCGGCAAACCCCACCCGGAGCAAGACCGAACAGGGGGCGGGCGGCCCGTCCGATGCCCCCGGGTTGCGTCGCTGGAGGCGCGCGGCAACGCGCGTCGTAGAGGAATGGTCGCCACGGGGGTCCCGGCAACGGGTCCCCCGGACAGAACCCGGCTTACGGGCCGCCATGACCGACGCCCCGTCAGCCCGATGAGGACAGGATGCCCGGTGACGGCCACCACCCCATTCCCGTGTGGACCCGCAACCGGGGCGTCCAGGTGATGGTGCGGATGGCCCTGTCCCAGCAGGGCCGGACCCTCGTCCCCGTGGCGTCGCTGGCCGAACTGAGGAAGATCCTGGAGGAGTCCCGGCCGCGGCTCGTCATCGCCGTGATGGAGGACGTCGCGGCGGCGGGCCTGGACGCGGCGCTGTTCGTGCGCATGGTCGGGGACGGATGCGCGGCGGTCCTTCTCTCGTCCGCGCGGCCGCTGCCCGAGACGCCCGGCCCGCTGGCGCGGGTGCTGCCCGTGCCCTTCACCGCCCGCAGCCTGCTGGACGCCCTGGAGGTCGAAGCCTGCGCCGGGGACGTCTTCCCCCCTGGCGCCGGGCAGCCGGCAGCCTCGCCCTTCCCTCCGCCGTCCGCCCCCGCCTCCCCGGCCGTCCCCGCCTCCCCGGCCGTCCTGCCGAACCGCCCGCCGCCCGAAGCCCTGGCCGACCTGGTCCGCCGCGAGGTCCAGCGCCTCGTGCAGGAGGCTGCCCGCCAGGTCGTGGAGGAGGTGGCCCGCCGGGTCGTTCCGGAACTGGCGGAAGCGATGATCCGGGAGGAATTGAACCGCGTTCTGAAGGAGTCCGAGGAGGCGTCCCTGGCCGGGCCGTCCTCCGCGGACGACGATCGCTGAGACCGTCCCCGGAAAATGGCCGACCCGCGCGCCGCGAGGCGCCCGCCGGCGCAGGACCGGCGTTCTCCGGCCCGGGCTAGAAGACCCCCGTGTCGCCGACACCGGCCAGGCGCGCGGCCAGCCTTCCCGCCAGGAACAGCGACCCGCCCCACGTCACGGTGAAGGCCAGCCCCTGCCAGAAGGAGTGCCGGGTCCCCAGGTGCGTCGCCAGCGCCAGCAGCAGCGCGACGCCGGCCGTCAGGCCGACCTGTCCTGCCGTCGACGCCAGGGCCGGGAACGCGCTGGTGGCCAGCACCGACCCGTACGACGCCCCCATCCCCGTCAGCGTGAACGCGAAGGCGAACCCGACCCCCCCGAAGAACGACAGGCGCTCCCCGGGCAGAACGGTCGAGATCAGGGTCAGCAGCAGCGGCACCAGCACCAGGATCGCGATCAGGAACACGGCCGCGGACTTCGTCTGCTGGTAGAAACTGCCTGCCGACGCCATCCGGATCCGCCCCGCCTCCAGTTCCTGCATGGTCCGGAAGAACAGGTTGTACCGGAACATCGAGGGGAAGCGGTCCACCGGCACGCCGCCGATCTTCGCGATCGAGGTGAACGGGATGTCCCGCAACTCGGCCTTGTGCCCCTGGGCGCGGAACAGGTCGTCCGTCTGGCCCTTGCGGATCTCCTCGGGCTGGTCCTTCTCCTTCTCCCACAGGAACTTCACGCCGGTTTCGGTGAGGGCCTCCACGACCCCGTTGTAGACGCTGCCGTCCAGTGTCGTCAGCGTGCCGGCCCGCGCCGGAAGGGCCAGCGCCACCCCCCCCAGCACCACCGGCAGCATCACCCACCTCGCACCCACGAATGCCTCCGGAATTCGGAACGCCACTAGAATCATCCGCTTTGGCATGCACGTCAAGCCGGAGCGCAGGCGGACGAACGGGGTACGGGGCTCAGTTGCAGCCGCTGATCGGGAAGCACGCCTGGGTCTGGATCGGGCACTGTCCCTTCGCGAAGTCCTCGCACGTGTAGTTCGGCCAACCGTTCGCACGAACGTCGGTCTCGGCACATTCCTGGGCCAGGACGCACTCCTTGTACTCGACGAACAGCGCCTGCTCGGCCTTCGGCACGCCGCCGAAGCAGCGCAGCGGGCACGACGGATCGTCCGGGTCGCAGTCCTTGCGGCAGTTGACGATCGCGCAGCACTTGGCGGTGCCGTCCGAGAAGCAGCCCTCGAACGCCGCCGCGCACTGGGTCGTCACGCACTCGGTGAACTGCTCGTTCTCGAACACCTTCGGGCAGGCCGCGGTCGCCAGGCAGTCGCGCAGGGCCTCCCACTTCGCCTTCACGGTCGCGTCCGCCTGGGCGACGCACTCCGCTTCGTGGGCGGCGTCGTCGCACTGCAGCGCACACGCGGCGACCTCGTTGCAGGCCGTCCCCGTGACCACCACGGGACAGGCAGGCGCCACGTCCGCGGGGGCGTGATCCTCGACGACGGTGTCGATTGCGCCATTCTCCTTGGCGGTGTCCAGGTGGCCCGGGTCCGGTGTCCCGACCTCCTCGGTGGTACCGGGGTCCGAAGGCACCTCTGTCGCGGGGACATCCGCCTCGACACCCGGGTCCGTCACCTGGACATCCGTGGTGTCGTTGCCGCTGTCGCACGCCCAGACCGAGGTCGTCACGACCATCGCCAGGATCGCGAACCCACGAGCCGTCTTCATCCCCCCTCCATATACGAACAGGGGGCCGACGGCACGTGGCCGCCGGCCCCCCGCTCTCGAACCAGGGTGCTGCCGGGCCGGTCGGCTACTGGGCCGCCGCGTCGTTACCGCACGCCTGCAGCTTGTCGAAGCAGGCGCCGCCCTCGTTCAGCGCGGCGTTGAAGCAGGTGTTGCACTCCTCTTCCTGCGCCGCGGTCGGGTTCTCGACGTCGCACACCGGGCACGCGCTGTTCGCGCACTCGATCATGGCGTTCCACAGTTCCAGAGCCGTCTTGGTGCCGTCGTTGAAGCACGCCTGGGCGCAGGCCGAATCCGCGCAGTTGTTCACGCAGTCCAGGACCTCGCCGCACTTCTTGGTGCCGTACTCGACGCACTTCTCCCACTGCGTGGCGCAGGCGCCGTTGGACGCGTCGTTCCAGCAGTTGTCGCACTCGGTCTGCTGGGCCGTCGTCGGGTTCTCGACCTCGCACACCGGGCACGCGTCGTACGTGCAGTTCAGGGCGTACTGCAGGTCGGCCTGGGCCTGCGGGTAGCTGCTCTCCCAGCAGTTGCCGACGCAGGTCTGGCGGTTGGCGTCGTTCGGGCACGCGACGATGCAGTCGATCATGTTGGAGCAGGTCGCGTACTGGCAGCCGTAGAAGCAGCCGAAGTACTCGTCCACGCACTTCGTGAAGATGCAGTCCGCCAGTTCCTCGTTGGTCGTCGCCGAGCCGCAGTTGTTCGCGCGGCAGGTCTCCCACGACTGGGCCTTGGCCAGGCCGGCGGAGGACAGCGCCGACTGGCACTCCTGCACGCAGGCGTCACCGGCGGTGCCGGTCGGGCACTCGTTGGCGCACAGGTAGAAGGCCTTGCAGCCGCCGACCGGGTCGTCGAAGCACTCGCCGGTGCCCGGGTCGGTGGTGACTTCCTGGACCACTTCGTTGACGATCGTCTCGGTCGCGGTCTCCTGGCCCGGATCGACCGGCGTCACTTCCGTCGCGGTCTCCTGGCCCGGATCGACCGGCGTCACTTCCGTGGCGGTCTCCTGGCCCGGATCGACCGGGGGCACTTCCTGGACCGTGTCGATCTTGGTGTCGACCTTGGTGTCCGTCACGCCCTCGTTGATGACCACCTCGCCGATCACGTCCTTGTCATCGTTGTTGTCGCTGTCGCAAGCCGCGAACAGCCCGGCCAGCGCCACCGCTGCGACGATTCCCACGAAACGCTTCATGACACTCACTCCTCACATGGCTTGAAAAAACCGGGCCACCCACGCCCTGCGGATCGCGTGAATCTTCCACAACTGCCCGGGTGAAGTCAAGCCCTATTCGGACGGCATGCCGGACGAAGGTCATGCCGGGCGGGTCCTTTCACGCCGCGGGCCCGTCGCTCCGGGGCTGGGTCCGGGGGATGCGGACCACGAATTCCGCCCCGGCCCCCTCCTCGCTCCCGACCTCGATCGTGCCGTTCAGCGAGTGCAGGACCCGCCAGACGATCGTCAGGCCCAGCCCCATCCCCTTGCCGGGCCCCTTGGTCGTGAAGAACGGCGTGAAGATGCGGTCGCGCTGGTCCCGCGGGATCCCGGGCCCGTTGTCCTTGACGGACAGGGTCACCATGCCGTCCTGGGCGACGCCCCGGATGCGGACCCGGCCCGAGCCCTCCGGCGCCGCCTCGATCGCATTCTGGACCAGGTTGGTCAGTACCTGCAGGATCTCCTCGGGCACGCACTCGACGATCGCCTGGCCGGGGAGATCCGCCTCGACCCGCACGTCCCGGCCGGTCGCCGGCAGCACGATGTCGATCACGTCGTTCACCGCGCCGAACAGGTCGAAGGGCTCGATGCGCCGCGCGTACCCCTCGCGGCTGTACTTGCGCATCAGGTCCACCGTCCCCGAGATCCGCCGCACGCCGGCGTCGGCCGTCTCGAACATCTTCCTCAGCCGGCCCTCCAGCATGGCCAGCGTCCCCGCCTCCTCGACGGACAGTTCCCGTCCCCTCGCCCCCTGCATCAGGGCCATCACCTTCGCGACGTCCGCCCGGACCTGGGACACTGCGTTCTTGATGTAGTTCAGCGGGTTGTTGATCTCGTGCGCCATCCCGCTGGCGACCTTCTCCAGCGAGTCCACCTGCTGGGCCAGCAGCAGGTCCGCATGCGTGCCCTCGATGTTCAGCAGGGTCCGCACCGACTGCAGCAACTCCTTCGGGTGGAACGGCTTGGTCAGGTACAGGTTCACGCCGGACTCCATGCCGGCCACGCGATCCTCGATGTCTCCGCGAGCGGTCAGCATGATGATCGGCACCGCCTTCAGGGACGGGTCCTGCCGCACCCGGCGCGCCAGTTCCATGCCGTCGATCCCGGGCATCATGTAGTCGGTGATGACCAGGTCGGGCCGCAGCCGCCTCGCCAGGTCCAGCCCCTTCAGCCCGTCCCCGGCCGCCAGGATCCGGAAGTGCTGCCGCAGGCTCATGTGGACCAGACGGATGACGTCCGGGGTGTCCTCGACGACCAGCACGGTGAACGGCCGCGAGGCCTCGTCCGCGTCGCGTTCCACGATCCGGCGCTCGGTCGCCTCGGCGATCTCCAGCAGGCGGTAGTCGTCCCGGCCCGTCAACTGCACGGCCCAGTCCATGATGCCGGCGTCCTCGGACCGCTTGCCGCCCGGAAGGTCCCGGCACTCCACCCGGCGTTCCAGGACCTCCGGCCGGAAGTGCTCCCGCCCCTTCCGCAGGTGCACGTGGAACGCAGCGCCCTTCCCGGCCTCCGACTCGGCCCAGATCCTCCCGCCGTGCAGGTTCACCAGTTCCTTGGCCAGGGCCAGCCCGATGCCGGTGCCGCCGTGCTTGCGGGTGCCGGCCATGTCGACCTGGTAGAAGCGCTCGAAGACGCGCTCGGCCTTGTCCGCCGGGAAGCCGGGCCCATCGTCGATCACCGACACATGCACGCGGTCCGGCGCGTCGTGCAGCCGGACGCGGATGTGCCCCCCTTCCGGCGTGAACTTCGCGGCGTTCGACAGCAGGTTCACCAGCACCCGCTCCATCCGGTCCTGGTCGTACGCCACGACCGCCCGATCCACGTCGGACTCGAAGACCATCTCGATCCGCTTGCGCTGGGCCAGCGGCATCACCGACTGCACCAGCCCGCGCAGGTAGGCGACCAGGTCGTTGTCGGCCACGCGCAGCCGGATGCGGGATTCCTCCAGCCGCGACAGGTCCAGCAGGTCCTCGATCAGTTTCAGCAGTTTCATCCCGTTGCGGTACATCGTATGGATCGTCGCGTTCTGCTCCTCCGAGAACCGGCCCATGTCCCCGGACGTCATCAGTTCCAGCGGCGACAGGATCATGGCCAGCGGCGTCTTCAGTTCGTGGGTGATGTTCGCGAAGAACTGCGACTTGAACCGGTCCAGTTGCTTCAACTGGTCGTGCGCCTTCTCGATCCCGTCCTTCGCCTTCTGGAGGCTCAGTTCGGTCGCGAACTGCCGGTATTGCGAACGGTAGGTCACGACCTGCCCGATCGAGACGATGATCGCGGTCGACACCAGGAAGAAGATGTTCGAGATCGTCGTCGACCAGGCGCCTTCCTCGATCTTCCAGGCGTTCGGAGCCAGGTAGGACAGGACGATCAGGCCATACGTCAGCGCGACGATCTTCTTGTCCCAAAGGAACAGCAGGCCGGCCGCCAGCATCACCAGGTTGATGCCCGCGTAGTATCCCGAGATGAACCCCCCCAGCGTGAACACCATGGCGCTGATGGCCAGGGCCACCCCGACGACCAGCGCCACCCCGAACAGGTCCACGTGGCGACGGAAGTAGTCCCGGTTGTAGCAGGTGAACACGAACAACGAGTACGCCGCCAGCATCAACCGGATGGCGAGGAACTCGAAGAAGACCTCCCGGGCGACGATCCAGTCCAGGAAACCGAAGAGAGGGACCAGCGTGAAGCCGAAGATCGAGGCGACGCGGGCAGCATGGGCGTTCCAGGCCCGGCACCGGCCGTCCCACAGCCGGCCCAGTTCCTCGACGTTCGTCTCAAGCGCCATCGTCCGGCCGTCGCGCGACGAGGAAGAGGTTGATCCCCGTCGGCTCCGCCACCACCTTCCGGGCCGCTCCCTCCGGCAGCAGCTTCCCCAGTTCCATCACCTGGTCGGGCGACCGGTAGATCAGCGTCCACTCGGCCAGGTACTCCATCGTGAAGCGGCTGGGATTCCGGGGCGCCATGTTCCCGATGAAGACGGTACCCCCCGGCGCCAGTTGCAGGTACAGCTTGGTCGCCAGCGCCTGCCCGATCCTCAGCGGCAGGTAGTCGTACAGGCCGACGCACATCACCAGGTCCATCTGGCCCCGGCCCGCGAAGAAGTTCTCCTCGAAAAGCAGGTGCTTGATCGAGTCGTGCCGGTAGCCCAGGCGCACGCGATCCCGCGGCTGGTCCAGAAGCAGTGCCGACAGCCGGCGGAAGCAGAAGTCCAGGGCCTCGTGATCCTGGTCGAACAGGACGATTTCCAGCGGCGGCCACGCGGGATCCGGGTGCTCGAGGATCCGGTACAGTTCCTCGGCCGGGCCGGCGGCGACCGACAGGATCCGGAACGGCCGATCGTTGCCCTTCCGGCGATCCAGTTCCTCCCGGATCTGCCGGGTGACGAATGCGCGCCGGGACCGCACGGCCTCGCACACGGGGATGGCCCACGACGCCAGGTGCGCGTATTTCGCGAACAGCGAACTGCCCTCGAAGTTGCGGCCGTAGATGTAGGTCATGATCACGTAGTCGCCCGCGTATCCCAGCGGCTTGTCGAACGACCGCCGGAACAGGGCCGATTCCAGCACGTGCTCGTGCAGCATCTTCCGGGCGAACGCCTTCAGGCGATCCGTCTCCGCCGCGGGAGCGGCCCGCATCGCCACGTCCAGGTCGGTCATGTACCGGACGTACTCGGCCACCATGTCCCGCTGGAACAGGTCGATCAGCAGTTTCCGGGCAGGGTCGTTTCCCTCGGCGTTCAGGGTGCCCCAGGGCACGCGAGGCTCGATCTCGCGCAACTCGGTCCGGATGCCGTCCAGGAACAGCCGGAACTCGCCCATCAGGCCCTTGAAGTCCAGGCAGGACGACGGTTGCCACAGGGCCAGGTCCGCACGGAACCGGGAGACCGCCGCCTCCTCGTCCGCCTTCAGACGGCACAACCGGATCACGGTGTCCATGTGGATCAGGCCATCCAGGAACGACGCCGCCCAGACCACCCGCCCCGCCTCGGTGCGGGTCGACGCGATGCGGGCGCGCCCCCGGTACGCCTCGTAGGACAGGAACCGCAGCACGACCTCGGCGACCTCCAGGTCCTTCTGCAGGATCGTCTGGCCGTCGTCGTAGAACGCAACGCCGCTGCCGGACAGGTCCCGGATCTCGAAGGAGACCTCGCGGCCCCCCGGGTCCTTCAGGACGAACCTCGGCTCCAGGCCCGACAATTCGTGCGCCAGGTACCTCTTCTGCCGGAAGTTGATCTCGCGACCGGCCGCACCTTCCAGGTCCTGGTACTCCCGGGCCGCCTGCCCCGGCCGCGACCCGCCGGGGGGTCCGGCGGCAGGATCGGCAGCGTCCTCGCGGGGATGGGGCCCGCCGCTGGACGCGCCTGCCCCCATCAGGTCTCTCGGATTCGCTTCCACCGGATTCTCCTTCGCATTCCGAGATCAGTTCGTCCCGTCCCCGGCACCTTCGACGGGCGGCAGGACCAGTTCGAACCGCGCTCCCTCGCCCGGTCGATCGACGCACTCGACACGCCCGCCGTGGGACTCCGCCACCAGGCGGGCCATGTACAGGCCCATGCCCATGCCGCCCTCGCCCTTCGAGGACATGAACGGCTGGAAGAGGTTCGTCCGGATCTCCTCGGGCACTCCCGGCCCGGAGTCCTGCACCGCCATCACGACCCCGACGCCCGGCCGCCGGCGGGCCTCGACGACCAGGGTGTCCCCGTGAACGGTCGCCTGCACCGCGTTGCGCAGCAGGTTCACCAGCGCCTGGGTCAGCTTGCGCGGGTCGCCCAGCACCTCGGGCAGGCCCTCCTCCAGCCGCAGGTCCAGCTTGCGGCGGCGGAATTCCATGTCCATGCGCATGACCGTCACGGCATCCCGCACCACCGTCACCGGCTGGACCGGCCCCAGCGCCACGCCCAGCCGGCCGCTGCGGGCGAACTGGTTCATCGACTCCAGGGTGGCCAGCAGGTTCCGCAGGCCCGACAGGCCGATCTGCACCGACTCGCGGATCTCGTCCGACACGCCTCCGGACTCGACCTCGGCCTCCAGGTAGGACAGGCCCATCAGGAAGTTCCGCAGGTCGTGCGTCACGCCGGCGGCCAGCCGCCCCATCGTGCCCAGCCGCTCCAGGTGCATCACCTGCTGCTGGGCCGCCTGCAGGTCGGACAGGGCCCGGTTCAACTCCTCGTTGCGCCGCGACAGCAGGCCCACCAGCCCCGCGATCGCCCGGTTGTGGTAGACGTGGTCGCAGGCCTCCCGAACCGACCCCAGGACCACCTCGGCCTCGAACGGCTTGGTCAGGAATCGGAACACGTGGGCCTGGTTGATCGCCGACATGATGGCCGGCGAGTCGGTATACGCCGTCAGGATGATCCCGGCCACGTCGGGCCGTTCGTTCCCCACCCGCTCCAGCAGTTCGACTCCGCTCATGCCGGGCATGCGCTGGTCCGCGACGACGACATCCACGGGGTGCGCCTTCAGCAGCGATACCGCCTCGCTGCCGGTGGCCGCCCGGTGCACCCGGTACTCGTCCTGCAGCAGGGCATCGAGAACGTCCAGGTTCTCCGGTTCGTCGTCGACGACCAGCACGGCGCGGGACAGCAGTTGTCCCACGTCGTACCGTTCCACCATCTGGCGAATGCTTTCCTGCACCATCGCACGGGTAGTCTAGGACCCCCTTTCCCTCACAGGCAAGTAGACGACGGGCTTCCCGGGGGCTTCCCCGCCGTCCTGCCGACCTGCCCTTGGCCCGCCGTCCCGCCCGGGCTATCCTCGCGATGCCTCGCGAGGGAGAATGCGATGCCCGGCTTCGACCTGGTGCTGCGGGAGGCCCGGTACCTGGACGGGGAGCTCGAGCGTCTCGGCGACATCGGGATCCGCGCGGGCCGGATCGCGTCGATCCGCCCCTCGCTGGCGGGAGTGGCCGCCGAGGAGGTGCCGTGCGGCGGCCGCTGGCTGCTGCCCGGCGCGATCGACCTGCACGTCCACCTGCGCGACCCCGGCCTGACGCACAAGGAGGACTTTGCCACCGGCACCCTGGCAGCAGTCCGGGCGGGGGTCACCACGGTCTGCGACATGCCGAACACGCGCCCCCCGACGCTGGACCCCGCGACCTTCCAGGCCAAGGCGGCGCGCGCGCGCGAGGCGGCCCGCTGCGACGTGCGGTTCTTCGTGGGCCTCGGCCGGGACAACCTTGACGCCGTCGCCCGCTGCCTTCCCCTGCCCTCCTTCGCCGGCGTGAAGGTCTTCCTGGGCGCCACCACCGGCGACCTGCTCAGCGACCCCGCCACCCTGGAGAGGGCCGTCGATGCCCTGCCGGCCCTGTTCGTGTTCCACGCCGAGGACGAGGGCGTCCTGCAACGCCATCGCGGCGCGGCCGGCCCGGATCCGACGGCCGCGGCCCACCACGTGCTGCGCCCTGCCGAAGCCGCCATCGAGGGCGCCCGGCGGGTCGCATCGCTGGCCCGTCCCGGGCGCCGGCTGCACGTCTGCCACCTGTCGGCCGCCGGCGAACTGCCCCTGCTGGGCGGACCCGGAGGCCCTACCGGCGAGGTGTCCCCGCACCATCTCTGGTTCACGGCCGGCGACGCCGCCCGCCTGGGCAACCTGCTGAAGGTGAACCCCCCCGTGCGCCTGGCCGCCGATCGCGACGCCCTGCGGGCCGCGCTGTGCGACGGCCGCATCCTGGCCGTCGCGACCGACCACGCCCCGCACACGCCGGCCGAGAAGGCGCAGCCCTACCCCGTCGCCCCCTCCGGCGTTCCCGGCCTGGACACCCTGGTCCCGTCGATTCTCCGCCTGGTCCAGCAGGGCCTCCTGTCGCTGCCGCGCGCGGTGGACGCCCTGTCCGGGGCGCCCGCGCGGCTGCTGGGACTGTCGGATCGCGGCCGGGTCGCGGAGGGCCTGCGTGCGGACCTGTTCCTGTGGGATCCTGATGCCGCCTGGACCGTGGCCCGAGGCGACCTGGGGACGAAGTGCGGCTGGAGCCCGTTCGAGGGGATGACCCTGGCAGCGCGCCCCGAGGCCGTGTGGTTCGAGGGAAGGCGGGCGGCGTAGAACCGGGTGGCACCGATGGCGGGGGGCGGGGCCCCCGCCCTACAGGCCCTGCTCGGTGATGGCCAGTTGCACGGTCTGCAGGACCAGGCGCGCCGGCTCGATCAGGTCCTTGCTGGCACCCGCCGCCGTCGCGGAGACGATGAACTTCTTCAGGTAGAACACCGCCTCGCGCAACCGGTTCTTGCGGATCAGCGCGTTGGCCAGGTTGAAGGCCCCGTTCAGGTTCTCGGGGTCCAGTTCCAGGCTGCGGGTCAGTTCGTCGATGGCGCCGTCCACGTTGCCCGTGGCCAGCATCACCAGCCCGAGGTTGTGGTGGCTCTCGGCGTCGTCCGGGTTCAGCCGGATGGCCTCCTTGAACACCGCTGCCGCCTGGGCGTCCGCTCCGGAGTCCAGGTACATCGTGCCCAGCGCGGTGTAGGCGCGGGCGTAGCCCGGGTCGGTCGCGATGGCCTTGCGGAACAGGTCATCGGCCTCGTTCAGCTTGCCCTTCTTCGCCAGGATATCGGCCGTCCAGTACATCGATCCGACGTGCTTCGGGTCCAGTTTCAGCGCATCCTGGAACCGCGACGCGGCGCCATCCAGGTCGTTCTTCGCCAGCGCCAGCCGCCCCATCTGGAACACGATCTCCGCGTCCTTCGGGTTGACCTTGAACGCCTCGCCCAGTTCGCGCTCGGCACCCGCCAGGTCCTTCTTGTCGTGCAGGAGGATCATGCCCAACTGGTAGTGGGCCTGATCGTTCTTCGGGTACAGCGCAATGGCCCCCTCGAACATCGTGATCGCCTCGGGGAGTTCCTTGTGCTGGTATGCCTTGATGCCCTTGTTGGTCAGCGAGATCGACTCGGTCCGGGCACGCGAGCAGCCGAAAGCCAGAAGGGACGCCAGGACGATCACGACCGCCGTGCGCATGATCACCTCCTCCCCAAGGGAGAGACGCCTACTTGCCGCCGGAAACGCGGAAGATGAACGGATAGGAAACCTTGACGGTGCCGCCGCCCTTGGGCGACGGGAACTGCCAGGTCGCCACGCGGCTGACCAGGCACTGCTCGACCGCCGTGCTGCCCAGGCTGGTCGTGCCCACCTTGACCGCCGTGACCTTGCCCGTCGGAAGGATGATCCACTCGATCTTGACCTGGCCGGCCAGGTCGGGGTTCTTCTGCACTTCCTGCTGGTAGCACCACCGCACCTGGTCCATCTTGGTCTGGATGTACCGGCGGACGGTTTCGCGGTCCAGTTCGCCGGACACCGAGTACGTGCCGGTGTACACGACGGGCTCGCCGCCGCCCTTGAACTTGATCTTGGACGCGGCGCCCTCGGCGTCGCCCTTGGCCAGGCCCGAGATCCCGCGCAGGTCGGCCGGCCCGAACTCGCCTCCGCCGCCCCAGGCGCCGGTGCCCCGGAAGCCGCCGCCGCCGCCGCCGCCCAGCGTGCCGCCGAACGCGTCCAGGCCCAGCGCCAGTTCCGAGTCCATGCCGCGATCGCCGATGACCCGGATGCCCATCATGCCGCCGCCCAGGCCCGGGCCCGCGGCGTCCAGCACCTGGTTCAGCAGGTCCTGCTGCTGGCCCATGACGCGGGTCAGGGCGGTGTCCGCGACCTGCTTGTTCCGCTCGATCTGGTCCTCGGTGACCAGTTTCGAGGTCGGCTTCTCGTCGACGGGCCGGGCGGTCAGTTCGGTGCCGGGCTTCTGCGCCTCGGCCAGCTTCTTGGCCTCCTCGACCTTGCGCGCCTTGTCCTCCTCGACCTTGCGCTCCAGCATGGCCACCTGGATCTTCTTCAGGGCCTGCGTGCGCTTCTCGTACGGGTCGCGGACGGCCTTCAACTGCTCCTCGGGGACCAGGGTGACCATGATCAGGAACAGCAGGTGCAGGATCAGCGACAGCACCAGGAACATGTGCTCCCGCATGTTGAACTTCTTCCACCAGGACGTCCTCGGCGCCTGGGGAAGATAGGTCAGGCCCAGCAGGATCGTGAACTCGCCGAACCTCAGCCGGGCGCGGGTCTTCGAGTCGATGCGCGCATAGCGGCCCTGCTCGATCTTCTCGCGGCGCTGCATCTCGGGCAGGCGGATGATCTTGCCCTCGACCAGGAAGTCGCCCTCGATGTTCGGGCTGGACACGTCGACCAGGAACTCGCGGCCGTCGGGCTTCACGAACTCCAGCGACTCGGTGCCCAGGACGTCGCCCGGGATGAAGAAGTCGACCTTGGGGGTCGAGCCGATCGTCAGGGAAGCCCCCTCGGCGATGCAGCCGGCCTGGAGGACCTTCTCGCCCCACAGGAAGGCGGTCTCCAGCCCCACCTTCGCGCCCGCCATCTCCGGCGTGGCCGCGGAGGCGAAGAACGTTTCGGCCTCGGGCCGCGGCCCGGTCATCTCGAAGTCCAGGACCATCCGGGTGTCGCCGACCTGCAACTCGTCGCCGGGACGCAGGATGGCCTGGGTGACCTTCTTGCCGTTGACGAGGGTGCCGTTCGTGCTCTCGAGGTCGGTGACCCGGATCTCGCCCGAGTCGGACACCTCGATCACGCAGTGCTGGCGCGACACGTTCTCGTCACCCAGGCGCAGGTGCGCCTGTCCGGCCTTGCCGATCCGGATGGTCTTCTGGGTGAAGACCTCCTCCCGGACGAGCTTGTCGCCATCGTAAAGCGAGATGCGAATCGTCGGCGTCTGGGTCTGCATGTCTCCCCCCGGCCCGTGTCAGAGGTCCTCGGCGGACTTCAGGATCTCGTCGACGAAATCGGTACGGACCTTGATGAGGCTGGGGCCTTCATCCAGCCGGACCACTTCGGTCATCGCCTGTTCGGGGCGCAGGAACTGTGCCTCGACGACGTCGCCTTCGAAGTCGTAGGTCTTCGTCGCGGCACCCGCCTCGCCCTTCTTCGTCTCGGCAGCCTTCCCGCCCCCGGCCTTGCCCCCCTTCGTCTGCGCGACCGCCGGGAGGGCGATGGCGATCACGGCGAGCGCGGCGACCGCAACCTGCAGGATACGCATCATGGGGCACCTCACGGCCCGAATCCTAAACCCGGTTCGGGCGAAACACAACCAGAACGGGCCGGACCTACGCCCGGAACCGCGATTCACTTCCCTCCCGCGTCGGGCGGCGTGGCAGGCGCCGCCTCGGCAGCCGGGGCCGGCATCGGGGCCGGGGCCGGCGTCTTGGCCGCCTCGATCTCCAGCCGCAAGGCCTCCAGGCGACGCATCGCCTCCTTCCGCTTGGGGTGGGTCGCCGGCGCCAGGCGCAGGAACGCATCGGCCTCGGCGACGGCCTTGTCCAGTTGGCCCAGGTTCTCCTGGTACACCAGACACAGGTTGAAATGGACGTCCACATCGTTCGGGTCGCGGGCGATGTCCATCAGGATCCGCAGGGCATCCTCGCCCTTGTTCAGGCCGCGCAGCGCCACGGCATGGCCCAGGCGCGCCTCGACGCTGGCCGGGCGGATCCGGGCGGCCTCGGCGAACTGCTCGACCGCGGTCGCCGTGTCCTTGTATCCCAGCGTGACGGCACCGAAGTTCATCCGCGCGTCGAACAGCCTCGGGTCGTCGCGGACGGCCTTCTGGAACAGCTGCACGGCCTGGCGCACCTCGCCGTTCTTCAGGAAGGTCAGACCCAGCAGGTTCTGCATCGGGCCGTCGTTCGGGGACAGGCCCAGCGCGTTGCGGCCGACCAGCACGCCGACGTCGGTCAGGCCCATCTCGAGGTAGGCGGCGCCGAGGACGCCGTAGGCATCCATCGAGTCCGGGTCGGACACCAGCGCCTTGCGGGCCAGGTTGATCGCCTCGGTGAAGTTCCGGTCACCCATCGCCTTCGTCGCGTAGTAGGCGTTCGCGACGGCGTTGGCCGGGTCGATCTGCAGCGCCTTGTCGAACTGCGCCACGGCCTCGGCGGTCCTGCCGTCGAGAAGGTCCAGCCGGCCCAGCAGCGCCAGGGCATCCGCGTGCTGCGGGTCCCTGGCGACCGCCTTCTGGTAGGCCGAGCGGGCCCCGGCGACGTCCCCCTGGAACGCCAGCAGCGCGCCCAGGTTGGTCAGCGCGTTGGCCGAGGCATCGGACGCACCGGCCGAGGTCTTGATGCGCTCCTCGAGGCCGTTGTCCATCCACTTCGGGGCGTCGGCCCCTTCCTTCTCGGCCCGCAGCGTCGCGCGGGACTTCAGCAGGGTATAGGTGCCCGGCTGCGGCCGGATGTCGGGCAGGGTCTTGAACTCGGGATCCAGCTTCAGCAGCTGTTCCTCGGCCTGGGCCGAGTAGCGGTTGTACCACTTCAACTGCTGGGCCAGCTCGACGCAGCGGCGGAACGACTCCTTCGCGCGATCCCAGATCGGGGCGGCCTTGTCGGCCAGGCCCTGCTTGAAGAACAGCTTCTGGTCCTGGTTCAGCGCGCCCGGGACGGGCGAATTCTCGATCGCCTCGGCCAGTTCCTGGAAGCCGGCGCCCTTGCGCGACCAGGCGGCGATCGTCCAGTTCGGCTGGCCGAACGCCTCGACGCTGGTCAACAGGTCCATCGCCTCCTTGATCAGGTTGATCTTCTTCGCGATGGCGTCCGCCAGAACCTTCTCGGGCAGCTTCAACTGGACCGCGCGAACGTCGGCCAGCACGGCCTCGCCCTTGTAGAACTGCGCCTCGGCGGCCGCGGCCAGGCCGACCGCCGTGACCTTCGCCTTCTCCTCGTCGGTCAGGTCCTCGTAGGCCTTGACGGTCTTCTTGAACCAGTCCAGCGCCAGGGCCTCCTTCCTCTGGGTCCGCAGGGTCATGCCGATGCGCAGGTGGGCCTTCAGGTACAGGTCCAGGCTGGACTTGCCGTACTTCGCCAGCCAGGCCTCGTACTCCTTCTGGGCCAGCGTGGCCTTGCCCTGCTTCTCCAGCGTGCTGCCGATCTCCAGCGCGACCGAGATCGCGTAGCTGGCCTTGGGGAACAGCGTCAGGTACTTGCGCAGGTCCTTGATCGCCAGTTCGTACTCGCCCAGGCCGGTCCGGAAGATCGTCGCGTACCGCAGGGCCTCCTCGGTCAGTTCGTGCGTCGGCTGCAGGCCGACGAAGACCTCGTAGATGCGGGCGGCTTCCGAGTAGACGGCCAGCCGGCGGTACGTGTCCGCGATGTTGTACAGCGCTCGGATGGCCAGCGGCGAGTTGGGCATCTCGTTGACCAGCTGCTCGTTGGCCTTCAGGCTGCGTTCCACCAGCCGGGCCTTGAAGAAGTTGTTGCCGGCGTTGATCAGCGAGCGGTCCTTCAGCGGCGTGCCCGGGAAGCGCTTCACGTAGTCCAGGAAGCACTCCGCGGCCACGGTGTAACGCGCGGCCTGCTCGTACTCGTAGCACTTGTTGAAGTCCTTCTGCTCGTTGATCCGGCTGATGATGCCGGGGACGTCGCCCTGCATCAGCTTCGGGTTCTTCGCGACCAGGTCCGTCGCCGCGTACAGGCCCTTGATGTTGCGCTGCAGCGTCAGCGAGGACAGCAGCAGGCGCGCCGCGTCCGGGGCGTTCGGGTGGTCCGGGTCGTCCTCGATGATCTGCCGGAAGCCCGCCTCGGACTTCTCGAAGTGGTTGTACTGGTACCACACCATCGACGACGCGAACCGCGCCTCGGTCACGTCGGCCGCGCCCTTCGGCGCCATCGACAGGTACCGCTCGCACGCCTTGACCAGCTTGGTCTCGAACTCGGGCAGTTCCTTCGCCTCGGTGTCGCCAGTGTCGTCGGACTTGGTCTTGTTCTTCGTCAGGTCGATCAACTTGTAGTAGGACGACACGGCCTGGTGCGCCGCCTCGACCGCCACCGGCCCGTTCGGCTGCAGGTCCACGATGGTCGTGAAGCGCGTGGCCGCCTCGGCGTACTTCTCCAGCTGGAACAGCAGCTGGGCATAGTTGAAGGTCATCATGAAGTATTCCGGCGAGTTCGGGAACAGCCGGAGGTACTCGTTGTACAGCAGGTGCGTGAACTCCATCGTGGCCTCTTCCTTCGTCACGGCCACCTCCTTGTGGTAGGTGGTGGCGATGACGCGGACGAGCTCCTCGGCCTTGTCCATCTCGGGCTTCAGGAACTTCTCGGGCGCGTCCTTCTGGAACTTGTCCAGCAGGCCGATCAGGCGGCGGGCCTCCTCGACCACGCGGGCCTTGGCGCCCAGCTTGTACGCGTTCTCGAGGATGGCGCGCTGGTACTCGACGATCTTGTACTGGTCCTGAGCGTCCTTGTACTCGGCGATGATCTTCTTGAACAGCCGGGTGGACTTGTCGTACTCGCCCTGGCTGGCGTAGCCTTCCGCCAGCCGGACGGCCAGGTCCATGTAGCCCGACGGCGCGATGGCCTTGAAGACCTTGATCGCGTTCTCGGGGCTGCCGACCTGCGAGTAGACCATGACCAGGTCGCGCTGCGACTCGCGCAGCAACTGCGTCCCGTAGCCGATCGACTTCGCCTGGTCGCCCTTCGCGTAGTCGATGACCTTCAGGAACTGGTTCATCGCCTCCTCGTGGCGGCCCATGTTGTAGAAGCACCAGCCCTTCTTGTAGATGGCCAGGCCGTACGCGGAGGACACCGGGAAGTTCTCGACCTCCGAGTACATCTTCTCGGCCTCGTCCATGCGGCCGCTGTTGAAGTAGAACTCGCCGATGTTCAGCAGCGCGTCGGGCACGTACTTGCTGTTCGGGGCCTCGCGGATGACGCGGGCGAAGTACGGGAACGCCTGGTCCTGGCGGTCCATCTGCACCAGCGTGAAGCCCAGCAGGTACAGCACGTGGTCGATGTTCAGGTAGTTCGGGTAGCGATCGACGACCATCATGTAGGCGTTGGCCGTCTCTTCCTGCCAGTTCTGGCGCTGCTTCAGCAGGTCGTTCTGTTCCGCCTGCACCACGGCGATGCCGGCCTCGTCCCCGGTGTCCTGCGCGGCCTTCAGCCGGTTGAACATCTCGTTGCCGTAGGCCTTGTTGAAGAAGTTCTCGGCCTTGTCCCAGTACAGCCGCGCCAGCCGGGCGTAGTACTCGGGCTTGCCGGGGTCCTCCTCGTCGGTGGTTTCGATCAACTGGTTCAGCGTGGCGATGGCCTGCTCCAGCTTCTCGTCGGCCATCCGTTCCGGACGGGCCGCGATCGCCTTGACGCCGAGGGGCTTGGCGGGCCCCTTGGGCTTCTGGTCGCCCAGCACGTCCGTCGTCGCGTTCTTCGGCGCCCCGGAATCGGGCAGCGAGTAGGTCTTGATCTCGGCGCCAGCCTTCTTCTCGTCCTTCTTCTGGGCCAGGGCCGGCGCGGCCGCCAGCAGGGCGATCGACAGGAACCCGACGCAACGGGAGAGCATCGTCATGGAAGGCCTCCGTTCAGCCCGGCGGGCGCCGGGCCGGGAACGTCACTTCAGTTCGCCGCAAGCCGACGTCAGCGGGTAGTGGTACGAGCCCAGTTCGTCCTTCCAGTACTCGCCATCCCACACCCAGTAGATGTGCTCCTTGTCGACCTCGAAATCCTCCTTCGGGGCCGAGGGACCCGTGGAGGAGACCTGCTGCTTCCTGACCTGTTCCTCCAGGATGCCCTTCTGCGCGTTCAGGCACTCGAACCGCACCTTCAGCGCCTGGGACAGCAGTTTCTTCAGGTCCCCGCGCACGCGCGCCAGGCGCTCGCGCGCCAACTGGCCGGCCTCGCTCATCGTCAGGGAGCGGTAGGCCAGCAGGTCGGGCATCAGGAAGTCGACCAGCCGCTTGGCGATCGGGCTGGTCTTCAGGGCGTCCAACTGCTGGATCTCCTTGGAGATCGTGACGACGAACCCGAACAGGCGGCGCAGCTTGGCGTCCGCCAGCGCGGCGTTGAAGATCTTCTTGATCTTCAGCGAGTAGGCGCCGCCCTTCTTCGACAGGGATGCCAGGTACTGGTAGAAGTCCGTCGGGTCCGTGTGGCCGGCCAGGACGTTCTCCAGTTCCTTGTGGATCTCGTAGTACTCCTTGTAGAACGGGTCGATCGTGGCCAGCGCCTCGTCGTACCGGCAGTTCTTGAAGAAGATGACGGCGCGCAGGACCCACGCCTCGGGGTAGTACTCCTCCTCGAAGTACGGGGAGTTGATCGTCAGGATGTTGCCCAGCGCGCGCGAGAAGTTGCCGACCTGGTAGAACGCCCAGGACTTCTCGAACAGGCTGTCCAGCCACTGGTCGGACGTCTCGGGGATCTGGTCGTAGAACCGGATGGCCGTCTCGACGTTGCCGGGGATGAACTGGTCCTTGTTGAAGCCCGCGCCGTAAAAGACGCGCGCCAGGGCCAGCGTGGACATCTCCTTGTACTTCCCGCGCCCCTCGAACGGCCCGGCGTCCTTCACGAAGCGCAGCACCTCGCGGAAGGCGTCGGAGGCGGGCATCGGCTCGTTGCGGCGGACCAGCACGACGCCCTTCAGGTACATCGCCTTGACGAACAGGTCGGGCTTGGAGGCGCCGACGCGCGAAAGGCTTTCCAGGGCGGCGTCCAGGTTGCCCTCGTAGTAGTGGTACTGGCCGACGTAGAAGGAGATTTCCTCGGCCATGTCGATCGGGTACCGGTCGGCCGGGTAGGAGGCCATGCGGAACAGGGTGTTGGTCTCGCCCGGGATCTCGCGGTGGATCTTCACCAGCCAGGGCAGCGCCTCGGCGTACCGCACGTGGGAGGGACCGGTCTCGACGACGCGGTCGAAGTACCCGAACGCGCTGACATAGAACTGCAGGGAGAACAGCGCGACGCCCATCTCGTACTGGGCTTCCTGGAAGTAGGCAGCCGCCTCCTCGCCCTCGGACAGGATGCGGTTGTAGATCAGCGCGGCATCGTAGAACTTGCCGCGCGAGGACAGGCGCTTGCCCTCCGCCAGCACCAGGGAGAAGGCGCTGTGGGCCGGGGCCGGGGCAACCGCCGGAGCGGCCGCAGCCGGGGCCTCTTCCTGCGCGCGGGCCGCAGGAGCCCAAAGGAAGGCAACCAGGGCCAGGGCCCCGAGTCGAGTGGCATGCCGCATGTCCGTACCCCTTTCAAAGTCCGCGGGTTGTCCGCATTATTGCAGAAGGTGGCCCTGTGTCAAGGCGAAAGGGGGGGCGTGACCCGCGACCGGGCCCGGGGGGACGAACCGCGCAGGCGGCCTCCGGGCGTGGACAGGCAGGGGTGTTTCTGGTATCGTGCCGCGCGGTTCGGACGGGGGGACGAGGGCCATGATCACGGCCACGGTAGAGAGGATCGCGCAGCACGTCGGGGTCGAGGTCTCCCTGCAGGGGTGGCTGGCAGCCAAGCGGTCCAGCGGGAAGATCCATTTCCTGCAGGTGCGCGACGGCACCGGCACGATCCAGTGCGTCATGGTCCGGAACCAGGTCCCCGAGGAGGCGTTCGAGGCGGCGGGGCACTGCACCCAGGAATCGTCGGTCGTCGTGACCGGGACGGTTCGGCAGGACGCGCGATCGCCGATCGGGTTCGAGATCGACGTGAAGTCGTTCCGCGTGGTGTCGATCGCCGAGCCCTACCCCATCAGCCCGAAGGACCACGGCACCGCGTTCCTGATGGAGAACCGGCACCTGTGGCTCCGGTCGCGCCGGCAGCACGCGATCCTGCGCGTGCGTGCATCGATCATCCGCGCGATCCGGGACTACTTCGACGACCACGGCTTCCTGCTGGTCGACACCCCCATCCTGACGCCGGCGGCGTGCGAGGGGACGACCACCCTGTTCGAACTGGACTATTTCGGCGAGAAGGCCTACCTGACCCAGAGCGGGCAGTTGTACAACGAGGCCACGGCGGCGGCGTTCGGGAAGGTGTATGCCTTCGGGCCGACGTTCAGGGCGGAGAAGAGCAAGACGCGGCGCCACCTGATGGAGTTCTGGATGGTGGAGCCGGAGATGGCGTACTGCGACCTGTACCAGAACATGGACGTCGCCGAGGACTTCCTGTCATACGTGGTCGGGCGGGTCCTGGAGGAACGGCGCTTCGAGCTGCGGACGCTGGAGCGCGACACCTCGGCGCTGGAGAAGGTGGTAAAGCCCTTCCCGCGGATCCATTACGAGGAGGCCGTGAAGATCCTGCGCGCCAACGGCAGCGACATCCCGGACGGCGACGACTTCGGCGGCGACGACGAGACGATCCTGACGAAGCAGTTCGACCGGCCCATCATCGTCCACCACTACCCTTCGGCGGTGAAGGCGTTCTACATGAAGCAGGACGCGCAGGACCCGGCCTACTGCATGAGCATGGACGTGCTGGCGCCCGAGGGGTACGGCGAGGTGATCGGCGGCGGGCAGCGCGAGGAGGACCTGGGGGTGCTTCAGGCGGCGATCGCGAAGCACGGCCTGCCGATGGAAGCGTTCAACTGGTACCTGGACCTGCGGAAGTTCGGCAGCGTGCCGCATGCGGGGTTCGGGCTGGGCGTCGAGCGGACGGTGGCGTGGATCTGCGGGCTGCCGCACATCCGGGAGACGATCCCGTTCCCGCGGATGCTGGAGAAGATCACGCCGTAGGGCACCGCACGTGGCGAAAACCGACAACGACTCGATGGTCCCCGGGGACCGGCGCACGGCGGCGGGCGAACGCCGTTCGGGGCGCGGGTCCATCCTGACCTTCGGGAAGTACGAGATCCTCGAGGCGGTCGGCAGCGGCGGCATGGCCACGGTGTACCGGGCGCGCCTGTCGGGCCCGATGGGGTTCGAGAAGCCGGTCGCGGTCAAGGTGCTGCAGGACGACGCGGCCGAGGACGAGGAGATCGTCCGGATGTTCGTGGACGAGGCCCGCGTCGGCGCGCGGCTGTACCACCCGAACATCGCGCACGTGCTGGAGTTCGGCGAGGCCGACGGGCGCTACTTCCTGGCCATGGAGTATGTGGACGGACCCAGCCTGTCGCTGGTGCTGAAGCGGCGGCAGAAGGGGCGGAAGGCGCGGGGCCTGGGCCCCCAGGCGACGGCGTACCTGGCAGGGGCGGTGCTGGAGGCGCTGGCCTACGCGCACGAGTCCCCGGGCGCGGACGGCCAGCCGATGGGCGTCGTGCACCGGGACGTCAGCCCGCAGAACGTGCTGCTGGACCGGTCCGGCGCGGTGAAGCTGTGCGACTTCGGGATCGCGACGGGGACCTGGCGGGCCGGGAAGACGCGCATCGGCGTCGTGAAGGGCAAGGCCGGGTACATGGCGCCGGAGCAGGCGACCGGGGGGAAGGTCGACGCCCGGTCGGACCTGTACGCCGTGGGCCTGACGATGGTGGCGATGCTGACCGGCGAGGCGCCTCTCGACGGGAAGGACACGGGCGAGGTCCGGGCCAGGGCCGCGAAGGGGTTCCCGCCCGAGCGGCTGGACGGCCTGCCGTGCGACGACGCGATGAAGGGCGTGCTGGGACGGGCGCTGGCGACGAGGGCCGGGGACCGATACGCGTCGGCGAGGGAGTTCCTGAAGGCGCTGGAGGCGGCGGTGCCGGACCCGGATGGCGCCGGCCGCAAGGCGCTGGCCGAGGCGATCACGACCGCGATGGAACGGCCGGCGGGCCGGAAGGCGGCAGCGGCCGGAACGGCGGCCCGCCCGAAGGACGCGCGCGGGAAGGCGGCCCGTCCGGGTCGGAAGGCGGCGACGGTGGCCTCGGCGGCCAGCGGGGTGCGCAACCTGCTGATCGGGGCGGGGATCCTGGTGCTGATCGCGCTGGCGCTGGCGCTGGCGGGGAAGGGGCTGCCGGGGTAGGCGGCCGGGCCGGGGAACGGGGGGGCCGGAGGTCCGCCGCGAGGGCGGGCGCGGGAGCGGGGATGCTGGACAAGGCTCGGATCGGCGTCGTGGGCGCCGGCAACATGGGCGAAGCGCTGATCGGCGGCGTCATCAAGGCGTGCATCGTCGAGGCCGGCCAGATCACGGCCAGCCGGCGGTCGGAGGTGGCCCTGGCCTACCTGCGCGACACGTGGGGCATCCGCACGACCACCGACAACCGCCAACTGGCGAAGGATTGCGACATCCTGCTGCTGGCGGTCAAGCCGCAGGCGATGTCCGAGGTGCTGGCCGAGATGGCGCCCTGCTTCCGGCCGGGCCACGTCGTGATCAGCATCGCGGCCGGCATCACGACCTCCTTCATCGAGTCCTTCACGGGCAACGACATCCCGGTCATCCGGGTGATGCCGAACACGCCCGCGCTGGTGGGGCAGGCGGTGTCGCCCTACTGCCTGGGCACGCACGGCTCGGCGACGCAGGCGCTGGTGGCATCGCAGATCTTCTCGGCGGTGGGCGTCACGGTCCAGGTCGAGGAGGACATGATGGACGCGATCACCGCGCTGTCCGGCACGGGGCCCGCGTACCTGTTCTACCTGCTGGAGGGCCTGATCGAGGCCGGGACGGCGATGGGCCTGCCCGAGCACCTGTGCCGTGCGCTGGTGCGCCAGACGGCCTACGGGGCGGCCAAGCTGGTGGTCGAGACGCCGCGGACGCCGCGGCAGTTGCGCGCGCAGGTCACGTCGCCACAGGGGACGACCCACGCGGCGATGACGCACCTGGACGCCGAGCGGTTCCCGGAGAAGCTGAAGGCGGCGGTGATGAAGGCCCGGGACCGGGCCAGGGAACTGGGTCGCGCGGCGTCGGCGCCGAGGGACGGGCGCTGACCGGGGCGGCCGGGAGGGACGATGTTCGAATCGATCGCGAGCCCGCAGGGGGCGGGCCTGCTGGCCGGCGCGCTGTTGCTGGCGCTGGTGCACGGCCTGCTGCCGAACCACTGGGCGCCCTTCGTGCTGATCGGGCAGGCCCAGGGCTGGCAGCGGCGCCGGATGCTGTGGGTGCTGCTGATGGCCGGCATCGCGCACACGGCGGTGGCGGCGGGCCTGTCGATGGCGACGCTGCTGCTGGGGGTGGCACTGCACGACGTCATCGAGCCGGTCGCGCACCTGCTGCCCGGCATCATCCTGCTGGGGACGGGTCTGGTCTACGTCGTGCTGGACGCCTCCCGCCAGGAGCACCACCACCACGGCAACATCCACGAGGCGGCCCGGACGGGCATGTCCGACCGGACGGCGACCACGACGCTGATCCTGACCCTGGCGCTGGCGCCCTGCGAGGCGATGGTGCCGGTCTTCGTCGGCGCGGCCCCGATGGGCGACGCGACGTACCTGCTGACGCTGGCCGTGATGTCCGGCGCGGCGTCGGTGGCGGTGATGTGCGTGCTGGCGACCCTGGCCTGGAGCGGGATGCGGCGACTGCGGTTCGGCTGGGCGGCGCACCACGAGCGGCTGGTGGTGGGCGTGATGCTGGTCGCGATCGGGGCGGCCACGCTGGCGCTGGGTCACCTGGGTCACGGGTAGGAACCCGGCCGCCGCGCGTCCGTCCGGACCTTCCTACCGGCCGCGCTGGAGCGCGTCCAGGACCCGCGACAACACCTGCTGGACGGCCGCGTCGACGGCGGCGGGGTCCGGCGGGACGGCGGGCCTGGCCGTCGCGGGTGCCGGATGCGGGCGGCGGGCCCCGCCCTGGACCTCGGCCAGCCGGTGCAGCCGGGCCACCTCGTCGGCGGGCAGCGGAACCGGCGACCCCAGCGATCGCGCCAGGAACGAGATCCGGGCGGTGTGCTCCAGCGATTCCAGCCGGTCGCAGGCGGCCAGCACGTTCGCGCCGACGCAGACCGATCCGTGGCGCTCCATCATCACCACGTCGTGGTCGCGCAGCAGGCGCTCGATCCCCAGCGCGACGTCGGCGGTGGACGGGGTCGCGTACGCCGCGGTCGGGATCTCCCCCAGGGCCACGACGGACTCGGGGACCAGGCGCTGGTCCAGCGAGAGGCCGGCCAGCGTGAAGGCGATCGCGGTCGGGGGATGGGCGTGCACGACGGCGCCGATGTCGGGCCGCGCCCGGTAGGCGGCCAGGTGCACCTTGACCTCGGTCGAGACGCGGGCGCCGGCGACCTCGGGGCGCCCCTCCCGATCGATGACGACCAGGTCGGACGGCTCCAGGAAGCCCTTGTTGACCCCGGAGGGCGTCACCAGCAGGCGCGTCGCCGAAAGGCGGACGCTGACGTTGCCCTCGCCTCCCGCGATCAGGCCCTGCTGGTGCATGCGGCGGCAGGCCTCCACCACCTGTTCGCGGGCGGCCGGCTCGTCGATGCGGGGCGGGACGTCGGTGCGGCCGGTCATTCCTCGTCCTGCGTGTTGCGGCCTTCGCGGTCCGTCCGGTCGACGTCCAGGCGCCAGTGCCCTTTCTCCTTGACGAACACCAGGACCACCGGCGCGCCTCCCTGCGCCTTGACCTCCAGTTCGGCCTTGTCGCCGTCGATGGTCTCCTTCTGCACCTCCATCAGCGTCAACTGGTCCAGGGGCCGGGGGGCGGGCCCGCCGGCGGGGTACTGGGAGTCGTACAGGGCCAGCAGCGCGCGGGCGAAGGGCTGGGAGTCCTCGGAGAAGTTCGCGGCGAACGCCTCGGCATCCCCCTTCCGGGCGGCGTCCTGCAGGTCCAGGAAGACCTTCGAGGGCGCCTTGGCGCAGGCGGACAGCGCCGTGACGACCAGCACGGCCGCGGCGAACCGGGCCAGGAGACGCAGGGAAACGTGGCGCATGGAGCCTCCCGCCGGCCCGTCAGGGAGCCGGGTACGCGCCGTCGCGCAGCGGCGCGAAGGTCGCCTGGGTCAGGGACAGGTCCAGCCGCCAGGAACCGCCGTCCCGCACCAGCAGCACGCCGTTTCCGGCCTGGCTCCCCTTCGGCCGCAGCACGAGGTTCGGTCCCAGGCCGCCCCCGCGGTCGGACTCGGCGTTCTTCAGGTCCGCCAGCAGGGCGCGACGGAACTCGGTCCAGCCCTTCTCCCGGGCGATCGCCAGCGCCACCGGGCGCGACTCGGGGGTCAGCAGGTCCAGGAAGGCCGGCAGGGGCTCGGCAGGGGAGTCGGTCAGCGCGGCTTCGATGGCCGCCCGGGCCTCCAGCGGGTCCGGGGCGCAGGAAGCCAGGGCCCAGGCGGCCGCGATCGCAGCCAGGGCGATCCCGGAACCGCGATGCGTGCAGGACCGAGGGGGTGCGAGAGGGGGGACTTGAACCCCCACGGAAAAAACTTCCACTAGCACCTCAAGCTAGCGTGTCTGCCATTCCACCACTCTCGCGCGGCGCGGCTGGCCAAAGGCAGGTGATTCTTGATCCGGTGGGCAGCCCGTGTCAAGGCGGACCGGCGGCCGGAGCGGTGCTGCCGGCGGCCGGCAACGGGACGGTCAGCGGTCCAGGTCGAGAGTCTCCAGCGGATGGACGTCCAGCAGGTTCGGCCGGAAGCCGTGGACCGCCGGCGACAGCAGGTAGATGCGCGTGAAATGGTACAGCGGCACCATCGGCGCGGCCGCCAGCATCGACGCCTCGGCGTCGCGCAGCAGGCCGTTGCGCGCCGCGGGGTCGGCCAGGGCGAGTGCCGACTGCAGCGCGCGGTCGAATCCGGGGTCCGAGAAGCCGGGGTAGTTGGAGGCGGCGCCGGACCGCAGGATCTCCAGGAAGTTCAAGGGATCGACCACGTCGGCGCACCAGGACGCCCGGGCCATGAGGTAGTCGCCCTGCCGCACCCGGGCCAGCAGCGTCTTCCACTCGGTCGCCTGCAGGTCGACCGGGAGTCCCAGGTTCTCCTTCCACTGGGCCTGCAGGAACTCGGCGATCACCTTGTTGGCCTCGCCGCTGTTGTACAGGTACGACAGCGGTTCCAGGGAACCCCTCTCGCGCCGCGCCTCGTCCAGCAGCGCGCGGGCGCGGGCCGGGTCGAAGGCCTCCCCGACGGGCGGGACGTAGCCGGTCGCGCCGGCGATCGCGGGCGGGACGAACGATCGCGCCGGCGCCTGGCCGCCCATGAGGACCTCCCGGACCAGCCGCTCCTTGTCGACCGACAGGTCCAGCGCGCGGCGCACCCGCGGGTCGTCCAGGGGGGGGCGGTCGGTGCGAAGCGCCACGTACCCGGTGCACAGGACCGGGTCGGCATGGAACTCGGTCGGCCGGGTGCGGCGCATCTCGGGGATGCGATCGCGGGACAGCGTCCCTTTCAGCCAGTGGACCTTGCCGGCCGCGAACCACTCGTAGGCCAGGCGCTCGCCGGACAGGAAATGGAAGGCCACGCCATCCAGGGCCACGGTGGAGGCGTCGCGCCAGGCGGGGTTGCGGGACAGCACCACCCGGTCCGAGGGCAGGAACTCGTCCAGGCGGAAGGCGCCGTTGCCGACCAGGTGGCCGGGTCGGGTCCAGCGGGGACCGTGGGCCTCGATCACGTCCCTCCGCACGGGCGAGAACACGGGATGGGCCAGCCGGCCGGGGAAGTCCACCGCGGGTGCCGACAGGTGGACCTCCAGCGTCGAGTCGTCGAGGGCGCGGACACCCAGCCGATCGGCCCCGGCGCGGCCGGCCTGCACGTCCTGGGCGCCCTCCAGCAGGAAGAACTGGGCGACCAGCCGCGCGCCGGAGGCCGGGTCCAGCACCCTCCGCCAGGCGTATTCGAAGTCGCCGGCCACGACCGGCCGGCCGTCCGACCACCGCGCCTCGGGGCGCAGGTGGAACGTCCAGGAGCGCCCGTCGGGAGAGGACTCCCACGAGGACGCCACGCCGGGAAGGGCCGGGCCCTCGCCCGGGGGACGCCGCACCAGCCCCTCGAACAAGGCCGCCGCGATCGTGACGCTGCTCTCCTCGCCGGCCAGGCCCGGGTCGATGGTCTCGGGCTCCCAGATGGCGATGGACAGGACCTTCGGGGACGCGGGCGCGCCGACCGGCCCCGCGGCCCTCCGGCACGAAGGGACGGCGGCCAGCAGGGCCAGGATCGCGACGAGCCAGGGACCGGCAGGACGCGACTCCACGGACGACTCCGTACCCGGGGGAACCGACGACGGGCCCGGGCGCGCGGGGCGTCCGGGGCGGGCGGCGTCGCCCTAGGGAGCGGGTGCCGGGGCGGCCGCGGGAACCGGGGCCTCTGCCGCGGGCGCGGTGCCCCCGGGGACCGGGACGGCGCCGGCGGCCTCCGCGGGCGGCGGAGGCGGCGGAGGCGGCGGGGCCGGCGGCTTCACGCCGGGCTCGGTGACCTTCAGGTTCTTCAGTTGCACGTACAGGTCGACGTCCTTCAGGAAGCCGGCACACTCGTCGTTGCTGGTCAGGCGCTGGGCTTCCTCGCAGGCCTTCGTGCCCGGCGCCATCTCGCACGCCCTGGCGGCCAGCTTCTTGCATTCCTTGCCGCCGCAAGCCGACAGCGCAACCGCAATCACCATCACGGACCCCATCACGAACAGCGTCCTCACGGGACTCCTCCGGAAACGGACGGCCGAGTGTAGCACAGGCCGGGGCCGGGTGTTCCAGCTTCCGGCGGCGGTGCCCGGGCGGGGGGAGCCGGGCGTGTGGTATCGTCCTGCCATGTGCCGGAACCGCACCCCGCCCGGCTGGCTGCCGGCGATCGCGCTGCTGATGGCCCTGCCTTGCGCGGCCCGCGCCGGGGACGACCCTGCCCGCCGGTGGCGCACCCTGGCCACCCCCCACGTCCGGATGCACTTCGAGTCGGCCGGGGAGGCCATGGCCCGGCGCGCGGCCGCCTTCGCGGAAGAGGCGCACCGGAGGATCCGGGAACTGACCGGGTTCGAGCCCTCCCAGCCGGTCGAGATGGTGCTGACCGACTTCGGGGACGACGCCAACGGCGCCGCGACCGTCTACCCGTACGACCGCATCGTGCTGCAGGCCGCGCCCCCCGACCCGGGTTCCGAACTGGCGACGTTCGACGACTACCTGCGGACGCTGGTGCTGCACGAGTACCTTCACGTCGCGCACATGGACCAGGTCTCGGGCTTCCCGGCCTTCGCGAACCGGCTGCTGGGGAAATCGGCCCTGCCGAACGGCGCGGCGGCCCTCTGGTTCATCGAGGGGCTGGCGACCTTCGTCGAGACCCGGACCACGGGCGGCGGACGCCTGGGAGGAACCGCGTTCGAGAGGGTGCTGCGGTCCGCGGTGCTGGGCGGGACCTTCCTGGACCTGCCCGAGATGACCGTGACCCCCCTGAAACTGCCGCGCGGCGCGGCGCCGTATGTGTACGGCAGCGCCTTCCTCGACTTCCTCTACGCCCGCGGGGGCATCGAGGCGCTTCGCACCTTCGTCCGCGACTACGGGGCCCGCATCGTCCCGTTCGCGATGAACACCGTGGCACGGCGCGCCTGGGGCCGCGACTTCCTGGAACTGTACGCGGAATTCCGCGCGGGCGCGGTGGCCCGGTTCCGGGCCCAGGCGGACCGCGTGCGGGCGGCCGGGCTGATCGAGGGAACGCTGCTGACGACGGACGGCGAGTACAAGGCGTCGCCCGTCTTCCGGCCCGACGGGGCCGGCCTCTGGTACGTGCGGTCGGACGCCTCGTCGGAGGGGGGCGTGTTCGATCGCGACCTTCGGACCGGCCGCGAGCGGCGCCGCTGGGACTGCCGGGGCGGATGCGGGCGACTGTCGGCCGCGGGCGGCGCGCTGTACACGACCCACGGCGTCCCGCACCGGGTCTACAACACCTTCGGCGACGCCTACCGGCTGGGGCCGGGAAGCCCGGTCCAGCAGCGACTGACCCGACGGGCGCGCGCACGCGACCTCGCCGCGACGGCCGACGGGAGCCTGCTGTACGTGACCGCCGAGTACGACCGCGTGTCGCTGGCCAGGCGGGCACCGGACGGGCGGACGACGGTGGTCGTGCCCGCGGGCCTCTTCGCGTCGATCGGGGACCCCCGGCCCCTGCCGGACGGCCGCGTCGTCTTCTCGGGGGCCCGGGACGGCCGCTGGGACCTTTGGGCGGCGCGTCCCGACGGCACCCTCGACCGCCTGACGGACGACGGCTGCCTGGACCGGGACCCGGTGCCGACGCCCGACGGGCGGTGGCTGCTGTTCGTGTCGGACCCCGGGGGCATCGACGACGTCCTGGCGCTGGACCTCGCAACGGGCGAGCGCCGCCGCGTCACCCGGGTGCTGGGGGGCGTCGCCGAGCCCGACGTCAGCCCGGACGGCTCGCGGCTGGTCTTCGCCACGTACTCGTCCCGCGGCTGGGACCTGGCCACGCTGCCGTTGCAGCCGGACGCCTGGCCCCGGCCGGGAGCCGGCGACACCTGCCGCGAGACCCTGGCCGCCATCGAGCCCCCCCCCGTAACCGAACCGGCGGGCCGCTACTCGGCGTGGCCCTCGCTGCGGGCGCGCGCCCTGCACCCGCGGTTCTCGGCCTCGACCGCCGGGGACGTGGTGCTGGGCGCCGACATCTCGGGCTTCGACGCGATCGGGCACCACTCGTTCGCGCTGGGCATCGAGTCGGACCTGCGCCGGCGCGACCCGGTGGCCTGGGGTTCCTACGCGTACCACGGCTGGTGGGCCTCGCTGGGCCTCGACCTGGCGACCTGGCAGTCCGCGCAGGCCGCCCGGGTGGACGACCGCTGGGTGGCTGTCCCACAGCGCGCCTGGCTGCTGGACGTGTCGGCCTCGCTGCCGATCCCGCTGCGAACGCAGTCCCTGGCGGTGGGCCTCGGCTACTCGGTCCGCTGGGTCACCGGGTCCTCGCCGCCGCGCACCCGCGACCCGGCTTCGACCCGCCCCCTCCCGCCGTCCGAGAAGGTCGTCGGCGGCCTGACCTTCACGGCGGTACACGATTCCACTCGCTCGTTCGAGCGCTCGGTCGGCCCGTCGCAGGGCGTTCGCGCCGGGGTCACCCTGGGCCTCCGCCACCCCGTCCCGGCGGACGGCGAGTGGGCGCTGACGCTGGCCGGGCACCTGTTCGGGTACCTCCCGATGCCCTGGAAGGGGGACCAGGTGCTGGCCTTCCTGGGGTCCGCCGCCGGCACCTTCGGCGACCGTGCCTGGCGGGACGTGTTCGTCACGGGCGGCTTCCCTTCCCAGGACCTGATGTCGGCCCTGGTCAACCGCGAGCCGATGGAAGGGCGCTTCCTGAGGGGCTTCCGGACCGGCCTGTTCTCCGGGGACGCCTATGCCCTGGTGAACGCCGAGTACCGGGCGCCGCTGTGGTACGTCCACCGCGGGCTGGGCACGTTCCCGGTGGCGGCTCGCCGCCTGTGGGCGACCGCCTTCGCGGACGGGGGGGGCGCGTGGTGGGAGGGAGACCGGCCGCGACTGGCCTGGGACGTCGGGGTCGAACTGGCCCTGTCGTTCCACCTGCTGCAGTGGATGGACGCGACGTTCCGGCTGGGCTATGCGCACGGGTTCGGGCCGGACGGCGGCGAGGTGGTGTACTTCCTGCTGACCCCGTGAGCCCGCCGCGAGGCGCCCGTCAGCCGGGTCCCAGGGCGCGCCCGGCGAAGGCGCGGACCGCCTCGGAGGGATGCTGCAGGAAGGCCTGCAGGACCGACCTCCCCCGGGGATCTCCTGCCACCCACAGCGCCCGGGCCGCGAAGAAGCGCACCGGTTCGTCCGGGTCATCCAGCAGCGGGGGCAGTTCCCGGATGGCGACGGCCGCCGGGAGATGGCGGAAGGCATCGGCCGCCCGGCCCCTGAGGAAGGCGTCGGACGCCGGGTCGGAGGCAACCTCGACCAGCATCCGCGCCAGGGCATCGGCCTGCGGCGAGGACGCCATCGCCTTCAGCGCCGGGGCGGCCGTGTCCCGGGCCTCCTCGGTGGAGGCCGCCAGGTACCCCACGCACATCGCCATGGTGCACAGGCCGGTCGGGCACTCCGCCGCGGACGCGCACTTCTGCCCGCCCCACAGCACGGCCTCGGGGTCGTCGGCCCACCCCTCGTCGGCGGTTCGGACCGTGCAGGCGGCCACCAGGGCCAGGGGGATCGCCAGGAGCCCCGCCCCCCGCACCGGCTGCCACGTCCCCTTCGTCGTCATGCCGACAAAACCCATGAAGTTCGGCCTCCTCCCGCGTTCGGCAGGCGCCCGGATTCCGGCTTGACCTGCCCGCGAGGGCCAAACTATACTGCCCTGCTGGTTGCTTGCATACACGGGGACTGAGGGAGGTGGTCGATGACCAGGACGTTCAGCGTCTTCCTGCTGGTCGGCATCTGTTCGGTGTCCTTGGCGATGGGATCGGGCTGCAAGAAGGGCACGCCGACGACCTGCAAGGGGTGGACCAAGCTTCTCAAGAGCCCCGTCAAGGGGCGTGATGCCATCAAGAACCTGGGCGATCTGCACTGCAAGGAAAGTCTCCCCGCCCTGGAGGAGATCTTCCCCGGCAGCCAGTACCAGGACCAGATCCTTCAGACGGTGCGCGCGATCAACGCCCCGCAGGAATCGGTCAGCCTCCTGAAGAAGGCCCTGGCGGATCCCGAGGCCGCCGTGCAGGCCGCGGCGGTCGCCGAGGACTTCAGCATCCCCGAACTGCGCCAGCCGCTGATGGACGTGCTGACCACCGACGTGGCGTACAAGGCCCGCGAGAACGCGCTGAAGGCCCTGGTCAAGCTGGACTCCGCCAACCTGAAGCAGGACGAGGACCTGCTGATCTCCCTGCTGCGGACGGACCCGAACGTGCAGGGGATCGCGGTGAACGCCCTGGCTGCCCGGACGCTGGGCGAGATGAAGTCCGAGAAGGCGATCCCGGCCCTGATCACCGGCCTGTTCCTGCGCGGGTCGCGCGGCGAACAGATGTACACGTTCGCCCGCAAGGCGCTGGCCTCCATCGGCAAGCCCGCCGTGGCCCCGCTGGTCGCGACGCTGACCGGGGACAAGGCCGTCGCCGGGAAGATCATCGACGAACTGACCACCGTCGGGAAGAAGCTGGGCATCTACGAGTGGCAGTGGCAGGACGGCCCGGAGATGGTCCAGGTCCTGGGCGACCTTCGCGACACCTCGGCGGCGGCGGCCCTGGCGGCGAACCTGGGCAAGCCCCTGAACCCGCCGACGGGCGTCGATGACCGCGTCACCCGTTCGTGGCAGATCGCCCAGCAGAACCGCATCACGATGGGCATGATGGCGCTGTGGAACGTCGGCACCCCCGAGATCGTGACGCCGCTGAAGGCCATCATCGAGAACCCGAACAACGACGCCAAGCAGCGCCTGGACACCGCCTCGTCGCTGTCGATGCTGCCCGGCTTCGTCGGCGTGGACGCGGCCCTGCAGATCTTCCAGAACACCAAGATGGAGACCTTCCGCGCGCCGTTCGTCAAGCCGACCCTGCTGGGCATGGACTGGAAGCACTTCCCGGCGTTCATGAAGATGCTGAAGTCCGACCGGAGCGACCTGGTCAAGGAGCGCTTCGCGGGCGACGGCCCCGACGCGGCCGAGTTCCAGGCCATGGCGTCGGTCCTGACCGACTGCAAGGAGGGCGACGTCGACTGCCTGGCCGAGAAGCTGAAGTCCGACAACCTGCTCGCGGCCGGCAAGGCGGCGATCCTGATGACCTCGCTGACCGGCGATGCCGCGGCCAAGGCGCTGAAGGCGCTGCTGGCGCGCTACCCGACGATCGACCCGGTGCAGGGCGTGGACGCGCGGCGCTTCGTGCTGCTGGCGATCTGGCGGCTGGGCGACAAGGGCATCGTGCCCGAACTGAAGGCGCTGCACAAGGCCGACAAGGAGCGCAAGGGCGCGGGCTACTGGGTCGACGAGTTGGAGACCCTGATCCCGGCGCTGGCCGCGAAGTAGGCCCCGTCCCCGCCCGCCCTCGACCCCCTACGGGAACAGCCAGCCCTTGAACAGGTCGCCGAAGAACAGCCATTCCATGGCCGCCAGGGAGAGGAACGGCCCGAACGGCACGGCGGCGTGCCGCAGCGCGTCGGTCCGGGAGGCGGGGGCCCCGGGGTCCGGGACGTCGCCCGCCGCCTCGACGACGCGAGGGTCGTCGCTGGCGGGGGCGTCGGACGGGGGATTCGCGGCGCATTCCTGCTCCCAGGGAGGCGTCGGGGACCGGCGGGCGATCAGCACCATCGGCACGGCGACCAGCAGCCCCTGCAGCGACGAGGCCAGGAACACGAACGGCAGCGACTGGACGCCCAGCGTGGCCCCGATCATGCCCAGCAGCATCACGTCGCCATAGCCCATGCCCTCGCGGTGCGCCAGCCGGAAGTAGACCTCGATCAGGGCCGCGATCGGCAGGGCTCCAGCCGCGATGCCCAGCAGCGACTCCTTCCAGCCGACCCCGGTGAAGGACGGCGTCAGGAAGGCCGCCAGCAGCCCCAGCCCGGTGCCGGTCAAGGTGAAGACGTGAGGGATGCGCCAGTGCGCCAGGTCCACGAACGTCAGGGTGACCAGCAGGAAGCAGAAGGCGAACGGGAACACCCACAGCAGGGCCAGCCCCGGCAGGTCGGCCACGCCCCCCGCCTGCATCACGGCCAGGTACAGGCAGGCCAGCGACAGCACCGCCATCGCCAGTTCCACCAGGGGGTAGCGGATCGGGATTGGCGTCCTGCAGTCGCGGCAGCGCCCCATCAGCCAGATCCACCCCAGCACGGGGACGTTGTCGTACCAACGGATCGCGGCCCCGCAACCCGGGCAGTGCGAGGCCGGACGCACGATCGACAGGCCCATCGGGACCCGGTAGATCAGGACGTTGGCGAAGGAACCGAACGAGGCCCCCAGCGCCAGCACGGTGACCTTCAACAGCCAGAACGGGACGCCTTCGATGGTCTCGGGCATGGTCCTCCGGGGACGGGGCGCCCGCCGGCCCTACTGGACGGTCAGGCTGCCGATGCGCACGCGGTTCTGGCCGTCGTGCCGCACCTTCTCCTTGTCGAAGTCCTTGACGGGCAGCCGCTTGTCGCCGCTGGGATTGTAGAAGCCCATCCAGATGTCGTACGGGCCGGAGGGGGTGCCGATCGGGATGTCGAGGTCGTAGGTATCGACCACGATGTCGCCCTTCAGCCAGTGGGTCGTCGCGTAGCAGCCCACGCAGGCGGTCTGGTCCTCGGTCTCGCGGGCCTGGTTCAGGATCCAGTGGTCGCCGTGCATGCGCGACGACGATCCGACGCGGTCCACGTGCAGGAAGATGCGGTAGGACTGCGGGACCTTGTCCAGCGTCTTGAAGTAGGTCTTCAGCCTGGCCTTGCTGCCGCGGCGGACGGCCTTCGACTCGACGGACCAGCCGACGGCCTGGATCTTGTCGTCGAAGTTGACGGACGTCGGGTTCACGTCGTCCAGGGCGTCGAACTGGGACTGCGTCAGGGTGGCCTTGCGCAGCCAGTCGCGATCCTCCTCGCCGGAGGCCAGGGTGGACGCCACCAGCACGAACCGCGACGAACGGTCGTCCAGCACCGGCACCCAGCGGCCGGTGTTGGCCGCGCGGAACGCCGACAGGATCTCGCTCCACTGGTTCTTCGGGACCAGGAAGAAGGTCCGCCGGGTCGCGTCCTTCAGGCGTTCCAGCACCTGCGACCGGGAGGACATCTCGGGGATGGAGGCGGTGTAGAAGTTCGAGTCCTCGGTGCCCTTGGCCGCGAACACGCCGTGCCGGTACAGGTCGCCGGAGGCCTTCGCCGCCGACTCCTGGTACGTCTCGACCATGTGCTTCTGGGACAGGTGCCAGGACAGTTCGGGAACGGTCTGGAACGCCAGCGCGACGGCGACGCCGATGGCCCCGGCGGCCATCAGGCCGGCCGAGGCACGCGGGCGCTCCAGGCCCAGGACGAACGTCCCGATCCGGACGATCCGGGCCTCGCCCAGCACCCGGGCCGCCAGCGCCCGCAACGGCGCGACGAATCGGCACGCGACCAGGAACAGGGTCAGCGCGTAGAGGCCCAGGATGTCCGGGCCGGTCAGGAAGATCCGCAGCAGGACCGGTCCCACCTGCGCATCGGGACCCGCGCCGCCGCTGATCGTCTCCCACTTCAGGGCCAGGAAGATGGCCAGGTCCGCCACGATCAGCCCGGCCATCACCAGCATCACGACCAGGAAGGTCCGGCCCTTTCGCAGGATCCCGGGCAGGGCCTTCAGGGCGGACACCAGGCGGCCGCCCGCCACCAGCAGCGACAGGCCGGCCAGCACCGCCGACGCCTTGGCCAGCAGCGGCAGCCGGACGAACTCGGGGAAGGCCAGGTCGCCCTTGCCGGGCTCGGCGAACGGCGGGTCGGTGGCCAGCCAGGAGACCAGCGGGGCCGGCGATCGGTTGATGTCCTTGAACAGCACCAGGAACAGGCCGAATCCCACGAAGGCCAGCAGCCGGGACTCGACCGGGTCCTCCTCCATGTCGCGCAGGTACAGGGCCACCATCACGGCCAGCGCGGGGGCGCCCAGGAAGGTCGCATGCATGAAGGGCCGTACCGCGACCATCAGCGCGACGAACGGGGCCGCCGCCCAAAGCAGCACGACCAGGCGCTCGGCGCGGTCCTTCCGATCGCCGCCGGCCGCCGCCTTGACGGCCAGCGGCAGCAGGGCGGCCCACGGGAACAGGCCGAACCCCAGCCCCTTCAGCACGAGGTCGAACGACCGCTTGTCGTCCTTGAGGCCGGCGGAGAACGTCGCGGCGGTGAAACGGAACTGGCGCGCGAACGCGCAGTCCGGCAGGAACGTCGCCAGGGCGAACAGGCCGGCCAGCGCCGCGACCGCCCCGGCCGCGATCAGGATCCCCTTCTCGTACCGGCGGGTCGCCAGCGGGTAGGTTCCGCAGGCGGCAGCGAGGGTCACGACGGCCAGCATGCCGCCCGACAGGAAGGCCAGCAGCACGGACGCCAGCAGCACCACCAGCGGCCACGGACCCTTCGTCCCGCGAACGACGGCACCGAAGGCCACGGCCGCCAGCGCCAGGGACGCGACCACCAGGACGTGGTCCCCGACGAACCGGCCCGACAGCAGGACCAGCGGGCTGGTGACCATCACCAGGGTCGCCAGGATCGCCACGCCCTCGCCGAAGGCCCGGCGGCACGCGAAGAACACCAGCACGAGGGTCAGCATCGTGACGAGAGCCGCCGGCAGCCGCGCGGCGAACTCGTTCATCCCGAAGGCGCGCAGCGACAGCGACACCAGGAACGGCTCCAGCGGGGGCACGAAGACCGTCCGCCCGCCGTTCTTGAACTGGGCCAGGAAGCCGTCGCCGGGCAAGGCGTCGCGCACCGCCGCCGCCAGGTCGGTCCGGGAGGCGACGGCCTTCGCCAGCGACTCGACCAGGGGCGCCACGTCCCCGGCGTCGCCACCCGCGGATTGCAGGCGCTCGATCACGCGGTCGCGCACGGTCGACGCGTCCACGTTGCCCGACGCCGAAACCAGCAGGAAGGTGGTGGACCGGTTCAGGGGCGCCACGGCCGACAGCAGGTCCGACAGGGCCCGGATGCCGTCGGAGTCGCCGTCGGACTTCACCCGGGCGTCCAGGTCCAGCACGGCGACGCGGTAGACCCGGTCGCCCAGCCGCGTGCGGACCGCCTCGATGGCCGCGCCGGCCGACGCCGCTTCCGACGTCGACTCGACGGAGGCCTCGCCAGAAAGGTCCGACCCCAGCGCCGACGCCAGCGATGCGGAGTCCGGGCGCGAACGCGCCTCGGCCACCAGGATCGCCGGGGTCTCGGCCAGCCGCCGCGCCACGAAGGCGGGATTCATCTCCCATGGATCCCACAGGCCCGGTCCCCAGATCCCGATCGGAATCATGTGGATCGAGAGCAAGAGGACGATCATCCCGAGGTGTCGCTTGAAAAACTCCATGATCCTCCCGCTGGTCCCGGGCCGAAAACTGCGGTAGAGTACCGGGGGTTGCGCCCTTTTGCAAGCAGACTCCACAGCGAGACGACGATGCCACTCACGCCCCCCGACGACCCGCGCAGCGGCGCGCTGGAATCCCTGCAGCGGGCCCTGGACCTGCCCAAGGGCTTCGCGGCGATGACACCGACCGCACGGTTGCAGGCGCTGCTGGCCCTTCCCGACCCGGGAAGGGTTCTGCGGCGGTTGCGCCCGGACGAGTTCTACCAGGTCATCAACGGCATCGGCCTGGAGGATGCCCACGACCTCCTACCCTTCGGCACGCCGGCCCAGCGCAAGGCGTTCGTGGACATCGACGCCTGGTCGGGGTGGCGTTTCCGGCCGGCTCGCCTGGACCGCATCCTGGAGGTGGCCCGGGAGGTTTCCACCGACTTCGCCACGAAGCTGCTGGGCGAGCTGGACCCGGAACTGATCGCGCTGCGGGTGGTCACCGCCACGACCGAGGTGCTGACCTCCGACGAGATCGAGGATCGCGGCCTTCCGGACGAAGGGGTGGCGACCAGCCCCGACGGCGTCTTCTCGCTGGTCTGCGAGGACCCCGACGACGCCGACGTGATGCGCCGCTGGATGGATCTGATGTTCGCGCGGGACCTGGACGAGGCCCATCGCGTGCTGCACGCGCTTCGCCGCGACACCCGGTCGTCGCTGGAGGAGGACACGTTCCGTTTCCGCGACGCCCGGATGCAGGACCTGGGCTTCCCCGCGGCGGGAGACCGCTTCGACCTGTTCGAGCCGTTCGACCTGCCCGGCCTGCGGGACCGGCTGCGGGAGGGACGCGCCCCGGCCGCGCGGCCCCCGGCCTCGCCCCCGCTGGCCCTGGTGCTGGCCGGGTCGGGCGAGCGGCTGTTCGCATGGCACGCCCTGGACGCGCTGAAAGACAGCCCGCGCCTGGCCGGCTTCGTGTCGGAACTGCTGTTCCTGGTCAACCGGGTCCTGGGCGCCCGGTCCGAGGACTGGTTCGAGGCCGACGAGTGGTCGGAGGCGGCGGCGCAGGCGCTGCGGTTCGTCTCGGTGGGGATCGAGCACCTGGCTGGCGGCGACCCGGGCGAGGCCGGCCGCGTGGCCGGGCTGGCGACCCCCGTCGAGTTGTTCCGGGCGGGAGTGGAGGTGATCCGGCCCGCCCACCTGCTGGCCCGGCGCGTCATCGCCGACATCGGGGGCACGGCCGGACTGCGGAGGTTCGAGGAGGCTGCCGCGACGACGGTGGAGGCGCTGGCGTCGTTCCCGCCCCAGGTGGCGGACGAGAAGCCGCCGCACCTGCCGCGGGACCCCCGCAGCACCGGCGAGGTTGCCCAGGCGTACCGCACCTGCCTGGAGGCCGAGGCGGTCGCGCGGTTCGCGATGCAGGCCCTGGGGTTCGACCCCCGTGCCGCGGCGCCGGGCACCGGGCCGACCTTCGCCGCGGTCGTCGCGACGGCCTGGGCGCACGGCGTGCTGCACGGCGCGCCGTCGCTGGTTCCCCTGACCGGGGACGACCTGCGGTCGCTGCGGGTCGCGGCCTTCGAGGAAGGAAGGATCCGTCCCGCCCTGCGCCGCCCGGCCGAGGCGGCCGCGGAGGGGCCGGTGCCCCAGGTCGCCGCCGCGGTGCGCGAGTTCCTGGGACGGGCCCTGGACCGCGTCGAGGAGTCGCTGGGCGGCGTGCCCGCGTCCTCGCCCGTGGACCCGCGGTTCGTCGGGGACTGCCTGATCGTGAGGTGAGGAAGGCGGGGGGCAGGGCCCCCGCCCTGCACGCCGGCCGGCGCCAACCTTCGCAGCGGGCTCGGGGATTCTACCGGCTCCAGGCCGCGGGGACGATCCGGGACACCTCGCCTTCGGGCAGGTCGCCCACCAGCGTCTGCACCAGGCCCTGGTCCGGGTAGGTCGCCACCGTGTAGCCGTCCCGGTGGTCCAGCCTCGGCGACACCTCCCCGGACCCGGTCGGGGGAGGGTACTGGGCCACGGTGAACCGCCGTCCCCCGGCGTCGTACTGGTACAGGACCGCCGGGATGCCGTTCAGGCGCGTCACGCGGGCGCCCACCAGCCTCAGGCCCTCCCGCTCCTGCAGGGGCAGCCGGTACGAGAACGGCGCGTTCGCCTTCAGGAAGGTGTCGACCTGCTGGCGGTCCCCCGACACCTCCGGCCCGGACGCCGCCACGTGGGCCGCCACCGCGCCCGCCACCGGGTCCGGCGCCTTCGGGTACGTGGCGACCACCGCGTACCCCAGCACCGCCACGCTGGCCACGGCGGCCGCGTAGGCCAGAGGCATCCCCCACGACGCCCGCGCGAACCGGCGCCGCGACTCCAGGTGCTCCCGGACCTGCCGGTGCAGGCTGCCCGGCGCGCGCACCGACAGCAACTGCTGCCGCAGCACCGCCCGGAACCTCGCCTCGCCCTGGACCAGCCTGCGGCAGGCCTCGCAGCCACGCACGTGGGTCTCGATCTCTCCCCTCTCCTCGGCGGCCAGTTCGCCGTCCAGGTAGAGGTCCAGGTAGCGCGCCAGCGTGTTACAGTCCATGGTTCGCCCCCCCGGCGATCCGTTCCCCGAACAGCGGCACCACCTCGCCGCCCGCCTCCACGCCCCCGCCCGGCTCCTCGATGCCCAGCGTCCTCGACAGGCGCCGCCGCATCAGCCGCCTCCCGCGGTACAGGCGCGACATCACGGTGCCGATGGGCGTGCCCATCACGTCCGCGATCTCCTTGTAGGACAGCCCCTCGACGTCCGACAGTTCCACCGCCTGCCGGAAATCCGGGGGCAGCGCCGCCAGCGCCGCCTGGATCTCGTCCCGGGTCGCCCGCAGCAGCGAGGCCTCGTCGGGGCTCCGGTAGAACGAGCGGTCGTCCCAGCCCGCCAGAGCGGCGTCCTGGATCGACTCCATCGCGTCGTCCGCCATCACCTCCCGCGACCCGCCCCGCAGCCGGTTGATCCAGGTGTTCCGCAGGATCCGGAACAGCCACGCCTTGCAGTTCGTGCCTTCCTGGTAGGTGTCGAAGGAGCGCAGTGCCTTCAGGAACGTCTCCTGCACCAGGTCGTCGGCCTCGACCGCGTCGCGCGTCATCGACAGCGCGAACCGGTAGGCCGCGTCCAGGTGCGGCATCGCCTCGATCTCGAAGCGGTTCCGCTGCCTCGCTCGACGTCCGAACGACCAGGTTCCCATCGTGGCCTCCCTCCGGGCGCGTTCAGAACGGGGCCGCCCCGGGGATTATTCCTGGCAATCCAGGAGGTGCGATGCAAGGCCCGGGAGGACGCGCCGGCACGCGACCGGACGCTAGATGCAGATGCAGGGGCAGGACGGCAGGTTCACGATCGGGATCAGCACGCACTTCGGGGCCAGGCACGCCGTCTTCCCGGGCGGCGGGACGCAGGTGACCGACTGCGAATCGCACCAGTCGCCGGGTCCGATGCAGGCGCCACCCGAGCAGGTGTCGTTGATCGTGCAGCCGTTGCCGTCGTCGCACGGGATGCCGTCGTTGTTGGTCGCCACGCACAGGCCGGTCGCCGGGTCGCACCGCTCGTTGGTCGTGCAGGTGTTCTCGTCGGCGCAGTCCTTCTGCGGGCCGCCGCGGCAAATGCCCGACTGGCACGAGTCGTTGACGGTGCAGGGATTGTCGTCCTCGCACGGCGACGTGTTGTTCAGGTGGATGCAGCCGCCCGAGCCCGTGTCGCAGCCGTCGTCGGTGCACGGGTTCTGGTCGTCGCAGTTGCGCTGGGAGCCGCCGACGCACTGGCCGGTCGCGTCGCAGTGGTCGTTGACGGTGCAGGGGTTCAGGTCATCGCACGGCCCCTGGAAGCTCTCGAAGACGCACAGGCCCGAGCCCGAGTCGCAGATGTCCTTCGTGCAGGGGTTGCCGTCGTAGCACAGCCCCTCGTCCGTCTGGCCGTCGCAGTTGTCGTCCATGCCGTTGCAGGACTCGGCCACCGCCGTGCGGGCGTCGCAGTTCGCCACGCCGCCGTTGATGCAGTCGCCGACGCCGGTGCAGGTGCCGAACTCGTTGGACTTCGTGCAGGGGAACTTGCCCTGCAGTTCGTCCGTCTGGCCGTTGCAGTCGTCGTCGATCCCGTTGCAGTCCTCCTTGCGGGGCGTCCGGGCGTCGCAGTCCGACAGGCCCGTCTTGCGGCAGGCGCGGACGCCCTTGCAGATCCCGGCCTCGTTCGCGACGAAGCACTCGGTCTGCAGGCCCAGCGCCACCGCGCGCGCCGTGCACTGGCACTCGCCGTCGCTCTCGGGGACGCACTGGCGCGCCACGCCGCCGGCGCCGTCCGGGGTGTCCTCGCAGACGTAGCCGGTCGGGCAGTGGTCGGACCCGGTGCAGTCGGCGCCGCAGAACTTGCCGGCGGTGCCCCGGTCGATGCACAGGGCCGTGCCGCCGGTGAGGTCGGCGTTGCAGTCCTTCGTCACCGCGCAGGGGTTGCACAGGTTCAGGAACAGCGGCACGCAGACCGAGATGGGCTCGCCCGTGACCGACAGGTTCTTGCAGGTCCAGTCGTCGGGGCAGTTCTCGACGCAGGTCTTCGTGCAGATCTGGCCCTGCGGCGACACCAGGCAGAAGCCCGAGATGCACTGCGCGTTGTCGGTGCAGGGATAGCCGAACTCGCCGGGCAGCGGCGGGACGTCCTCTTCCGTCACCTCCGCCTCCTCGGCCAGTTCGCGGGCGACCTCCTCGACGGCCTCCGCGTCGGCGACCACGCCCGGGTCCTCCTGGACCTCGGTCGAGATCCCCGGGTCGATCGGGGTCACGTCACCGGTCTTCGTCTCGTCGCCGCCGCACGCGGCCAGCACGAACAGCGCACAACACGTCCAGCGCAATGTCCTTTGCATCGTGTTTCCTCCGGCGTCCGCGAATTTATACACAATTGCGAAGGCAAGGGCAATGAGGGCATTCCGGAACCGATCCCGGGAACGGCAGGGCTTCCCGGGGCGACGCGGGGCTACGCGGCCTTCAGGCGGTTCTCCACCGCGGCCCAGTCGACGTTCTTCCAGAACGCCTGAACGTAGTCGGCACGCTTGAGGCCGTAGTCCGTCAGGAAGGCGTGCTCGAACACGTCCATCACCAGGATCGGCGTCGCGCCGGCGGCGTGGCCCGCGTCGTGCTCGTTGATCCACAGGTTGAACAGGTGGCCGGTCGCCGTGTCCTGGTACAGCACCACCCAGCCGATGCCCCGCATCGTGCCGATGGCGGTGAACTCCTTCTGCCAGTCCTCGAATGATCCCCAGGCCTGGGCGACCTGTCTGGCGAACCCGGAACCCGGCCCGCCCTTGCCCGCGCCGCCCAGGTTCTCGAAGTAGTACTCGTGCAGCCGCATCCCGTTCCACTCCCAACCGAAGCGGCGGCGCAGCTCGGCGTACTCGGGGCCGGTCTTCCCCTCCTTCAGCAGGCCGGACAGCATCTCGGCCACCTTGTTCGTGTTGGCGACGTAACCCTGGTACAGCGTGAAATGGTTCTTCAACAGCGTGTCCGAGAAGCCTTCCATCCCGAACAGGGTCTCGAAACTGCGAGCGGTGTACTGCATGGCGGGTCCCCTCCGTGGTTCGACTTGCCGGCGCCGCCTTTCCGGGGGCGCTTCCGAATCGTGGGATGCCATGGCCGCCGACGCAAGGGGGGGAACCGGAGCGGCACGGTCTGGACTGGGTTTTCCGGTCCGAAGCGGCGGCTAGTAGACCAGGGACTTCCCGGGGTTCGTGCGCCCCTCGATGCCCTTCAGGGTCTTCTCGATCGCGGCGGCCGCCTCGCGGATGTTGTCCTCGGGCCCGCCCAGGTAGACGCGCCCGAACGCGCCGAAGGTCTCGACCTCCAGCAGGTTGATCGGCGCCGCCTTCTCGGCCTCGTTGGCCGCGATGGCCGCGTAGGCCGCCGGGTGGACCTCGAGGATGTACAGCGTCTCGTTCTCCAGCAGGAACTGGCCGTGCCGCATCCGGTTGATCAGGTGCGTCTGGTAGTTGTCCATGCCGGTGATCATCTGGTGGGACACGATGCGCGGGGTCAGGCGATCCTTCTCCTGCATCTTCAGGTGGTCCAGGATCGCCCGGCCGGCCTCCTGCACCTGGCCCTGGTCGTCGTGGTGGACCTCGATCATCCCGTAGGCCCGCTCGATGACCTGCATGCCGGGGATCACGCCGGTCCGCTTCAGCGCCGCGTCCAGCAGGGTGTTGACCTGCAGGGCGGGCTCGATCTCCACGAACAGCGCCGCCTGGCCCTCCAGGGGCAGGAAGCCGCGGGACACCGTGGCGATGAACGACGCCAACTGGGGCTGCAGGTTGTCGATGTACGAGTAGGTGCGCAACTCGATCGCCTGGGGCATTCGGGTTCCTCCGTCGCCGCTTCCGTCAGCGGATCATCAGCGGCCCCTTCTGGACCTTCTCCATCAGCATCATCAGCCCGTCCATGATCTGCTCGGGCCGCGGGGGGCAGCCGGGGATGTACACGTCCACCGGGATCACGTGGTCGATGCCCGGCACCGCCGCGTAGTTGTCGTAGAAGCCGCCGCTGGAGGCGCAGACCCCGAACGAGATCACCCACTTGGGTTCGCACATCTGCTCGTACACGCGCTTCAGCGTGGGGGCGTTCTTGTGGCTGATGGTGCCCACCACCCACAGCAGGTCGCTCTGGCGCGGCGAGAAGCGAGGCACCTCGGCCCCGAAGCGGCTGATGTCGAAGTGGCCGGCGTTGACGGACATGTACTCCATGCCGCAGCACGCCGTCACGAACGGGTACTGGAACAGGGAGTACTTCCGTCCCCAGTTGACGGCGGCCCGCAGGGTGGAGGTGAAGAAGCCTTCCTGGAGCGTGTCGGCCGCATCCGTCATGACCGCGAACCTCGCCCGGGATTCCCGCGACCGAACGCGGCGCGAGACGGGGACATTATCGGGCAGGGATGGGGATTGTCAACGAGACGGGCCGTCGTCCCCGGGGGCGATTTCCACTGCGGGCATCAATCCCCTATACTATGGCCGGCGCCCTTGGCGGGAGGACATGGTGACCCGGATCTCGCGGCACGGCCTGTGGACCCTTCTGTTCCTGACCGTCCTCCCGCTGGCCTGCGGGGGCGGCTCGGGTCCGAAGCCCGTGGACCTGAACTACCCGAAGGACCTGCCGGTCACCGAGGTCGACGCCGTCGAGGACATGCAGGGCGAGTCCACGCGCGACAATCCCCTCCCGGAGAGCATCGTCCAGGACCACCAGTACGAGATCCTGCTGCTGCTGGACACCTCCGAGGCGATCGAGATCCTGCCCAACAAGGATCTGAAGGTCCGCGCGAAGGTGTGGGACCGCACGGCCAGCCTCCCCGGCGCCGGCATCCCGGTCCTGTTCGACATCGTCGAGGTGAAGACCCTGCAGGGCGACCCGGTCGGCGACTACGACGGGTCGTTCTCGTCCGGAATGGTGGACGCCAACGAGGAGGGCCTGGTCGACAGCGTCTTCCGTGCCGGCGAGTCGTGCGACCTGGTCTACACGCTGCAACTGTCCCTGGCGGAAGGCGAGGCCCAGCCCGTCGCCTTCGACGTCACCGTCCGATGCGTGGCCTGCGGCTGCGCGAACCTGTCGTTCACGGTCGAGGGCGGGCTCAACAAGAACGACCTGCGCGACGTCAACGTGTACGTGCTGCCCGAGGACTACCACTGCACGGACCTGACCGGCGTCTACGGCGTGCCGGAGGAAGTGGTCCTCTACGAGCGCAACGTCGCGTCGGTGGACAGCCAGGCCACCTTCGAGTGCATCCCGGCCGACACCTGGTACACCGTCTACGCCGAGGGCCACCGGGCGGGATCGCCCTGCGTCGTAACCACCGGTTGCAACGACAGCGTCTTCCTGCAGCCCGAGGTCTGCCGGGACTACACCGTCAAGATGTACCTGGCCACGATGAACCCGGCCGGCCAGTACGACTGCATCGACCACTTCGACTTCTCGAACATGGTCAAGCAGTGCGCCGGCGGCGACACCACCATCATCCAGTGCGCCACGGGCGCCACCGGCGACCTCGGCCGGACGGTCTGCTGCGTCCTGTCCGAGATGATCAAGTTCTTCGAGACCCCGGGCCTGACCATCATCGAGACGATCCAGGACCTGGCCAGCCAGTGGATCGGCAGCCTGATCGTCGACACCCTCTTCAACCTGTTCAAGGACGCGGTGGCGAACGTCCTGACGCAGTGGCTGCTGAACAACTCGCCGGCGTTCATCCAGGACTTCTTCAAGATCGGCGGCGACATGATGGGCGCCATCACCAACCTGGAGATGATGTCCGACCTGACCCTGAAGAAGCTGAACAACGACCTGACCGTCCGGGGCGACCAGTACTGGCACGGGCTGGCGCTGTACTGGAAGTTCGGCTGCGACCCGCACGCGCCGGACTACGAGCAGTGCGGTCGCATCCCCCTGGATCTGGAGTCGCTGGACGACCCGCTGTTCCCGACGGACCTGCTGGGAGGCAATTTCACGGCGAACATCGTCCCGTTCGACTCGTTCGTGGTGAACCTGCACTCGATCAAGCTGAACTACGGCAAGCTGGTCCTGTACGTGCTGAACGAGATCATCATCAAGGGGATCACCGGCGGGAAGGCCCATACGCTGCTGGAGGTCGCGCACCTGTGGATCGACTGCAAGAGCGTTTCGCAGGGCATCCTGGGCCAGATCGCCGAGTGGTTCGGCGGCAGCCAGGGGGACATCGAGGGCATCTGCAACACCGCGGTGGACTTCCTGTTCGGGTTCGTGAACACGTTCGTCAACGCCCTGTCGCTGGACACCGAGATGTCGATCTCGGGGACGGCCAAGCTGGTGGACGACGACTGCGACATGAAGACGGATTTCATCACCCGCGGCAAGAACAACGGGTACATCCAGGGGACGTCGTCGCAGGCTGCGGTGACGGGCACCTTCGAATGCGAGCACCAGTGACGGCGGCAGCGACGACGAGGCGGGTCAAGACGATGGCGAAGGGTGTGCGGAGGGTGGCCGTCCTGGCGGCGGTGCTGGCGGTGGCGGGCGCGGGGGGCTGCTTCTTCAACAACAAGTTGCAGCCGCTGGCGGGCGAGGACCCGAAGGCCCTGGCGATCGCGGGCGAGCGGCAGGAGTGGCTGCTGCGGACCGGTGCGTCGCGGGCGTTCGACGAACTGCGAAAGGCCGCCCTGGCGAAGGACCGGGAGACGATGTTCGCGCTGCTGGGGCCCGCGACGCGGGCGGCGCTGAAGACGCAGGCCGAGAAGGCGCACGTGGCCCCCGAGACGCTGCTGGACGGCAGGGCGGAGGGCCTGGGCCTGGCCGGCGCACCGGACCCGCTGGCCGCCCTGTCGGCCCCCGGCGATGCGGTCGCGAAGGAGGCGGACCCGTTCGACCCGGCGCGCCGGGCGGTCCGCCTGAAGGTCCGGATCGGTACGAACGCGGAATTCATGCTGCCCGCGGTGTACACCGAGAGCGGCTGGCGGTTCGAGCTGGTTCGCAAGGACGCGACACCGGCGTGATCGCACGGTCGGCATCGCAAGACGAGGACTCCCATGCTGGTTTCCCAGTTCAATGAAACACGGCGTTTCCTCGGGCGCCTGGACGCGGGCCAGGATCTGGTGGCGGGCCTGAAGACGGTCTGCCGCGAGAACGGCATCGTGTCCGGCTGGATCCAGGCGACGGCGGTCGCACGCAACCTGGCGGTCGAGCCCCTGAAGGCCGACGGGTCCGGGATGGCCCCCCCGGTGTCGCTGGACGGCGTGGCGTTCTGCCCGACGATCACCGGGAACGTCTCGCTGCAGGGAGGCAACGTGGACCTGCGCCTGTACGCGGCCTGCCACCGTTTCGAGGCGGGCGGCAACGGGCCGGTGCTGGGCCTGGTGCGGGGCGGCGAGGTGCTGCAGTGCGAGTTCCTGCTGCTGGCCAGCGATGACGTCTCGCTGGTGCGCGAGGACCAGGAGGCATCGGGGTTCGCCCACTGGGTGCAGTTGCAGCCCGGCGCGGCCGCGATGCCGCCCGAGACGACGAAGCCCGCGCCCGCGCCGAAGGCCGATGCGGCCCCGGCGAAGTCCCCGGCCGCGGCACCCGCGCCCGCCAGCCTGCCCCCGTTGCGGCAGCCGCTGGACGAGGACGAGTCGTCCGAACTGAACATCCTGGAGATGGCGGTGGGCGACTACGTCGATCACCCGCGTTTCGGCAAGTGCCGCATCGTGCACGAGCCCCACGACGACAAGGTGACGATCCGGCTGGAGACGGGCAAGCACGTGGATCTGCACCTGGGGGTCATGCGCGTGCTGCCCCCCAAGCAGGTCGGCAGCCGGAAGGTCTTCCAGATCGAGATGCGTCGCCGGGGTTGAGGATGGACGGCCCCCTCCCTGCCCTGCTCTCCGGGTTCTCCCACCATGGATGGAAGGTCGCGGACGTCTCCTGGGGACGGTTCGCCGAGGTGTCGCTGCGCAAGGGGGACCGGAGGCTTGCGACGTGGATCGCGCCCGCCGGCGCCGAGACCGGCTGCTTCCGCCAGACCGCGTCGTTCAAGGTGGGATACCGGGGCGAAGGGGCGGACGCCGACGCCCTGGCAGCGCTGGAGGCGCTGGCGGATGGGCTGCGGGACCTCGAGGCCCGGTTGGCCCCGGGCGAGGCCGTCCCGTGGCCCGGCCGGGAGGCGGCACCCGACCGGCTGGCGGTGTCGGACGGCGTGCTGGAACTGCGGGTGACGCTTCGCTGCAACGAGCGCTGCGCGTTCTGCAACAGCGCCGACTGGGTCGAGAACCGGGCGGACGGGCCCGGGGCCGTGGACCGCGCGCTGGCGGCCGCACCGGCGCTGGGCGTGCACACCGTGCACTTCACCGGGGGCGAACCGACGCTGGTGCGCGAACTGCCCGACTGGGTGGTGGCGGCCCGGCGGGCCGGCCTGCGGGCGGTGGTGCAGACCAACGCGCTGGGCATCGACGAAGGCTTCCTCGATGCCTTCCGGGACGGGGATGGCCGCGAGTGGCTGCCCGACCTGCTGTTCGTGTCCTTCCACACGCGGCACGCGGACCGGGTGCGGACGCTGACCGGGGTGGGCGGCACGCTGCGGCGCAAGGTGGACGGGATCCGGCGGGCCCTGGGGCGGGGCGTGCCGGTGCACCTGAACTTCGTGATCCAGGCGGCGAACCTGGACGAACTGGACGGGTTCCCGGCCTACGTGGCCCGGACATTCGTCCCGCCGGACCGCGAGGGCTTCCCCGGGGTCGCGATCGTCTTCTCGGTCGTGGCGCCGACCGGGCGGTCCTCGGGGCGACCGGACCTGTGGCCGTCGATGCGGGACCTGGCGCCGCGGCTGGCCCGGGCGCTGGATGCGGCCGACGCGCTGGGGGTCCCGGCCTCGGTGCCGGAGGCCTGCGGGGTGCCCGTGTGCGTGCTGCCGTCCCACGCGAGGTTCTTCGAGGCCTCCCGGCGCGCACGCGATGCGGGGGCGCCGGCCGAGGACCGCGTGAAGGCGCCGGGGTGCGCGTCGTGCATGCTGGAGCGGCGGTGCGTGGGGATCTGGCGCCGCTATGCCGAGGTGCGCGGCACCGGGGAGTTCGTGCCGGTACGGCAGGCCCGGTAGGGGCTACGCCTTCTTCCGCGCCTCCCGCTGCTGCCGCTTGCGCGCGACGTAGCCCTCGACATGCACCTGCGGGACCCGGGTCAGCGCCAGCGCGCCGTCCGGAACGTCCTTCGTGACGGTGGTCCCGGCCGCGACGTACGCCTCGTTGCCGACCTTCACCGGCGCGACCAGCTGGGTGTCCGACCCGATGAACGCGCCGTCCCCGATCGTCGTGGGCATCTTGTTCACGCCGTCGTAGTTGCAGGTGATGGTGCCCGCGCCGATGTTGGCCTTGCGGCCCACCGTGCAGTCGCCCAGGTACGTCAGGTGGTTCGCCTTCGACCCGTCGCCCAGCACGGACTTCTTCATCTCGACGAAGTTGCCCACGTGGGCGCCCTTCCCCATCACCGAGGCCGGCCGCAGGTGCGAGAAGGGGCCCAGCCTGCCGTCGTCGCCGACCTGCGAGTCCGCCAGCACGCAGTAGGGCTTGATCTCGACGCCGTCGCCGATCGCGGCGTTCGACAGGACCGCGCCGCGGCCCACCACGCAGCGGGCGCCCACGCGCGTTCCGGCGTGCATCTCGACGCCCGGCCACACCTCGGAGTCCCGGCCGACCGTGCAGTCCGGGTCGATCATCACGGAGGCCGGGCGGTGGATCGTGACGCCCTCCGCCATCAGGCGCCGCGCGTGCCGCAGGTGCATCGCCGCCTCGGCCGCGGCCAGTTCGATGCGGTCGTTGACCTGCATCGCTTCGCCCGAATCGCGCAGCAGCAGGTCGCCCGCCGGGTGCCCCTGCACGCGCATCATCCGCACGATGTCCGTGAAGTAGAACTCCTTCACGGCGTTCTCGTCGCCCACGGCCGCCAGCATCGGGAACAGCAGGTCCGTGCGGGCCAGGTAGACGCCGACGTTGACCTCGCGGATCGACTGCTGCGCGGGCGTGGCGTCCCGGCGCTCGACGATGCGCTCGACGCGGCCCGCGGCGTCCCGGACGATGCGCCCGAACCCGCCGGGCTCGTCCACGGACTCGGTGACCATCGCGAACGCGCCGCCGGAGGCGTCGAAGGCCTGCCGCAGCGCCAGGAAGGTGTCCCCGGTCAGCATCGGGAGGTCGCCGTTGACCAGCAGCGAGCACGCGAACCCCTGCGCCACCTCGCGGGCGCACAGCGTGGCATGGGCGGTGCCCAGTTGCCGGTCCTGCCGGGGGAAGGCCAGATCCGCGCCCGGGAACAGCCCGCGCAGGGCCGCCTCCACCCGGTCGGCGCCGTGCCCGACCACGACGGCGACGCGGCCGCACCCCGCGTCGAAGGCGGCCTTGACGGGCCAGTAGACCAGCGGCCGGCCCGCCAGCCCGTGCAGGCCCTTGGGCAGGTCGGACTTCATGCGGGTGCCCAGCCCGGCGGCCAGGACGATCGCGACGGTATCCTTCATGGCTCCACCTCCGGGGCGGGATTCTAATCGAATGCGGGCCGGGCGGGACCCCCCGCCGCCACCGAATCGCGCTATCCTCGGGTTCCCGGAACGTTTCGCGGGCGTCCTGGCGGAACCGGACGCCGAGGGGAGGCTCCCGTGGTCGTCGCCACCTGGAACGTGAACTCGGTCAAGGCCCGGCTGGACCGGCTGCGCGCATGGCTGGCGGCGAGGCAGCCCGACGTCGCCTGCCTGCAGGAGTTGAAGTGCACGGCCGACGCCTTCCCCTTCCTGGAACTGGAGGCCGACGGCTGGCACGTGGCGGGCGCGTTCCAGCCGACCTACAACGGGGTCGCGCTGCTGTCGCGCAAGCCGCTGCTGGACGTGCGGGTGGGCCTGGACGACGGCGAGGACGACCCGCAGGCGCGACTGGTGGCGGCCACGGTGGACGGCGTACGGACGATCTGCGCCTACGTGCCGAACGGGCAGGAGATGGGCAGCGACAAGTTCGCCTACAAGCTGCGCTGGCTGGACCGGCTGGCGGGGTACCTGCGCGCCCGGCACGACCCCGCCCAGCCGCTGGCGCTGTGCGGCGACTTCAACATCGTCCCGCGCGACTCCGACGCGCACGACGCGAAGGCCTGGAACGGCACGGTGCTGCTGAACCCCGAGGTGCGGGCGCGGCTGGCGGCGCTGCAGGAATGGGGCCTGCGGGACGTCGTGGCCGAGCGGCACCCCGAGGGCGGCCCGTTCTCCTGGTGGGACTACCGGATGCTGGGCTTCCCGAAGAACCTGGGCCTGCGGATCGACCTCGTGCTGGCCACGGCCGATCTCGCGGAGCGGTGCACCGATGCGTTCACGGACCGCGACCAGCGCAAGGGCGAGAAGCCCTCGGACCACGCGCCGGTATTCGCGGTGTTCGAGGGATAGAAGGAGCCGGACGCCGACGGGCGGACGGCCGGGAGGGAACTGCCATGGCGAGGGATCCGCTGGAGGGGACGCCGGCCCCGGACTTCAAGCTGGCGAACGACCTGGGAGGCGAGGTGTCGCTGCGGTCGCTGCGCGGGCGCCCCGTCGTGCTGTACTTCTACCCGAAGGACGACACGCCCGGCTGCACGAAGGAGGCCTGCGCCTTCCGGGACCGCGGCGCCGAGTTCCGGGCGCACGACGCCGTCATCCTGGGCGTCAGCAAGGACCCGGTCGCCAGCCACGCGAGATTCCGGACGAAGTACGGCCTGGACTTCCCTCTGCTGTCGGACACGTCGGGCAAGGTCCTGGAGGCGTACGGCGCCTGGAAGGAGAAGTCGCTGTATGGCCGCACCTTCCTGGGCGTCGAGCGCAGCACCTTCCTGATCGACCGGGAGGGCGTGGTCCGCAAGGCCTGGCGCAAGGTCAAGGTCGGCGGCCACGACGACGAGGTGCTGGAGGCACTGAAGGGGCTGTAGGAGAAAGGTTCGGGCGGGCTTCCGGCGGGGGGCGGGGCCCCCGCCCTACATTCAGTGCGCCCGAGGCGACTCCGGCTCCGTCGAGAGTTTCCTTCGGAAACCCATCGACTCCGCCTGCGTGCTCGGGCGGGTTACAGGACTTCGCGGAACTTGGACCAGACGGCGCCGCAGACGGGGCACTTGTCGATCGGGCCGCCCACGTGGGTGAATCCGCAGATCACGCAGGTGTACGCCTTGAACTCCTCGATGTCCTTGCCGTTCTTGACCTGGTCCAGGGCGTCCGAGAACAGCGTCACGTGGATCTTCTCGGCCTCCAGCGCGCCCTTGAAGGCATACTGCGCGGAGATCTCCTGGTCCTTCACCGCCTGCTCCAGCATCGGCGGGTACATCTCCTGGACCTCGTAGTTCTCGCCACCGAGGGCGTCCTGCAGGTTCTGGGCGGTGTCGCGCACCATCCCCAGGGCCCTCCAGTGCCGCTGGGCGTGCACCGTCTCGGCGTCGGCCGCCGCACGGAACAGCTTGGCCACGTTCGGAAGGCCGTCGGCCTGCGCCTTGTCGGCATATGCCAGGTACTTGCGGTTGGCCTGGCTCTCGCCCGCGAACGCCGTCTTGAGGTTGTCGGTGGTCTTGCTCATCCCGGAATCCTCCCGTGTGGTGGAAAAGCCTGCCCGAATTGGTAGCCTGCCGCTGTCGGGGTGTCAAGCAATCCCTCGCCCCGGCCCTCGCAGCTCCACCGGAATCCAGGATTCGTCCCGCCGTCCGGCGTCGATCCGGGAACCGTTCCCGCACGCCGTTTCTCCTGTCGACTCCGTCTTCCGGCTTGTGCTAACCTTCGACCGCCCCGGCGCCCGGGGCCGTGCGAGGAGGAGACGATGGTCACGCTGCGCACCTACGCGTTCCTGGACAGCCTGCAGCCCCAGCTGGCGTCGTTCATCGGGAAGACGGCCAAGGGCTTCCTGCCGATCCCGACGCAGGCGTCGCTGTTCGTCGAGGTGGCGCCCGGCATCGTGATCAACCGCATCACCGACGTCGCGCTGAAGGCCACGACCGTGGTGCCCGCCATCCAGGTGGTGGAACGCGCCTACGGCCTGCTGGAAGTGCACGATACCGACAAGGGCGAGGTCCAGAGGGCGGGCGAGGCGATCCTGCGCCACCTGGACCTGAAGGAGTCCGGCCGCATGCGGCCGAAGCTGCTTTCGAACCAGATCATCCGCGCCATCGAGCCCTACCAGGCCCAGCTGATCAACCGGAACAGCTGGGGCATGATGATCCTCCCCGGCCAGAGCCTCTTCATCCTGGAGACGGAGCCGGCCGGGTACGTCGCGCTGGCGGCCAACGAGGCCGAGAAGGCCGCCGACATCCACCTGGTCCAGGTCCAGCCGTACGGGGCGTTCGGGCGCCTGTGGCTGGCGGGGACCGAGTCCGAGATCGACTCGGCGGCCGAGGCCGCCGTGGGCGTGCTGGAGGCGCTGACCGGCGTCTGAGACGACGGGGGCGTGGACCTTTGATCCAACTGGAGGAGACGGGACATGGCTGACGCTCTGGGCATGATCGAGACCAAGGGCTTCGTCGCGATGGTCGAGGCGGCCGATGCGATGGTGAAGGCGGCGAAGGTGGAACTGGTCGGCTTCGAGAAGATCGGCGGCGGCTTCGTGACGGCCATCGTCCGCGGCGACGTCGCGGCGGTCAAGGCCGCGACCGAGGCGGGCGCCCGGCAGGCCGAGCGCGTCGGCGAGCTGGTCAGCGTCCACGTCATCCCGCGGCCGCACGTCAACATCGACGAGGCGCTGCCGCTGGGCCGCCAGCCCAAGGGCAAGTAGCCGGTCCGAATCCAGGCGGGCCCGTCCCGCGGGAACGTCCCGTCCGGTACCGGTCCCCCGGTTCCGGGCGCGGGCCTCCCGCGGGCGGGCCGTTCTCCTTTCCGGCAGGCGGGGGTGCATGCCGTCCGTCCGCCGCAGGAGGCCGCGATGCTGATGGGCTTGGTGGTGGGGACCGTGGTCTCCACGAGGAAGGAGGAGGACCTTCGCGGACTCCGCTTCCTGCTGGTGCGGGAACTGGACCAGGACATGCGCCAGACCGGCAAGCTGGTCGTGGCCGCGGACGCGGTCGGGGCCGGCGAGGGCGAGGTGGTGCTGTACGCGTCGGGTTCCTCGGCACGCCAGACCGTGGCGACGAAGGACCGGCCGGTCGACGCCGTCATCATGGCGATCGTGGACGAGGTCGAGGTCGGCGGCGACCGGCGCTACGTGAAGGCCTGAGGCCTCGCGCCGGGCGGTACACGGAGGCTTTGTCCCCATGGCACTGGACGAACAGAAGGTCAACGCCATCGTCGAGGCCGTGCTGTCCAAGCTGCGCCAGGAGGGCACGACCTCCCTCCCCGGGGCGCCGGCCATCGTGCACGAACGCCAGGAGACCGGGCGGCGGGGCGTCTTCCCGGACATCGATTCGGCCATCAAGGCGGCCCAGGAGGCGCAGGTCCAACTGGCCGCGGCCGGCCTGGAGGTGCGCAACCACGCCATCCGGGCGATCCGGAAGTTCACGCTGTCGCACCTGGAGACGCTGTCCCGCATGGCCGTCGAGGAGACGACCTTCGGCCGGTTCGAGGACAAGATCGGCAAGAACCGGCTGGCCGCCACCAAGACGCCGGGCACCGAGATCCTGGTGCCGCATGCCTTCTCGGGCGACCACGGCCTGACGCTGACCGAGCGGGCCCCCTACGGCGTCATCTGCGCGATCACGCCGTGCACGAACGCGACGGAAACCATCCTCTGCAACGGCATCGGCATGATCGCCGGCGGCAACACCGTGGTCTTCAACGGCCATCCCGCCGCGAAGCGGTGCACCGTCTCGCTGGTGCGCTGGCTGAACGAGGCGATGGTGGCGGCCGGCGCGCCGGACAACCTGCTGTGCACGACGCCCGAGCCGACGGTCGAGTCGGCGAACACCCTGATGCGGCACCCGGCGACGGCGCTGGTCGTCGTGACCGGCGGGCCGGCGGTCGTCAAGGCCGCGATGGCGACGGGCAAGAAGTGCATCTGCGCCGGCCCGGGCAACCCGCCCGTGCTGGTGGACGAGACGGCGAAGATCGACAAGGCGGCGCGCGACATCATCGCCGGCGCCAGCCTGGACAACAACATCGTCTGCATCGTCGAGAAGGAGATCATCGCGGTCGAGGCCATCGCGGACCGCCTGAAGCACGAACTGATCCGCGCCGGCGCCTACCACATCAAGGATTCCGTGGTGCCGCGCCTGACGAAGCTGGTGGTCGACGGCCACGACGCGAACAAGAGGTTCGTGGGCAAGAACCCCAGCGTCATCCTGCGCGAGGTCGGGATCGACATTCCGGACGACGTGCGCATCGCGTTCTGCGAGGTCGACGAGTCCCACCCGCTGGTGCAGGTCGAGCAGTTGATGCCGATCCTGCCGATGTTCCGGGTGCGGAACGTCGAGGAGGGGATCGCGGCGGGCCTGCGCGTGGAGCACGGCTTCCGGCACACCGCGGTGATGCACTCGCTGAACGTCGAGAACCTGCACCGGTACGCCCGGGTGGCGAACACCTCCATCTTCGCCAAGAACGCGCCGTCCTACGTGGGCCTGGGCCTGGACGGCGAGGGATACTCGTCCTTCACGATCGCCAGCCCGACGGGCGAGGGCCTGACGACGGCGATCCACTTCACGCGCGAGCGGCGCTGCGTGCTGAAGGACTATTTCCGGATCGTGTGACGGTCCCCGGAGTCCCATGAGCCTGAACACGCCCCGCTTCGTCCCGGCCCCCGACCTCGCGGAGATTCCCGAGGCCCTGGCCGGCCTGGAGATCCAGTCGATCGCGCGCGGTCTGGTGGCGGTCGACGCCCTGGTCAAGAAGGCGAAGTCCCGGGTGGTGCTGGCGAATCCCGTGTCGCCCGGCAAGTTCCTGATCCTGATGGACGGGTCGGTGGCCGAGGTCGAGGAGTCGCTGCTGGAGGCCGAGCGCATCGCCGGCGAGCAGCGGATCGACCGGCTGTTCCTGCCCTACGCGCATCGCCAGTTGGAGCCCGCGGTGTTCGGGCAACTGCCGTCGCGGCCCGACGCCTCCGTGGGCATCGTGGAGTGCGACACGACCTGCTCGGGCCTGCGGGCGGCCGACGCCGCGCTGAAGGCCGCGCACGTGGAGTTGATGGTCCTGCACCTGTCGGCCGGCATCGGCGGCAAGTGCTGGTTCGCGTTCGCGGGCGACCTGTTCGACGTGCAGGCTTCGGTCCAGGCCGCGTCCGACGCCGCCTCGGAAAGCCACCTGCTGGGCACCGAGGTCATCCCGAATCCCCACGAGGAATTCCTGGCCGCACTGGGCCTCTAGCCTGGGTCCGCAACCCGTTGCCATTGCCCTTGCTTCGGACCGGCCGCTATAATCCGTGCGACGGGCGGGTTCCATCCATGGCGGCCTACGATCCGAAGAACCTCGAGCTGACGGTCGACCTGACGGTGCCGCGGCCGAGGCTGGCGTGCGACACGCCGGTGGGGTTCCTGACGGACCTGGCGGCGCGCTATACCCCGTCGTTCCACCTGGACCTGGGCAACATCTGCAACCTGTCCTGCGTCTACTGCTGCCTCGAGCGCGACCGCCTGTACTACACCACGCCGCGCAGCGCGCTGGAGGTGATCGACCGGGCGGCCACGCGGGGCCTGAAGAAGGTCGCGCTGGTCGGCGGGGAACCGACCATCCGGAAGGACTTCTGGCAGATCCTGGACCACCTGCGGCAGGCGGGCATCGACCAGGTCACGCTGACCACCAACGGCCTGATGCTGTCGTACCCGAAGTTCGTCGCGGACCTGGTGCGGCACGGCGTCACGACGGTCCACCTGTCGCTGGACGCCTTCGACCCCGGCGTCCTGATCGAACTGTCCCGCAACGACTCGGCCCCGCAACTGGTCATCGAGGCGCTGCACAACCTGCTGCGGCACCCCGAACTGAACCTGTTCCTGTACGGCGTGGTGACCCGGGCGAACGTCGCGCACCTTCGCGAGTACGTGCTGGCGGTGCGCGACCTGGAGGTCGTGGACCGGCCGCGCCCCTCCGTGGTGCTGACCGGGATCAAGCCGGCGGGTCGCGCCTGGGAGAACCGCGAGGACGTCGTGCCGCCGGCTTCCGAGGCGGCGCAGGCGGTCGCCGAGGCCGTGCGCCTGGGCGCCGAGGTCGGCGTCAACGTCGGCTACAAGAACCTGCCGCCGTGCCTGATGCGCGGCCTGGAGGGCATGTCCCTGGACGCCTACCTCCAGGAAAGCCGCATGGACCTCACGACCGGCGCGATCCTGCCCCCCGAGCGGGACGAGTTCTTCCTGCACGGCCGGGGCTGCGCGCGCTGCCGGTGGCAGGAAACCTGCTCCGGCGCCCACCGCAACTACGTGTCCCTGGCGGGTTGGGGCGAGTTCGTCCCCGTGGAGCGCGAGGGTGTCTGACCGGCCTTCCCCCGGTTCTGCCGTCGTGATCGGCGCCTCCGGCCTGCTGGGCCGGGCAGTGTGCCGGTACCTGGTCCGCGAGGGCTGGCAGGTCACCGGCGTCTGCCGCCACCCCCCGGTTGCGGGGCGCCCGGAGGACGAGGAGTTCCCGCCCGTCGAGTGGGTCGCGGCGGACCGGAGGCAGGAAGGCATCCTGGACCCCCTGCTGTCCCGGGGACCGCGGCTGGTCGTGGACCTGGCCCTGCACGGGCCAGACGAGGCCCTCTCGCTGGTCCGCGCCTGGGTGCCCGGCGGGCCGACCCGCTTCGTCGCCACCGGCACCGTGGGCGAGGAGGGCGTGCACCGGCCGCTGGCCGGCCCGCTGCCCGAGGGCGCCTCCCCCGACCCGGACGACGACCCGCATTCGCTGGGGTGCGTGGACGCGTGGCGCGTGCTGGCACAGGCGCGGGCGCAGCGCGGCTTCCCCTTCGCCTGGGCGGTGCTGCCCCGGTTGTGGGGCCCCGGCGACCGGTCGGGCCGGGACGCCGCCTGGATCGGCGCGATCCTGGACGGCCTGCCCGTGCTGCTGCGCGGGGACGGGCGGGCCCGGCTGCCGGACGGCTCGTCCGCCGCGGCCGCAGCAGCCGTCGTCGCCGGGGGGACCCTGCCGCAACTGGAGGGCCGCCGCTACCACGCGTGCGGCCCGTCGGGCACCTTGGCGCTGGCCCTGGTCGGGGCCGCCGCCGACGCGCTGGGTCGATCGGCCCGCGTTGCCCTGGTGCCCCCGCAGGCGTGGGCGGAGTTCGAACGGGCCCGCGGCTGCCGGGTCGATCCGGCCCTGCCGGATCGCGACCTGGTGCTGGAACGGACGGCCCTGGACGCCGCCGGCATCGGGACGGATTCCTCCCCCGAGGCCGGCATGGCCGAGGCGGCCCGGTTCGTCGCGCGGCACCGCGATTCGGTGCCCCCGGGGCCCGGGGCACCCCCGGAGGTGATCGCATCCCTGGCCCGTGCGGGCCGCATCCTCGAGGCAGGCGGACGATGATCACCCCTCGCCGATCCGAGCCCTGTCCCGGGCTGTTGGCCCACGTCGCGGACGCGCTGGTGCGGGGCACGGTCGACCGCGGCCCCCACCTCCGCGTCTTCGAAGCCCGCGTCGCCGCCATGGTCCAGGGCCGCAGGCGATTCCCTCCCGAGGCGCGCGCGACCTCGTCGGGGCTGGAGGCCCTGGCGGCGCTGCTGGCGGCGCTGCGGGTGCCCGGCGGGACGAAGGTGCTGGTCCCGGCCTACGGGTACGGCGGCCTGGTCCCGTTCCTGCGCGCGCTGGGCTACCGGGTGGCGACCGTGGACTGCGGCGACGACACCCCCTTCCCGACGCCGGCCCTGCTGGATCGTGCCTGCACGCCCGACGTCCGGTGCGTTCTGCTGTCCGACCTGTTCGGACAGGTGCCGGACGTGCCCGCCCTGGCCGAGGTGGCGAGGTCGAGGGGCGCCTGCGTGATCGAGGACGGCGGGCACGCCCTGGGTTCCCGCCGGGGCGCGGAGCCGGCGGGCTCGCTGGCCGACGGTGCCACCTTCCGGTTCGATCCCGGGGGCCCGGTCCACGCCTTCGGGGGCGGCATGGCGCTGGCCCTGGAGGCCGAGGCCGCCCGCCGCCTGCCCCTGTCCGCCGAGGTTCCTCCTCCCTCGACCGGCGCCACGATCGGCCGGATCCTGGCGGAGGCGGGCTCCGAGATCGCCCGGGCCGAACTGCCGCGACGCATCGTCGCTCCCGTGCTGGAGGCCGAGGCCGTGCGCCCGCTGGCCGAGTGGCTGGACGGGGCGCTGCGGCTGCGCCCGCCGGACGGGCCCGTGCGAGGCCTTTCGAACCTGCAGGCCCGGCTGGGCCTGACCGCCCTGGACGACCTGGCGCGGCGCATGGAGCGGCGGCAGGTTGCGGCCCGCCGGATGCTGGAAGCGCTGGGCCTGCACGACCCGCGCCTGCAGCCCGACTCCCCGGACCGGGTGATCCCCGCCGACATCGTGGTACGGGTGCTCCCCGGCCGCGACGGGGCGACGGTCGTGAACGACCTGCGACAGGCCGGGGTGATGGCGGAGCGCGGGGCGGTGGTGGCGGACGACGCGGGAGCCCTGGCCGGCGAGCACCGGCCCGGAGCGCGGGCGTGGCTGCGGCGCGCGGTGCGGCTGCCCGGGCCGGCGGCGCTGGAGCCGGTCGAACTGGACCGGCTGGTGGACATCCTGCGCGGATTCGCCGGCCGGCTGGTGATCTGACGACTCCTCGAGGAGTTCCGCCCGGCTGTGCGGGGCGGCGTGGAGGTCCACGTGCAAGGACGATCGCTGGCGGTCCTGGCCCTGCTGGCGCCCCTGGTCGCGGCGTGCGACTCGGAGGACTCCTGTTCGCCCGGCGCGTGGCAGCCCCCCCTGGCGACGGCGCATTCCAATCCCGCCTACCCTGCCTGCGTTGCGTCGAACGACTGTCCCTTCCTCCAGCGATGCGACCCGGGCGCCTCGTCCTGCACGGCCGACCCCGGCCCCTGGACCGCCGCGCCGGACTTTTCGCTGCGCGACCTGAACCCGAACAGCGCGACGCACGGACGCACGCTGACCCTGTCATCGCAGCACGGCCTCGTGACGGTCCTGTACTTCGGCTACGCAAGCTGCCCGATCTGCATGCAGCAGGTGGTGCGCCTGCAGGAACTGCTGGAGCGGCTGGCCGCGGCGGGCACCCCGGGGGTGATCGCGATGATCGTCAACGACCCGCGGGTGGAGAACTACGTCCCGATGATGGGCTGCGTCACCCGGCTGCCGATCCTGCAGGAAGGCGACGACTTCGCGACCTGGAGCCGGTTCCTGGCGGCGAAGGACTCCTTCGTGGTCGTCGACGGCAACGGCTTCGTGCGCGCCCGGTTTGATCCCCTGTACATCCACGCCCAGGCGGCCGACCTGGACGCGCTGGAGCAGGCCATCCGGGCGGCCGCCGACCAGGGCGGGCACCCGGGGCATGTACTGGGCGTTCCGGGTCTCCTCGGTGCTACAATCGGTCGCGTCCGCTGAACACTGGGACGTGCATGAAGACGATCAAGCGATACCCGAACCGGAAGTTGTACGACACCGGCGAGAGCCGCTACATCACCCTGGAGGAGATCGCGGCCTTCCTGCGCCAGGGCGGCGAGGTCCGCGTGGTCGACTCCCGGACCGCCGAGGACATCACCACCGTGACGCTGGCGCAGGTCCTGGTCGGCGAGGAGAAGCGCAGCCGGCCCGTGATGCCGGGCCAGCGCCTGATGACGCTGCTGCAGACCGGCGGAGAACTGCTGAAGGGCAAGCTGGCCCCGGTCGCCTCGCTGCGCGACGAGGCCGGGAAGACGGTCCAGCGGCTGATCCACACCGAGCCGGCCGAGGAGGTCAAGGAGTTCCTCGTCGGGACGCAGCGCGCCTACGACGACTTCCAGCGCAAGGCGGACGAGCGCTTCCAGACGGTGCTGGGCGCCGTGCGCAACATCGCGCCCCTGCACAAGGAGGTTGAACTGCTGCGCCGCGAGGTGCGGGAACTGGCCGAGCGCGTCCGCGTGCTGGAAGGCCGGCCGCCGGCCCCGCCGGACCAGCCGCGCAAGGCCCGCTCCCGGCGCTGAACCTCCCGGGACCACCGCCCCCCCCGCGAATCCCCCGCGGATCCCGACGCCTTCCCGCGCCCCCTTTCCCCTTTTTCACGAACCGCAGTATCTTTGGGCGTCCACTCGTGGAGGAGGATCGATGAAGGCTCTTTCGACCCGGACGACCCTGGCATGCCTGGGGCTGGCGTGCGTGCTGGCGATGCCCGCCGCTGCCCCGGCCCTGGAAAAGGAGTATGTCACCGCACCCGCGGGCAAGATCCAGGACGATGCCGGCTGGCTCGGCTCGCTGCGGGTGGGCGCCGGCATCAACTTCATGAACAACCGGAAGGTGGTCGGCCAGCTGGACGGTTCCCAGTTCACTCTGGGCTTCTCGTTCGACGGCGACATCGGCTACCGCAAGGGCGAGCACGACTGGCGCAACAACCTGACGATCCAGGAGGGCTTCGGCTACGGCCCGCCCATCAACAAGGTCGTGAAGTCCAGCGACACGCTGAAGTTCGACACGGCGTACTTCTACCACCCCGAGGCGGCCCCGTGGGTCGGCCCCTTCGTCCGCGCCGGGCTGCTGTCCGCGATCTTCGAGGGCGCCCACTACAACGCCACCAAGGTCACTTACAACGACGCCGCCACCGGCGAGAAGTTGAACGGGAACCCGGCCGACCCGGACGACAAGACCGACCAGTTCCACCTGTCGGACGAGTTCTCGCCGACCACCCTGAAGGAGTCGGCCGGCGTGTTCCTGAACCCGTACCGGCACGAGAACCTGGACATCATGATCCTGGCGGGCTTCGGCAGCCACCAGGTCTTCGCGGAAGGCCAGTACGCGCTGGCCGACGACGCCAAGACCGCCGGCCAGATCGAGGTGAAGAAACTGTCCTCCTTCGTGCAGGCCGGCTTCGAGGGCGGCCTGGCGCTGACCGGCACCGCCTACGAGAGCAAGATCAAGTACAAGGCGTACACCGACGTGATGGTGCCGTTCTATCGCAGCAACAAGCCGAAGGGTGACAAGAGCTCGATCGGCGACATGACCAACGTCGAGATGGGCGCGCTGCTGTCGTTCAAGCTGGTGGACTGGGCCTCGGTGGACTACACGTTGAAGGTGCTCCGCCAGCCCCAGTTGGTCAAGGAGTGGCAGGTCCAGAACCTGCTGCTGCTGAACTTCTCTTACTCCTACGCAAAGCGCCAGATCCCGCCCGCGCCGCCGCCCGCGCCCGCCGCCCCGGCCGCGAACTAGGCACCCGTCGCGACATTCCCGACCCGATCCCCGGCAGGCGGGGAAGGCCTGCCATTCATCGCGCCCGAGGCGACTCCGGCTCCGTCGGGGGTTTCCTTCAAGAACCCGCCGACCACGCCTCCGTGCCCGGGCGCGAACAGGCGGGGCACTGGGCGCCCGCCCTACAGCCGAGCGAAGCGCGGCGTCCCTTCCTCGACCACGCAGGAGCGCGGGCCGGGTCCGGGGGTGCTCCGGAGGGAGCCGTCGGAGGCGCGGCCACCTTGCGGGGGCAATCCAAAGCCCGGCCGCGCCGGAGACAGCAGGAGGCCGGTGGGGGCAGAGCCCCATACGCGTT
>CALJUR010000124.1 GCA_937975765.1 uncultured Myxococcales bacterium
GCCGCCTGACTACCCCCCCAAATGGTCATGTGATTTCCGCTCCCGGTAGTAACAGAGCGGGAGCGGCACGTCAAACGGGATATACTTTCCCCCGCACGGGAGGCTTCATGGAAACGGCGACCTCGGCGAACGAAGCCGCGCAGCGCCACGCGGCCGACTGGCTCCGGTACGTCCTGCTGTGCCTGCGGCGCTATGTCGCGCGCTACGGCAACCGGATGACCCAGGCCGACGGGCGGCTGTCCGACCTGTACGTCAGCCTGAACGAGGCCTTCGAACTGTGGTCCGATCCCGATCACTTCCCCCCGCGCGAACGCCGTCCTGCCATCGACGGGTGGCCCGACGCGGCGCGGGCGGACGACGAGATCGCCGCGCACCTGGCCGGCATCCAGCAGCGGGTCGCCGCGGCGTGCGGGCAGGACGCCGGGGTGGTGCTGCCGATCGAGGAGGTTCGCGCGGTCTTCCGCCTGACCGACCTGGAACTGAGGCTGCTGGTGGCGGCCGCGGCGCCGGCCCTGTCGGTGGACGCTGCCCGGCTGTACGCCTTCGCGTGGGCGGATTTCGCGGTCAAGACGCCCACGGCGGGGTTCCTGGCCGAACTGGTGGCCGACACTCCCGGCGACATCGCGGAGGCGGTCGCCTGCTTCCGGCCGGACGGGGCCCTGGTCCGCCACCGCCTGGTGGTGCTGAAGGAATCGCCTTCGTGGGGCGCGGGCGCGCCGCGAATCCACCGGCCGGTCGTGGTCCCGGACCGGGTGGTCTCGCTGCTGCATGGGATCCCCGAGCCGCTGCCGCCGCACCTGGTTCCCGGACCCGCCGACGCCCCCGACGCGGCGGACCTGCCGGGCGCGACCGTGGAGCGCCTGCGCACCGGGCTGCTGAAGGCGCTGCAGGATCCGCGGGGGCGCCCGACGATCGTGCTGATGGGGCCTTCCCAGTCGGGTCGCCGGACGCTGCTGTCACACGTGCTGGACGGGACGGGCTGGGGGCTGCTGGGCCTGGACCTCGAATCGCTGCCTTCGGATCCCGACGGCCTGGAGGCCGGGCTGGCCGAGGCCTGCCGAGAGGCCCTGGTACGCCGATGCATGCTGCTGGTCCGGATGGAGTCCCTGGCCGGCGGGCACGGCGATCCACTGCTGTCGCAGGAGAGGGTGCTGAAACGCGTCCTGGCGGGGCACGAAGGCCCCCTGGCCGTCACCATCCACCAGCCGATGGCGGTCCTGGCCCGCATCCTGGACCAGCCGTTCGAGGTCGCCCTGCCCTCCCCCGCCCCCGAGGGCCAACGACGGATGTGGGCCCGCGCCCTGGCCGCCTCGGGATGCCGTTCGGATGACGACCTGCCGGATCGCCTGGTGCGCCGTTTCGACGTCCCCTCGGGGACCATCTTCGGCGCGGTCGAGGAGGCCCGCCGGCGGGCCCTGCTGCTGTCGTCCGGCCGCAAGGGGATCCGCATCGACCTGGACGACGTAGTGCAGGCCGTGCGGCGCCGCGTCGATCACTCGCTGGGCCAGTACGCCGAGCCCTTCGCGACGACGCTGTCCTGGGACGACGTGGTCCTGCCCGACGCCGTGACCGGCCAGTTGCGCGAGGTGCTGGCCCAGGCGCGCAACCGCATCCGGGTGCTGGACGACTGGGGGTTCCGCCGCCTGCTGTCCTACGGCCGCGGCCTGTCATGCCTGTTCTCGGGACCGCCCGGCACCGGCAAGACCATGATGGCGGCGGTGCTGGCGGCAGACCTGGGCCGCGAACTGTACCGGGTGGACCTGTCCCGCGTGTCCAGCAAGTGGGTCGGCGAGACGGAAAAGAACCTGGCACGGCTGTTCGACGAGGCCGAACGCGGCCAGGTGATCCTGCTGTTCGACGAGGCCGACAGCCTGTTCTCGACCCGGACCGAGGTGAAGACGTCCAACGACCGGTTCGCGAACATGGAGATCAACTACCTGCTGCAGCGGATGGAGGCGTACGACGGGATCACGATCCTGACGACGAACTTCGAGAGGGCGCTGGACGAGGCGTTCAAGCGCCGCATCCGCTTCCGCATCCAGTTCCCGATGCCCGACGCGGGGATGCGCGCGCGCCTGTGGAGGGCGGTGCTGCCCCCGGGGGCCCCGCTGGCCCCGGACATCCCGTTCGACGAACTGGGCGAACGGTTCGAGATGGCCGGCGGCAACATCAAGAACGCGGCGCTGCGGGCGGCCTTCCGGGCGGCGGACCAGGGACGGGAGATCGGCCTGGAACTGCTGGCCGCCGCCGGGGCCGAGGAGGCCCGCGAGATGGGCATCCTGGTGCGGCCCGCGAAGGACTAGCCTCCAGGATTCACAGCACGTACGCCAGGGGGAGGGCCGGGGCAACGGTCTCGTGCGTGACGGTCGCCGCCCCGTCCGGCGCGATCTCCAGGCGCAGCCGGTCCAGGTCGTCCTCCCGCACCTGCCACAGCATGACCTCGAAGCCCTTCGCGGTCCGGGTGGCCGACACCGGTCCGACCGCCTTGCCGAGGCGCTCCCTGGCGTCGGCGACGACCTTCGCCTCGTCGGCCTCCAGCCCGGTCCGGAACGGGATCGCGTCGAACGACTCGACCAGCAGGTTCCGGCGGCCCGTCACCCGGGTGGTCTCGAACCACAGGCGCGCCAGGGCCACGGCTTCCGCCTCGGACTCGACCTTCAGGCCCTCCTGCCGGACCATTTCCCCGAACGCCTGGGGATTCGCGGTCAACCGGACGACCTGCCCGCCCTGGCCGGCCGCGACGTAGAACAGCACGGGCTTGCCCGCCGCATCGAAATCGACCCGGTGGACGCGGTGCCTTCTCAGCATGGGGGCATCCACCGCTACCACCCGGGAGGCCGGGTTCGAGACGACGTCCGCCAGCCCGGGATCGGTCGCCCGCAAGGCCCCTGCGATCACGGCCCGGTCGCCGGCCGCCGCGGGCGCCCCTGCCGTGGCCGATCCGCCGGACGTGCAGGCCAGCAGCATCGCGAAGGTCGACGCCAGCATGCGGGACGCGGCCTGCGGGTTCCGATCCATCGTGCTGCCTCCGTGACGGGGAAGGGGACTACTTGCCGCCACCCGAACGGTGGGCGCGGTCCCAGGCGTTCCCGTAGTAGACCGGGTAGGACTCGTGGGTGTTGCTGGTCGTGACGGTGCCTGACGTGAAGGCGTTCTTCAGGGCCGTGCGTCCGGCCTCCTTGGCCTGCGCCTGGGTCCTCTGGGCCGCGATGGCCCGGTCGTAGGCCCGCTTGTAGACCTGTTCCAGCGGCGGGCTGTCGGTCACCGGCGTCCCGGCGGCCACGATCTCCCACTTGGCCTCGATCGCCAGGACGCAACCCTCGACCTCCTCGTTCAGCATCCCGTCCACGTACCGGGCGCGCGACAGCCGCTGGATGTCGGCCGAACGGCCCTCGCCGGCGTACCGGGCGTGGTTCATCTCGTGCACGAAGGTCAGCGCGGACGACTCGGCGCTCTCGGTGGTGTCCAGCGTCATCGAGTTCGATCCGGGGTTGTAGAAACTGCCCGTCCCGGACGCGTAGGTGACGCCGACGTTGCGCTGGCGCTTGTAGCGCAGGGCCGCCTGGCCGACGGTGCTGCGGTTCAGAAGGCGCTCGATCGTGGCCCATCGGGCGGCGTTGGGATCGGTGGTGGTGGTCGCGGGCGCGGGGGCGGTCGTGCCCGGCTCGGGCTGCCGGGCCTGCGCGTTCTGCGCGGTCTGGGCCGTGTCCTGGCCTCCCGCGCCGGTGCCGGGTGTCCGGTTCGGACCCGCCCCCTGGGTGGCGGTCGCCCCGCCCGCACCCCCGGACGGGGTCGCCCCGGCAGCCGGCCCGCCCGTCAGATCGGAAGAGCGTCGTGGAGGGAAAGGGTGTAGATCTCGGGGGGCGCCGTAAC
>CALJUR010000125.1 GCA_937975765.1 uncultured Myxococcales bacterium
ACCTCGGCGCCGTTCTTCTGCGAGCCGATGCGGCGCACGTCCAGCCGGATCGACGCGTAGAACTTCAGCGCGTTGCCGCCGGTGGTGGTCTCGGGCGACCCGAACATCACGCCGATCTTCATGCGCAACTGGTTGATGAAGATCACGGTGCATCCCTGCTTGTGGCAGGCCCCGACCAGCTTCCGCAGCGCCTGGCTCATCAGGCGGGCCTGCAGGCCGACGTGGCTGTCGCCCATGTCGCCCTCGATCTCGGCCCGCGGGGTCAGCGCCGCCACGGAGTCCACCACCACCAGGTCCAGCGCACTGCTGCGGACCAGGGCCTCCACGATGTCCAGTGCCTGTTCGCCGCAGTCCGGCTGGCTGAGCAGCAGATCCTCGACGCCGACGCCCAGCCGTTGCGCGTAGGTCAGGTCCAGGGCGTGCTCGGCGTCCACGAAGGCCGCGGTGCCGCCCGCCGCCTGCACCTGCGCGATCATCTCCAGGGCCAGCGTGGTCTTGCCGGACGACTCGGGGCCGAAGACCTCGACGATGCGCCCGCGCGGTACGCCGCCGATGCCCAGCGCCACGTCCAGCAGGCGCGACCCCGACGGGAAGGCCGGCACCCGCTCGATGGGCCCGTCGCCGAACCGCATCACGGTCCCCTTCCCGAACTGCTTGTCCATCGCGACGATGACGTCCTCCAGTTCCTTCAGTTTCTCGGTCTTCCTCGACATGGCTCCTCCTCGTGGCCTCCCGGTTCTTCCCTGCCGGCCGGCGCGCACCCGCGACACCGGCCCACGCCCGCCGGACCGCGCCTCACGCCGCGGGCCGGTCCAGCAGCCGGTACTGGATCGCCTCGGACACGTGCACCGTCCGGATCGCGTCCGAGCCGTCCAGGTCCGCGATGGTCCGCGCCACCCGCAGCACGCGGTCCAGCGCCCGCGCCGACAGCCCCAGCCGGTCCATCGCGGCCTCCAGCAGCCGCGACGCCTCGTCCGGGACCCGGCAGTGCGCCCGGACCTGCGGCGGATCCATCCGCCCGTTGAACCGCGCGCCGCCGGGACCCAGGCGCGCCGCCTGGGCGTCCGCCGCCGATTGCGTTCGCGCGCGCACCGTGGAGGAGGGCTCGCCCCCGGACGGCGCCGACAGGTCGCGAAACGGCACCGCCGGCACCTCGACGTGCAGGTCGATCCGGTCCATCAGCGGGCCCGACACCCGGGACCGGTACCGGGCGACCTCGGCCGGGCTGCACGTGCACTGGTGCCGCGGGTCGCCCAGGTACCCGCACGGGCACGGGTTCATCGCGGCCACCAGCAGGAAGTCGGCGGGGTAGGTGACGGTGCCGGCGGCGCGGCTGATGGTGACGAGGCGGTCCTCGAGAGGCTGCCGCAGCACCTCCAGCACCTCGCGGCGCCACTCGGGCAGTTCGTCCAGGAACAGCACGCCGTGGTGAGACAGGCTGACCTCGCCGGGGCGTGGCCTCGACCCTCCCCCGGCGATCGCCGCGGCGGACCCCGTGTGGTGCGGCGCCCGGAACGGCCGGTCGGAGATCAGTGCCGCACGGCGCCGCAGAAGGCCCGCGGCGCTGTGGACCTTGGTCGCCTGCAGGCTCTCCTCGTAGGTCATGCGGGGCAGCAGCCCGGCCAGGCGGCGGGCCAGCATCGTCTTCCCCGACCCGGGCGGGCCGACCATCAGAAGGTTGTGGCGGCCGGCGGCGGCGATCTCCAGCGCGCGTTTCACGTGGGCCTGGCCGCGGACGTCGGACAGGTCGGGCAGGCTGGGCGGAACCCCGGCGGCCGGACCTTCGTCCGGGAGGACCGGATGCAGCGCCCCGCGGCCCGCCAGCGCCTCGATCAGTTCCTCCAGGGTCACGGCCTGCCAGGCCCGGATGCCCTGTACCAGGGCGGCCTCGGCGCCGTTCGCGGCCGGGACGATCGCCTGGGCCGTCCCGCCGTCCCGGGCGGCGGCCACCATCGGCAGCACGCCGGGGACGGGCCGCACCTGGCCGTCCAGCGACAGTTCGCCCAGCACCAGGCGGCCTTCCAGGGCCGAGGCCGGGAAGGCGTCCAGGCAGGCCAGCACGCCCAGCGCGACGGGCAGGTCGAACAGGGACCCGTGCTTGCGCACGTCGGCCGGGGCCAGGTTGACGGTGACCCAGCGGGTGTGGGCACGAAAACCCAGGTTGCGCAGCGCCGACAAGACCCGCACCTTCGATTCCCGCACGGCGGCCTCGGGCAGGCCGACGATGTCGAAGTGGCCGACGCCGGGGTGGACGTCGACCTCCACGTCCACGGGAATCCCGTCGATCCCGCACAGCACCGCGGACTGCACGCGCACGTTCATCGGGGGCCTCCCTGCGGACGGCCGCCTCGCCGGCCGACGGGGACGGAAGGTTCAAGGGGCGTGCCAGGATGGGTAACGAAGGATAACAATGGATTACGGTTGTCCCGACCCGTCGCGCCGGCTGGACGGTTGGACGGGCGTCCAACCCGGCCCGATCCGGCCCCGCTCCCGGCCCCGGCGCCAGGTAACCCTTCGTCGGGGGCTCTGGTATCCTCGTTCCGACCCGAACGCACCGGGCCGATGGGGAAGGGCAGACGAATCCTGGGCGCTCTGGCCGGCGGCCTCTACCTGGTCGTGACGCGCACGCTGCTGGTGGTCGCCGTCCTGGTGCCCTCCCTGTACTTCGTCTTGAATTCCAGCCCCTTCCCGGGCCAGTTGACCCGGTTCCTGCGTTCCGTCCTGCCGGGGTCGCTGGAGTTCGGCAGCATCCAGATCAGCCCGATCCCGTGGAAGGTGGACATCCTGGACGTGGCCATCCGGGCGCCGGACGGGGAGGCGGTGATCCGCGCGGGCACCGTCCGGGTCAGCGTGGACCTGGTCCCGCTGGTGCGGTTCCTGTCGGGCGAGGACCCCGAGATCGTGGTCCACCTGCCCGACATCCAGTTGTTCGACTACGAGGCCCTGATCGACTTCGACGCCGAAACCCACCTCAAGCTGGTGGACGCCTTCCACCTCCCGGACCCGAACAAGCCGCCGTCCACCGGTCCGGGGCAGTCGGTGCGGCTGGTCTTCGACCACATCACCGGCGAGCGGGGGTCGTGCCGGGTCTCCTTTCCGTACTGGGACATCCGGGTGGAGGGGATCCGGCTGCAGGCCCGGCTGGGGCTGCAGACCCAGCCGTCCACCCGCGTGAAGGTGGAGGCGGCGCGGGTGACCTGGACGCACGGGGTCGGGCACATCCGGGCCGCGCCGGGGGTGTCGGCCATCCCGCGCGAGGTCCCGATGGGGCCGGGCGGCGTGGACGGGTTCGTCTTCGACTGGGACCGGATCTCGTACCGGCAGGCACGGTTCGCGTTCCCGGGCATGGACCTGGATTCCCGCGACGGATTCCTGGCCTGGTCCGAGAACCTGCGGTACGAGGGCGTCGCCGACCTGGACTTCGCCGACGGCAGCCCGCTGACGGACACGGCTACCGGCGGCCTGGCGAAGGGTCCGTTGCGCCTGCACGTGGACGGGCGGGGCGACCACTTCGACCCGCGCTTCTCGGTGACCGTGGACTCCCCGTCGCTGGCGTTCGCCGGTTTCGACCTGGGGCGGGTCGAGGCGGCGGTCACCGGCGGGCGCGACGAGACCGGGCGATACGCCTTCCAGGGGATCCGGGCCTTCAGCGATTCCCGGGTGGGCCGGATCCGGCTGGATGGCGGCGTGTTCCACCCGTTCGGCAGCGCCGACGGCATCGCGACCGACACGACCTTCGCGATCGAGGCGGAGGGCCTGGACCTGCCGGGCTTCCTGGCGGAACTGGGCGCGCCGGTACCCGGGCTGCCGGCGCCGCTGCCCCGCAGCGTGTCGGGGCGGCTGCAGGTGCGGGCGGACGTCGTCTCCTGGGCCACCCGGATCGCCTTCGGCAGGGTCGCGGGCACGCTGGCGGCGCTGCTGCCGGACGGAACCCTGCTGGCCGGCCCGGACGCCTCCATCCGGCTGGACGCCTCGCTGGCGGTCAGCGGCGACTTCGCCCGCCCGCAGGTCGATATCGCGGCGCTGGAACTGGGCTCCGGGGCGGATGCCGCGCTGCTGAAAGGGTCGCTGGACCTGGGCCGGCGCGAACTGGACGTGACCGGTTCCGTCGCGAAGGACCTGCGGTCGCTGCTGCCGGTGATAGGCCTGAAGGGACGGGGCCAGGCCTCGCTGGCCGACCTGCGCGTGCACGGCCCGCTGGCGAACCCCGTCGCCACCGCCTCGGCCGCCGTGACCGGCCTGTCCGTCGGGCCGTGGGAGGCGGACCAGGCCCGGGCACGCCTGGACTGGCGGGACGGCATCCTGACGGTTTCGGCGCTGGACGCCGCGACGCCGTACGGGCCGGTTGCCGCGTCCCGGGTGGCCGTGCGGCTGGTGGACCCGGCGACCTGGCAGGTGTCGTCCCCGCACCTGTCGATCGCGGGCGGGGCGTCGCCGGCCCTGGACCTGGCCCGGCTGCCGCTGCCGAAGGACCTGGGCCTGAAGGGGAAGGTCGACCTGGCGGTCGAGCGGCTGGAACTGGACCTCCGGGACCCGCTGGGGTCGATGGACGGGACGGCACGTGCGACGGCCGCGAGGATGGTCGCGGCGGGCCGCCCGCTGACCGACGTGCAGGCACGGGTCCAGTCGGGGAAGGGCGGCGTCGCGAAGGTCCAGGCGCGGGCCGCCCTGAAGGCCGGCGGCACCGCGACGGTCGAGGGCACGGTGGACCTTCCGAAGGGGACCTTCCAGGCGACGCTGGACGGGAAGGGCCTGTCGCTGCCGGGCCTGGCGGGCATGAAGAAGGACGGTGCGCTGAAGGGCATGGTGGACGTGCAGGCGGCCGCGTCGGGCCCGCTGCGGGACCCGGGGCTGGACGCGCGGATCGACGCCTCGGAAGTGGCCTACGGGGACCAGCGGTTCGGCGACCTGTCCGTGATCGCGGCCCGCGTCCCCGGGGGGGACCTGCACCTGTCCAGCGACCGGTTCCTGCCCCGCATGCACCTGAACGAGGACTCCCGGATCACCTGGTCGGACGGGCGGTTCGACGGGCTGGTCGTGATGGTCGACCTGAACCGGGTGACGCCGCAGGACCTGTGGCCGTCGATCCGGGCCCGCGACCTGTGGGGGCAGTTGACCGGCAACGTGCAGGTGCGGATGGGCTTCGGCCCGGGCGGCACGCTTCAGGCGGCGCTGACCTCGCCTCCCGACGGGCTGAGGCTGGACTTCCTGGACCGCGAGGTGCGGCTGCGCAACGTCGAGAAACTGGTCGCCGCGATCGAGCCGGACGGATCGGTGTCGCTGCGCGGGCTGGCCCTGTACGACGGGCGCGGGACGCTGCGGGCGTGCGGCCACCTGCTGGACAAGGACGGGCGGATGCGCCTGTGGGCCAAGGGGCGGGTCGGGGCGTACTGGCTGCGGGAGTTCGGCCAGGTCTTCTCGGTGGCGGACGGGTACGTGCGGCTGGCCGGGACGCCGGGCGCCCTTCCCGCGGATCCCCCGCCCGGCTGCGGCACCGAGATGGCGGAGGACCCGGGGCCGCTGGAGGTCCACGGCACGCTGGCCCGGCCCCTGGCGGATGGCGAGGTCCGGCTGGGCGCGGTGGAACTGGGGATCCGGGGCCTGGGCGAGGCGCTGCGCCTGCAGGACGGCGGCCGGGTGCTGCTGTCGTCCGGGGACGGCCGGATGCGGGCCACGATCCCGGCCGACGGCTGGGTCAAGGGCTCGCTGGGCGAGGGGAAGTTCACGGTGCACGGGAACGCGGCGTTCGACGGGCTGGTGCCCGCGGACGGCGAGGTGGTGCTGGAAGGCGCCGACCTGCGGTTCGTGTCCCCGGGCGAGTACTTCCTGGTCGGCAACCCCTCCGTCACGGCGACCTTCGAGGGGCTGGGCGCGCCGGGACAGTCCCGGATGCGCATCGGCGGCCGGGTCGCCCTGACGGACGGCTCGTACCACCGCAATTTCGACATCGTGGGCAAGGCGTTCTCGGGCCTGACGGGCACCCGCGTGGCCGAGCGCCAGGGGCGGTCGCTGGAGGAGGTGGCGCCCTGGCTGGCCGACGCCGACCTGGACCTGGCCGTCACCGGGCCGCGCTTCGGCGTGCGCAGCAAGCTGCCGGTGGGGTCGACCGACTTCGACATCGCGATGGATCTGCGGGTCAAGGGCAAGGTGAAGGCGCCCGAACTGTGGAACCGCGTCGAGGTCCTGCCCGGCGGCACCGTGACCTACGAGGTGGTGCGGCGCGTCTTCGAGGTCGTGCGGGGCACCGTGGACTTCGACGGTCCCCCCGGGCAGCCGCGGGTGGACGTGCTGGCGCGGACGCGCATCCAGGTGGTCGGCACCACCACCCAGAGCACGGCGGTCGCCTCGCGCTTCGACCCGGACGCCCCTGTGGCCGGCGCGCTGGACCAGGGGATCCAGGTCAGCCTGAAGGTGACCGGGCGCTATCCCGACCTGGACATCAGCCTGTCCTCGACCAGCAAGGCGTACACCCAGACCGAACTGCAGTACCTGGTGCTGACCGGCAGCCTGCCGCAGGGCGGCGTGGCCAGTTCGGCGGGCCAGATCTTCAACCTGGGCCTGCTGACCGAGGACGTGACGAACCTGGTGGCCAAGCTGCTGCTGGGGTCGCTGGTGGACGCGATCAACCTGGGCGTCAGCCCGACGGGCGGCGTGAACGTGGACGTGATGGCGCACCTGGGGTCGCGCATGCGGTTCGCGACGCAGGTCCAGCAGAACTCGGGCAGCGCCTGGTACACGGCGGGCTTCCACGTTCGCCTGACGGACTACCTTTCCCTGGAGGGCCGCGTGCTGTCGATCTCGCAGGCCCTGGACCGATCCCAGGAAGGCAACAAGTACGAGACCAAGCTGCGGCTGAGGATCCCGATCGACTAGGAGAGTCGGATGCCGGTGCGTCGGTGGGCGATGGTGGCGGTGTTCCTGGGGGCGATGGTCCCCGGGCAGCCGCTGGCCGAGCGCCTGCCGGCGACGACCCCGGACCCGTGCAGCGAGGGCCCGCTGGTGGCGGTCGACCTGGCCGGCTGCACGGTGGCGGGGTGCGGGGATCCGGCCTTCGTGTCGGGCGTGCTGGAACTGGCCGACCTGGTCCCCGGCACCGTGCTGGACCCCCTCAGGCGCGCGGCGGGCCTGAAGCGCCTGGACCGGATGGGCTTCTTCCACTCGGCCTCGATCGCCTGCGAGGCGGTGGTGGGCGGCATCTCGGCCACGCTGAACGTGGAGGTGGCCACCCGCCTGCGCCGGATGAAGGTGACGGGCAACAGCCACTTCGACGACAGCGAGATCTTCGGCCGGCTGTCGATGGTGCCGGGCGACCGCTTCGACACCCGGGACGCCATGATGGCCGACAACCTCGAGCGCGCCCGGGAGGCCATCCGGCGCGCCTACCAGGACGAGGGCTTCACCGGCACCGAGGTGAAGCTGGAGGCCCGCCCCGTGGATGCCTCGCGCGTCGACCTGCTGATTGCCGTCCACGAAGGGGCCCGGGTCAAGATCCGGGAGGTCGAGGTGACGCTGAAGCCCGCCCGTCCGGAGGCCGCGGCGTTCCGGCCGGACGCCGAGGGCTGCCCGGTTCCGGACGCGGGCGACCTGCGATCGTGGACCGACCTGGGCAGCGGTACCACGATGACCGAGCGGACCCTGCCGAACGCGATCAGCCGGCTGACCAAGACGCTGCGGTCGATCGGTTTCTCGGGGGTGCGGGTCGCGTCGTCCTTCGATGCACCGTCCGAGGTGCTGCGGCTGCAGGCGACCTACGAGTCCTGCTACCTCCTGCGGTTCTTCGTCCGCGATGCGCCGATGCCGGGCCGGATCGGCTTCGTGCCGCAGCAGGACGACGACCTGCTGAAGGCGTTGCCGTTCTCGGACTCGGGGGTGTTCGACCTGTCCGAGGCCCAGCTGGGACGGGAGGAGGTGCGGGCCTTCTTCGAGAACCGCGGGTACCTGTTCGCCGACGCGGTGCTGGACTACCGCACGCGGCGCGCCCCGGCGACCCCGGCGGACTTCGACGAGGACCCCCGGGTGGCGCCGGCACCCTGGGGGCCCCACGTGGCCGGTCGCATCACGTACTTCGTCACCCGCAACGGCAAGGTCGAGATCCGCGGGGTGGACCTGCGCGGCGTGAAGTCGCTGCCCGAGGAGAGCATCCGGAAGGAGATGGTCACGAAGGAGTACGACTTCTTCGGGGACACCGGGGCGCTGCTGCCCGACCAGGTGTTCACGGACCTCGACCGGGTGCGCCAGTTGTACGCCGAGGAAGGCTTCCGGGACATGCGGTTCCTGGACACCGTCCCGGACGCCCGGCGCGTGCGGCTGGTCGCGAACGAGGGCGACGCCACGGTCTACACCTACGGGTCCGCGGACAAGGCGTTCCAGGTGGTGGTGCCGCCCGGGGACACCGAGGGCGTGCTGCTGCGCATCGGGATCGAGGAAGGCCGGCGCAGCCGGGTCGGGAAGGTGCGGCTGGACGGGGTGTCCCAGAGGCCGCCGGCCGAGGCCGTGAAGGTGCTGGACCTGCCGCCCGGGGGGCCGCTGTCGCCCGGGCGCCTGGAGGCGGCGGTGCAGCGCCTGAAGCGGTGGTACGCGTCGTCCGGCCACCTGCGGGCGTCCGTGAAGGTGTCGTGCGGCGCGGAGGAGGAGGCGGGGCCGTGCGACCTCCAGGCCGCGACGCAGGCGGAGGTGGACCTGCGGATCGCGGTGGAGGAGGGCACCCCGGCGACCATCGAGTCGGTCTTCGTGCAGGGCCTGGACCGGACCCGACGGGAGGTGGTGGCGTCGCAACTGCCCGGTCCCGGGCAGCCCTACGACATCGTGCGCGTGGCCGAGGGCATCCGCTACCTGAACGACCTGGGCATCTTCGCATCGGTGCAGGTCAGCGCCATCGGGGCGGACGAGGAACCGCCGCGCGACCGGGTGGCCCTGGTGGTCGAGTGCCGCGAGCAGAAGAACCGGTTCATCGACTTCGCCGTGGGGTTCGAGACGCTGTCCGACGCCCGGTCGGGCTCGCTGCCGAAGGGCGTCACGTCGGCGCTGTCCACGTCGATCGCCGTGACCGACGTGCAGGCGTCCGGCAGCGGCCGTGCCCTGGACCTGCCCCTGCCGGACATCCTGATGACGATCGAGGCCCGGTACGTCGATCTGAACCTGCTGGGACGCGGCAAGCGGCTGTACCTGCCGCTGAAGTACGGCTTCTCGTTCACCGCCTGGGACCGGTACGCGTCGTTCGCGCCGACCTACCTGGACCCGAACTTCTTCTCGCGCGGGCTGTCCTTCCGGGCGACGCCGTTCGCGCTGTACGACCGGGCGACGACGCGGCTGGACCAGGTGCAGTTCGGGGCCGAGTTCGTCGTGTCCCGCGCCCTGTACCAGCGGCTGTTCGGCGCGCTGGCCTGGGAGACCGGGGCCGTCCGCACGCGGGACTCGCAGGTGTCCGGTGCCGGCTGGTCGTCCTGGCGGTACGAGAACAAGATCGTGCCGACCCTGACCTACGACCACCTGGACCATCCCATCGACCCGAAGAACGGCGGCTTCGTGCAGGTGTCGCTGGCCTACATCAACGCCCTGTCGCAGGGGAACTTCCTGAAGTACGAGATCCTGGCCAAGGGATTCGTGACCATCCGGAAGTTCCTGACGATCGGCCTGACCGCGCGCTTCGGCGGGTCGAAGGCGTTCGGCGGCAACGGCCAGTTGCCCCCCGACGAGCGCTACTCGCTGGGCGGCAACCGCGGCGTGCGGGGGTTCTCGAACGACGGCGTCGGCCAGTACCTGCCGGACGGCAGCCTGCGGCTGGTCGAGACGCAGGTGCAGGAGAAGAACCCGGACGGCACCCCGAAGACGGACCCGGTCTCCGGCGCCGTCGTCACCCATCCCGAGTATGCCAAGGTATACGGCGGCGACACGCTGGTGTCAGGCGGCCTGGAACTGCGCTTCCCGCTGCTGCGAAGCCTGGCCCTGAACGGCGCGCTGTTCTACGACCTGGGCGCGCTGTCCGAGAGCCCGACCGACCTGAACGCGAAGTCGGTGCGCCACTCGGTGGGCCTGGGCCTGCGGTACATGCTGGGCGGCGTCGTGCCGATCCGGCTGGACTACGGGATCATCCTCGACCGGCGGTGCAAGTCGGTGGACAAGAACACGGGGAAATGCACCGCCCGCGAGGAGGTCGGCAACATCCACTTCGGGGTGCTCTACACCTTCTGAGGCTTGTTCGCGTGAACGGATCGCTGCGGCCGGCCGGCCGGCTTCGCCGGACGGTGCGCGGGCTTCGCGGAACGGTTCGAAGGCCTTGCGGGGCGGGCAGGCTTCCCGGACCCGCCGCGCGGGGGCCTTGCGGTTCCCGGCCGCGAAGGCTTCGCAGCTCCCGGCCGCGAGGGCTTCCCGGGGTGCGAGCCGTGACGGGTGGGGGCGCCCTCCGGCCGCGAGGAACGCTCGGCCCGCGGGGGCCGGCCCGCCGGTCGGCCCGGTCCGCGGTCGTTCCGCTTCCGTGCGGGACCGCTGCGGTCGGCATGGCCGCGAGCGCGATCCGGGGACGCGCCCGAGGTCTTCCGTTCCGCCGACGGCTTCCCCTTCTGCGCCTGGGCCTTGCGCACGGCCTCGGCCACCTCGGCCTCGAACTTCCGTGCGGCCGCTCCGGACACGAAGCCCTCGTCGTCCTCGTCCCGGGGACCACGATCCTCGCGCTCCGCCCGGGGGAACGGCGGGGTTCTCGGGGGCCGCTCGGGCTTCCCGGGCTTCGCCGACCTCCCGGGACGCGAAGGCCTCGCCTCGCCGTGCGGCTTCCCCATCCTCGGGGGCTTCGCGGGCCGCTCGGGCTTCGGCGGCCGGTTCTCGGTCAGCGCGGTGATCTCGTCGGGCGTCAGGGCCCGCACCGCCCCGACCGGCAGCTTGCCCAGCCGCACCGCCCCGAACCTCACGCGCTTCAGCTTCAGGACGTTCATCCCGAGGGTCTGGAACATCCGGCGCACCTCGCGGTACCGGCCCTCGGTCATCGTGACCTCCAGCCACTCGTTCGTGCGCGCCAGCCGCAGCCGCCGGCACGACGCCGCGCGCGCCCGGCCGTCCTCCAGGTTCACCCCGCGCTCCAGGCGCTCCAGCGCCCACGCCGGCACCCCGCCCTGGATCTTCACCTCGTACACGCGCTCGATGCCGCTGGCCGCGCGCGTCAGCATCCGCGTCAGGTCCCCGTCGTTGGTGAACAGCAGCAGGCCCTCGCTCATCAGGTCCAGCCGGCCCACCGAGTGCACGTGCACCGGCAGGTCGGGCAGCAGCGAGTTCACGTTCCTGCGGCCTTCCGGGTCCTTCTCGGTGCACACCACGCCCTTCGGCTTGTGCATCATCAGGACCAGGTGGTGCCGCGTGGGCCGCACGGTTTCCATGTCCAGCTTGATGCGATCCTTTTCCGGGTCGACCATCGTGCCGGGCGTGGCCACCTTCCCGTTGACGGTGACGCGTCCCTCCGCGATCCGTTGCTCGGCCTCGTGGCGGGACAGCCGGCCGCTCTCGGCCAGGTAGCGTTGCAGGCGAATCATGGGTGTGTCCCGGGTGTGCGGATTGCCATCGGTACCGCCGCGACGGTATCATGCCGCCGCCGGCCGGACAAGGCGCCCGGTGCCGACGGAGGTCTGCCGATGAAGTACCGCTTCGAGCACGAGTTCCCCTGCGACCGCGAGACGCTGATGCGGACCATGTTCGAGAAGGGGGTCATCGAGATCCTCAAGCCGCGCATGTCCACCGTCCAGGAGGCCGAGACGCTGTCCTGGAACGAGAACGGCCATCGCGTCACCCGGCGGGTCCGGTACCTGCCCGTGCCCAAGATCCACTCGGTCGGCCCGAAGAAGGTCGAACCGCGCTGGATGGAGTGGGTGGAGGAGTCGGAACTGGACCTGGGCCGCGGCACCGCGACGTACGCGAACGTCCCGACCACGCACGGCGTGGCCGAGCTGCTGAAGAACCGCGGCGAGATCGAGTTCGTCGCCGCCGGCCCGGGCCGCACGCGGCGCGTCCTGTCCGGCGAACTGAAGGTCAATGTCTTCCTGCTGGGCGCGGTCGCCGAGCGCGTGATCCACTCGTACGCCAAGGAGATCGTGGACCAGGAGGCCGCGGCGCTGGCCCGGCTGATCCAGGAACGGAACGCGAAGGCATGAAGCTCTGCCGGGTGGTCGGAACCGTCTGGGGCGCGAGGCAGTCCGAGGGCCTGCACGGCCGGAGGGTCGTCGAGGTGCGCCCGCTGGGCCTGCAGCAGGCGGAGGCCGGCACGCGCCTTGGCGCGGACTGCGACGACGGCCACCTGCGCGAGGCGTCGCTGCTGGCGGTGGACCCGCTGGGGGCGGACGTGGGCCAACTGGTGCTGGTCGGCATCGGCAGCCGGGTGCGCGACCTGGTGGCCGGCCCGCACGTGACCACCAAGAACTGCGTGATCGCGATCGTGGACGAGGCCGTCGTCGAGGACGGCGCCCGGGAGGTCCGGCCGTGATCCTGGGACGCGTCATCGGCCAGTGCTGGGCCACCCGGCAGAATCCCCGGCTGGCCGGGAAGAAACTGCTGCTGGTCCGGCCGCTGGCCTGGCACGACCCGGACCACCAGGCCGACCACCTGGTGTGCGTGGACCCGGTCGGGGCCGAGGTGGGGCAGGACGTCGTGGTGTGCATGGGGCTGCCGGCGCGCTGGGCGCTGGGGGACACCCGCCACCCGGTGGAGGCGTCGATCGCGGCCATCGTGGACGGCGTGGAGGTCTTCCGGGACGCGTGCGCGGACCCGGCCTTCGCGTTCGCGCCGGGACGCCTGCCGGAACGCCTGCAGGAGCGCTGAAGTGATTCGCGGCCGGGTCATCGGGGAGGTCTGGGCGACGAGGAAGGCCCCGCGCCTCGCCGCCAAGAAGCTGCTGCTGGTGGCCGAGATGCGGGTGTCCCCGGACGGGGAGCACGCCACCGGCCGCGTCGTGGTGGCGACCGACACGCTGGATGCCGGCCAGGGCGACACCGTCGTGGTCGCGTTCGGCAGCGGCGCCCGGAATGCCGAGGCCCCGGGCAGCCGGGATGTCCTGGTCGATGCCAGCGTGGTGCAGGTCGTGGACGGGTCGACCTCTCCCGGATCCCCCTGACGTCCCACCCCCCGGGACGCAGCATTCCCGCATGGGCGGCCGGTTTCTTGACGATCCACGCCCCTTCCATGAGAATGTAGGCGCCCTGTTTGCGGGGAGGCCCTGGATGCATCTGCGCTCGAAATCCCTGGGGATCCTGGCGGCCGCGATGCTCGCCGCGTGGTCGCTGGCCGGATGCAGTTCCGGCCCCAGCGGCACCGATTTCGGCTTCGAGGAGGACGCGACCGACGAGACCGCCGGGGACGAGGCGTTCGGGGGCCTGAGGCTGACCATCACGAACCCCCCGCCCGACGTCGAGACGCGCGTTTCCGGCTCGTTCGACCTGGTGGTCAAGGTGGAGGACGACCAGAAGCGCGCGATCCGCCTGAAGGTCGAGGTCCTGAAGGCGACGACCTTCACCCCCGTCGAGAAGGACCTCGCGGGTCCGCAGACCGTCATCATCCCGATCGATACGACCCTGATCAACGACGGCCGCAAGTGGTCCGTGAGGGCCACTGCCTCGACCGAGGACGGCACCGAGGCGACGGCCACCGTGAAGATCACCGTGGACAACCAGGGACCGGTCATCACCCCGCTGGACCCCACTCCGGCCGAGGGGGGCAACTTCCTGGGCGACCTGAAACTGCGGTTCAAGGTCACGGACGCCGGCGCGGGCGTCACCAGCATCGTCATCGACATCGAGGACGGGTTCCACTACGAGTGGTCGCCGACCGGCGCACAGTCTCAGGTCGACGTGGACACCGGCGAGATCCTGGTCCCGACCTCGGCCTGGCCGGGCGGCGAGAAGACGGTGACCGTCGAGGCGCTGGACGGCATCGCGGACCACCTGGGGACCTTCCAGAGGACGTTCTCATACGTGCAGCGCCCGGCCTTCCTGGGCGGCAGCACGATGACGCTGTCGGGCAGTTTCACCGCCATCGCGGCGGCCGGCGTGTCGCTGGAGGACGGCACCAGCGGCGTGGTCCTTGGCGGGCAGGCCGGCCTGGCGATCTTCGTCCGGGACGAGGCGACGGGCGGCATGAAGCGCCGCGCCGAACTGGCCAAGGGCGTGTCGTGCTCGATGGTCTCGGTGAAGGACCTGGACCTGAACGGGCTGGACGACATCGTCGCCTTCTGCGGCGTCTGGCTGAACGGGGCGACCGACCAGGTCGTCCGTTTCCTGCAGGTGCCCGGCGCCGGGTTCGCGAAGCCGGTGGCGATGCAGGCCCCGTCGGCGGCGAAGGCGATGACCTTCGGCAGGCTGAACGCCGATGCGTACCCCGACATGGCCTTCGCGCTGGAGGACCTCACGCTGTCGACGGGCATCTCGATGTCCGACGACGAGGGGGAGACGGTCACCTGGGGGACGATCAACGCGTACAGCGGTGCCCAGACTCCCAAGATGGTCGCCATCGGCAGGTTCGCCACCGGGGACCGGAACGCGGTGCTGGTCGCGCACGACGGTTCGTCCGTGGCCACCGTCTTCCCGATCGACGCGGCCGGCCAGGTCTCGTCCGGCGTCAACAGTTCGATGGAACTGGCCGGCGGGGAAACCACTGCTCCCGTGCTGGGCATGTCGGCGGTCGCGGCCATGTCGTTCGCGTCGCAGACGACGGTGCCGGAGACCGCGGTGTTCACGGACCTGACGACCCGCCGCATCTTCAAGGCCCGCGTGGAGGGGGCGACCATCAAGCAGTTCCGCGCCAGCACGTTCGGCCAGGTGGGGGGGGTCACCGTCGGCGTCGAGCCCAAGAAGATGCTGGTGGCGGACCTGGACCAGGACGGCACCAGCGACGTCGCGGTGCTGTGCAAGGGCGCGCACCTGGTGCACGTCTTCTTCGGCGTCGGCAGCACCCAGCAGCAGGAACTGATCGACGGCGGCTCGCTGCTGGCCGGGCCGGTGCAGGACCTTGCGATCGCCGACCTGGACAGCGACGGCTTCCTGGACCTGGTGGCCCTGTCCGAGGACGGGACCCAGTTGACGTGGCTGCGGTGGGACCCGGACCAGGGCTGGTTCGTCGCGGCGCCGATGGTCCAGACGCAGATGACGCCGGTCTCGATGGCGGTGGGGCGCTTCAGCCGCAGGGAGACGGGAGAGACCCGGTCCCTGAAGGACGTGGCGATCCTCGGCCAGACCAGCACCGGCAAGAACCAGTTGTCGTTCTTCGTGTCGGAGCGGAAGTCCGGCCTGGCCCTGCAGAAGGCCCTGACCACGGTCGACGTGGACATGCCCTCGCCCCGCCGGATCGTCGCGGCCAACATCGACCGGAAGACCAACCCGAACGGCCCGGACGACCTGGTCCTGACGACGGCCGTCACCGGCAACCCGACCAGCCCTTCGAAGTCGGTGATGCCATACGTGATCCTGGAGGACGGCGAGAAGCACAACCTGATCGCGGTCCGGACGGGCCTGGAACACGCGTTCTACGGGGGCGAGGCCCCGACGCTGGTGGCGGCGGGCGACCTCACCTGGACCAAGACGGGGGCCAACAACTATCACACCGACCTGGCCTTCCTGGCGGGCTACTTCGACGGCGAGGGGAACCGCGTCCAGAGGCTGCAGATCTTCGAGGGCCAGGGGGACGGGACCTTCAAGAGCCTGGCGCTGGCCGGCTCGCCGGGCGTGAAGGTCGCCGAGGCGAAGCAGCCGAAGACGCTGATCGCCGCGCCGATCCGTCGCTACCTGTCCCAGTCGCTCTCCGGCGGCGGGACCGGGGACCCGTACTTCCTGGACCTGCTGACGGCCAACTCGGGCACCGGCGACTTCTCGGTGTATCCGAACGGGGACTCCGGCTTCCTGTTCGTCGAGGCCCGCGGTCGGGACTTCGCCGTGGGCGCGAATCCCAAGGCGGTGGCGGTGGGCTTCCTGGCCGTGCCCCTGGACGGGTCGGTGGAGGCCACGCAGGCGGCCGTGACGCTGCCGGACGTGGTGACGCTGGCCGGCAACGAGGTCTTCGTGTCCTACAACACGACCGCCCCTGCCGACAAGGTGGAGTTCAACCCCGAGAAGATGACCTTCGATACGCCGCAGCCGCTGGGCCACCAGGGCCGCGAGCCGGTGGACCTGGCGCTGGCCGACATGAACCACGACTCGCACCTGGACATCGTGGTGCTGAACCGCGACGACGCGACCGTGACGGTGTACCTGAACCTGGGGAACCTGTCCTACAGCCAGCCCTTCACCTTCCCGACCGGCGTGAAGCCGATCGCGATGACGGTGACGGACCTGGACGCGAACGGCTGCCCCGACGTCATCACCGCGGACGAGTACGGCAACACGCTGACCTTCCTGAAGAACATCGGCGCCTGCGACTAGCCCGGAAGGCTCACACCACCCGCAATCCCAGCCTTGCCGCCTCGACCCGAACGGCCCGCACCTCGTCGGGGGCGGGGCGGCGGTCGATCCCGGGCAGGCGTGCCGCGTCGCCCAGGGGCCGGTACTGGTCCAGGATCGACACGGCGGTGCCCGGCCCCAGCCCGGCCAGGAACCGCAGCACCTCGAAGGCGTCGCCGGTGGCCCCCGGCATGACCAGGTGCCGCACGATCAGGCCGCCCGTCGCGACCCCGGCGGGGTCGGTCCGCAGCGGCCCGACCTGCCGGTGCATCTCGCGGATCGCCTCCCGGGCGACGTCGGGGTAGTCGGGTGCGTCCATCCAGGCCGAGGCGTGCCGCGGGTCCAGCGTCTTCAGGTCGGGCAGGTAGACGTCGACCACGCCATCCAGCCGGCGCAAAGCGGGCAGCCCCTCGTACCCGCCGCAGTTCGACACCAGCGGCAGCCGCAGGCCGTCCTGCGCGGCCAGGTCCAGCGCGGCCAGCCACTGCGGCACGACGTGCGTGGGCGTGACCAGGTTCAGGTTCTCGCAGCCCTCTCGCTGCAAGGCCAGCATCAGGTCCGCCAGCCCCCGCGCGTCCACCTCCCGCCCGGCTTCGCGGCGGCTGATCGAGGCGTTCTGGCAGAAGGCGCAACCCAGCCCGCAGCCGCAGAAGAAGATCGTCCCCGACCCTCCGCGGCCCACCAGGCACGGCTCCTCGCCGAAGTGGGGGAAGGCCGCGTCGACCCGGGCCCTGGTCGCGACGCCGCACCGCCCGGCGACGCCCGAGGCGCGGTCGGCGCCGCACCCTCGCGGGCACAGGCGGCAGGACGACAGGACGGCAGCCAGTTCGTCGGCGATGCGGGACAGGGCCCCGGAACGGGACAGGGGGAGGTACCTGGGCTGGAACGCGGGGTTCCTAGCCGTGGGCCGGCTCCTCGGTGGCGGTCTCGACGTAGACGAAGCGGTTGCAGTACGGGCACGCCTGCAGCGAATCCTGGCGCAGCAGCGTGTTGTACAACTGCGGCGGGACGCTGCGGTGGCAGCCCCCGCACGATCCGCGGGAGTCGACCATCACGACGGCCATGCCCTGCCACGCCTTCTGGATGCGGCGATAGCGGCTGAGCACCTCGGGCGGGATGCCGCGCTCGTAGGACGCGTGCTCGGTGGACAGGCCCTCGATCCGCTGGTCCAGTTCCTTGACGCGGGCGCCGGTCGTCGCCTGCTCGGACTCCAGTTCGGCCCGCATCGAGTTCAACTTGACGTCCTCCTCCTCGACCGCGCGCTTGAACTCCTCCATGACGGCGAGGAGCTTCAGGATCTCCTCCTCCTTCTGGGAGTTGCCGCGGCGCAGCGACTCGATCTCGCGCTGGACGGCCGCGTACTCCTTGGCCTTGCTCAGCGCGTTCAGGCGGGTCTGCGCCCGCTTGATCTTCTCGTTGTCCTCCTTCAGTTCCTTCTCGCGCTCCTTGTACCAGCGCTCCGCCTCGCGCAGCTTGTCGCGCTTGTCCGACTGCTCCCGTTCGAGATCCGCCACCATGGCGGCCAGCTGGTCCACGCGCTCGGTGATGGCGCGGCGCTCCTTCTCGGCGTCGATCCGCTGGCGGTCAACCTCCTGCAAGGCGCGCAGGGCGTTGATAAGGCTCTTCAAGGCACGACCTCCTGGCATGGAATAGGGGATGCGATGGAAAAGGAATCGGAATCGCCGGATATGAAAACGGCGCCCTTGGGGGGGCGCCGTCGGGTGATCAGGTCTCGGGGCCGGCCGCTCCGCGAGACGCTGGTCGCGGGGCGGATGGAACCGCGGGACTTGATCGTCAACCTCATCGGCCACCACTGTGGTCCTGTGGGCCCACCTGGGCTCGAACCAGGGACCGACCGGTTATGAGCCGGTGGCTCTACCAACTGAGCTATAGGCCCGTTGGCCCAAGGCGGCCGGATTGTACGAGACTCACAAAGGCATTGCAAGCGCGAAATGAAGGGCGTCGCCACCGGTGTGCAGGAGGGGCGGCACCTCCGGGGAGGTCAGTCCCGGGGCAGGATCCGCCGGTGGTGTCGCCGCTGGGTGCCGCGGGCCGCCCACGCGGTCATCAGGGCGTCGGTGATCTGCTGCCGGGCCGCCTCCTCGTTGCCGCCCGCCACGTCGGCCAGCGCCGCCGAGAAGCCCCCCGAGAAGGTGCGCCCGCCGCAGTCCACCGGGAAGCCCAGTTGCGTGGACAGCGCGCCGTCCAGGAAGGCGTAGGGGTCCAGCGTCGCGTCCTGGGTGCGCATCGAGCCGTTGAAGCGGCCGTTCACCAGGCCGAAGGCGATGATGGTCTCGGTGCCCTCGGAGCGGGCCAGGAAATCCGCGGTCTCGCCGATGGCGTCCCGGGCGCGGCGCCCGACCCGGCCCGCGTACGCCACCGTCAGGCCCGCCTTCGTCTGCACGGTGCGCAGCGCGGTCGTCAGCGTCTCCAGGAACGTCCTGCCCAGGGGGGTCTGCACGATCGTGCGCGTCATCTCGGCGCTGCTGTACTGGGCCAGCAGGCCGGCCGCCTGGTGGTCCGGGCTGCGGGCCGTCACGAAGTCCATCGTGTCCGTCCGGATGCCGTACATCAGCGCGGTGGCGACCCGGCAGGCCTCGCTGGGGTCGAACGGCGCCAGGTGCAGCAGGTGGGCGTAATGGAAGGCCATCAGGGTGCACGTGCTGCCGACCGAGGGGACCTGCTCGGCGTAGACGGCGCCCGTCGGCACGGGGGCGTGGTGGTCGACGTGGACCAGCAGCGGCAGGCGCTTCGGCTGCGGGATCGGCAGCCGCGCGTTCTGGCGATCGACGACGGCGAACGCCGAGTACCCGACCCGCGGCAGGCGGCCGGTCACCTGCTTGAACGGGATGCCCAGCAACTGGGCGAAGACCATGTTGTCCGGCCGGCTGACGACCTCGAAGGTCAGGATGTCCATCGTGACGCCCGCGTGGCGGGCCAGCAGTTTCAGGGCCCACGCGGACGCCAGGCCGTCGGGATCGGGCGATCCGAGGACGGCGACGAACATCCGCTTGCCCGCGTATTGCTTGAGGATCTCCAGCAGTTCCGAGGTCCGCGCCGACTGTGCTTCCACCTCGCCTCCTTGACGCCCCGGAGAGCCGCGATCTAGCATGGGGCTGATTCTAGCACGCTAGTCGGGGGAGTCGCGATGGACACGATGAAGCAACTGGCCGTGTTCGTGGCCAACCGTCCCGGGACCCTCGCCCAGATCTGCACGACGCTGGCGCAGAACCAGATCAACATCCTGGGGATCAGCGTGGCCGACGCCATGGACCACGCGGTCCTGCGATTCGTCGTCGACAGGTCATCGGTCGCGGTCCACGTGCTGGGCGAAACGGGGCTGCTGGTGCTGGATTCGGACGTGCTGGCCGTCGCGCTGGACAACCAGCCGGGACGCCTGTCCGACGTCAGCCGCGTGCTGGGCGAGGCGGGCGTGAACATCGAGTATGCCTACGGCGGTACCAGCCAGGCCGACAAGACCGGCACCCTGTTCCTGAAGGTCAGCGATACGGACGCCGCCCGCGTGGCCCTGGCAAAGATCGGGCTGTAGGGGCATCGGGCGTCCGGGGAACCTTCCCGCTATTCCAGGTCGGTGCGCTCCATCCCGGGCGAGGTGACCTCGGGGGAATTGGCCACGGTCACCAGCGCCGGGCGCAGGATCCGCCCGTGCAGGCTGTAGCCGCGCTGGACCTCCTGCGCGATCGATCCGGGGGGTGCCGCGTCGGTCTCGACCTGCTGCAGCGCCTCGTGGAAGGCGGGGTCGAAGGGCTGCCCGACCTCGGCGGCAATCGGCTCGACGCCAGCGCGGCGCAGCATCTTCATCATCTCGCTGATAACCAGTTCCACGCCGGCCGCGATGGCGGGGGACTCGCCGGACCGGACCGCAGCGTCCAGGGCGCGCTGCAGGTTGTCCATGATCGGCAGGAACTCCTTCAGCAGCCTCTCCGTGGAGAACCGGGCGTGGTCGTGGCGATCCCGCTCGGCGCGCTTCTTGAAGTTGTCGAAGTCGGCGGCCAGGCGCATCGCCCATTCCTTCAACTCCTTCAGTTCCTTTTCCAGGGCCTCGGCGCGGGCCTCCGCGGGGTGCGGCTGGGGCAGTTCGAGGGCCTCGGCCGGGGCCTGCGAGGCCTCGGGCACGGGTCCGAACTCGTCGAAGAGCGCGTCGTGCGCGCCCCCGGCCGGGTCGTTCTTCGGGTCGTCAGAGAAGGTCATCGTTCGTGTCCACCGGTACCTGCCGGGCGAAATGTAGATTCGCGAAGCGGGGTTGTCAACGCGGACCCGTCTCCGGCATCGGAAACGCCTCGGGAACGCAGGTTCCCAGGACCGTCCTCAGGAACGCCTGGGCCCCCCGTCGAAGGCCGGCGGGCGGGATCCCGGGCCCGTCCACGGGCAGCGACAACTCGTCGTCGGGCACGACCGACAGGGGGGTGAATCCGTAGGCCGTCACGTCGTCCGGCCCGAACGTCGCCGCGTCCCACGCGTCCAGGGAAAGGCCGGGCAGCAGTACGGCGTCGGGCTCGACGTGCCGGACCGAGTCGGCGATCCGGTCCCACAGCGGGGTCGGGTGCGGCATCTCCACCGCCTCCACGTCGTCCACCCTCTCGACGGTGACCTCCGGGCCCAGCAGGGTCTGCAGGTCGCGCACGGCGTCGTCGGCCCGGCGGCCCGGCAGCACGCGCAGCCGCACGTCGGCCTCGGCGCGGCCGGGCGGCAGCCCCGTCGTGCCCCCGGCCCGCAGGCCCGCGATCTCGACGGTGTCGCGGCTGATGGCGGCCAGGCTGGCGGCCACGTCCCGGTCGGGCACCAGGCGCGACAGGGTGGCGCCCGCGCCCAGCAACTGGATGCCGCGCAGAAGGGCGGCCGGGCGCGAGGGCAGCGTCGAGACCACCGTGTCCAGCCAGGCGACGGCGGGGGCACAGGGACGGGTCATCAGGACGCCCGACTCCAGCCGCAGCAGGGTGCGCAGCAGCCGCATCGGGGCGTCCTCCGCGGGTGGCGAGCCCGGGGGGGTCACCGCGGTGACTCGGGCATGCACCAGGGCCTTGGAGGCCACCTGCACCTCGACCAGCGTCCGGTGGCCGGGCCTCCGGGGCGCGCCGCCGTCCGCCGTCAGCGCCAGCCGGCAGCGCAGGCGATCCCGGTGGCGGGCAGCCAGCCTTCGCAGCAGGGGCACCCCGTCCGGGCCCCGACCCGGAAGGACGGCCAGCACCAGATCCCTCTGCGGGATGAACCCGCGCCGCCGGACCAGGGCCATCGCCATCAGGCTGACGGCCGCCATCACGCCTCCCTGCAGGGCCGCGCGTGGGGTCGTCGCCCCCTCTCCGGGCGGGTCCGCCGACGCGACCAGCAGCAGGCTCTCGTCGGGGCGGTGGGCCGACAGCCGGGCCACGAGGCACGGCAGGCCCCCGTCGCCCTCCACGACCTCGCAAGGGATTCCCTCGGCCCCCAGGATGCCCGACAAGTAGCGCACCGAGGTGCCGGCCAGCGGCCCCAGCGATCCGGACCCGGGCCTCACCAGGTGGTCCAGGTGGTAGGAGAGTTCGTCCAGTTCCCGGTCGGTGAGGAGCGTCTCGTCCATCGCGCATCTCCCGGGGCGGTCGCGGGGTGGCCCGATGATACACCCCGGGTGCCGGGCGGGCACAGGACGAGGATCAGTACTTCCCTTCGCGCAGGCGCTCGGGCGGGACCTCGCCGGACACGGGATACCCGAAGCGCGGCCAGAAGCCGACATGCTCCGTGTCGGTCAACTCGATCCGGGTGACGTACTTCGGGCTCTTGTAGGCCAGCAGGCGGGGGACCACGATGCGGGCGGGGAAGCCGTGCTTCAGGGACAGCGTGCTGCCGCCGATGCCCAGCGCCAGCAGGGTGCGGGGCTCGCGGGCGACGGGCAGCGGCAGCGATTCGGTATAGCGGCCGCCGACGGAGTGGATCTTCAGGAAGCCGGCCTCGGGCCGAACGCCCGCAAGATCCAGCAGCCGCGCCAGCGGGATGCCGTCCCAGGGCACGTCCAGGATGCTCCACCCCTCGACGCAGTGGAAGTCGGTCACCTGGCCGACCAGCCCGAGGTCCCGCAACTGGCAGAAGTCCAGCGTCAGCGGGGTCCGCACCAGGCCGTTGATCGTCAGCCTCCAGGAGGCCAGCAGGCTGGCGAGGTCCTGCGGGTCCACCGTTCGTTCCCCCCACTTCTCGAAGACCGGCAGGTCCTCGGGCCCCGGGGGAGGTGGGCAGGAAGCGTCCGGAAGGTCCGGGGCGGCATCGGCATCGGTCGCCAGGGCGTCCTCGTCGCCGGGAGGGGCATCCTCGCCGGCCTCTCCCGGGTCGAGGAACGGCAGGTCGCGCAGTCCCGCGAGGTCCCGGGCCGGGTCTCGGCCCGCCTGGACGCACGCGTCGATCAGCGGGGAGAACAGGCCCAGCACGGATGCGCGGCCCAGCCACGCGAGCAGGGACCGGCGCGTCACCGGTCCCGGCTCGCGGTGCTCCCCGGCGAGTCCCGGGGAAGCCGCCTGGCCCGTGCGTTCGACCGATCCGCCCATGCCCGCCCTCCGCCTCTTGACGATACCGGCTGGGTCGCCCGTGAGTGGAATCCTGTCGAAATAATCATGGAAATACAAGAGGCTGGAACAGCGGGACGCGAGGGACCTAGGGCGACCCGGTCCCGGCCAGCAGCAGCCGCTCGGCCAGTTCCAGCGCGTCGACGGGCCAGAACCCGCGCGACCGCGGGCGGGCGACGCCGGGCCCGGCGATCGGCCGGCAGGACAGGACCAGGTGCCGCCACCGCGCCGGGATCGCGTCCCGGCCGTGCACCGCGCCCAGCAGCGCGCCCGTGATGGCCGCGTTGGTGTCGGTGTCGCCGCCGGCGCAGACCGTCGCGACCAGCCCCTCCTCCGGCGAGGGCGAGTGCAGCAGCCGGAAGAAGGCGTTGCGCAGGGCGATCCGCACCCAGCCCATGTCGTGCAGGAAATCGGGTGGCGGCCCGTCGTCGGCGGCCTGCAGGTCGTCGTGGAGGGCGGATCCGGGCCGGGCCCGGGACAGGGCCCTTCGCCACGTGTCCCGCGGCGACAGGCCCTCCCGGATCGCGCCCGCGATGGCGGCGGTGAAGGCCTCGGCCGCGTCCAGGCACACCGGGTTCGGGTGGGTCAGGCCGGCGTCGGCCCGCGCCGCCGCGGCGACCTCGTCGTCGGTCCGGCGGGCGCCCCAGATCCCGACGGGGGCGATGCGCATCAGGGACCCGTTGGCCTGGCTGTCGCGGCGGGCCAGCGCGCGGGCCGTGGCGGCGGCCCTCCGGTCCCGGAGATCGGCCTCGGTCACCGCGCACAGGGCCTGCCGGGTGGTGCCGCCGACGTCGAAGGCCGGCGAGTGGTACCAAGCAACATAGGCGGCGACGGCGTCCTCGACGTCATAGCCGTCCGCCAGCACGATGGATCGGGCCAGGTACAGCGCCATCTCCGAGTCGTCGGTCGGCTGGCCCGCCAGCAGGTTCCAGGTCCCGCCATCCTGCAGTTCCCGCACGCCGTCCGGGAACTGCCGGGCGATGTCGTGCGCCGACCGGAACTCGACCGGCGATCCCAGGCTGTCCCCGACCAGTTGCCCCAGCAGGGCCCCCTGGGCCCGGGACAGCACGCCGGCATCCGGTTCGCAGCGCCCGGTCTGCAGGCGGACCAGGCCGTACCGGCCCTCGGTCGTCGCCCGCCGCGGGTCCAGAGCCGCGTTCCAGTTCCGTCCGGCCAGGGCCCGGCACACCTTCCCACCGCCGCCGAAGCACCAGCCGACGCGGCTGGACCCGTCCGGTGCGTACCGCACGGGCCGCCCCGCCTCGCTGAACAGGTCGCCGCCGACCCCGCGCAGCAGGGCATGTCCCGCCGCGTAGTCCCAGTCGCCGGGGGCGTTCAGGGACACGCCGGCCTCGACGTCCCCCGCCGCCGCCAGCGCCAGCCTCCATGCGATGCTGGGCAGCGCCCGGTAGCGCGCCGGGGCGACCGCGGCGGCGTTCGCCTCGGCATTGCGATCGGCGGCCTGCGACACGGCCACGACGTGATGCGGGTGCAGATCCTCCGCGAACGGCGGGCGGGCCACGGGCACGCCGTTGCGGATCAGCGGGCCGCACCCCTCGGCCCAGGCGAACCACTCCCCTTCGGGCCCGGGCGCCGTCGGCGCATGCACCACGCCCAGCACCGGCAGGCCGTCACGCACCAGTGCGATCGACACGGCCGACCCGCGGTGTCCCCGCAGGAACGCGACGGTGCCGTCGTTCGGATCCACCAGCCAGACGCCCTGCTCGCCTTCCGCGGCGGGCAGGCTGCCTGTCTCCTCGCCGCGGAACCCGATCCCGGGGAAGGCGCGCAGCAGGCGTTCCCGGATGACGGTCTCGGCCGCCTCGTCCACCGGCGCGTGGCCGTGGATCCCCCGCGGTCCGCCGGCCCGCTGGAACTCCTGGCGGATCCGGTCGCCGGCCTCCTTTGCGGCGGCGATCGCCACGCCCAGCGCGTCCCCAAGAGGTCCCTTCATCGCGGCTGGTCCTCCTTGACGGCCGGATCGTACATCGGCACTGCGACGCGCGGGAACGAGGGTGGCCTTTGCTGCCGGACAACATTCCGTTTGTCTCGCGCGGAAGATCGACCCTTTTCCCCTCTCCCGTCATGCCCGGTTCGCGGGACGGGTGGCATCCTGCGACGTCGTCCCGGCCGGCCGGGCGACACGACGGCGGAACGCGACGAAGCGACCTGCGGAAGCGAGGGGCGACATGCGGATGTGGTGGAGGATGCGGGGGCCGACCCGCCTGGCCCTGGTGCTGGTGTCCCTGCTGCTGGCGTGCGGCGCGGGGACGGAAGGGGACGACGTGGCGACAGACGCCGCGCTCGATGCCGAGGCGGGCACGGCGCCGGACTTCGCGCCCGAGGCGGAGGCCGAGATCCCCGCCGGGCGGGACGTCCCGGAGGCCTCCCCCGGGGAGATCGGACCCGTCGAGGAGGAAGGCCCCGATGCGGGCGATGCCCCCGGCGAGATCGAGTCCCCCGATGCGCTGCCGGAGATTGCGGCGGAGGTCCCCCCGCCCGACCCCTGCGAGGGCAGTGCCGGGTTCGAGGCGGGCGCGGGCATCTACGACGTGACCGGCCCCGTCGCCGAACTGGGCATGATGGGCTACGCGATGACCGACCAGAAGACGGCCGGCATCCACACGCGCCTGCGGGCCCGGGCCTTCGTGATCGGCTCGCCTTGCAACGGCCGGCGCGTGGTCTTCGTCAGCGCCGACCTGCTGGCGATCTTCCAGGGCGTGCGGCTGCAGGTGGTGGCGCGGCTGCACGAGCGGTACGGGGACCTGTACGGCGACGACGACGTCTTCCTGTCGGCGACGCACACCCACTCGGGGCCGGGCGCCTACTCGCACTACACGCTGTACAACCTGACGACCTTCGGATACAGCCCGCAGAACTTCGAGGCGGTGGTGGACGGCATCGTGCAGGCGATCGTCCGCGCCCACGAGGACGTGGGCCCCGCCCGGCTGCGCATCGCGGAAGGGGACCTGACGGACGCCAGCATCAACCGTTCCCTGGCGGCCTACCTGGCCAATCCCGAGTCCGAGCGCGCTCGCTACCCGGACGACACCGACCAGCGGATGACCGTGCTGCGCATCGACCGGCCCGACGGGACCGGGGTGGGCGTCATCGCCTGGTTCGGCGTGCACGCGACGTCGATGGGCAACAAGAACCACCTGATCAGCGCCGACAACAAGGGGTACGCGTCCCTGCAGTTCGAGCGCTGGAAGGGCACCGACTACGCCTCGCCGCACACCTTCGTCGCGGCCTTCGCGCAGGCGACCGAGGGCGACTCCAGCCCGAACATCCTCGGCGGCGAGGACGGCGGCGGCGAGGACGACTACGAGAGCACCGCGATCTCGGGTGGCAAGCAGTACGCGAAGGCGCGCGAACTGTACGAGGCGGCGGCCGAGGAGGTGACCGGACCGGTGGACTCCCGGCTGGCGTACGTGAAGTTCGACGCCGAGCACGTCCTGCCGGAGTTCGCGGACGGCGTCGCGCACGACACCTGCGTCGCGGCCATCGGCACCTCGATGATCGCGGGGGCGGAGGACGGGCCGGGATACGGCAGCGAGGGCATGTCCTGCGACGACCTGTCGGGCCTGCTGACGGGCCTGGCCTGCGACGCCACCACGACGGAGTGCCAGGCCGAGAAGCCCATCGCGCTGGAGACCGGCAGCCGCAAGCCGAATCCCTGGACGCCGAACATCCTGCCGCTGCACGTGCTGCGCATCGGCGGCCTGTCGCTGGTCGGACTGCCCTTCGAGACGACGACGATGGCGGCGCGGCGCATCCGGGACACGGTACTGCCCCCGTTGCAGCCGGCCGGCGTGTCCCGGCTGGTCGTGGCCTCGCCGGTCAACGCCTTCGCCGGCTACATGACGACCCGCGAGGAATACGCCACGCAGAACTACGAGGGCGCCTCCACCCACTTCGGCCCGTGGCAGCTGTCCTCGGTGCGGCAGAACCTGTTGTGGCTGGCCCAGGCGATGGCCGCGGGGCTGGCAGTGCTGCCCGGCCCGACGCCGCCCGACCTGTCGGCGGCGCAGACGATCACGACGGTCGGGATCGCCTACGACGACAAGCTGTTGAAGGACGAGTGGGGCCAGGTGCTGGCGGACGCGCCCGGGGCCGTCGACCGGGGCGCGACCATGTCGGTGACGTTCCGCGGGGCGCACCCGAACAACGACCTGCGCACCCAGGACACCTACCTGAAGGTCGAACGGCGGGACGGGGAGGCATGGGTGACCGTCGCGAACGACTGGGACTGGGAGACGCGCTATTTGTGGGTCCGCGACAACTGCTTCCCGACGTTCGGCTGCTCGAAGGTGACGATCGAGTGGGAAGTGCCGGCCGACGCCGCGCCGGGCACGTACCGCATCCGCACCTTCGGCGCCTGGAAGGACGGGCTGGACGGGAAGGTCCGCCCGTACGAAGGCACCTCCCGCGAGTTTGCCGTCCAGTAGGCCCCGTGCCCCGGGTCCGCCGTGCCGGTCCGGCTCGCGCGCCCCCGTGTGCTATACTCCCGCCGCGCCGCGCGAGGCATCCGCCTGCCGCGGCTCCCGGCCCGGAGGAACGCCCGAAACAGGATGCAGGTGACATGGTAGCCGACCGACTGTACGAACGGATCGCCTCCTGTGGCCCCGTGTGCTTCGGACTGGACACGGCGGCCTCGTACCTGCCGCCCGGGCTGACCGCGAAGGCCGGCGGCGACGCGGCGGGGATCCTGGCCTTCAACCAGGCGCTGATCGACGCGACGCACGACGCCGTGGCCTGCTACAAGGTCCAGATCGCGTACTACGAAGCGCTGGGCCTGGCCGGCCTGGACGCGTACGCGAAGACCCTGGCCCACGTGCGGGCCAAGGGCGTGCCGGTCATCGGCGACGTCAAGCGCGGCGACATCGCGGCGACGGGTGGCCAGTACGCGAAGGCCCACTTCCAGGGCGACTTCGAGGCCGACTGGATCACCGTGAACCCCTACATGGGCCACGACGCCATCCAGCCCTTCCTGGAACTGGCGGACCAGGCGGACAAGGGGATCTTCGTGCTGGTGCGGACCTCGAACCCCGGCGCGGCCGACTTCGAGTACCTGACGGTGGACGACGGGCGGCGCGAGCCGCTGTACCTGCGGGTCGCGTCGCGCGTGGCGGAGATGGCGCGGGCCTCCCGCGGGGCGCACGGGTACTCGCGCGTCGGCGCCGTGACGGGCTGCACGCAGCGGTCCGAGGTGGCGGCGGTGCGGGACGCGCTGGCCGGCTGCTTCCTGCTGATCCCGGGCTACGGGGCGCAGGGCGGCACGGCCGAGGACGTGGCGGAGTACCTGGTCGGCGGCAACGGCGGCGTGGTCAACGCGTCGCGGTCGCTGCTGTTGGCCTGGAAGAAGGTCGATGGCGGTGCGGAGCGGTTCGCGGAGGCATCGCGCGAGGCGACCCTGCAGATGCGGGCGGACATCGCGGCCGCGGTCGCGGCGAAGGGCGCCTGACAGGGGGATCCGGTGACCACGGAACTGTACACCGTCCTGGCCAACGACCTCGTCGCGCCGGGCATCCTTCGGATGACGGTGCGCTCGTCGGATCCGTCGGTCGCGCCCGGCGCCGGGACCCGGACGCCCGTCCTGCCCGGCCAGTTCCACATGCTGAAGACGCTGGCGCCGGAACCGCTGCTGGCCCGGCCGATCAGCATCCACGAGGTCGCGGGCGACGACCTGCGCTTCCTGTACGAGGTGAAGGGGCCCGGCACGCAGGCCCTGGCCGACCTGGCCGCGGGCGGATCGCTGCGGATCACCGGCCCGTGCGGCAACGGCTTCGCGGTGGACGAACTGGCGGGGCGCGTGCTGCTGGTCGCGGGCGGCATCGGCATCGCCCCGTTCCCGTACCTGGCGCGCGCCCTGCACCAGGCCGGCAACGCCCGCGTCACGCTGGCCGCCGGCTTCCGCAGCCTGCCATACGGCCTGGACGACTTCGCCGCGCACGTACCGGACATCCGGGTCGCGTCCGAGGACGGCAGCGCCGGCGTGAAGGGCCGCGTCCCGGTGCTGTTCGACCCGCGCGACTTCGACATCGTCGTGGCGTGCGGCCCGGTGCCGATGATGCGGGCCGTGCAGGGGATCTGCGCCGCCGCCGGCATCCGCTGCGTCCTGTCGATGGAGGCGCGGATGGCGTGCGGCGTCGGCCTGTGCCTGGGCTGCACGATCCGGACGACCACCGGAATGCGGCGGGTCTGCGTCGACGGCCCGGTCTTCCCGGCCGAGGAGGTGATCTTCGATGCCGCCCGCTGACGCCGCCCCGGACCTGTCCGTGAACCTGTGCGGCGTGGTCCTGAAGAACCCCGTCATCGCCGCGTCGGGCACCTTCGGCATGGGCGAGGAGGTCCTGCCGTTCTACCACCCGTCCGTGCTGGGCGGCTTCTGCACCAAGGGGCTGACGCTGCGCCCGCGCGAGGGCAACCCCGGCATCCGGCTGCACGAGACGCGCGCCGGGCTGATGAACTCCATCGGCCTGCAGAATCCCGGCGTCCGTGCCTTCGTGGACGAGATCCTGCCGCGCATCCGCGGCCTGACCCCGGTGCTGATCGCGAACGTGGGCGGCAGCGAGATCGACGACTACGTCGAGGCGGTCGGCATCGTGGCGGCGGCCGACGTGGACCTGATCGAACTGAACATCTCGTGCCCGAACGTGAAGTGCGGCGGCATGGCGTTCGGGATGGAGCCAGCGACCGCGGCTGCCGTGGTGCGCGCCGTGCGGCCGGCCTGCGGGAAGCCGCTGATGGTCAAGCTGTCGCCGAACGCGCACGACATCTGCGCCGTGGCCCGCGCCTGCGAGGAAGCCGGGGCCGACGCGCTGTCGCTGGTCAACACGTTCAACGCCCTGGCGATCGACGTGCACGCCCGCCGTGCCGTGTTCGACAACGTGACGGCGGGGCTGTCCGGCCCGGCGATCCTGCCCATCGCGATGCGGATGACGCGGGACGTGGCCCGGGCGGTGCGCGTGCCGGTCGTGGGCATGGGCGGCATCGAGACGGGCGAGGACGCGGCGGCCTTCATCATGGCCGGCGCGACCGCCGTGCAGGTGGGCACCGCCGGGCTGGTGCGGCCCGACCTGCTGCCCCGGATCGTGGACGAACTGGCGGCCTTCATGGCCCGGGAGGGCATCCACGACCTCGCGGCGATCCGCGGCATCGTCTAATTCAGGGACAGTCACCATTATTGGTGGTCCAAGTTCCCGGATTTCTTGAGATGTGGTTCTGGTTGAGCGAGGGGTCAATGTTTCCGGGCAGTTATCGAAGCAATAATGGTGACTGTCCCTGAATTGGAGGGAGGAAGGGATGGATTCGAGGACGCTGGAACTGCTGAAGGAGTCGGGCGCGCTGCTGGAGGGGCACTTCCTGCTGTCCTCGGGCCGGCATTCCAACCGGTACTGCCAGAGCGCGTTGCTGCTGTGCCATCCCGACCGCGCGGCCCAGGCGCTGGCGCCCGTGGTGGAGCAGGTGAAGGCCCTGAAGGTGGACGCGGTGGTCGGCCCGGCGCTGGGAGGCATCGTCCCGTCCTACGAACTGGCGCGGCAGCTGGGCGTGCCCGGCCTGTACGTCGAGCGCGAGAACGAGGCGCTGGCCGTGCGCCGCGGCTTCGCGATCCAGCCCGGCTGGCGGGTCCTGATCGCCGAGGACGTCGTCACCACCGGCAAGTCCACGCTGGAGACGGCGGCCCTGATCCAGGCGGCGGGCGCGACGGTGGTCGGCGTCGGCTGCATCGCGGACCGCGGCGAGTCGAACCTGCCCTTCCCGGTCTTCTGCGGCACGAAACTGTCGATCGAGTCCTGGAAGGCGGACGAATGCCCGCTGTGCGCGCAGGGCGTGCCGTGGGTCAAGCCCGGCACCCGCAAGCAGCCGTAGGATCCGGGGCGGGACCCGTTCCGGCGCTCGTCTCCCGGCGGGCCGAGGACCGGGGAGACGCGGCCGGGATCCTGCCCGATGGGGCTACCTCTCGAAGGCGCCGGCGGTTGCCTGGCGGTCGGGTCGGGGCCGCCCGGTCAGATCCGTGGCACCCCCGCCCAGGGCCAGTCCGATCGCGGGCGACCCCTCGGCCGGACCCAGCGGCCGGGGGCCCGACCCGGCGAACCGCGGATCCCCCCGGACGACAGAGGCGTCCAGTTCTTCCACACCCCCAACTTCCCCCCCCAGCACCGAGCGCTGGACCCGGATCTTCGCCGGCTGCAACCCGTCGTTTTCGAGGCTGGTCCGACCCTGGAGGATGCTGTCCGAGACGGTCACCTCGGGTGACCGGGAGGTGGTCCCGCACGCGGAGATCGCCGTCCCCGTCCGACCCGCGAGCACCGTGGACCGCAGGACCTCCAGCGCGGCGCCGTCCTGCACGGACACGACGGCCCCTTCCCCGCCCGGCGTGCCGTCCACCAGCGAGTCCTGGAGGAGGACGGAAGCGACCTGGGTGGCCAGGATCGCGCTGCCCGCGCCCCCCTGGTTGGCCTCGATCCGGCAGCGCTGGACTCGCACCCTCCCGGCCGACGCGAGGAGGGCCCCCCCGCCCGCGCCGCGCGCCCGGTTGCCCGACAACGTGCAGTCCCGCAGCACGACCTCGGAGAAGCCCGATACCTCCACGGCCCCCCCTTCGCGGGCGTTGCCCCCGGTGAGCCGGATGCCCTCCAGCACGACCCGCAGGTCGTCCGACGAGACCTGCAGGACCCGCCCGGCGTCCCCGGCGTCCAGCACCACGCCATCCCCGGTCGCCCGCAGTTCCACGGATCGGGGGGGCCTCAACGCCGCCGTGTACCGTCCGGGAGCCAGGCACAGCACCGACCCCGGCCGCGCCTTCTCCACGGCCGACTGCAGGTCGGCGCCAGCCTCCAGCACCTCGTTGCACGCCTTCATGGATCCTCCCCTGGGCGGCGAAGCGCCCGCCGCCCCGGCGCATCCCGCCCCGGCCGCGGCCACCAGCAACCCGAGGATTCCGAGACTCCCCTTCATGGCTTACTTCGCCTTCTGCGGCACCGGGGCGTTCGTCCCGATGGTCTCGAAGTACGCCACGAAATCCGCCGCCGAGATCCCCTTGGGATGCTTGTGCGCAGCCGGTCCGTGCGGGTTGTGGAAATACAGCAGGCCATCCCGGACCTCGCGGAAGATGTACGCGTGGTCGCCGTGCAGGTTCAGGGTCGAGGACAGCAACCCTTCGTACCGGTACGAGGCTTCCAGGTCGGCGGCGGCCTTCGGCCCTTTTCCCTTCTCGTAGGCCAGCGATACCTTGCCGTCGGGGTACGCGACGGACCCCGATCGGACCCCGCCGCCGGACATCTTCCCCTTGCCGTCGTCCACCGCCGCCCCGGACTTGCCTTCCGGGTTCGACACCCGGATCGAGGATTTCACCAGTTCCGCGGCCGCCCCGTTGACGTCGGTCAGGGTCCCGGCCAGCGGCCCGTCCCCGCTGCCCGAGAACAGGCCCTTCCGGCTGGACTGCTGGACCCAGTCGCGCGTCCCGCAGGTGACGGCCTTCCGGTCCTTCTGGAACTTCTGGAAGGTGGGAATCACGTCCTTGACCGCCGGGATCGCCTCGGGAACGCTGCGCACCCCGGTGATCGCCTGCATGGCCTCCGAGGCCTGTCCCCCTTCATCGATCTTGTGGTAGCCGCCCTTCCACTGGGCGTAGGCCTTCTCGATGATGGCCGGCCACAGCGCCTGGTTCTTGGGGTCGAAGGGCTTGTCGCTCTGGGCATAGACGGTCTGCGGCTTCGCGCTGCCCGCCCTGGACGGCAACCAGGCGTCGACGACCTCCTTGTGGGGCTTGAACGTCCTGTCCGCCTGGAGTTCCTGGAAGGTCACCGTGTAGGTTTTCGTCGTCGCGTCGTACGAGACCATGTTCCGGATGATGTCGGGGCGCGCCGCGACGACCGACCCCAGCGCGGCCAGCAGGAAGCAGTCCCCGACCGCGCCCTGGTCCACGTCGGACAACTTCGGCTGGGGGCTGCCCGCTCCCTTGGCGCCCGGCTGGCCCAGGAACAGTTCTCCGACGTACTTCTGGTAGACGTGGTCCTCGGGGCCGCTCTTGTCGTCCTTCTGGGTCAGCCGGGGCTGGGCCTTGAACTTCGCCGCCGGGATCTGCCCCTCCAGCCCCTTCCTGCCGGACCATGCCTTGACCTTCAGCCGGTCGCCCGCGATGCCCGTCACCTGCACCGCGTCGCCAGCCTGCAGGGCGATCTTCATGCCCCCCGCGATCTCGAGGTCCGTGTCGCCGGTGACCATGCCGAACGTGCCGGCCGGAATGGACGGGGACGCCGCCGCGCCCGTGCCGCCCCGGTTCTTCCGCTCCTGGGCGGCGGTGTCCCCCGCGCCGGTGGTCTTGTGCGAGCGGTTCGTCCCGGACGGGGACAGCAGCGCGCTGCCCTCCTCGTAGTTCATCCCCTGGAGTTGCCGGCGGATGCCGCCCGCGCCGCCGGACCCCGGCTGGGGGCCCTTCGGCCGCCTGGGGTCGGGGGCCGGGCTCGCCTTCTTCGGCGCCAGGGTCTCGGTCGCGGATCCGGCCATCGCTGCCTCCCGTCGTCCGGCGATCCCCGAGGTGCAATCCTACGACGAACCGCGCCGGCATGCAGCAACCGCGTTCCCCTTCCGAACCCCGGCTTTCCCATGGCCGGGAATCCCCTTTTTACGCTAATCTTCGCCCCGTATCGCGCCCGTTCCCGGAAGGGGCACCAGGTGCTTCCGGGAAGGGACAACACCGCACCTCGGGGGTCGAACCATGAAGACCAGGATTTCCAGCCTCGCGTCGCTGGCGGCCGCGGCCGTCGCGACCCTCGCCATGGCCGTCGCCGGTTGCGGCGGGGAGAAGCCCGACCTGAACCCGGGCCTGAAGCCGGTCGTGACGGACCTGACGTACTTCAAGGACGCCGACGGCCGGTACGTGAACCTGAAGGGGATCAACCTGGGCGGCAACATCAAGGTGCCGGTCGTCAACGGCACCCAGTCGTCCGAGACGCCGCAGACCTACTACGGCCACCTGGGCGACCAGGTCGCCGCGATGAAGGCCGGCCAGCCGCTGCCGTTCACCTACGTCGGCCGGCCGTTCAGCCTGCAGAAGGCCGAGGAGTACTTCCGGCAGATGAAGGCGCTGGGGTTCAACTCGGTACGGCTGCTGTGGCTGTGGGAAACCGTCTACCCCGAGAAGAAGTTCAAGGCGGACCAGGAGTACCTGGCCTACTTCGACCAGCTGGTCGCGCTGGCCGCGAAGTACGACATCTACGTGATGATCAACCTGCACGAGAACCTGTGGAGCCGCACGTTCTACTCGCTGTACAGCGAGTGGCCGGTCTGCCAGCAGTGCTGCAACTACGACGCGAACGACCGCGCCATCGACCCCGAGGGCCAGGTCACGGACATCGTCTGCACCGCGGATCGCAAGAAGGAGTGCTGCCCGCAGGGCGACATCATGAACATGCTGTGGTCGCTGTTCCCGCAGAAGAACCGCGACGAGCTGGGCATCCTGCCCTCCGACCCGCCCGAGGTCCAGGCGGCCAAGTACCGCGCCGGCTTCAGCGACCGGGTCAGCGGCGACGGCGCCCCGCTGTGGGCGACGAAGGTCTGCGTGCCCGAGAAGAACTTCGAGTCCCCCTACTGGGGCGTCAACAAGTTCCTGGGCGCCGCCGTCGAGAACACCGGCGCGCTGTCCGCCGACCTGCTGTCCACGCTGAAGATCGCGGCGTCCGTCCTGGTGTCGAAGGACATCGTCACCCAGGACGTCGCGGACCAGATCACGGCCCAGCTGGACCGGATGGAGCCGTACATGCCCCCGGTCGCGTTCACCTCGCAGGACACCTACGACGGCCTGCCCTGGAAGATGTGGGGCATCAACAACGGCCTGTCGCTGGCCACCAACATCTGCTTCGCGTCGTTCTACCGCGGCGACGAGATCTTCCCGAAGCGGCGCGCCGTCGAGTTCGGGTACGCCGACCGTCTGGACCAGGGCGTGGACATCGAGACCTTCTACACCCCCGAGGAGGCCGAGGCGCGCGCCGCCATCCTGCGCGGCCAGGGCTACACCTACGTGAAGGTGAACGACCTGCGCGAGACGCTGCTGGGCGGGTTCAAGGCGGCCTGGCAGGAGATCGCGCGCATCGGCAAGAAGTACCCGAACGTCATCGGGTACGACCTCCTGAACGAGCCGGCGGCCGTGTACCTGCTGATGACCGTCGTGCAGGCCTACCTGGACCTGGGTTCGCCCGAACTGGTGGCCAGCCTGCTGGACGCGGTGCTGAAGGACGAGGCCGGCGCGCCGTACGCGCTGCCGTCCGGCCAGACGGTCGGGGCCTTCGTGCAGCAGCTGCTGGAGGAGAACCTGGAACTGCTGCCCAAGGACAACACGGACGAGACGCGCAAGGCGCTGGGCCTGTACGGCGCCGACCTGATGAAGGTGGTCGGGATGAACACCGCCATCGACAAGAACCTGCTGGAACCGCTGTACGAGTACGTCGGCGCCGGCGTGGTCGACGTGTACAACGAGGGCGACAAGCCCGCGAACAACCTGACCTTCTGGCTGGAGCCGGCGCACGGCCTGGACACGGTGCTGTCCGGCAGCCAGGGCGGTGGCGTGGGCGGCCAGTTCCTGCAGTACGCGACGACGCCCGACTTCGACCTGCCCGAGGGTTTCGCCGAGAAGTGCGGCGAGATCCGGTACGTGTGGGCCGCGCACAAGTACCCGGACATCTACCCGATGCTGGGCTTCAACATGCCGGAACGCACCTTCGGCACCGACGAGTACGACTTCCGGGACTACACCGGGATGATCCAGGACCTGGCCGACTGGGCGTCGTTTGCGTACGACAACGTCCCCTTCGTGATGGGCGAGTTCGGCACCTACTGGAACTACCGCTACCTGGATCTGGAGAACGACTGCATCGAGCACCTGCGCCAGTGCCGGCTGATGACCGACACGTTCCTGAACCCGGCCTGCCAGGTGTCGGTGCGGAACTGCCCGCTGGGCTGGCAGCAGTCGCGCGACTTCGACTACCTCGTCAGCGCGCAGATCCTCGACAACTACTACGAAGGGTTCGAGCAGCTGGGGTACGGCAGCATGGTGTGGGTGTACACGCCGGACGCCGACCCGAAGTACGGCGACTGGTGGGACCACGAGGACTTCTCGCTGGTCGAGTTCCTGCGCAAGGACCGCGAGCCCGCGCGCTATGCGGAGTTCCTGGCGAAGCCGTGGGTGCCGGAACGGTACGTCGTGCGCGTCGCGGACCCCGAGGGCGTCGTGATCCCGCGCGGCCACCGGGCGTACGTCCGCCCCTACGCGCACCTGCTGTCCGGCAAGCCGGTGTCCTCGCACTTCCACTCCGACCACCACTACTTCGACCCGTCCAAGGGGGAACCGGACGCCGTGCACGAGTTCGAGTTGGTCTTCGAGAGCAAGGGGACCGACGCGCCGACGGTGATTTTCGTGCCCGAGCTGCAGTACCCGGACGGCTTCTACGTGTGGCTGTCCGACGGGTACGCGGTGTGGAGCCGGGACGACCAGTGGCTGTACTACTTCCCGCAGCGCGACGAGCCGGGGGTGCAGCACAAGGTGACGATCCGGCCTCCGATCGACGGCCAGGACTCCGGCGACTGGGACTACTTCGTCCGCGACGGCGACGTCGTGACGGCGGACTGAGGGGGGACGGACCATGAAGCGCATGCTGAAGATCCTGGTTCTGGCGGTGCTGGTTCCGGTCCCCGTCCTTGCCCAGGAGGGCGCGCCCGCGCCTGCCGACGCCCCGAAGGAGGGCCCGGCGGAGGCCCCCAAGGTGACGGTGGCGGTCCCGGCACCGGTCCCGGCACCGGTCCCGGCCACGGCCCAGGCGAAGGGCTTCGGGATCGGCAACCGGTACGCGCAGTTCACCGGCCGGATGCAGAGCCTGTTCCTGTGGCGCAACGACTCGGACTTCGACCGCACCGCGCCTTACTACGACGCGAACGGGCAGGACATCGGCGTCTTCGGGACCTTCCTGGCCCCGATGCTGGTCGTGACGCCGGTGCGCCAACTGAAACTGGTCTTCGAGATGGAGATGGGCCTGAACATCTGGTCGATGCAGGATGCCGACACGTATGGCGCGGCCAGCCCGTCGTGGTTCCGGATGGCCATCCGGCAGGCGTACACGGAAGGGAATTTCCTGCACGATCACCTGGGCTTCCGGGTCGGCTACGAGCAGTTGTTCGACCCGACCGGGCTGTTCGTGGGGCACTGGCTGGGCGCCGCGAACGCGTGGGCGAAGGGCGACTGGGGCCAGTTGACGCTGACGGTCGCGCAGATGCCGGACCAGACCTACGAGGGCGTCGCGTTCGACTCCAACAACTTCAACTCGGACTCGATCCTGTACGGGCTGCGCCTGAAGATGCCGTTCGACCGGCTGGCGCTGGACGCGGCGGTGTGGGGCCTGCACGACACGCAGGTCGTCGGCCAGAAGACGGACCTGATGGCGGTGACGGCCAGCCTGTCGGGCAACTGGGACTGGGTGCGGTTCGGCATCGACGGGGGCCTGCAGTACGGCGTCACCCGGAACCGCGCGGCCGGCAGGGACGAGACGACGCTGGCCTGGGCGGCGCAGGGCTTCCTGGACATCGACAAGCCCCTGCCTGCGGCCGGGGACCTGCGGCTGCAGTTCCACCTGAACACGATGGCGCTGTCCGGCGACGACGAGTTCGACGGCAACACCTCGAACCACGCGTGGTTCTATTCGGGCAAGAGCCGCAGCCGCACCATGCTGCTGACCGAGGACGAGATCCGCGACCGCGGCGGCAACTTCGACGAGTCCATGTCCGAGCGGCGCCAGGGCGACGGCGGCAAGTACTACCTGAACCGGGCCGGCCTGTCGGTGACGGACGCGACGCTGGGCGTGCAGGTCAAGGACTGGTTCCGCCCCAGCCTGACGGTGGGCGCGGGCTTCGCGTTGAACCCCGAAAACGCGCTGGGCAGCCGGTTCGTGGGCCTGGAGGCCGACTTGCGGCTGACCTTCCTGTATTCGAAGTACCTGGCCTTCGACGTGGTCGGGTCGTACCTGCTGCCCGGCGAGGCCGGCGCCGCCTTCGTCAACCGCACCGGCAACCGCGCCGCCACCGACGACGTCTACCAGTTCGAGACCTCGCTGACCGCGTACTTCTGACGTTCCAACGGGTTCCCTCGTGCAATTCAGGGACAGTCACCATTATTCATCGACGAACTCGTTGATTTGATTGGATGAATCGATCGGGTTTCGTATAGTATAAAGATATCCATGGGTTATGTGTGCAATAATGGTGACTGTCCCTGATTTCGCCTGATTTCGGTCAGCGGGTCGCCGCGGCGAACCGGCGGTTGACCTCGTTCCAGTTCACGACGTTCCACCAGTTGGACACGTAGTCGCCGCGCCGGTTCTGGTACTTCAGGTAGTAGGCGTGCTCCCACACGTCCAGGGCCAGGATCGGGACGCCCCGCTCGGCGACCACGTCCATGAGGGGGTTGTCCTGGTTGGGGGTGGACGTCACCGCCAGCTTCTTGTCCGGCGTCACGATCAGCCACGCCCACCCCGATCCGAAGCGCCGGGCCGCGGCCTCCGAGAACTTCTTCCGGAACGCCTCCAGGTCGCCGAAGTCCCGCGTCAGGGCCTGGACCAGGGCCGCGTCGGGCGCGCCTCCCGTCCCCTGCGGGGCCATCAGCCTCCAGAACAGCGAGTGGTTGTAGTGGCCGCCGCCGTGGTTCCGGATGGCCTCGCTGCGTTTCGACACCGTGGCCAGCAGGCCCTCCAGGTTCGCGGCCTCCTCCGGGGGCACCTCCTTCAGGGCGGCGTTCAGGTTGTCCACGTAGCCCTGGTGGTGGCGGCCGTGGTGGATCTCCATCGTCGCGCGGTCGATCAGCGGCTCCAGTGCGTCGGTCGCGTAGGGCAGGGGCGGAAGGGTATACGGCTGGGCCACGGCCACCACGGGCAGGCCCAGGACGGGCATCATCGCCAGGATTCCTTCGGTCTTCATGGGATCTCCTCCTGTGAAAAACACGGACAGAACATCTCCCATATAAGTCCGGAAACGGACGGGTCAAGGGTGCATGGCGATCGCGAGGAGGGGAAACTTCTTCCGGCGTCCACGCCGGGGGAGGAAGGGGACGGGGCCGCGGATCAGACCACGCCCTGGTCCAGCATGGCGTTGGCGACGCGCAGGAACCCGGCGATGTTGGCGCCCTTGACGTAGTTCACGAAGCCGTCCGGGCCCTTGCCATACTGCACGCAGGACTCGTGGATGCGCAGCATGATCTGGTGCAGGCGCTGGTCCACTTCCTCGGCCGACCACCGCAGGCGCATGCTGTTCTGGCTCATCTCCAGGCCCGACGTCGCCACGCCGCCGGCGTTGGACGCCTTGCCGGGCGCGAACAGGACCTTGTTGTCCAGGAAGACCTTCGTGGCCTCCAGCGTGGACGGCATGTTGGCGCCTTCCACCACGCACATGCAGCCGTTCGCGACCAGCGCCTTGGCGTCGGCCTCGCCCAGCTCGTTCTGCGTCGCGCAGGGCAGCGCCACGTCGCACTTGACTTCCCACGGCCGCTTGCCGGCGTAGAACTTCACGCCGAACTTGTTCGCGTAGTCCTCGACGCGGTCGTTGTTCGACGCGCGCATCTCCAGCATGTAGTCGACCTTCGGGCCGGTGATGCCCTCGGGGTCGTGGATGTAGCCGTCCGGGCCGGACAGCGTGACGACCTTGCCGCCCAGCTGGTTGACCTTCTGGACCGCGCCCCAGCAGACGTTGCCGAAGCCGGACACGACGACGGTCTTGCCCTTCAGCGACTCGCCCTTCGTCTTCAGCATCGCGTCGGCGAAGTACACCACGCCGAAGCCGGTCGCCTCGGGCCGCATCAGGCTGCCGCCCCACTCCAGGCCCTTGCCGGTCAGCACGCCGGTGAACTCGCGCACGATCTTCTTGTACTGGCCGAACATGTACCCGATCTCGCGGCCGCCGACGCCGATGTCGCCCGCGGGGACGTCGGTGTCCGGGCCGATGTAGCGGTACAGCTCGGTCATGAACGCCTGGCAGAACCGCATGATCTCGTTGTCGGACCGGCCCTTGGCATTGAAGTCGGACCCGCCCTTGCCGCCGCCCATGGGCAGCGTGGTCAGGCTGTTCTTGAAGATCTGCTCGAAGCCCAGGAACTTCAGGATCGACAGGTTGACCGACGGGTGGAACCGCAGGCCGCCCTTGTACGGGCCGATCGCGCTGTTGAACTGGATCCGGTAGCCCCGGTTGACCTCGACGTCGCCCTTGTCGTTGACCCAGGCGACGCGGAACGTGTGCACCGCCTCCGGCTCGACGATCCGGGACAGGATGTTGGCCTTCTGGAAGCGCGGGTTCGCCATGTAGACGTCCCACACCGACTCCACGACCTCCTGCACCGCCTGCAGGAACTCCGGCTGGGCAGGATTGCGCGTCGCGATCTGGTCCAGGAACTCCTTCTGCGTCATTTCGGTCCTCCGACAACAGGGATTCGCACGTGCCGGGGGGCAGGGCGGGATGGTGTCGCCAGGGATCACGATCCGAGGCCGCCGGCCCAGCGTACCGCCCGGTTACCTAGCCCGGCGAATCCGGAAAGTCAAGGAAAGCGGGCGGGAAATCGGCCGCCGGATCGGGCCGGCTCCGTCGTTGAGGTTCGAGGCGGGCTGCCCGATAATCGGGCGGTCCCTCGGCCACCGAGGCCCCGCATGCCGATCGACGACCTGCTGTCCTCCTACAACCGCTTCCGGGCGCGCGAGGACGCGTCCTACGACCTGTTCCGGCACCGCATCGGCGAGATCCTGCTGGTGTCGTCCTTCTACGACGCCTTCGTCTTCGAGCAGGACGGCGTGCTGTCCGAGATGCTCATCGGCCACTACGGCGAGCTGAACCTTTCTTCCCCCCCGCGCGTCACCAACGCCTCCACCGACGCCGACGCGCTGCGCATGCTGAAGACGCGGCCGTTCGACATGGTGATCCTGACGCTGCGCATCGGCGAGGCGTCCCCGTACGAACTGGCGTCCCGGCTGCGCGAGGTGCGGCCCGGCATCCCGATCCTGCTGCTGCTGTCCAGCCGGCAGGACCTGCGCGGCATGGAGGCCCGGCGCGACCGGATGCAGGACATCGACGACGTGTTCCTGTGGTCGGGCGATTCCGCCGTCTTCCTGGCCATGATCAAGAGCGTCGAGGACCGCCAAAACGTCGCGGACGACACGCGCAACGGGCTGGTGCGCGTGATCCTGGTGGTCGAGGACAGCGTGCCGCACTACTCGACCTTCCTGCCGGTGCTGTACCACGTGCTGGTGCGGCAGACCCAGCAGCTGATCAGCGAGGAACTGACCGAGGCGAACCGCCGGCTGCGCATGCGGATGCGGCCGAAGGTGCTGCTGGCCCACGATTTCGCGACGGCCGAGAGGCTGTACCGCGAGTACCGCGAGTTCCTGGCGTGCGTGGTGACCGACGTGGAGTTCGAGCGCGCCGGGCGGCTGGACCAGGAGGCGGGGCTGCGGTTCGTGGAACTGGTGCGCCGGGACAGCGGGACGCTGCCGGTGCTGCTGCAGTCGATGGACGTCGGCAACGCGCAGATGGCGGTGCGGCTGGGCGCGCGGTTCGTGCACAAGCGGTCGGCCCACCTGCGTGCGGAACTGCGCGAGTTCGTGCTGGCCGAACTGGGCTTCGGGGACTTCGTGTTCCGGACCGAGGGGGGCGACGAGGTGGCGCGCGCCTCGTCGATGCTGGACCTGATCCACCTGCTGCGGACGATCCCGGACGGGTCGCTGCTGTACCACGCGCGCAACGACCACTTCTCGGGCTGGCTGGTGGCGCACGGCGAGGTGCTGGCAGCCCGGCGCATCCGGCCCATGACCGTCGGGGACTTCCCGGACACGGCCAGCCTGCGGCGGTTCCTGGTCAACGCCTTCGTCGGGGTGCGCAAGGAGAAGCTGGACGGGCGCATCGTGGACGCGGGTGCCTGGGAGGGCCTGAACCGCGCGCAGGTGGTGAGGCTGCGGGAGGGGTCGCTGGGCGGCAAGGGGCGCGGGCTGGCCTTCCTGAACAGCGTGCTGCACGCGATGGACCTGCGGCGCGCGACGGACGGCGTGCGGGTGACGCTGCCGGTGACGGCGGTGGTCGGGACCGCCGAGTTCGACGAGTTCGTGGAACGCAACCAGTTGGCGCAGGTGGCCGGGCGGCCCGACGAGGAGGTCCACGCGGCCTTCCTGGCGGGCCGCCTGTCCGACGAACTGACGGAGCGGCTGTGGCGGTTCGTCGAAAGGGTGCGGACCCCGCTGGCGGTGCGATCGTCCAGCCTGCTGGAGGACTCGAAGGCGTGCCCGCTGGCCGGCGTGTACCACACCTTCATGATCCCGAACCGCGACCCCGACACCCAGGCGCGCTTCCAGGAACTGGCCTCGGCCATCAAGCTGGTGCTGTCGTCGGTGTTCGAGCAGCAGCCGCGCGAGTTCCTGGAGGGCGCGAACTACAGCCCCGAAGACGAGAAGATGGCCGTCGTGATCCAGGAGATCGCGGGCCGGGCGCACGGCGGCTACCACTATCCGGACATCTCGGGGGTGGCGCAGTCCTACAACTTCTACCCGGCGGGGCCGGCGCGGCCGCAGGACGGCGTGGCGACGGTGGCGCTGGGGCTGGGCAAGGCGGTGATGGAGGGGCGGCGCGTCCTGCGCTTCTGCCCGCGGTACCCGGGGCACGACCTGATGGCGCCCGAGGACATGGTGCGCGGGTCCCAGCGGGAGTTCTGGGCGATCGACCTCCAGGCGCCCAGCGGTGCGGTCCGGTCGGGCGAGGAAGGGACCCTGGCACGGCTGGACCTGTCGGTGGCGGAGCGGCACGGCACGCTGGCGCCGGTGGCCAGCGTGTGGGACCGGGACAACGACCGGATGGTGGATGGCCTGGCGATGCCGGGGCCGCGCGTGGTGACGTTCGCCAACATCCTGAAGTACCACCAGTTCCCGCTGGGGTCGCTGCTGGACCGGTTGCTGGCGATCGGCGAGCGCGCGATGGGCATGCCGGTCGAGGTGGAGTTCGCGGCGCTGGTCGGGCGCGGGGAGGGCCGGGACGAGGTGCCGACGTTCTTCCCGCTGCAGATCCGCCCGCTGAACGTGGACCTGTCGGACGTGGAGGTGCCGGCCGACCCGCCAGAGCGCGGCGGCGAGGTGCTGCTGTACACGGACGAGGCGCTGGGCAACGGGCTGGTAGACGGCGTGGTGGACCTGGTCTACGTGGCGGCGGACGCCTTCAACCCGGTGGAGACCGTGGCGATCCGGGACGAGATCGCGTCGCTGAACCGGGCGCTGCGGGCGGAAGGTCGGCCGTACATCCTGATCGGGCCGGGGCGGTGGGGGTCGCGGGACCGGTTCCTGGGCATCCCGGTGGCGTGGTCGGACATCAGCGAGGCGCGCGTCATCGTGGAGGTGGACCTGCTGGACTTCCGGGTGGAGTCGTCGCAGGGCAGCCACTTCGCGCACAACCTGATCGCGCGGCAGGTGGGCTACCTGAAGGTGCGGCACGACAGCCCGACCTCGTGGATGGACTGGGAGCACCTGGCGCAGAAGGAGGTCGTGACGCGCACGGCCCACTGCGTGCACGCCCGGGCGGCCGCGCCGTGCATCGTGCGGATGGACGGCCGGCACGGCCGCGCCGACATCTGCAAGTGCCGCGATCTGTAGGGCGGGGGCCCCGTCCCCCGCCTCCCCGGGAATTCGGGGACAGTCACCATTATTGGTGACATAACTGTTGGAAATAACGGTTGATAACTGGCTGGCGGTGCAGGGCGTTGGCCCCGTTCCCGCCGCGCGGAGGCTCGGTCGATCGTGAAGGCCTGGACCACCCCCAACGGCTGCCGCGTCGCGCAGGTGCTGCGCGGGCGCTGCAACACCTTCCTCGTACGCGACGGCGATGCCTGCGTGCTGGTCGACGCGGGCGGGACGCTGGCCTTCCGGGCGCTGCAGGCGGTGCTGGCCCGCCAGGGCGTGCGCCCCGGCGACCTCCGGGCGCTGGTGCTGACCCACACGCACTTCGACCACGCCACCAGCGCCGCGCGGGTGAAGGAGACCTTCGGCTGCCCGGTCGTGGTGCACGCGTCCGAGGCCGGCTTCCTCCAGGCGGGGGACTGCCCGGTGCCCGCCGGCACCGTGTGGTTCACGCGGCGGCTGATCCAGCCGCTGGGCCGGCGGGCGCGGCGATTCCTGCGGTACGCGCCGGTACGGGCCGACGTGCAAGTCGAGGGCCCGATGGACCTGCGCGACTTCGGGGTGCGGGCCCGCCTGCTGCCGACGCCGGGGCACACGGCCGGTTCGATCAGCGTGATCGTGGACGACCAGGTCGCGATCGTCGGCGACGCGATGGTCGGCTTCGCGCCGGTGTTCGTGTTCCCGCCCTGGGGGGACGACGTGCCGGCGCTGGTCGCCTCCTGGGGGCGCCTGCTGGACACCGGCTGCCAGGTGTTCCTGCCCGCCCATGGCTTCCGGGTGCCGCGCGCCGCACTGCAGCGCGCCTGGGAGCGGCGACGGTAGGGGATTGACCGGGCGACTTCCCGCCTGGGTCCCGAGGCCCCTCAGAATCGCATCGGAGGCGTCGATCGTTTCCCGGAAGGTGCAGCGGGAGGCCTCCCCGAAGGCGATGGCCGGCCGAGGTGCTGGCGAATCGCATCGGTGACGAGGAGAGACAGCGCCCTTCCGATTTCCCTCTCGCAAGTCAGGTCCTTGTCACCGGCCACGCCGTTCGGTTCCTTTCGGCTCGCCAGCTTGCACCGGGCCACAACGAAATCGTCCTGGGCGAACGGGGATTCGATCCCTTCGCCGATCTGGAAATGGACGGCGATGTGGGCCGGATCCCCGTATGGACCGATCGAATCGTTGCCGGAGGCGAAGGATATGAGCGTTGCGGCGAGCCGGAACGTGGAGCGTTTCCTCCCGCTCCCAAGATCGGCCGGTGCGACGACGGCATCGATGTTCGAGCCCTGCAGTTCCGTCGTCACCGAGGACGCGAGTCGCCGGGCAAGATCCCTCCGTTCGTCCGGACCCTGGCCGTCCGAGCCGGTTTCCATGCCCGGGTCGAACGTCACCAGGACCCGGACGGGACGGTTGTCCGCTCCCCGGAGAGCGGAGTTCCCGGCAGCGCACGCGGTTGCCAGGAACAGCGCGATCGCAAGACCGCAAGGTGGAACCCGCATGCCACCTCCCTGCAGCCGGGACCTACCTGCCGCGGTCTCCACCCGACTGCCTCCAGCGAGCCAGTTCCTCCCGGATGATTCGCTCCGTCATCGGCGATCCCCCGGCCGGCAGCAGGCGCAATGCCTCCTCCAGCAGCGAGATGGCCTCCCGGGCCCGGTTCGTACCCTTCAACAGGGCCGCCTTCGCGACGCAGTCCTTGGAGGACTTGCAGGCGGTCCCCGCTTCCGGCTTCATGGATTCGAGCGACGACGCTGCCGAGGCAGCCGCGGCTGCCTTCGTCTCCTTCTCCGCCTTCGCCTCCTCGGACGTCTTGGGCCCCGCCGAGGCCGGGCCTCCCGAACCCTGGCGAATCGGGTTCGCCCCTTTCACCTCGCCACGGGCCGTTCTCGGAGGCGAGGAAACTTCCCCCTTGCGTGCTGCTGCCGGTTCCGTTTCTCGGATCGAGTCCCGGGAAGAGACGACCGGATCGCCTGGCGGCACGTCCCGGATGTCCTCCGCCTCGATGAAACCAGCCTCCGGTGCGAAGCCCGAGTCTTCCTGGGTCGCGTTGTCGGACCCGGCTGTCATTCCGGGATCCACGGGCGCCGGGGCCGGTGCCCGTGGCGGTTCACGGATCCAGATCCAGGCCGCGGCCAAGGAGATCGACAACACGATGATGGCGACGGAAACCGCTGTCCACAGCGCTCCTCGTCTGCTTGAGTCGATCGCATGCGGTTCGTCCGTGGCGACCCCGTTCGGCGTCGTGAGGGGCCGGGGGATCGGCCGCCGTGGCTCGACCGGGGGCGTCGGAGACGGTGGCGTGACGAGTCCGGCCGAGGCGGACGTCATGGGCGTGGTCGGCGAAAGAAGGTCCTCGGGCTCGCTCGATTCCGTCGAAGTCGCTTCCGTCGGGCGGGATGGCGCGGTCGCTCGGCCGCTCTCCTCGTTCACGAGAGCGGATCGCCTTGCGCGTTCCAGTACCCGCACGACCTCCTCGGCGGAGGGACGTGATTGCGGGTCCTTCGTCAGCATCCGCCGCACCAGGTCGCGGACCTCCCCGGAGACACCTGCAGAGGCCGGGAGTTCGGGCACCGCGTCCCGGACATGCGCGAGCATGATGCCGACGGCACCCGAGCCGGTGATCGGGAGCTGGCCGGAGAGCATCTCGAACAGCATCACGCCGAGTCCGTAGATGTCCACGGCCGGAGTCAACTGCGACTCGGCCAGCGCCTGCTCCGGAGCCATGTACTGCGGCGTTCCCACCACCTGGCCCGCCCGCGTGACCGGCGAGTCCCAGGTGTCCGACCGGAGGGACTTCGCGATGCCGAAATCGAGCACCTTCGTGAAGTCCGGATCGCCGACCACGTCCACCAGCATCACGTTCTCGGGCTTGAGATCCCGATGGATCAGCCCGGCCTGGTGGGCCTCGGCGAGGGACTGGGCGATCTCGCATGCGATCTTGGCCGCACGTGCCTCGGGGAGGAATCCCTCCGCCTTCAGGACGTTTCGCAGCGTCCGGCCCGACAGGAACTCCAGGACCAGGAACAGATCGCCATCGTCCGATTCGCCGAAGTCGAGGATCCGGATGGTGTGCGGATGGCTCAGGAGGCTTGCCGCGCGGCCTTCCCGCAGGAACCTCTCGACCGCCGACGGCTCGTCCGCCCACTCGGGCCGGATCACCTTCAGTGCGATGTCCCGCTTCGTCGCCAACTGGACGCCGCGATAGACGGTACCCATCCCGCCACGGCCGATGATGGACTCGACCCGGTACCGTCCCTCCAGCACGCGGCCGATCAGGGGATCGCGCCCTTCCACCCCGGCCCGCTCGCGGACCGTCCGACCACCGCATGCGGGACAGGTGTCCGCATCGGTCAGGACGTTGCAGCCGGGGCAGAATCGTCGGGACACGAAACCTCCTGGAAGCTCACTCCTGCGTCCCGGGGGCCTGCACGAGAAGGAACTCCGCCCTCCGATTCCGGGCATCCGCCCCCTTCGCCAGGGAGCCCTCCATCGGCCGGGTCGACCCGTACCCGCTGGTCCTCACCTGCCGTGCCGGCACGCCGGCCTTCACCAGCGCCTTCTTGACCTCCAGCGCCCTCTTCAACGACAGGTCGAGGTTGTGTCCAGGGCTCCCGGTGGCGTCGGCGTGACCTTCGACCAGGAGAAGGGCGCCATTTCCGGCCTTCCGATACGCATCGGCGGCCCTCTCGATTTGCGGCTGGGCATCCGCCCCCACCAGGAACGAGTCGACGTCGAAGTGGATCCGGGCCTCCAGTCGACGGGGGCCCGCGATCTTCGGGGTTTCCGTGGTCGCCGCGACGATCGCCAGGGGGAACTGCTTCTCCAGTTCGAAAGGCACCGGCTTGTCAGACTCGCCGGACCGGATGCCTGCGACCTGGATCCGCAGGGCATAGGTCCCGGCCCGGGGCACCTGTCCCGTGTCGATGGTGACCAGGTGCCGATCTCCCCAGGTGGATGCGTCGTACAGCATCGTTTCCTGGAAGACGGCCTCTTTGCTGGCCTCCTCGACCAGCCAGGACTGGACCTGGGCCCGCAGGACCCCGCTTCGAGGCAGGATGACCCGGAACGCGATCGGGGAACCCTGCGGGTAGCTCGGCTCCACCTCCTCGACCGAGAAGTCCAGCTTCGAGACCACCACCAGGTGATCCTGCCGGCCCTGGGCGGTCGCGTTTCCCTCCATCGCACCAGCGAAGAGGACGAACGCTGCGCCCGCGATTCCCATCGCCGATCGGTTCACGGCACACCTCGCCGCAGGATTCGCCAGTGGCCGCGCACCGCTCCCTTTACCCGGACCAGGGTCGCCGTCGGATTCGAGGCGTCGACATCCAGGGAGGAGGTGACGTCGCGACCTTCCAGGAAGGCCCGGAAGGAAAGGTCGGACAGTTGGTCCTGGTTCGAGATCGTGAACTCGTAGTCTCCTTCGTCCTCGACGTCGAATTCGAAGACGTCCTCGCCGGAGTATTGCACGCCCCGGATCGGGGCGGCTACGGACGACACGACCTTGCGTCCATAGAAGGTCGCGAAGATCCGTTCCAGGCCGGCCAGCAGGGCGGAGTCGTCGGAGGACGTGACGAAGAAGCCTTCGCGGGTGGACCGATCGCTTCTCGCAATGATCGATTCCAGCCACCCCAGGTTGGTCACCGCGATGCCCAGGACGAGCGTCTTGTAGCGCTGGCGACAGGCCGGATCCGCATAGCAGCCGTAGGCGCGATCCGGGCCGACCAGGTGGCGCAGGCTGGTCAGCAGGAATCCCGGGGTGCGGGGCAACACCTCCTTCAGATCCTCGAGATAGCCGGCAGGCGGGAAGAGGCCCAGACCGTGGATGCGGGCCCCCTGCTTCCGCAGTTCCTCGATCCGGTCGATGGCCGTGCGGGTCTCCTTCTGGACCGTTTCGACGCCGTCCGTCATCAGCATGACGTGGCAGTCGAAACGTTCCAGATCCGGCTGGACCAGGCGGGTAGCTGCGGTGATGGCCGCCGCGATGTCCGTGTCGGACGCGATGGTGATGCCTTCGTCGAAATCGCGGGCCAACCCGGCCACCGTCTCGTTCCAGGAGGCTTTGCCGGCGAGGTCGGCACCGTCATAGGTGCGGGTCGTGGTCGAGCCCGCGAAGTAGATCACGGACAGGCGATTCAGGGCGGCCAGCGGGCGACCCGGGTGGAACAGTTCGCGCGCGATGCGCAGGAAGGCCATCTTCCGGATGCCGTCGAACCGGTGGAGACGGGGGTCGACGGTCATCGTGGGGTCCGTGAACGCCGTCGAGGCCGAGTGGTCCACGAGCAGGACGACGTGAAGGGGCCGTCCGTGGAGCACGAGCTCGATCTCTTCCGTTCGCACGGCGATGTACTGCTTCAGCAGGTGCGTGGCGATGTCGGGGAGGATCCGTTCGAACTCCTCCGGCAGGAAGTCCGATTCGGCCAGCGTCATCCCGCTGGCGTGCTGGCACGTCAGGTTGATCTGGCCGCGGTGCTCCAGCATCCGGCACGTGATGTCCGCTTCGGCGTACGATCCCTCGTCCACCAGGAAGACGCTTTGTCCGCGGGCCAGCAAGGCGGAGGCCTTCAGGCTCAAGTAGGTTCCCAGCAGGTCGGCGGCCGATTCCACGGGGCTGCCCGGAACGATCTGCCCCTGCAGTCCTCGCGTTTCCAGGAAGACCCGGACGGTCTTGATGACGACCAGGAACGCATCCGGCGTGAAGCCCGGTCCCTTCCTGAAGGACCCCCGGGAGTTGGATCGCGAAGCCAGGCCGTCGGCGAGGGCCGACAGATCGGCCTTCCGCAGGGACGGTTCGAAGATCGTGCCCAGGATCTCGAGGGCAAACAGGGCCGCTCCCGGCCGATACGCTTCCTCCTCCCTGAACAGGGACCCGATGGCCGCCACGGGCACCTTCTGGTAGGCCTTCGTCGCCAGAACCGTGTCCATGACATCGACTCGGGACCATGCCGAACCATCGCCGCGATCAGGCCAGGCCATTAGCGCGCTGTCTCGAAGGCTCGAATCCGGCACGCTGCCCAGGTTCATCGGCTGGTCGAACGCGACCGCGATGTTGCCCCGGAAGAACGCGTCCTGCTGCCCCGACGGGGCGACCACGAGTCCCTCGATCCGCGTCGCGATTTCCGCCACCGACACGATGTCCGGCCCAACGCGCAACGAATCGGCGGACGCATGGCCCCCGCAGAACACGATGAACAGCAGGTCCCGGTGCTCCAGGCGACCCGTCAGCGGGCCGAGAGGGTCGAAGAGGTCGTGCAGTTCCTTCCGGCCGCGAGGGCGCGGAACGCGGACCACCTTCTCGGCCGGCAGGGCCAGGGCCTCCAGGCCCAGCCTGGCGATCAGCGTCTCGTCGCCCCGGGTCGCGGGCTGCTCGTCGAGAGGGATGATCACGAGGGTCATGCGGGGAGGCAGGCGCGGGTACAGGTCGTTCGTCGAGGCGGACTCGCCTGACGCGGCGGGCAGGAAGGCCATCCACGTCGTGACGATGGCCAGGATGAACCTGCCGGCGGATCGAATCAGCCGGCTCGCCCGGGGTTGCAGAACTCCGATCCCCTCTTTCGGGCGGCTCGGCAAGCGTTCCTCTGGCGCGGCTCTCATGACGGGCGCGAGTATCGAACAGGAGGGTGGGCGGGTCAAGGTTCCCGAGGGACCATCTCGACTTGCGGATCGCGAGGCCCTGCGATGATGACGGGCGTGCCGGGCGGGACGTCGTTTCGTCCTTCCCGCGACTCCGATCGCGCCGCCGGCGTCAGCGCCTCGATGATCAGTCCCAGGTCCCCGCACACCGCCTCCGGCATGCTGTCGGGCCGGACCCCGCCCGGGCACAGCAGCGCCCCGGCGTTCGGTACCGCGCACAGGACGTCCGTGCGCGTGCAGGGCAGGTCCCCGAAGCACGCGTGCGCGTCGTCGCAGGTGCACTTCGTCACGGGCGACGCCTCGGGCGGCCAGCCCTCCATCCCCAGCGCATCCGCGATGTTGGCCCCCAGGTCCCAGCACGTCGTGCCCAGCGGGCAGCACGCCCCGCTGCTGCCGCACGTGCCGGCCGGGTCGAAGCACACCCCGTAGCCGACGCCGCTGCACTTCATCGGCTGGCCGTCCGGGGTGGCCGGGCAGTCCGGGTCCGACGCGCACAGGGACGGGCACTCCTCGACGACGCAGGAGCCCGCGTCCGCCCCCATGCAAGTGTAAGTCGGATGGCCCGTGCAGGAGTCGCAGCCGGGACCGAACGCCCTGCAGTCGTCGTCGGTCGCGCACTGCACGCATTGCGGGAAGCCGTCGATCGTGACGCACGCCGGGTACGGGGTGTTGCCGCACGCGCCGCCGCACGGGTCGAAGACGCACGCGTGGTCGACGCAGGAGCCCGCCTGGTCGAACGCGAAACAGTCCGCATCCTCGCAGCAGTCGGCGCACTGCCCGTCCTCGCACTGCAGCTGGAGACCGCACGGCGGCATCACGCAGGTGTACGGCATCTCCGACAGGTCGCAGTATTCGCCGTCCAGGTGGTTGCAGTCCCAGTCGTCCAGGCACTCGACGCAGTCCGAGCCGTCCGGCGCGGGATACGGCCGGTCCACGGGGCAGCCGCCGCACGTGTCGGGGTCGTTCGGCAGGCACAGCCGGATGCCCTTCGGCGTGGTCGTGCACGTCGTGTTCGCGGGGTCCGCGCAGGGATTCGCGTCGGAACAATCCGGCGCGCAGGCGCCCGTGGCCGAGCCGACCTCCTTGTGGCAGCGCAGCCCGTCGACGCAGTCCCAGTCCCAGGTGCACTTCCAGCACTCGCGGGCGCCGTCCTTGCACGTGCCGGTGTTGAAGTCGCACACGGTCCCGTCCGGGCAGGGCTGGTCGTAGGCGCACGCCACGCAGTTGTACGACATCGGCAGGCACAGCCTCTCGTCCACGGTGGCCTGGTAGCAGAGGTAGGACCGCGGGCAGTCGGCGTCGTTCTCGCACGTCGCCAGGCAGTGCTTCGCCGCGCCGACCGGCAGGCACGAGAAGCCGGGGGCGCAGTCGCCATCCCGCGCGCACGTCCCGCAGTGGCCCAGCGGCGGGACCAGCCCGTCGGCGTCCCCGTCGGCGGGAATGTCGGTCGATGCGTCGATCGCCAGGTCGGTCGCCGGATCGCCGGCCGGGTCCACGGCCGGGTCCGAAGCCGGGTCGTACGCCAGGTCCATGGCCTCCGGGTCGCCCGCCACGTCCCAGGTGGCCGTGCCTGGCACGTCGCCCCGGGGCGTTCCGGGGGTCGCGTCGAAGCACCCCGCCAGGGCGGCCGCGACCAGCATGCCTGCGAACGCGACGCTTCCCGGGATCCTCATCGCGGCTTCCTCTCGTGCGGGACAGTCGGAACTGTACGGAATCGCAACGGGGGGGATCAAGGCGGGATCTTCACTTCGACCTCGAACCCGATCTCCCGGTGCGTGTTGTCGCACCAGGGCTTCGTGCGCGACGCGCCGCAGCGGCAGATCGAGGCGCGCCCGCCGGCGTGTTCCCGGCCGTCCGCGTCCACCACCGTCAGCGGCCCCACCAGCCGCAGCGACCCGGTCGCCTTCAGCACGATCGTCACCGGGCCGTCTTCAGGCGCGCCTTCCGGCAGCGGGTCGACGCGCACCTTGCCGCCCGCGTCCGGCCCGTCCGCGAACCCCACCTTCCGGTGCGTCCCGTCGCACAACGGCGCGTGCCCCGACTTCCCGCACCGGCAGAAAGCCGCCTGTTGCAGCCGCCGCAACACGGTGCCGTCCTCGGTCGCCAGCACCAGGTCGCCCTGCGCCAGCACCGGCCCGTCGCGCTGGATCCGGAAGACGTTGCCCATCAGGACCTCCCGGCGCGTGTCGTCAAATGGCGGGGCACGGGGGCCCCGCCCTGCATTCAGTGCATGTTCGCGCGAAAGCCGTCCGCGTTCCGCCGGGCTTCACGCCGTGTGCCGCCGGGCCTGTAGGACGGGGGCCCCGTCCCCCGCCTTCCTGCCTCCCCGCCCGGCGCCTACCGTTCCTTCACCGACCGCGCCAGCCGGATGCCGTTGCCGGGGCCGCGGTTCCTCGGGTCGGCCCAGTCGCGGCTGACCGCCCGCACGCCGAGCGGGTTGTAGTTGAACGCCCCCCCGCGGCGCACCCGGTACGGCCCGCCCGGCACGACCCACGCGCTGCCGTCCTGCGGCGCCAGCGAGTACGAGTCGTGGTACACGTCCGCCACCCACTCCGCGACGTTGCCGGCGAAATCGCACACCCCCTGCTGCGACAGCCTGCCCGGCCGCCCGCACACCGGCTCCGTCCCGTTCTTCCCGCAGCCGCCGGCGGCCTCGTACGCGTCGCCGTCCTCCGAGCCGCCCTCCTCCGCGATGCCGTCCCACGAGTTCGCCAGGTCGCAGTCCGGTGCCTCGTCGCCCCACGGGTACGCCTGCAGGTGCCCCTCGCTGCGGGCCGCGAACTCCCACTCCGCCTCCGACGGCAGCCGCCCGCCCGCCCACGCCGCGAACTGCTGCGCCTGGAACCAGTCCACGCAGTTGATCGGATGGCCCTCGCGCCCGACCTCGGCCCAGTTGCACCTCGCCGTGACCCCGGGCAGCCCGCACGCCCCCGCGTACACGCACTCCCGGTACTGCCGCACCGTCACTTCCGATCGCGACACCTGGAAGTCCGCCACCTTCACGCGCCGGTGCGGGTGCCGGTTCGCGGCGCCGGCGTTCGCCCCCATCGAGAACGTCGCGCCCCGGATCCCCACCCATTGCACCCGGTCGTCCCGCAGCGCCTCCCTCGCCTCGCCCGCGCACGGCCCCCCCGGCGCCCGCGCCAGGTACCCCCGCCACGCCGCCGCCGTCCCGTCCTCGCGCACCGCCTCGCACTCCGACAGCGCGTCCCCCCTGGCCCGCGCCTCGACCGCGCACGGCCCCTTCGGGTTCGCGCCCAGGTATCGCGTCCACCCCTCCCGCGTGTCCTCGGCCCGCGTCTTCGCGCACACCGCGTGCCGGTCCATCGCGTCCAGCGCCCTCTCCAGGCACGCCCCCGCCGGGAACTCCGCCAGGTACGTCCGCCACGCGCGCTCCTGGTCCAGCGCCGTCGCGACCTCGCAGGCCCACAACTCGGCCCGCCGGGGCCGCTCCATCCCGAACCACCCGATCGCCGCCGCGACGACCGCTGCCCCCGCCAGCACGATCGCCGCGTCCCGGTTCGCCCGCCGCCCCATCACCGCCCCCGCTTCCACCCGCAGTATTCGTGGGTTGCCGCCACCGGTCAAGAATGCGTCCCGCCGCGCTCCGGCTCCTTGACGCCCCCATCCCCGGGGGGTATACCCCGGTGCAACGGGTGATTTCGGGCTCCTGGACCGGGCGTGTCGGCGACGCGTCCCGGGGATCGCCCTTTCCATCCACGCGGGGGTGACAAGATGAGGAACGCGAAGATCCTGGGCCTGATCCTGGTGACCGTGCTGCTGGCGGGGCTGGGCTGCTGCAAGGGAAACCGCGCGGCCGCGGGCGGGTCCGTCGAGGGCATCTACAAGGACGTCCAGTCCGCCCTGGACACCGTCTCGGTCTTCGAGAAGCGGACCGCCATCACGAAGAAGTTCGAGATCGAGCCCGCCCGGCAGGACATCCCCGACCTGGACGACTGGACCCTCCGGCCTTCCTGCGGCTATGGGTACCGGACACAGCCCCTGGATCCCAAGACCGCGAACGCGCCCGAGAACGCCCTGAGGCCGAAGATCCACGGCTTCCTGGACGTGTCGTACACGTGCGCCGATGCGGGGGCCAAGGGCCTCGCGGACCTGAAGGCGGCGGCGTGGGCATCCTCGATGGTCGGCTGGTCCGACGCCGACGCGGCAAGGGCCGACGGCATGCGCACGTCCGCGGCCCTGGCCACCAGGGCCAGCGCCGGGATGGCCGCCGCGGGCCTGTTCGGCCTGGACTTCAACCCCCTGAAGTGCGCCGCCCAGCGGGCCTCGATCGCGGGCGAATCGCAGTTGTTCGACCTGCAACTGGCCTGCCGGAAGTTCGGCCAGGCGTACAAGCCCGACTGGATTGCTGCCCAGCGCGCGCCCATCGCCAAGGCCCTGACCGAGGCCACGAAGGAACTGAACCGCAAGCGCAGCGCCTCCGGCGTCACGGACGAGTCCGTGCAGCGGTGCGGCGCCCCGCTGGCCGAGAAGGTCGAGGCGATCCCCGCCACGGTGGAGTTCCAGGCGGGCGCGCCGGTGACGGTCTACGGCCTGGGCGTGCTGAAGGGCGAGACCCTCCAGGTGTCGGTCGAGCCGATCGACGGCACCGGCCCGGGCGCGATGCTGGCCGTGTACCAGAACGGCTGCGAGGACCAGGTCCAGCGCGGCTGGGGCCGCGTCCAGTTCCGCGTGGGCGAGGACGGCGTCTTCCCGCTGGCGGTCACGCTGCCGGCCTCCACCAACCCGTCGCTGCGGTACAAGGTCACCATCGAGACCGACGGGCGCGGCCTGATGCCGGCCGATCGCCGGAAGGAAGTCGCCGAGTTCGCGGCGTGGGCGCAGAAGATCCTGTCCGACGACGTCGCGATGTCCGACTTCCTGCGCTTCCGGGACGGCGCCGACCTGGCGTGCGCGCGCGCTGCGCTGCTGGACGACAAGGCCAGCATCCGGAACCTGCTGTTCGGCAACGCCCTGGACGAGTGCCTGGGCGTGCTGGACGGCCTGGTCCAGAAGCGCCTGGCCGCGAAGGAGATCGAGGACTGATCGGCGCCCGGTCCGCCGCGGCCGCCTGGTTCGCACGGGCTCTTCCGGCCACTCCCGCCCCTACGTCCCGCACGCCTCGACTTCCATCACCTGGCACGAATAGAAGGCGGCTCGCACCTCGATCGCCTGCGGCGGCAAGGACGTATCCGCCGAGAGCGTCTCCGGCGCGAAGGTCGCGTCCAGCCGGAACTCGAAGGTCGTCGGCCCCGCGGCATCCACCAGCAGCACGCCCCCCGTCGGGGAGTACGCCCACTCGCGCGTCCGGTCGGCCAGATCGCACCCGGTGTTGCAGCCGTAACGGTAGAACCACGCGCGGGTCCGCTCCTTCAGCGGGATCCGGCTGGCCGTGACCAGTTTCTCCAGGTCGTCCAGCGCGATTTCGACCTTCAGCGAGTGCCGGCAGCTGGCCGTCACGAGGTGGCCGGGCAGGTCCGTTTCGATGAACCCGGCCGTGATCTCGATCCCGCCGGGGTGCACCGGGTCCCGTGCGAAGCAGGAGTCGCCGTCGCCGCCCGCGCCGTCCTCTTCCGGCGACCGGCACGCGAACGTCCCGATGGCCGCCGCCGTCTTCGCGAGGCTCCCGTCCAGGTACACCGCGACGTCGGCCGCGTCCCCGACGCACTCCAGGACCGTGGTCAGGCTGGAACAGTTGCGCCGGAATCCCGCGTCGTCCCCGCACCCCGCCGCCGCAAGGACCGCCGCCACGATGGCCGCGTGCCGCCCCATTCCTTCCCCCCCGACGATCGCGCAGGTTCCTGGCTGGATGCTACGCGGTCGCGCGCGCCGCGACAATGACCGGTGCAATCGCATGCCCATGTAGGGCGGGGGCCCTGTCCCCCGCCACCCGGGCGGATTCCTCCCCCGGGCTTTGTGCGGTGCGTTGCGGTCCGTGGGAAGGGATCGACCCGGCAGGCGTTCACGCGGCGACGGTGACCGGCGGCTTCGCGTCATCCTTCCGCGCCTCCGTCGCGGCCCCGGTCGGGGCGGCCTCCGTCCCCGTCCCCTTCGCGTCCTTCGCGGTCGGGGCCAGGTCCGGGAACAGCGCCTCGGCCTGCGCCTTGTCGCGCAGCCGCACCCGCACCGCCGCCCAGGCCAGCCGGAACTCCTCGACCAGCGCCTCCTTCGCGGCCTGCTTGGTGATCACCGTCTTCCGCAGCGTCCCCTTGGCCTGGCGCCACTCCGCCAGCGCCTTCCGGGCCGCCTCCCCGGCGTCCGCGACCGCCTTCCCTTGAGCCTCCATCCCCGGCATCGCCGCCAGCGCCTCGGCCAGCCCCTGCACCCGGTCCGCCATCGTCTCGCGCCGGGCGTTCAGCATCCCCCGGGTCCCCTCCGGGAACGCCATCCGGTAGGGTGCGCGGGCCGGGTCCCCGTCGGCCGCCGCCAGGACGACCGCCCGGGCCTTCCGCACCGCCTGCTGCACCGTCCCCTCCGCGTCCACCAGCGCCATGCGCATCACCCGTTCCCGCACCTTCGCCTGGAGGGCCTCCTCCGCGGCCCCCTTCAGCGTCCCGGCCGCCCCCTCCAGGGCCGGCGCCAGGTCGGCGGCGCGCGCATCGCCCTGCAGCCGCTGCGCGCACAGCTCCGCCTTCATCTCCAGCACTTCCGGTTTCCAGCTGACCATCGGGATTCTCGTCATGATCGCGTCCTCCCCTGCATCCGGTCACCCCCCATCGGGTGCCGGTTCCGGGGGGACAGACGGGGGGTGAGAGAAAAGGATCAACGGGGGGCAAAAAAAAGTTTCAGCAGCCTGATGGCGCCGATGAAGTGCCGGGAATCATGCGGATTGAAGGCGATGGCGCCGATGGGGACCGGCGCGGGTAGCGGGGGCGGGGGATGGCGGAATCGGGGGGAGCGGGCGGGTTCCGGCGAGAGGCGAAGGAACCTTCGACGAGCCTCTGCACGCGATCGAGGATCCGGATGGCCCCATCCGGCAGGCCCGGCGTGTGTCGGACGCGAGGAACGGTGACGTTTTCGCGAATCACAGCCTTCCAGGGCAGCCGGATACTAACCCGGGCGGATAATACATGACAGTCTGGGGCCCGCTGTGATACAGTT
>CALJUR010000126.1 GCA_937975765.1 uncultured Myxococcales bacterium
CGACGGGCGGGGTCGCGGGTCCAGACGAGGCCGCGGGGCAGGAGCCCCTGGAGGACCCGGAGGAAGTCGTCGGTCGTGGCGATCCAGATCGTTCCCATGGTCAGGTCCCGTTGACGGTGACATTCGCGTCGGTGACGGTCGGGTACTCGTAGGCGGCCAGGTCCACGTCGGCCGTGGGGCCGCCGCCGTCGATGTCCACGACCTCGAACCAGTCGATCCCGCCCGCGTCCCCGATCGCCTCCAGCAGCCGGGAGTTGCGTACGGTCCAGGGGGACGCGGCGTAGTCGGCCTGGGCCCGATCCCGGAAGGAGGCCTGCAGCGCGCGGCGCACGTTCGTTTTCACCTGGGCGGGCGTGTAGCCGGTCAGCAGGCCGGCGTCGATGGAAAGCGTGACCACGTGCTCCAGCGGGGTGAACGCGATGGCGCTCGCGGTGACCGGCACCTTCGGCACGATGTGGTCGGTTACGTCCACGATCTGCTGCCAAGTCGGCAGCACGCCGCCGTCGTCGTCGAGGTCCTCCACCGTGAACATCACCCACACCTGCCCGAGGGACGGGCCATCCGGCCAGGCGAGCGGGAACACGAGGTCCACGGGAACGGTCGGCGTGGACTGCGCCCACAGGACGTAGTCGGAGCGGGCGCCGCCCTGGGGCGGGTCCGCGAGGCGCGTCAGCAGGCGGTCGAGGAGGGAGGCGTCCGACTCGGCGTCCTGGCCGCCGGCAATCCCGGGCGACCGAAGCGGGCAGGTGCCGACGATCCCGGCGGGGGGCGACACCAGATCGAGCGTGGCGTCGACCGACCAGTCGAAGTTCCCGGCGGTGCCGGGCTGGACCGCCTCGATGTCGACGGCCTTCGTTTCGTTGACGGTCCAGTGCCAGTCCCCGACGACCGCGTACTCGACCGCGTCCGGGCGCTGCAGCAGGGAGCCGCCCAGGAGATCCGAGCCCGTGGCGCCGGTCACGTCCACCTTGCCCGCGGCCTTCACGGGCGGGTTGCGGGTGATCCCGAAGAGCCGGGCCCACCGCTCGAGCTGCGTGCCCTCCGCGGTGTCCGGGATGACCTGGCGGGCGATCCACTGCTGGTACAGGTACAGGCCCCAGGTCGCCCCGGCCAGCACGTGGGCCAGCACGAAGGCGAGCGACCGGGGGAGCAGCGCGTTCGTGTTCCCCATGCGGGCGTTCAGGTCGCCCTTGATCCGATCGATCAAGGCGGGAAGCGTCGGGATTGCGAAGGCCATCGAACCACCTCACGCGGCAGCCGCGAACGCCGACCAGAGATCGGGATACGCGACGGCCTCCTTCGTGCCGTCCGTCTTGGAAAGGACCACCTTCAGGGCGACGCGCCCGAGGTCCTGGCGCTCGGCGGTGACGTCGACGCGGGCGGCGATCCCGGCGTCGACCATCCAGGCGAGCGTCTCCTCGGCGCACTGGCGCACCTTCAGCAGCGTGGTCGCGTTGACCGGGGAGCGGGCGAGGAGCCAGAGCTTCGAGCCGAACGCGTCGCCCGTGTACGTGTCGGCCCACCAGCCTCCCCGGTAGACGGGGTCGCCGCCCCGGTCGGGCAGTTCGTCGTCGGTGCCGGCGCGCCGGTCGGAAAACAGGCTGATCCAGACGAGCTGGTCCAGGGCCACGGGTTGCACGGTCGGACCCCACGGGACGAGTTCCAGGAAGCCCGCGCCGACATCCAGGAGGTTCCCGTCCGCGGTCGCGGCCCAGGCGGTCGCGCTCTCGGACTCGCCCTTCCGGGGGACCACGAAGTCCGCGGTGCGGCCCGCGGGATCGATCAGGCGTCCGTCCCCGTCGCGGATCGTGGAGGGGGCCGTGACCCGGTACGATTCGACCGTGGTCATCTCGGGAAGCGTCGTGAGCACCGCGACCCGGTTGCCGGCCTGGAGGACCACGCTCGTCACGACCACGTGGACGCCCGCCGCGAGGGGCGTGACGGACCAGTCGCCCGGGGCCCCGAGGGTGCCGGGGTCGATCGGCTCGTTGAACGTCACCGTGACCGCGCAGCCCTTCCCGGATGCGTCCTCGATGGCGAGCGGGGGCGGGACCGGCACGGGGACCGGCGGCTCGACGTCGAGGGCCGCGTGGAACGCCAGGCCGGCGAGGACGTTCGTCGCCGTCCCTCCGGTGAACGACCCGAGCCTGCCTACGACCACCGTCGCCACGGCGCCTCTCCGTCAGATCCAGATGCCGTCCCGGGCCGCCTCGCGGGGGAAGGACACGTCGGCCCAGGCGTGCCGCGTCCCGTCGATCGAGATGTCGCCGTCGGGCATGGTCGTGACGCGGACGAGTTCGAGGACGCCCACGGACGTCGCGGTGACCACGTCGATCACGGGGGCGTCGGCCTCGGTGTAAGCGCCCGTTTCGCGATCCCGCACGGGTGCCGTGATTCCGGTGCCGGCCTTGGCCGCGTCCAGGGCATCGAGCGCGACGGTCGGGACCGATCCGACGCCACCGTTGTTCCAGCCCCAGTAGCTGGTCCAGTCCGTCAGGCGCGCGAGGCCGTTGAGATGGGCGGTGCGGCTGTTCGCATGGGAGAGCCCCGTCAGCGGGATGAGGCCGCCCGCGAACGTGCCGTAGTTCTCGGCGGTGCCCGAGCGGACCAGCACGCAGAAGGAGCCCGGCCGCCCGGTGTCGCCGCTCGTGAAGAACAGCACCGCCATCGTGCAGGGGGTCGTGTAGGTCGCGGACCAGCCCTTGATCCCGCCGTTGCGCCAGTCGGACAGGGAGGCGCCGAAGTAGCCGCCGCCCGAGTTCCAGCCGCCGTTGTGCGACATGCACGAGTAGACCCCGGCGGCCTTGCTCCCGAAGCCGGCGAGGTTGCCGGTGGCGTTCCTGAAGCCCAGGAACACCTGGAGCTTGGACCCGTCGCCGCGGGGCGTCTCGGACTGGAGGACGAGCCACGAGCCGTCCGCGGGGGACGTGTCGGACGTCCAGACGTCGGTCGTGGAGCGGGCCACGATCGTCCACTTGCCGGCGAGGTCGCCCGTCAGCTTGTTCGTGACCGCGTCGTAGACTCGGAACAGCGGCCCCGACCGCCCGTGCTGGATCGTGATGTCCTTCCATGCCGCGTAGGCCATCTCTCACCTCACTTCGCCGTGACGGCGGTCGTTCCCATCTCGGGCACGCTCGCGGGCGGGCCGGCGGTGACCGGGCCCGGGCCCGCGGGGACCGCGTTCGAGACGGGGAGGACGAGCGCCTCGAGGAACGCCTTCAACTCGGGCCAGCGGACGAGCGACGCGTCCGCGCCGTTGCCGAGCTTCACCGTGTCGGAGTTGACCGTGACGGCCTGGCCTTCGACGACGATGCCGTCGCGGGTCAGGTGGACCTTCTGGCCCTGGTCGTCGTGGATGGCGACTTCACCTTTCGCCAGCCCGGTCAGCCGGTAGCGCCGGTCCCCGACCACGATCGCGACCGGGTGGTCCGAGCAGCCCCCGAGGTCCACCACGACCGCCTCGGCGCCCCGCCCGTCCGAGGGAGCGTCGGCCGGGCAGGACGTGAAGCCGTAGGGCTCGAAGTGCTCGACGCCGTCGCGGACGTCGCCCGCGTACACCACGACCTGGAGGGCCTGCATCTTCGGGGACGAGTCGGCCCGGACGACCGAGGCGCGGTTGCAGTCGCCGTCCATCACTTCACCCCCGAGGCGATCTGGTACAGGTGGATCCCGGCCGTGACCTTGTTCTTGGCGCCCTTCGGAAGCTCGGGCTCGTAGGCCCCGGGCGGGGCGAGTTCGATCTGCGTGATCGGGCCCTGGCGGTCGTCGAGACCGAAGCGCACGGACACGGACAGGAGCGTGGCGTCCACGCCGATGACCGGGTCGGACACCCTGCACAGGCGGTTCACGTCGTAGACGTTGCCATCCTCGTCCCGCCAGCCGGCGACCGTGATCTCGACCGTTGCAGACCGGCCCGCCCGGGTGACGGCCTCCCAGTTCGCGCGGGCCCGGGCCTCGGCCTTCCCCATGGCCTTTTCGCCCCGCAGCACGAGAAGGCGGAAGCGCGCCAGGTCCTGGAGGTCCTCGATCGCGTCCTCGACGTTCGCGACGCCCTCGCCCCAGTGGTCGTCGTCGCCGCGGGCCTGGCCCTTCACGACGTACTTCGAGAAGCGCTGCGAGACGTCGGCGCGCAGGGACGACGACAGGATGTTGCCGGGGTGGGTGAACGCCGGCCCCTTCCGCGCCCCGACCCGCGTCAGCAGGAGCTTCCCCTCCCGCGTGTCCGTGATCAGGAGCCGCTGCTCGCGGCAGACCTGCTCGATCACGTCGAACGCCCGGTCGCCCACCTTCGCGACGTAGCTCTTGATGGGGGCGAGGCCGGGCACGTCGCAGGCGACCTCGACGCCGAACGGCTCGCAGACGTCCTTCGCGATCTGGAGGACGGTGCGGTTCTTCCACTGGGCGGGCTTGGCCTTCGAGGCGTCGCAGGAGCAGTCCACCACGTCCTGGGTCTTGGACCGCCCGGACACCGACACCGAGTGGTCGTCGCCCG
>CALJUR010000127.1 GCA_937975765.1 uncultured Myxococcales bacterium
ACGCCGCGCCGCAATGCAGAAGGACCTCCGCCACGCTGGCCAGCCGGGTCCACAGCCCGTTCGGGTCCAGGTAGTTGTCCCACCACCACGACATCGCCCCCCCGGTCAACCCGGAAACGACCGCCAGGATCGTCGCGTTGACCAGGTGCGTCCCTTCGGTGTCCTGCAGGTTCAGTTGCCCCTGGTAGTCGATGCCGAACTCGCCCAGCAGGACCGGCTTGCCCAGGGCACGCAACTGCGGCGCGAACAGCGGCAGCATGTCCATGTAGATCGCCATGTAGTGGTGCAGCTGGACGATGTCGTAGATCCCGGGGCCGCGAGCCGGGTCGTCGAATCCTGGAAGGGCCCCGGACGTCGTGACCAGGTGGTGCTCCGGGTCCATCGCCCTCAGCTTCGCGACGCGTTCCTGGGCCCAGGCGAGTTCCACCTCGGGGTTGAACCCCTGGATGAGATCGACCTCGTTCCACAGTTCCCAGGCCAGGATCGCGGGCGAGTGCGCGTATCGCGCCACGATGTAGCGCAACCTCCTGTCGAACCCCGCCACGACGTCCGGGTTCGTGAAGAACTCCATGCTGGTCGCGCACGGTCCGCCGTTCGCCGCGTTCCAGGGGTTGTCTGCCCACGAGGACCATTTGTCGCACTCGAACTGCGAGTGCTGCTGCAGGACCAGTTGCAGCGCGATTCCGCTCGATGCCGCCAGGTCCAGGATGCGGTCGACGCGCCACGCCGCCTTCAGGTTGTAGGACCCCAGTCCCTGGTACGCCCCGTCGTCCCCCCCGGCCTTCCACTCCAGCGCCGTCCCGTCGAAGTGCGTCATCCACAGGCGCGACCAGTTCAGGGTACGCGACGAACCCGCCATCCGTCCGAACCAGTCCGCGAAGTCCCACGTCCCCCGGGCGCCGGACCAGCACACGTTCGCCCCGAACGGCACCCACGGCCTCCCTTCCCTCTCCAGCCCCGTCACGCCGTCCGTCCGCAGGCGCACGAACGGGTCCGGCGTCGTCCCCGACACGTACAACTCGTCCAGTTGCATCGTGCCCGTGCCGTCCGCGTCGGTCGCCCGCGCCGTGACCTGGTACCGGGTCCCCGGGTCGGTCCGGAACCGGACCCGGAAGTGCGGATCGCCCACCGGCACCAGGACTTCGCGCATCGACTCGTCCAGCGTCGACTCGTACCCCTGGAACCAGAACCCCGTCCGCGTCGCCGGTTCCCCGACCTCGGGGACCAGTTCGACCTCGACCTGCACGACGTCCGGGTCGAACGGGTCCGCGTAGGATCGATCCAGCCGGACCTCCCACTCGACCAGGCTCCCCGCCTCGACCGGCTCGAACCCCGTGCCCGCGCCGACCCGTTGCGCCGACACGATCGTCGCGGCCCGCCCCTCTCCCGCCGTCACGACGACCGCCAGGACCCCCAGCCACCCCCAGGTCGCACGCATCCCGCCCTCCCGGAACCTTCCCTGTGCCGTCCGAATCCGGCCGATCCCGCCGGCAGGAACCCGCCGGCTACGGCCGCGGCTGCAGGACCATCACCCCGCCCGGCTGGATCTTCGCGCGCAGCGGGGCCCGCCCGACCTGCTCGCCGTCCAGGTCGATCAGCGCGTCCCCGACGGGCTCGACCCTCACCTCGGCTCCCCGCGTCACTCGGATCTTCGAGCGCCCCAGGTGCCGCCCCTCGTAGATCACCGAGGTCAACCCCACGAACTCCAGTTTCGTCAGGTCCTCGAACACCACCACGTCGAACAGGCCGTCGTCGAACCTCGCATCGGGCGCCACCCGCATGCCCCCGCCGAAGAACTGCCCGTTCGCGACCGCGACCAGGTTCGTCGGCCCTTCGTGGAACGGCTGGCCGTCCACCGTCACCCGCATCGGCAGGTTGCGGTAGGCCAGCATCCCCCGAAGGGTCCCCACGTAGAACGACACCTTGCCCCCCAGCGCCTTCGAGGTGTTGTTCACGAACTTGTCCACCACGCCCGAGATCCCGACGCTGGCGATGTTCAGGAAGGGCCGCTGGATCTGCGCCCCGGCAGGCGACACGAATTCCAGCATTCCCCAGTCGATCCGGCGCGGCTCGGCATCGTTCAGGAACGCGACGAAGGCCTCCGGCTCGCCGGGGAAGCCCGCCACGCGACGGAAGTCCCCGCCGGTCCCGCTGGGCATCATCGCCAGCGCCGTCCGGTCCGTGCACCCGGAGGCCACCAGCCCCCCCAGCACCTCGTTCAGCGTCCCGTCGCCCCCGGCCGCGATCACGACGTCCGCGCCGTCCTCGGCGGCGCGCCGGGCCAGTTCCGTCGCGTGCATCGGCGCCTCGGTGAAGGCGTACCGCATGCCGGGGAACGCGGCGCGTACCAGCGGCTCGGCCTGCAGGAACCTCTTCCTCGTCGCACCGTTGGCGCTGTGCGGGTTCACCACGAAGAACGGCTTCATCGGAACCTCCCCGGTTCAATCCGCCCGCGTCCCGACGTTCAGCAGCCCGTCGGGATCCAGTTCCGTCTTCAGCAACTCGGCCATCTGCAAGCGCACCGGCTCGGGCTCCTCGCCCCGCAGCCTCGCCTCGATCTCCGGCGGGAACCTGTGCCCTTCCTCCCGCAGCAGCAGCCGCAGCGTCGCCCCCTGCACGGTCACGTGCGTCACGTGCGCCTCCGGGCAGGAGGGCCCGTCCGCGCCCAGCACGCCGGCCGCCTCCACCAGTTCCTGCATCGTCAGGAAGCGCTCCAGGAAGGGGAACCTGCGCTGCGGGGGCTCCATCCGGTCCTCGGTGCGGATCGGCTCGGATTCCAGGCCCAGGGGCTGCATCACCTCGCGGATGATCGACAGGTCTGTCGACACCGCGGAACGCGTCCCTCCCATCTGCATCACCACGCGCACCCTTCGCCGGTGCGCGGCGGACGACGGGGCCCGCAGCACCATCAGCATCCACTCCGGCTGCGCCTCGCGGACCAGCACCGTCCTCATCGCGGTCAGCGCCTGCACGGGGTCGTCGATGCCGAAGGCCACCGCCTCGCGCACCGCCGGCATCGGGAACACCCGGAAGCAGGCCGCGGTGACCAGCCCGTATCGTCCTTGCGCGCCGATGAAGCAGTGCGCCAGGTCGGGTCCCGCCGACCTCCGGGGCGCCGGACGCGCCGTGAACTGCGTCCCGTCGGCCAGCACCGCGGACAGGCCCAGGCAGTTCTCGCGCACCGTCCCGTACTTCGGGCTGCCCGCCGCCGGCGACGCGGCCGCCAGGTACCCCCCCACGGTCATCGGCAGCATGCGCCTCGGCACGAAACCCAGCGTGTAGCCTCGTTCGCGCAGGTAGTTCTCCACCTGCAGCACGGTCAGGCCGGCTTGCACCGTCACCGTGCCCGACACGGGATCCATGTCGACGACCTGGTCCAGCCGGTCCAGCGCCAGCCGCACCGTTCCCGTCGCCTTCGACTTCCGCCCTCCACCGGGAACCACCGCCGGTTCGCCTCCCTGGCAGGCCAGTCTCCAGTGGTTCTGCCGGGCGATCGAGAGGATCTCCACCAGTTCCTCGGGAACGTCCGGCACGAACTCGGCCGGCGGGCCGCCGGATGCATCGATCCGGGTCCATGCCTGGGAATCCGCGGGCGGCGGGGGCATCGCGTCGGTCCTCACCACCGGCACGGTGCCGGGATAGACCTTCTGGGGGTTCATGATGCACGCCGGGTCCAGCGCTCTTTTCACCGCCCAGTACAGCCGGCTGCCCCCCCGGAACTCCTCGGGCGTATACGCGCGCTTCATCAGCCCGATGCCGTGGTGGTGGCTCAGCGACGCCCCCGCCGACATCGCCCGGGACAGCCCCGTCGGGATGCACCAGTCGTACAGGTCCAGCAACCGCCTGGGGTTGGACTGCTCGCCGACCGCGGCGAAGTAGCACGCGCACCCTTCGCGGTAGGGATGCGCGAAGGACGCCATCACCACCACTCGAGACGACAGCGCGTCCCGTACCGAACGGTAGATTCCGGCCACGTCCCGCCACATCCCGGACATCTCGACGGTGTCCGTGAAGGCCCCCCGCCCGAATACCTGCGCCAGGCGGAACGACGTGGAGTAGCGGGCGTGCCGGGTCCAGTGTTCGGCCGGCCCCGGCCCCAGGCTCCGACCCGTGGCCCGCAAGGCGATGTCGGTCGCCTCGGCCAGGTCGAACCGGGTCCGCCGCTCGTCCCCGTCGAAGCCCAGCAGCATCAGGCTGGACAGCGGCATCCGGTCCAGCACCGGCATCGAGGCAGCCGGGTGCGCCAGCGCGCGCCTCAGCAGCCCCGCCGTCAGTTTCCTGGACACCTGCGGCAGCTCGCCGCGCACCACCCGGCGCAGCGCCATCTCCATCATCCCGGCCCCGTCCTCCATCGGGTCCCGGCGCCCGGATTCCGCCTCGGTGTACTCGTGCACCAGGGTCTCGATCGGGTCGTACAGGTGCAGGATCGACGGCCTCAGCCCCGCCTGCATGATGTTGCGCATCGCCTCCAGGCCCATCTCCAGGTCCATGAACCGGAATGCGGCCAGCCGGCGAACCTGCGGCCTGGGGAACACCTTCATCTTCACGCGCACGACGACGCCCAGCGTCCCCTCGGACCCCAGGAACCACTGGATCAGCCCCGGGGTGCCGCGCGGCTGGCGCGTGCCCTCCAGCGCCAGCGAGGTGCCGTCGGACAGCACGACGTCCAGCCCGATCACCAGGTCCTCGATCTTTCCGTACCGCGAGGACCGCCGGCCCGCCGATCGCGTGGCGACCCATCCGCCGACCGTCGACTGCTTCATCGACGAGGGTTCGTGCCCCAGCGTGTAGCCGCGCGCGTTCAGCGCCTCCTCCAGCGCCGCGCCCGACATCCCCGCCTCGACCGTCGCGGTCATCGCCAGGTCGTCCACCTCCAGCAGGCGGCACATCCGCGTCATGTCCAGCACGACGCCGCCCTCGACCGGCACCGCTCCCCCGCAGACCCCCGTCCCGGCACCGCGTGGCACCACCGGCACGCCGGCATTCCCGCAGGCCCGCAGCACCGCCGAAACCACCCCCTCGCCGGACGGCCAGACGACCGCCTCGGGCCTCCAGTCGGGGGCCGAACGCGACAGTCTCAGCACGCCCAGGCGAGGCCACCGGTCCGTCGAGGCGCTGTCCAGGTCGGCGGGCCGCACCGACACGCCGTCCTCTCCGGCCGCGGACCGGAGGACCGCCAGGGTTTTTTCGTCGATCATCGGGCCACCACGGGTTCGACGGCCAAGCATACCCCGGCCCGCAATCCATGCCCAGGATCCGCGTTGCGGCGGGCACTTCCAGGGTCACGTACCCCGATCTGTCGGACCGTGATCATCGGATCTTGACGCATTGCATCAAAATCGCCAGACTTCGGCGAACACTGGGGAAGGACGGCCTTCCCTTCTCTCTCTGGAGGAGCTGCGGAATGGAAGCCTACGAGGTCATGAATCGCGCGCTGATGCCCGTGGACCAGGTGTTGGGCCTGGGTGTGGACGCCCTCAAGAAGGCCGGCCTGTACGAGCCCCTCAAGGGCAAGGTGAACGACACCTTCAAGACGATGCTGAAGAAGTCGTTCGACAAGCAGTACAGCCTGGAAGTCATCGGCGAGGAGAACATCCCCGAGACCGGCGGCTGCATCATCGCGTCGAACCACCGCTCGTGGCTGGACGCCCAGGTCCTGGGCGTCGCGACGAAGCGTCGCTTGTTCTTCGTGGCCAAGGCGGACTTCAAGGAATGGCCGATGCTCCGCCGCATGATCGACCTGTTCGACGGCATCTACGTCAAGCGCGGCGGCGATGCCGAGGCCCTGGCGCAGATCATCCAGGCGGTCAACGACGGCAAGGCCGTGGTCATCTTCCCCGAGGGGACCATCCCCGGCGAGGAGGACATTCCGCGCTGGGACGTCGAGAAGGACACCGGGCTTCTGCGCGGCCACTCCGGCGTCATCCGCATCGCGATGGCCACCGGGGCTCCGGTCATCCCGTGCGGCCTGTCGGGCACCAGCCTGGCGTTCCCGCCGGAAGCCTACCCGCGCTTCGAGATCTTCCCGCCGCTGCCGAAGTCGGCCCCCGTCACGATCCGCTTCGGCAAGCCGCTCAGCTTCCGGAAGCCGGCGAAGGAGGTCACGCGCGAGGACCTGGCGAAGTCCACGAAGAAGGTCATGCTGGCCATCTCCGAACTGGTCGACTTCACCCGCGACTACGTCCCGACCGTGGTGCCGATCCGCGACAAGACGGAACCGACGTCGCTGCCTCGCTATGCCTACACGCGCTCGGCGAAGGGCCTGAAGGCCGGCCAGAAGGCGCCGATGGGCGTGCTGGTGCTGCACGGCTTCACCTCCGACGTCCACTGCGTCGACCCGCTGGTCCCGCACCTGGACGCCGAGGACCTGCCGTACCGCCTGCCGATCCTGCGCGGCCACGGCACGAAGTACCAGGACATGGAAGGCGTCGGGAACCGCGACTGGTACGAGGACGGCGAGAACGCGCTGCTGGACCTGTACCGCGAGTGCGAGAAGGTCCTGGTGGTCGGCCTGTCGATGGGCGGCCTGGTCGCGCTGGAACTGGCGGCCCGGCACCGCGACAAGGTGTGCGGCGTGGTGTCGGTGGCGGCGGCCCTGAAGTTCCAGGACCCGCTGGCCTTCCTGACCCCCGTCCTGGCGAAGTTCGTGAAGTTCTGGCCGTCCCCGGACGCCTACCACGACGACGCGTGCCGCAAGCGCGAGAACCGCAACTACCCGAAGTTCGCCACGTCGTCCTTCGCGTCGCTGTGGGAATACTCGCAGAAGATGCCGCACCTGCTGTCCTTCGTGAAGGCCCCGATCGTCATCCTCGAGACGAAGAAGGACAACGTCGTGGCGCCGGTCGCCGCCTCCATCATCCACGCCAAGGTCTCCTCGAAGGACAAGAACCTGGTGTGGTTCGAGAAGAGCGGCCACGAGATGTTCCTGGATATGGAGGCCGACGGCGTCATCCAGGCGACCATGACCTTCATCCGCCGCATCCGGGCCCAGCAGGGCTAGTTCACGGGGCGGTCGCGCGGCCGTCGCGGGGCTTCCCGTGGCGGTCGCGTACCCGCCGCGCCCACCCGATCGCCTCGCGGCCCGTCCAGCACGACAGCAGCAGCATCGGCACGAAGGTCTCGTACCGGAAACGGTTGTTCTCGCCCGTTTCGGCCAGCAGCGCCAGGGCCGTTGCCCAGGCGACGGTCGCCAGCATCGCCCCCAGGAACAGGCGCTCCCGCGGGGGGGCCCGGCCGGACAGCAGCCCGAACGTGGCGAACGCGAAGACCGCCGCCAGGATCGCCCAGGTCACCGGGTGGCACTCCAGCGCCTCGGCCTTCATCGCGACCATGTAGACCTTGTTCCGGTTCCCGGCCGCCCACTGCGAGTCCGCGACGGGCCGCAGGAACGTCTCCAGGTTGGCGGCCACCGTGCGGGCGTAGGCTTCCGGGTGCAGGCGGATCAGCGTCCAGGCGTCCCTTGCCATGAGGGGCGCGACCTCCAGGTAGGACCAGTGGTTCCGGTTGCCCGGATTCCTCAGCGTCGCCGAGGTCAACGTCTCCTTCCGCAGCCGGTCCAGGGCGGGCACGCCGGTTTCGCGATCCGGAAGGCCCAGGCGCTGCACGAACACCTCGGGGGCAGAGAACTCGTACACCCCGGACGCGGACGACAGCGTGCCCTGCCGCACCAGGTCCTGCACCTCCGCTTCCGGCACGCCCTCCTGCGCGACCCGGTGCAGGCTGAACGCCCCCCAGGACGACAGCCCGAAGAACCCGAACATCGCGGCGTTCTTCGCGCACCACAACAGCACGATCGCCGCCGGGACCGCGGCCCATCCCAGCGCGCGCAGCCGGGTCCCGCGCGGCGCCAACCCCGACGCGATCGCCGCGATCCCCAGCAGCCACGCGGGGTGATAGACGCTGCGGGTCATCGACAGCGCGGCCAGCCCCGCGAACCCCCCGGCCATCCACGGCCCCGGACGCCCTTCCGACCTGAGGAAGGCGCAGGCCGACACCGCCAGCAGCACCCCCACCAGGTGCGGGTACATGAAGTAGTTCTCGAACGTCAGGAACTGCGGCGACGACGCGAAGGCAGCCGCGATCCCCAGCGCGAGGTTCCGGGAAAGGCCCATCCGCCGCAGCGACGCGCACACCGCCATCATCGTCGCGAACCCGGTCGCCAGGAACAGCCCTTCCAGCACCTCCGGGAACGACCCCGGCGCCGCCTTCAGGACCAGCCCCGTCAGCAGGTTCCACAGCGGCGGCTGGGCGTGAAGGTGCCACAGGCTCTCGGCCAGCCGGTCCCGCAGCAGCATCGGGTCCAGCAACTGGAAGAAGTAGAAGATCGAGTCGTACCAGAACGCGACGCCCTGCGCGCGGTACCACAGGCGGACCAGCGCGAAGATCGCCATCGCCCTCAGCCACAGGTCGGCCTCGGGGTGACGCGCCGTCCATTCGCGCATCCGTTGCACCGCGATCACCGTTCCACGGGGTTCAGCGGCGGGTCGAACACGACGGTGGCGCCGGCCTGGATCCCGTGCGTCCGCGCGACCCGGCCGTTCAGTTCGACCACGTGCCTCGACGGGGCATCCACCGACCGCACGTCCAGCGTCAGCGGCCGCGCATCCTCGACCACCCCCGCGACGCGCCCTCCCGCCTCGACGAACACCATGTCCAGGGGGATCCGGGTGTTCCTCATCCAGAAGGTCTGCACCGCATCGGCCGGGAAGACGAACACCATGCCACGATCCGCCGGCAGGGACTTCCGGAACATCAGGCCCTTCTCGCGCAGCTCCGGGGTGTCCGCGATCTCCAGCCGGAACGAGGACCGCCGTCCGTCCGGCGCCGTGAACACCGCAGTCGTCTCGGGCACGGGGACCTCCCGGGCCGCCGTCGTCGCGGCCTCCACGGGCTTCCCGGCTGCGCTGCCGGGGTCCGCGGCGGCGACGGAGGTCCCTCGGCACCCTGCCCCGGCGATGCCCGGCACGAACGCGGCCACCAGCATCCATGCGATCCCCGACGCGCGCCCCATGCCCCTTCTCACTCGCCTTCCCCCGCGTGCGGCAGCCCTCCCACGGTCCTCTCGATGGCGTCCAGCACGTCCGCCTGGTCCACCAGGTCCGACACGTAGTCGATCCGGTCCGTCCGCAGCACCAGGCTGGGCGATCGGTTCCACTCGGCGTACCACTGGTCGTACATCCGGTTCAGCCTCTTCAGGTAGTCGTCCGGGATCGACTGCTCCTCGGGACGGCCGCGAATCGCGATGCGCTTCCGGATCGACGACAGCGAGCACCGCAGGTAGATCATCAGGTCCGGCGGCCTCAGCAGTTCGACCAGCGTGCGGTACATCTGCTGGTATGTCTCGTACTCGCGGGCCGGCATGGTCCCCGCCTTCGCCAGGTTCGCCGCGAAGATCTCGGCGTCCTCGTAGATCGTGCGGTCCACCAGCACCGCGCCCGGGTGGGCCTCGGCCTGCTGGTGCAGCTTGAACTTCCGCACCAGGAAGAACATCTGGCTGTGGAACGCCCACCGCGACATGTCCGCGTAGAAGTCCTTCAGGTAGGGGTTCTCGTCGTTCGGCTCGTACAGCGGCTGGATGCGGAAGTGCCTCTTCAGGAACTCGACCAGCGTCGACTTCCCCGTCCCGATGTTCCCCGAGATCGCGATGCAGCGCGCGGGTCCGATTCGCATGGCTCATCCCCCCGTTTGCCGGGATTCTAGCAGCCCGCCGCGAGCGCAGTCGAGCGGCGTTGCCCGCGTCCTCCCTCTCGGCTATCCTACCGCCGGCTGTTTTCCGTTCCCCGTCTTTCAGGAGGCTCAACGTGGCTTACGAATCGGCAGCGTCCTACATCAACGAAGTCCTGAAGGCCCGCATCGACGGGAACCCGGCCCGCGCCAAGATGATGGGCGGCGTCTTCGAGTTCGTGCTGGGCGGCGACCAGGGCGGCACCTGGACCCTCGACTGCACCGCGCCGTCCCTGGTCGCCGGCGCCGCCGAGAAGTGGAACTGCCGCATCCGCATGACGGACGCGGATTTCCTGGCGATGGTCAACGGCACGCTGGGGGCCATGGACGCCTTCAAGACCGGCAAGTTGAAGGTCGAGGGCAACCTCCCGATGTCCCTGAAGCTTCAGGTCCTGCTGGACCCGAAGGGCTGGTAGCCGTCTCATTCCGGGTCACTCCCAGCGTACCTGTTTCATTCCGTTACATTCCCGGATCTCGAACCCGCAAGTCCTTTGGATGCAAGGCCCCTTCCTGACTTCCGGCTGCGGCAGGACCGGTCGCGCCCCGTCCGGCAGTTTCAGCTGTATCAGCCTGATACAAGGCAACACCGGACGAGGAATTCTCGTTTTCCTTGTATCTATCGCAGGTTCACTCCTTCCGACAGGTCTGGCACGCATCGTGCATACCCAAGAAGACGTTCCTTGAAAACGACTCCCCAAACCCTCTTTTCATCCTTAACCCCCTTTAGTCTCCCGGCGGCCCGTTTCGGGCCGCCGGGAGATGCACTTCTCCTTGAAATCCGCGAGTCGGCTGCAACCTGCAACGGCGCGTGAACGGTTCGTCCGGGGTTCCGACCCTCCCACACCACCGACCCGACCTGGAGGCAGAACGGAAGCGATGCGGAAGCGAAACGCCTCCAAGAAACGGTCGGAACCCCGGGCCTTCCTCCTCGAACCCGGCCCCTGACGTCTCCACCCCTGTCCATTCCCCTGCCTGCCCTCCAGCCAGGATCCATGTGCCCGCACGACCTCCGGACGCATTCCCGGTTGTCTCATCATTCTCACAATGATACACTGGGCCTGTTCGCGAACCGTTTGCGATTCCGTCACGGGAGGGCGGGCCTTGGCCAACCGGCAGATCCTCATCGTCGATGACTATCCCCAACTGGTCAGCATGCTGACCCTCCAATTGAACGGCGAAGGCTACGAGGTCCTGACCGCCTCCACCGGAAACGAGGGGCTCGCCCGTATCCGCGACGGGTTCACCGGCGTCGTGCTGCTGGACATCAACCTGCCGGACATCGGGGGCCTGGAGGTCTTCGAGGAGATCAAGAAACTGGCTCCCGACCTGCCGGTCATCTTCGTGACCGGCCACGCGGCCCTGGACCTGGCGGTCGAGGCTACCCGGCGCGGCGGGTTCGACTTCATCGCGAAGGGTTCGGACCTTGCCAAGCGGCTGAACGTGTCGGTCAAGAACGCCTTCGACCGCGTGGCGATGACCGAGCAGTTGAACTCCCTGCGCACGCAACTGACCGAACAGGGCCAGTTCAGCGGCTTCCTGACGGTCTCGCCCCGCATGAAGCAGATCCTGAGGACCCTGGAATCCGTCGTGAACTCGGGCGTCACCGTGCTGATCGAGGGCGAGAGCGGCACCGGCAAGGAGGTCATCGCCCGGGCCATCCACGCGGCCGGCAACCGCAAGGACGGACCGTTCATCGCGGTCAACTGCGCCGGCATCCCCGAAACCCTTCTGGAAAGCGAGATGTTCGGCTACGAGAAGGGCGCCTTCACGGGGGCCATGTCCCGGCGCGCCGGCAAGTTCGAGGCGGCGCATGGCGGAACCCTGTTCCTGGACGAGGTGGGCGAGTTGCCGAAGGCCCTGCAGGCCAAGTTGCTGCGCGTGCTGCAGGACCACACGTTCCAGCGGGTCGGCGGGACGGACACCATCTCGGTGGACGTGCGCGTCGTGTCGGCGACGAACCGGGACCTGATGACCGAGGTCCGCGAAGGCAACTTCCGCGAGGACCTGTACTACCGCCTGTCCGTGTTCCCGGTGCGACTGCTGCCGCTGCGCGAGCGCCTCGAGGACATCCCCATCCTGGCGGCCCATTTCCTCCGGCGCTTCGCGCGCGAGGAGGGCAAGTCGCTGCTGGGCTTCTCGCAGGCTGCGCTGCAGACCCTGTCGTTGCACCCCTTCCCAGGCAACGTCCGGGAACTGGAGAACCTGGTGCGGCACGCCGTCATCGTCGCGCACGGCAACGAGATCACCGCGGAGGACATCGGGTTCACGTTGGGCAGCCACCGCGTTCCGGTCTCCCAGCCCGAGGCGGCCCCCCCGCGGGCGTCCCTCGATCCGAACGCCCCGCTGGACCAGCGCATGAAGGCCGTCTTCCCGGGGCTGGAATCGCTGGCCCCGATGCACTCCGTCCAGGCCGCCTACCTGCAGCACGCGATCCAGGCGGCGGGCGGAAACGTCAGCAAGGCGGCGCGCGCCCTTGGCATCGGCCGGGCCACCCTGTACCGCTGGCTGAAGGACGAAAGTCCCTTGTAGGGCGGGGGCCCCGTCCCCCGCCAACGTATTGGGGGCCCCGTCCCCCGCCAACGTATTGGGGGCCCCGTCCCCGCCTTGACCCTGCCCCGGCGTACCAAAATGCATTAGATTACCCGCCGGGTCTTGCCGAGGCTCCCGATGACCTTCCGTTCGATCCTGCTGACGTTCTCCATCACCGTGGCCGCATTCGCATCCGGGTGCGGGTCCAAGGATTCGAGGCTCGATGCCGGCGCCGACGTTCCGGCGGAGGCCGGAGGCGACCCTGGCGCCGACGTGCTTCCGGACGGCATCGATGAGGCCACCGGGGATGCCTCTTCCGAGGCTGGTGACGGGCTCGGCGACATCGCGGACCTGCCCGCCGACATGGCCACCGAGACCGGTCCCGGCCTGGACGACCCGCCATACACCCGCTGGGTCAACCCCTTCATCGGGACCGGCGGCGCCCTGACGAACGTCGGCAGCGCGCTTCCCGGCGCGACCGCCCCGTTCGGGCTGGTCAAGGCCAGCCCGGACACGAAGACCTCGAACGGCATCGCGACGTTCCAGCACTGCTCGGGGTACCACTACGAGGACGACCTCGTCTACGCCTTCACGCACAACCACCTGCACGGCACCGGCGTGCCGGATTACGGGAACATCGGACTGATGCCGGTGTCCGAGATGACCGTGGAGAAGACCGCGCGATGGGGCCTGGAGGCGCCGTTCACCCACGAAGGCGAGGTCGCCGAACCCGGGTACTTCGCGACGACCCTGATCGACCCGCGGGTCCGCGTCGAGTTGACCGCAACGACCCGGTGCGCCCACCACCGGTACACCTTCCTGGACGGATCGACCGGCACCATCGCGCTGGACCCGACGACGGCGGCCGCGACCGGGCGTTGCACGGGCGGCCAACTGGCGATTGTCCCGGGCGCACGGACGGTCGAGGGCCACGGCCGAAACGTCGGTGATTTCTCCGGGCGTTACGGCGGGTTCGATGTCTACTTCACAATCCGCTTCGACCGTCCGTTCGCCTCGCACGGGACGTGGCTGGACGGGGTGCTGACGGAGGAGTCGACCTCGGCCGCGACGGAGAAGGACACGGGTGCGAACTTCGGCGCGTGGTTCCGTTTCGACACTGCCACCGACCCCGCCGTCGAGGTCCAGGTGTGCCTGTCGTACGTCGATCTCGACGGCGCTCGGAACAACGCGGCAATCGAGATGCCGGGCTTCGACTTCGAGGGCGTGCGGTCGGCGACGCGGGAGGCCTGGGAGGCGGAACTGTCGCGGATCGAGGTCCGCGGCGGCACGGCCGACGAGAAGGTGAACTTCTACACGGCCCTGTACCACGTGATGCAGATGCCGACGATCTGGAGCGACGCGGACGGCCGCTTCCGGTCGTTCGACCGCGAGAATCCCGTGCCGCACCACGCCGACGGCTGGACCTACTACACGGACATGTCGCTGTGGGACACGTTCCGCACCACCCACCCTCTGTACACGCTGGTGTGGCCGGACCGCCAGCGCGACATGCTGCGGTCGCTGGCGATGATGATGTCGACCGGCGGCTGGTCGCCCATGTGGCCCATGGGGTCCGGCGAAACGAACTGCATGATCGGGCAGCACTCGGCCACGGTGGTCGCGGATACCGTCCTGAAAGGCCTGGCCGACCTCGACGTCGGGGACGGGTGGACGGGCGTGCTGGACGCCATGTACGAGGTCCTGAAGAGGAACGCGGACGGGCCTTCGACGGGCGAAGGGTCCTACGGCAGCCGCGACTGCATCGAGGAATACCTGGAGAAGGGATACTGCCCGGCCGAGAGCGCGGGCTATGGCTCGGTGGCGATGACCCTGGAATACGCGTTCAACGACTACTGCCTGGCCGAACTGGCGCACACGATGGGAAGGGCCGATGACGAGGCCCGATGGCGCCATCGGGCGGGCAACTGGAAGAACCTGTGGGACGAGGACAGCGGGTTCTTCCGCGCGCGGGACGCGGAAGGCAACCTGGCTCCCGGCGGGTTCGTCCCGACCGAGTGGAGCCTGGGCAGCGGTCCGTACATCGAGGGCGACGCGTGGCAGTGGCTGTGGTTCGTTCCGCACGACGAGACCGGCCTCCGCCGGACCCTGGGGGGCGACGAGGTCTTCCTTCAGCGCCTGGGCCTGTTCATGGAGAACGCGATCGAGGAGTTCGAGTTCGAGTTCCCGTCCAACTACTTCTTCATGGGCAACGAGCCCGACATCCACGCGCCGTTCCTGGCGATCCGGGCGGGGCGACCGGACCTGGCCCAGCGCTGGTCGCGATGGATCCTGGATGCGAACTTCCGGAACACCTACGACGGGCTGATCGGCAACGACGACGCGGGCACGCTGGCGGCCTGGTACGTCTTCTCGGCCGTCGGCCTGGCCCCCTGGCCGTGCTTCCCGGGGTACTACGTGACGGCCCCGATCTTCGACCATGCCGTGCTGCACCTGCCGGGCGGCGACATGGTGGTCGAGGCGCCCGGCGCGACCGGCGTGCGGGACACGACGATCGCGGGGGCGACCTTCAACGGCCAGCCGCTGGCGACGATGTGGCTGGACCACGAGACGGTGGCGAAGGGCGGGACGCTGAGCCTGCCGCTGCAGCGCGCCGGAACGGATTGACCGTCAGCCCCCTCCCTGGAACCGAACCAGGACCGCCAGCAGCACGTTGCTGAGCGCGTGCAGCACCACGGGGGCGACCAGCGACCCGGTCCGCTCCCGCAGCCATCCGAACAGCAGCCCCGGGAAGAAGACCGCCAGCCGGAACGGGGCCGGGATCGCGACCAGGTGCGACAGGGCGAACAGCGCCGACGCCACGACCACCGGTGCGCCCAGGTCCGCTCCCAGAACGCGGATCCTGCGCCGGAACAGGGGGGCCAGCCGGGCCTGCACGTAGCCCCGGTAGAAGGTCTCCTCGGGCAGGGCCACCACCAGCAGGTGGATCAGCAGCAGTTCCAGCAGCCACCAGGGCGAGCGTCGCGAGGCCACGGAATCCCCTTCCAGCGACCGCAGGTGCTCGCCGGTGCGCCACGGGGCGTGATCGCCTTCCAGGCGGGCCAGGAACGACGGTCCGATGGGGCATCGCCAGCCGGTGTCCGGGGCCATCCCGCCGGAGACCGCGTCGCCCTGCACCGCCGGCGGCACGGCGTCGCGGAGGAACAGGCGCCCGTCCTTCCGGGCCAGTTCCGAAACCGGCCCCGTGCACCCCTCGACGCTCGCCCGCGCGGGCCGACCCGAAACATTCAGCACGTACAGGACGTCCTGCTGCGTCCACGCCAGCACGGAAGGCGGGATCGCGACCAGGTCGGGTCGTCCCCGGATGTCGGAAGGGTGGTCCGAGAAAGGGTGGTCCAGCCACCGCATCGGCCGGTCCTCCACCCAGGTCGCCCAGCCCTGGAACGCCAGCACGTAAGGGGGGAACACGACGGCCGCCACCACCACGCACGCCGCCAGCGACCGGCCGGTGCGCTGCAGGTGCAGGCCCAGGAAGGCGGAGGGCTCGATCCCGCGAAACCGCAGCAGCGAGACGGGCGCCAGCAGGAAGAAGGCCGCGATCAGGGTTCCGGAGACGTCGGCGGCCATCCCGCCGGCCGGCGCGAGGAGGCCTCCGCCCAGCAGCACCGCCAGGCCGGCCACGAACAGGCCCGCGACCTCGACCACGATCCGCGGGGACGACGGGCCGGCGGGCGAACCGGCGGGGGACTGGGTCCCGGGGGGTGGTCGGTCGCCCATCGTGCGTCTCCCGGACGGTCAGCGGCCCACGGAGGGGAGTTCCGGGAACTTGACGTCCACGCCCAGATCCTTCAGGGAAGGGACCCGGGTCAATTCCTTCAGGCGCCCGACGGGCCAGTCGCGAACGATTCCCGCAACCATCGACGACTTCGTGTCCAGGCCGGCCAGACGCCCCCCGGTCGACGTCTCGGTGGCCAGGCCGACCGAGACCAGGAAGTACACCAGCACGAGGCCCTTCACGGCGCCCAGCAGCAGGCCGCCCAGCCGGTCCGGCAGCGACAGGGGGCCGCTGGCGACGTGCATCGCGGTGGCGACCAGCCGCGCCACGAGGTCCAGCACCAGGTACAGCGACGTGAAGATCAGGAACGGGTAGAAGACCTCCCTGGCCGCGGGCTGGTCGGCGAACATCGGGAACGCCTTCATCGCGGGACCCGTCAGCGACAGGGCGGCCCCCGCGGCGATTACCGAGGCCGCCAGCCGCAGTACCTGCAGCAGGAGCCCCGAGACGAGTCCCGTGATCGCGAACAGGACCAGGATGGCGACGGCGATGGTGTCCATCAGCATGGGCGCAGCCTAATCCGCGGGCGGGTCCATTGCAAGGTTCGCGCAGCCCGTGCAGCACGCGGTGACGATGCGCTCACTGCGCCAATCGATCCACGAGACGCTGCTCGAGATCCCGCAGCCGGACGTGGTCCGGGAACGCCTGCAACCGGTCGCGGACCTCGTCCAGCGCCTTCCGGTATTGGCCGTGCCGCGCCAGGAACGTCGCGTGGTGAACGACCAGGTCCGGGTCCCTCCCCTCTTCCAGCGCGATCGCGAACTGCTCCCCGGCCTCCCGGGTGCGGCCTTGCACGTCCAGCGCGCCCGCCAGCAGCCCGCGGGCCTGGGGGTGGTCCGGCCTCAGTTCCAGGGCCTCGCGCGCGTTCGCCTCGGCCACCGCGTATTCGCCGCGACGGAAGGCGGCCCAGGCCACGTTGTAGCGCACCTTCGCACTGTCGGGCGCGTACTCCAGGCCCGACAGGTACAGCGCCTCGGGGGTTCTCCAGTCCAGGTTGCGGACCTGCACCGCGGCCGCGTTGCCCAGCCCCAGCAGCACCAGGGCCAGGGGCGCAAACAGCGGACGCCGAAGCCGGTCCGCCAGCGCGTACAGGCCGTGCGCGACCACCGGCGCCAGCCCGATCGCCGGCACGTACAGCAGGCGTTCGCCGTAGATCGTCGGCCCCAGGAACAACAGGTTCGACGAGGGCAGCAGGAACAGCCCGAACCACGCCAGGCCGGCGGCGCAGGACGGGGCTCGACGCCTCAGCAGGAACGGGGAGGCCGCCAGCGCCAGCACGGCCAGGACGCCCAGCCACGCGACGGGATCGGTCGGCCCGGAGGGACCGCAGGCCGACGCCGAACAGTCGTACAGGCGGCGCGTCGGGTCGGCCAGCCCCAGCAGGTAGCGTTCGGCCAGCACGCGGCAGGCCCCCAGCAGCCGGCCCGCAAGGTCCGCCTCGACCAGGGGGTTCGAGATCGGGTCGATCGCCCTCGCGGTCACCGCCCCCAGGGCTACTGCCCGCCCCGCCAGGTACGCGACCCCGGCCAGGCCGTATAGTGCCAGGCGCCCGGGCCGGAATCGCCGCCCGTCCCCCGCCGGCACCAGCAGGTCCATCGCGGCCCAGGCCAGCGGCGCGGCCACCGCGGACTCCTTCGACCCCAGCGCCAGCACCAGCGTGGTCGTCGCAATCGCGGCCCCCTTCCAGCCGGGCGTCCGGTGGGCGTGTAACCCCGCCAGGACGAACGTGGCCATCATCAGGTCCGCGCGACCCACGATGCCCTGGACCGCCTCGGACGGCGCGGCCAGCACCGCCAGCAGCCCGGCGCCCGCCAGCGCGGCCCGCTCGCCCCCGATGCGCCGCCAGGCCAGGTAGGCAGCGACCACGGCCAGGGCGTGCCACAGCACGTTCACCGTGTGGAAGGGCCCGGGCGACATGCCGCCCAGGCGCCCGTCCAGCACCAGCGCCAGCAGCACGAACGGCCGGTAGCTGCCGATCGTCCGCTCGGGCGGGTTGCCCCAGAAGTCGCGCAGGAAGGCCTCGCCGGCCGGGACGCGTCCCTGCACCACCGGGTTCGACAGCAGCGCGTACTCGTCGTCGAACACGAACCCCGCAAAGACCACCGACGCGTACGCCAGCACGGCGACCAGCACCAGAGCAGCCGCACGGATCCACGTCGGGTTCCGCGGGCCTTTCGGGGGGGGCGGGGATTCGGTCATCGATCCTCGGTTCGACGGTCGCGGGAAACGAGTGTACCCGATGCGGGTCGCTTTGCGATCCCGCCGGAATTTGTCTAGAGTTGCGGCATGAAAACGCACCTCCTCCCCCTCGTCCTGACCCTGTCGCTGCTTGCGATCACTGCCTGCGACACGTCGTCCTCCGACGCCCTCCCGTCCGGCTACCACGAGGCGGTGACCCGGGCCTTCGCGATCCACATGGATTCCCCCGTGACGGGCGCGGACGGCCTTCCGGTCCGGGTGCGGGCGTTCAACGGCGTCGATGGCAGCGCCCGTTCGCCCTCGTACGAAAGCCCTCTGGTCTACAGCCAGCGGTCCGGTGTCCAGGTGCTTCGCATCCCTGAAGGATGGGGCTGCAAGTACACCCTGGACGCGCTGTTCCCCGACGCGGATGCCGACGCCACCGACCCGGACGCCTACCAGGTCATAGGCCTGAATGACGCCGCGATCGACCTGTCCTCCCGCGGCATCCTGACGATGTGGCAGACGATCTACGACATCGGCGCCGGCATCGAGTCCTGCACCTCCATCGACGGTGTCGCACGAGGCCGGACGATCACCGGGGTCGCGAAGTGGGCCGAGGTGGTGACGCGCGTCGCCGACCGCCTGTCCCGCGCGACGGAGATCTACTACCGGAACCCGAAGGTCCTTGAGAACCTGGCCCTCCTGGGCCTGAAGACCGGCTACATCGAGTTCCTGCCCGACGCCCTAACAACCTCCGGGTACGCGACCGGCGGGCTGTCCGCCCTCTTCCCGGTCTACACGGCCTGGCGGACGGCGTTCAGCGCGGCCCCGCAGAACGGCCTGACCCGCATCCAGTCGCTGGTCGCCCCCTCGCTGCCGGCGGCGGGTGCCGAGGACGTGACCACCCCGGGCCGACTCCTGTGCGACTTCCTGGCCCGGATGGCCCAGCAGCCCCTGCTGCTGCCGGAGGTGCTGTCCTTCCTGTCGAACACCGCCAGCCCCGAGGCGCACCTGGCGCTGGTCCAGGCGGTGCGCGCCGCACTGGATTCCGCCGGCTGGAAGGACGTGCAGGTCGCCGATGCCGGCCTTCGGCTGTCCGACGAGGCCTGGGCGTCGCTGCTGCCCGTCCATTCCACGCCGGCCCGGCGCTCGGCGTACCTGGCCGCGTTCCTGGCCTCGGTGAAGATCCTGGCCCAGGACGACCTGGACCTCCTGGTCGCCGACCGCTGGGGCGGGCCGAGGATCCCGCCCACTGCCGCTGCCGGCGAGGACCTGTTCCAGACCTCCGACGGCGAGGCGATGCCCGCCCTGCTGTCCCTTTCGCCCTTCTTCCGCATGGACCAGGATCAGGCCACCCGCGTCCAGGCCCATCCCGAGGAATGGTCCGCGGACGGGGCCGTCGTCGAGGTCACGGGCTCGTCCACCTCCGGCCAGTCCGGGGGTGACACGGTCCGCGTGCTGGCCGCCAGGCGGGCCAAGGAGGGGCTGACCGCCGTGATCGTCTCGCTGCCCGCCGCGATCCCGGCCGCGGAGGGCGTCCGGATGCGCTACCATCTGGACATCGACGGGCTGCCCGCGACCCCTGCCCGCTGGACGATGAACCGCTATCGCATCGACGCCACGTCCCTGGGCTTCCAGGGCGCGGTCGAGCAGTCCGTCGTCGTTCCCGTGGACGGGAAGGTCCGCATCGTCCGGGACATCACCGGCCCGGCCATCGACCACGTCGAACTGATTCCCGTGGAATAGTCAACGGGCCAGCCGGACCTCGATCGCGTCGTCGGTGTTCTCGCTGATGCACAGCCACAGGCGGCCCTTGTAGACGACCACCTTCAGGTAGGAAGGGTCCCTCTCCCGGTTCCTCAGGGACAACTGGACCTCGAAATGGTGCCCCACCATCGCACCGGTCGGTCCCGCGGGCCCCCGCACCGGTTCCAGGGCATCCGGCGTGAAGGTCTCGATCAAGGGCATCCGCAGCACGCTGCGCGCGATGTTCTCGGCCGATTCCCGATCCAGGTTCGTCCGTTCCAGCTTGGCGATCAGTTCACCCAGGACGGGCTCGGCCGGCCGCCCCCTCAGCGGGTTGTGCAGGTCGAACGGGCCGATGATCTTCTTCAGCAGGTCGCGGGCCCGCTGGATCTCCAGGCCCAGGATGCTCATCAACTGCAGCGTCTGCGCACCCGCCTGCCCACCCACGCGCTCGCACTCTGCCAGGTACACGGCGTCGAACATCGAGACCAGCGCGGGGTCCAGTTGGCGCCCGGCCATGTTCCGCATCACCAGCAGGGCCTCGCTGGGACTGAACGCGGGCTTCTCGGCCCGGTAGGGGCGCCTGGACGTCAACGCGTCGAACACGTCCGCCACCGAGATCAGGCGGGCTTCCAGCGGGAGGTCCACCCCCTTGATGTCCCCCTCCGGGTAGCCTCCGCCGTTGTAGTACTTGTGGTGCCAGCGGATGCCCTCGGGGGCGACGTACTCCAGCGGGACCGGCAGGTGCGTGATGCCCAGTTCGGGGTGGCGCTTCATCTCGGCCCACTCGGCCTCGTCCAGCGGCCCCCCCTTCGTCAGGACCTTCGGGTTCACGTACGTCTTGCCGTAGTCGTGCAGCATCGCGGTGATCTCGAGGCGTCTCAGGCGCGACACCCCGAAGCCGACCAGTCGCGAGGCCAGCAGCACCGACCAGTGGGCCACGCGCACGGAGTGGTGGAAGGTCACGGGATCATGGTCTTCGCAGGCGTTCCGGGCGGCCTCGGCAAGCGTCTTGACCCGCGTGAATTCGTCGTCCGAGATCGTGGACCATCCGCCCATTCCCTTGCCTGCCCGCAACGCGGTCGAAATCATGACCGATCCGAGGTCCAGGAACAAGTCCGCAACGCGCAGTGGCGCGCCCGGAGGCTCAGGCGCGGCGTCGACGGGAGGCGATCCCCAGGAAGGCCAGCAGGACGGGCAGCAGGGGCACGGCGCCCGGGACCGATGCGCCCGAGCACCCCCCGGACTTGACGGGCTGCGTCGGCGGCAGGCCGTTGTCGTCCAGGCCGGTCGAGGTTTCCTCCCCCGCGGGGGGCACGTCCTCGTCCACCGTTCCAATGTCCTCCTGGACGGCGGTCTCGGGGGGCGGCTGCACCACGCTGCCGGCGGGAACGCAGATGTCGCCCCACGCGTCGCCAGTCACGCACACCCAGTCGTTCGGGCACCAGCCGTCGATGCAGTTCTGCGTGCACATCCGGCCCAGGTCGCCGAAGTCCCGGCACATCGTCGAGTTGCAGTCCTCGCCCGTCTCGCAGGAGTTGCCGGCGGGCTGCCGGTCGATGCTGGGCATGCACACGCCCTGCGTGTTCGACCCGAACGAGACGCACGAGAAGCCCCAGTCGCACATCCACGTCGACAGGTCGCACGAGGAACGGCAGTAGGACTTCCCGTCCGTCACCAGCGGCACGCACCAGGCGGAACGGCACTCGTCGTTGCCGGCGCACTCCAGGCCGACGTCCTTCTTGCCGTCGCCGGGCACGCACGCGCCGTTTCCGTCGCCCATGTCCAGGCAGTAGTAGCCGTTGTAGCAGATCGGCGACGCCAGTTCGCACGGCCGCAGGCAGCGGGCCACGTCGTTCGGCCCGGCCCAGCACAGCCCGGACGAGCACTCGCTGCCGGTGGCGCACTCGAAGCCCAGCTTCTTCAGGTCGACCGGCACCTCGGACTCCGGGTAGCAGCCGCCCATCGCCCCGTAGGACGTGGTCCAGCACTTCTGGCCTTCCGGGCAGGTGTCCTGGTCCTTCGGGCAGGACTGGCGGCAGGTCATCCCGCTGCCGTCGGGCGCCGGGTAGCAGAAGTTCGTGGTGCAGTCGTAGGCCAGGCTGCACGGCTCGCCGATGGCCTTCTTCTTCGTGCCAGGCACGCAGATCGGGTTCGTGGCGCCCGTGAATTCCGGCACCGCGCAGTGGTAGCTGGTCGGGCACGTGTCGTTCGCCAGGTCGCACGCCGTGGTGCAGATCGAGGTGCCCGAGTAGAGTTCCATGCACGACAGGCCGGACACGCAGTCCGTCGCCTTTGTGCACGTGCCGCCCTGCTCGACCGTATAGGGGGCCAGGCCGCCCGCACCCTGGCAGTACCCGTTCTTGCAGTAGATCTGGCCGACCTCGTATTCCTCGCCGTTGGTCTGGTGGCCGACGACCTTCGGGCACTCGCTGTTCTTCGTGCAGGTGTAGTAGTCGTCCTGCGGGTACAGGAAGCAGGCGCCCAACTGGTCGTCCCGGCTGAGGGTCGCGGACTTGCCGTCCGGATCCACCATCGGGTTCATCGTCGGCGGATCGGTGACCGAGGCGCCGGACAGAACGTGCTGCAGCCCGAACAGGTGGCCGATCTCGTGGATCGCGACGCTGACGCAGTCCATGTCGTTGTTCCAGTACCCGATGTCACCGTCCAGGTTCCACTTGTAGTTCCGGCCGTTGAAGGCGATGTCCGACTCGGTGATCGTCCCGCTGTAGGACCAGGCCCCGTTCACCATGGTGACGCCCAGGACCTGGGACCCGAAGGACCAGGACGAGTCGTTGATCCAGACCAGTTCGTTCTTGCCGTTCTCGTAGATGTTGTAACTGGAGGACATCGGCAGGACTTTCTTGTTCGAGGTGGTCCCGACGACGTTGAAGGCCAGGGCGCTGCAGTCCACGTCCTGCCAGCCCTGCAGCGAGTCCCGGAAGCACTGCTGGGACTGGGCGGCGGTCAGGCCGTTGGTCCCTGCCGAATCCAGCGTGATGTCGATGGTGTTCGTCCGCCAGCGCATGATGCTGCCGTCCAGCCGGTCGCCGACGGTCTCGATCCCGAAGGCGGATGCGGTCGAAGGCGCCAGCAGGACGGCCAGGAGCAGGACCGGCAGGACGCGGAGGTTGCCCTTCATCGCGCACCTCCCTTCCCCTGCAGCCCCGAGCGGATGGCCTTCTCCAGGTCCTCCAGGTCCAGGTCGTCCTCGGCGTCGGCCGCATGCACGTGCACCATCCTGCCCGATTGCGCGTCCCTGGCGACCCGGGCCACGTCGTGGGCTTCGCGCACCGCGCGCATCCGTCCGGAGGCGTCCCGGGACACCGTGTACTTGCCTTGCGACAGTCCGGCGGGGATGAATCCGCGCGGGGTCTTCTCGAGGAACAGCACGACCTCCTCGCCCACCCGGAACGAGGGCATGCCGGGGACGTGGAAGACGGCCTTGTCGGTGCGGCCGCCCGCCAGCTCCATGCGGAGCACCGGCGAGGTCGCCTGCCCCTTCAGCACCTGGAGAACCTGGAACGTCGCGACTGTCGCCACCGGCCGGAAACCGCCGTCCTCCAGCCGGGTCTGCACGTCGCGGACCTCGGCGCGGACGACCAGGTCGGCCTTCCGGGTCATCTCCTGCAACGGCAGTTTCAGCACGGTCGTCGCGCCGGCGGGGGCCGCGAAGGCCAGCACCAGTACGAACGTCATCCAGGGCCTCAGGGTTCGAAGCATCTACGGGGACTCCTTCGCGAGGTTCCACGGATCCAGCCGTCGGAAATGATACGGACCGGAGCGATGGATTCAAGGGCAAAACACGGGATGAATGCGTCCCGACCCGCGGTTCAACGCGAATCGAGACGCGGGCTCGGCGGCACGGTTTCGGCGGGAAGTCCTACTTCTTCTTGCCCTTGGCCGCCTTCGCCTTCGCCGAATCCGCCTCGGCCTCCTCGACGGGCTCCTCGGGCTCGGGTTCGGGCTCGGGCGCCGGGGCGGCCTTTCCCTTTCCGGCCGGGACCTCCACCAGGGCGGCCAGGCCCGATGCCAGCGCATCGACGCGCGGCAAGCCCAGAGCGGCCAGCGCGCCGGGGAGCTTCGCGACGTCCTCGGGCTCGAAGCCGTCCTTCCCGGCAGTGACGCCGGCCTTCGCCATCGCGTCAGCCAGCACGATGCGCGCGGACGTGTAGTCAAAGCGAGCCTCGAACAGCTCCAGGACCTTGGTCTTGGAAATCATGCGTGACGCCTCCTGGTCGCCGGAATGCAGCGTTATGGTAGAACAGGGATCGGGGGGACGCAAGACAACGACGCTTCCTCCCCCCGCCCGGGAGGTGTTTTCCCCCCTTGTCCGCGGAGGTCCCGATGCCTTTTCCGGCAGATCCCGTGTTGTTCGCGAAGTTGGCAGACGCGATCGTGGAGGCGGGGCGGCACGTCGTCATCGAGGCCGATCGGATCCGGGTCCTGGAGGGCGTACAGAAGGATCCCGAGAACCCGACCACCGACCTGGACCGCGAGACGGACGCCCTGCTGCTGCGGGCGCTGACCGCGGCCTTCCCTCCCGGCGCGTTCCCGGCCTACCTCAGCGAGGAGAGGTCGGACGACGGCCTTCGCCTGTCCGCCGGGGACGTCTTCCTGGTCGATCCGATCGACGGCACTCGCAACCTGGTCGCGGGTCGCCGTGAAGCAACCATCAGCGTGGCGCTGTGGCGGGAGGGGGACCTGGCCTGGGGATGCGTGCACCAGCCCTTCCTGGGCCAGACGTTCACGGCGGTCCGCGGCGGCGGCGCGTTCCTGAACGGCATGCCGATCCATGCGACGACGATTGGCCGCACCGAGGATGCCCGCCTGTTCCTTTCCCGCCACGAGCACCGGCGTGGCTGGCTGGCCCCGCTGGAGGGACGCGTCCGGTACGAGGCGGTCGGGTCGTGCGCGTACAAGATGGCGTGCGTCGCCGCCGGCCTGTGCGACGGCACCGTGACGGTGCACCCGCGATCCGAGTGGGACGTGGCGGCGGGGACGCTGCTGGTGCAGGAGGCAGGCGGGATCGTCACCGACCGTTTCGGCCACCCATACCGGTTCAACCAGCCGGACGTCCGGGTGCACGGCGTGGTCGCCTCGGGCGCGGCCCTGCACCCTGCCCTGCTGTCCCTGTCGTCGTTCCTGGATGCCGGCGATTCGGCGGAGGTCACTTCGGGACGACGATGACCAGTTCGTCGTCCTTGACGTATCCCAGGTCCTCGCGGATGCGGTGTTCCAGGACCTTGCGGTTCTCCTTCAGCGCGCGGACCTCCTCGCGGATGCGCCCGTTCGCGATGGACTTGTCGCGGCTGCGCAGTTCCAGCGAGTAGCGTTCGGCTTCGAGGTTGTCCAGGATGCGGCGCCCCGGTCCGGACAGGTCCGACACGAGGATCAGCACGACCATCCCCGCCGCGACGATGCCCACGAGAACCTGGAGGATTCGAATGGCCTTCATGGTGCAACGGAAGTTACACCCCGCGATCCGCGAGTGGCAAGAAAACTGCAAAACGGCGACGTTCGCGCCGCCGGGACGATTTCGCCTTGACATCCCCCAACCGGCTGATCAAAATACGCGGCGGTTCGTTGGAACGGCTTTTCCATTCCGGCTTAGCTCAGTGGTAGAGCAGGCGGCTGTTAACCGCCGGGTCGGGGGTTCAAATCCCTCAGCCGGAGCCAAACCAAATCGCGAACATCCCTACGACCCGCCATGGGTACGTCCGCAGGGGTTCGCGTACAAACGCGGATTCTTGTGGGTGTTTCCGGGGGCGGGGATGCGAGCAACGGCTGGGGTCTGTCAACCGCGGTCGCCGCGGAGAGCGCTCGGGGTGCTCTCCGGGGGGCGGAGAGCGGGCGAGAGCGGTTGACTCTTCGAGAGCGCATGCCGCTGTAATTCCAACGTAATCAGCGGTTCTTCTAGAGTGCAGACAACAGCGGTTAACGAGAAGGGGGAACTTGGGCTGTTGCGGGCACGGCGCCAGTTGACTGATTGGTGCGACTAGGGGCATTCTCTGGCCATTCGAAAGGAGGTCTGGCGATGTCCATTGGCGCCAGGGTGTGGGTCGGTGTCCTGGTCTCGTCTCTGGTGTTCGGCGGGTGCGGAAGCGGAACCTCCGGCTTCCCGGCCGGCAGCGAGCGCGGCCCCTGCTACGGCAACGGCACCTGCGACCCCGGGCTCTCCTGCATGTCGGACGTTTGCGTCCGGCCGGCCGGCGCCGACACGGCGGGGGATCCGGGGATGTCGTGGGACGTCCCGCCCGCCGACGACGTCCTCGACACGATCAGCGTCCCCGACGGCTGCACGCCCTCGTGCACCGGCCGCCAGTGCGGCAGCAACGGCTGCGGCGGGTCCTGCGGCGACTGCCCCGACGGCAAGACGTGCAGCGACGCGGGTGCCTGCGTGGCGACCTGCGCGGACGACGGCCACTGCGACGCGGACTGCTCCGACGATCCGGACTGCCAGCCGACGGCCGCCCGGCTGCGCCTGATCGACTTCCAGCAGAACGGCTCGAACCTCCAGGTCTTCGTGTCGATCACCGACGCGGCCAGCGGTCGCCCCATCGGAGGGCTCGAGGGGCGCATCCGCGTGCTGGAGAACGGCACCCCGCTGTCGGTCGAGAGCGCCCTCGCCGTGACGCCGCGGCCCGAGGCAAACGGCTGGATCACCCTGGTACTGCTGGATACCAGCTACAGCATCCTGTCGAACAACAGCCTGCCGTTACTGGCCGAGGCGGTCCGCAACTTCGCCTACGACCGGGTCGATAAGGACAGCGAGATCCAGCGGGTCGCCATCGCCGCCTTCGACGGGGTCGGAGCACGGTGGATCCCCTTCCAGGACGATGCGGCGGAACGACCGCTGACGCTTCGCACCCGAGGGCAGGTGGATGACGCCATCCGCTACCTGCTGCACCCCGAATGCGCCGACGCGACGGACTGCGGGACCGTTCCCGATGCCTGGGGCCGGCCGGATTGCGTCGCGGGACGCTGCATCGACAAGTCCACGAACCTGTACTGGTCCGTCGTCCAGGGCATCGACGCCGTCGTCGGCCGCGAGGGAACCGAAAGTGCCCTGGGAGTTCCCCGCGGACTGGCCATCGTGGTGCTGACCGACGGATCGGACCAGGCGGGGCAGATGTCCCTGAGCGACGTCCTGGCCCATGCGAGCACGAAAAGGGCCCACCTGTTCGCGGTGGGCATCGAGGGCGAACTGGACGTCTCGACGCTGGAATCCCTGGGACGCGACGGGGCGGTCATGGTCCCGAACGTCTCCGGCGTGCAGGCCGGCCTGGACGAGGTGGGCGAAACGCTGTCCCGCATCGGCCAGGGCATCTACTTGGTCAGCTACTGCACACCGAAGCGCGGGGGCCAGCACACCATCACGGTCCGGATCGAGGGTCTGGAAGGCGAGTTGACGCTGCCGTTCAGTGCGACCGGCGAGGCCGCCTGCGACCCGAGCCTGGCGGCACAGGAGTGCTCAGGACTCGACTGCGGCCACTCGGCATCCGATTTCTGGTGCGGTGCCTGCAAGGGCTCCGAATCCTGCTTCGACGGATCGTGCGCCCCCTCCTGGATCCCGGCGGGAGGCTGGCGGCCTTCCTACGACAAGTACCTGTACGAGGCCGGCGGACGGTTCTGGTTCGGGATGCAGGACGCCGGGTGGCGGGTTTCCGACGACGCGGTGACGTGGACGGCGATCCCGACGCCACCCTTCGAGACGGGATGGATGGAGGACCGGTTCTTCCTGGCGAAGGATGGGCGCGTCTTCGTCTTCCAGAACGCCAGCGTGTGGTCGTCGGCCGACGGTGCCTCGTGGGACCCTGTCATCACGGAGGGTCCTTGGAGCAGCGAGGGCAGCATGCACCTCGTCATCCTGCACGACAACCAGTTCTGGGCAGCCTTCCACTCCGGCCAGATGGAAGATTCGACATCCTGGTGGCGTTCCGCGAACGGTCGCGACTGGACCCGCGTGGGCACCACTTCGGCCTTCGCGGGATCTCGGATGACCGCCCAGTCGCTGGGGGGGAAGATCTGGGTGGTCGGCAATCGGATCTTCTCCTCGACCAACGCACTGGACTGGGAAACGCACGATGGCCTCGACCTGGAGGACGGACGCTGGAGTTCGTGCGTGGCCGGCAACCGGATCTGGATGCAGTACCGGTCGGTGGTCTCTTCGGCCCAGCCCCAGACGCTGCTGGCCACCCTGTCCGCGGACGGCACGCTCACGACGATGCCTCCAAGCCTGGACCTGAAGGAAGGCCGGCTTGTCGGACAGTCGGGAGGCCGCGTCTGGGCGATCAATCCCCTGGCCGAGAGCGGCAGCCTCTCGTGGCGTCCACTGCCGTAGCCGCAGGTTCGTCCCGCAGGCGCCGTTTCGGTAAGGCTCTGGTCGATGGTCTCTGAATCTTCGCGGAGCTGCCGCCTGGAATGCCCTGGATCAGCGGCACGAGTGCGACATCCGTTCTCCTGGTCACACGAAAGCCTCGTGACGACGCCCGGACACGATCGCCATTCATTCGATGCATCCGTTCGACCGGTCGTTGAACCGGAATCCGTTCCACACCCGCCGCTGCTCCCGCCAGTCCTCGTGACGTACGACGGCGCGGAGGGCGCGCTCGGTGACGCGGGTGCCGGCCTCCAGGAACAGCAACGCCTCCTGGATGTCCGGGGCGAGGAGGAGCAGGTCCATCACCTGGCTGACGCGGGCGCGAGTCCAGTGGAGGCGGCGGGCGACCTCGGCACGGTCGGCGATCCGGCCGGCGTCGATCAGGCGCTGGACATGGTGCGCGAGGGCCAAGAGGGCGGCGACGTTCGCGGGGCGCTTCCCGGTCCACGGGCCAGTGGATGCGGGCCGCTCGGCAGGCTCCGGGGCGGGCCCAGGCGCGAGGTCGTAGCCCCGCTCCCGCCGGACCCGGTGGAAACTGCCCCGGAAGACCACGGTTTCGCCCTCGCCGCGTCCGTCGCCGTTCGGCTCGATCGTCATCCCGCCACCCCCGCGAAGGCGCCCTGCCGCACCGGGCCGGTCCCGGCCAGCGACACGAGGTGCGCCTCGATGGTACCGGTCTCCTCGTCCACCTCGACGTGGTCCACGACCGCCCGGACCAACCGGATCCGGTTCTCGGGCGTCATCGCGGCCCACAGCGTCCCGAAGTCCCGCAAAGCCGCCGCGATCCAGTCGGCCTCGACCTGGGCGGCATCGAGGGTGGCGAGACGGGCGTCGATGGCCGCGAGGCGCTGCTCCCGGGCGGCCTGCTCGTCGGCGAGGTGTCCGATCTGGTCCTCGAGCGCGGCACGGGACGCGTCGTTCCGGGTCCGCTGGAGGTTCCTCGCCAATCGGGCCTTCTCCGCGGCGGCACCCGCGATGCGCGCCGGCAGGCCCCGGCGCTCGACCCCCAGGTCTTCCCGCTCCCGGTCCACTTTCGCGTGGATCGCCGCTACCACGTCGGCCGCCAGCGCCCTGCCCGCGGGCCCGGTCGTGGCCTCGCGGATCCGGTCCACCACGAAGTCCTCCAGCGCCTGCGCCGGCAGGGGCCGGGCGGGACAAGCGCCGCGACCCTGCTTGTCCCGCGTCACGCACCTGTAGTAGCGGTACTGCTTGCCGTGTGCCCGGGCGGTCGCGGGCGTCAACGCGGCCCCGCACGACACACACCGCAGGAGGCCCGTCAGCAGGTACGTCGGCGTCCGGCGCCGGGCCTCGGGTTTGTCGTCATCGTGCCGCCCGTCGAGCAGTGCCTGGACCCGCTCCCACGTCTCGCGCGGGACCAGGGCCTCGTGCTCGGCCTCGTGGAGTTCCCCACCGGAGGCGATAAGCCCGCCGTAGAGAGGGTTCTTGAGCATGCGCAGAACGTGGTCGACGCGCCAGCCCTTGCGCCGCGCTG
>CALJUR010000128.1 GCA_937975765.1 uncultured Myxococcales bacterium
TCCACGGGTTTCCGCAGGAAACTCTGGACGCAGCCGAAGTCGCCTCGGGCGCACTCAATGCAGGGCGGGGACCCGGTCCCGGTTCAGTCCGACGGCGCCGACGGCACCGCCCGGCCTTCCAGGCAGTCCAGCCAGTGCCCGACGATCGACGACCAGTCCAGGTGCGCGACCGCATACTCCCGCCCGTTGCGCCCCATCCGGGCCGCCCGGTCCGGGTCCGAGGCCAGGTCCGCGAAGGCGTCCGCCAGCGCGTCCGGATCCTCCGGCGGCACCGCGACCCCGGCGCCGGCACGCCGCAACAGCCGCGGCAGTTCCCCCGCCCCCGCGTAGACGACCGGCAGGCCGGACGCCATGTACGGAAACACCTTGGAGGGCCGCGCGCCCTCGAACAGCGGCAGGTTCCTCAGGCAGGCGAACCCGGCGTACGACAGCCCGCACAGCCGCACGATCTCCTCCTCGGGCCGCGGGTCCAGGAACCGCACGTTCGGCAGCCCCATGTCCCCGGCCTGCCGGCGGATCTCCTCCCGGGTCGAGCCCCCGCCCACCAGCAGCAGCAGCAGTTCCGGGCACCGGTCGCGCAGCCGCTGCATCGCCTGCAGCGCGGTCTGCAGCCCCTGCGCATAGCCGATCGTCCCGGCGTACAGCAGCACCTTCCGGTCGACCAGGTCCAGGTCGCGGGCCAGCACGGTGTCGGGCGGCCGCGGGCGGAACCGATCCACGTCCACGCCGATCGGGAAGAAGACCACCTTGGCGGACGGCACCCGCTTGCGGCCGACCAGCGTCTCGTAGATCCCCTCGGTGTCCGCGTTGACGAAGCGCGCCTGCCGGTACGACCACGCCTCCAGCTGCTCCAGCGCCGCCAGCACCGGCCGGGACGACAGCGCGCCCAGCTGGCGGATCGAGTCGGGCCACAGGTCGCCCACGTTGAACACGAACGGCCGGCGCCAGGCCAGCCCGAACAGCCGGGCCGGGACGCCCAGCAGCAGCGAAGGGCTCTCGACGTAGATCCAGTCCGGTCGCCGGCAGCGGGCCATCCCCGCCAGGCACGTCAGCGCGAACGATCCGTAGTTCGCCAGCCGGTTCAGCCCGCCGCCCACCGCCGCGTGCAGCCAGACCCGGTGCACGGTCGCGCCCTGCCAGTCCTCCCGGGCGTACAGGCGCCGCTGGTACTCGTCGAACACCCGTCCTTTCGGGTAGTTGGGCATCGACGTGACGACCTCGACCTCGTGCCCGCGCCGCACCAGTTCACGGACGATTGCGGCCAACTGGACCTGGGCGCCCCCGATCTCGGGCGGGAAGTACTGCGTCAGGAAGAGGAATCGCATCGGGTCGCCCCCGGGTCAGTCGCCGACGTCCCGGCGGAAGTAGGTGCCGCCGGGGGTGGTCGCGATCACCTTCCACCCGCTGGCCGAGTACAGCCGGATGGCGGCCGCGTTGTCGTTGTGCACGCTGAGGTGCATGCACCGGTATCCGCGATCGGCGCTGGCCCGCCGGAAGCCCTCCATCAGCGCGCGGCCGACCCCGCGGCCGCCGGCCTCGGGAAGCACCCCGATCGACAGCAGGACGGACCAGGTTCCGGGCGGGTCCATCGGGGGCTCGTCCGGCGGCGGGACGGGCCACCCCAGCCGGCCCAGGAACGCCCGGGCAGCCCCTGCCAGGTGCACCCCCAGGCGGCGGCGCACGCGCCGATCCGCGACCGCGCGCCGCAGGATCGTCGCGGCAAAACGGGGCACCTGGCGCCGCGTGAAGTCGCGGCGCAACCCGGGCGCGCCGCCGCTGACGAACCCCAGCACGCTCCCCCCGGTCCCCTCGGCCACCAGGTTGATGGCGCCGGGGGCCGACACGTAGAAGTCGTAGTAGGCCCGCAGGAAACCCGGGCCCAGCAGCGTCAGGAACTGGCCCGCGAACGCCGCGACGTGGCACCGGACGATGCCGTCCACGTGCCGTCTGTGCGCGGGCACGATGCTGAACGGGGCTTGCCCCGCCATCCGGCGCCTCCTGGCTCGCCCGGGTCTGGCCCCCGGGGACGGGATCATGCTACACCAGGGCACGGCCCAGCGGGGAAGGAACGACGGCAGCCCTCCGGATAGGCCTGGCGGACGACATCCGGGATCCGGACCTGTGCGAGGCGGGTTCCCGGCAGGTGCTGGAGACCCTGGTCCGGGGCCTGCAGACCGGGGGTTTCCAGGCCGTCGTGATGCTGCGCGGCGAGGGACGCTTCCCGGAACGGATGCGCGCGCTGGGGGCCGAGGTGGCACCGCTGGAGGTGCCGCACGGCCGCCCCCTGTACCACCGCATCGCCGGCCGGACCTGGCCGTCGCCCCCGGGCTTCCTGACCTCCGCCGCGGCGGCGCCCCTGGCCATCCGGGCGTACTCCCGCCTGTTCCAAGTGCACCGGCTGGACGTCGCGTACCTGGCCCACCCGTTGTCCCACGTGCTGGGCGGCCTGGGGGCGCGCCTGGCGGGCGTGCCGGCCGTCTGCCACCTGCAGGGCGTGGTGCGCGGGGGCAGGTCGCGCCCGGTCCTGCCCGCGTACCGTGCCGCGTGCGCCGTGGCGGGCTGCACGATGGTGGCCATCTCGCAGGCGGTGGCGGACGCGCTGGGCCCGGTCGGGGGCCGGCTGGCCGTCGTGATCCCGAACGGCGTGGACACCGGGCGGTTTCGTCCCCTTCCCCCGGACCCGGCCCGGTTCGCCTCGCTGGGCCTGCCGCTGGCCGGGGGGCCGATCGTCGGCCTGCTGGGCACCCTGGAACCGATCAAGCGGGTGCACCTGCTGCCGCGGCTGGCCGCGCGCGTGCTTCGCGAACGGCCCGACGCCCGGTTCCTGGTCGTCGGCGCCGACCCGGGCGATCCTTCCGAGGCGGCGCCGGGCGCTCCCGGGTCGCACCCGTCCCCCTATGTGCGCCGGGTCCTGGACGGCCTGCGGCAGGCGGGTGTCGCGGACCGCGTGGTACTGGCGGGCCGGCGCGACGACGTGCCGGGCCTTCTGGCCGGCATGGACGTGCTGGTCCACCTGTGCGACCGGGAGGGATTCGGGCTGGCGCTGGCCGAGGCCGGCGCGGCCGGGGTCCCGGTCGTCGCGTTCGGCGCGGCCGGGGCCGGCGAAGTCGTGCAGGACGGCCGGACGGGCCTGCTGGTGCCCGACCCGTCCGACGTGGACGCCCTGGCCGGCCGGCTGCTGCACCTCCTGGCGGACGGCGACGCCCGCCAGGCCCTGGGGGAGGCCGCGCGCCTCCGGGTGCGGGAACGGTTCTCCGAGGAGGCCTTCGTGGCGGCCTTCTGCCGGCTGTTCGGCGACCTGGCCGCCGCCCGCGGAGGCCGGCGATGAGGGGGACCCCCGGCAGTTCGCTGTTTATCCTGGCCACCATCGGGCTGATGGGCCTGCTGGCGGCCTCGGTGGCCCTGGTCGGAGGCGCCCCGCCGGGGGTGCAGGCGCCGATGGCGGCGCTGGGCGCGGGGGCCTTCCTGCTGTTCGCTCTGTGGGCGACCCGCCACCGCCACCGGGTCGTCCTGGACGGCTTCGCCTGGCTGGCGCTGGCCGCCGCCGGCTTCACGCTGCTTCAGGCCGCCCCGCTGGGCCTCGCCGTGACCGGGCCGCTGGGCGGGCCCACCCTGGACCGGGCGGTCCACGCCATCGCCGCCACGGGGGTCGCCGACCCGTGGTGGTCGCTGTCGGCCGACCCGCCGGCCACCGCCGGGGAGGCAGTCCGGCTGTTCCTGGTCGCGCTGGTGCTGGTCCTGTCGTCGGGCCTCTCCGGCGAGCCGCGGCGCGCCCGCGCGATCCTGGCGGCCGTCGGCCTCGCGGGCCTGGCCACGGCGACGCTCGGGGCGTGGTCCTCCCTGTCCGGCGCGCGCGACCTGCTGGGCCTCTATGCCTCCCCGACCACCCAGCGGGGAGGCTTCCTGACGCCGCTGCTGAACCCGAACCATGCCTCGGGCCTGATGAACCTGTCGACCTTCTGCTGGGTCTCCCTGGCGCTGGGCCCCGGCTCCCGCCGCGCGAGGATGCTGGCCGGCGCGGCGGCCACGCTGTCGGCCGCGGGCAGCATCGCCACCCTGTCCCGGGCCGGCGGCGCGATCCTGCTGGCCCTGGCCCTGTCCCTGCCGGTCGCCCTGGCGGCGCTGCGGCCCGACCGCCACCGCCCCCGGCCTCGCCTCGCCCTGCGCGTGCTGCGCGTCGCGATGCTGGTCTCGCTGGGCGCCGTGATCCTGCTGGGATTCGAGGAACTGCTGGTGCAGCTGGACCAGGGGTCCCTGATGCCCGGGCAGTGGCGCACGAAGGCGGGTCCCTGGGGGCCCGTGCTGGTGCTGGTCGGGGACCACCCGGTGGCCGGGATCGGGCGCGGCGCCTTCGCGACCGCGTTCGCCGCCTACAACGACTTCGCGCCGGGCTTCCGGTTCGACTTCGCGGAGAACGGCGTCCTGCAGGCCCTGGCCGACTGGGGCGTCGTGCCCGGCGCGGCGTTCGTGCTGGCCTTCGCCCTCCTGCTGGGCCGGCTGGCACTGCGCTGCGCGGGGCGGGCGGCCGACCTGGCCGCGGCATTCGGCGTGCTGGCAGTGGCCGCGCAGAACCTCGTGGACTTCAGCCTCCAGGTGCCGGGCGTGGCGCTGCCCCTGGCCGCCGTGACGGGAGTGCTGGTCCGGCGCACCGCCCCCGCGTGCGTGGCTCCCGGCCGGGTGCGCACCGGACGGTCCCGGGCCGCGCTGGTCCTGCTGGGCGCGGGGATGCTAGCCGCGATCCCCCTGGCGTGGTTCGCCGGCCACGACGACCGCACGGTCGCGTATTCGCGGCTGGCCGCGGCCCTGTCCGCCCCCGCCGGTGACGGCTCCGGCACGTCCACCGACGACGCGCTTCGCCGCGAGGTCCGGCTGCACCCCGTGGACGCGCACCTGCCCTGGCTGGCCGGCAGGCAGGCCCTCGCGGCCGGCGACGCCCCGCGGGCCGAGCCCCTGCTGCGCCTGTCGCTGGACCTCTTCCCGGACTCGCTGCCGGCAGGGCTGGCGCTGGCCTCGATCGATGCCGCATCGGGGCGCGTGTCCGGGGCCATCGCCCGGTACCAGTCGGCCCTGGACCGTCACCCGAACCGGCGCTACGAGGTCTACCGGGCGCTGGACGTCGCGCCGCTGGACCCGGAGGCCGTGCTGGCGGTCTTCACCGGCAGGGACGAACGCCTGCCCGAGTTCCTCTCGACGCTGCACCGGGACCGGCACCTCGATCGGCTGGGCGGCGTTCTGGCCGCGAGGCTGGCGCAGGTGCCCGACGACCCGGATCGCATGGAGCCGCTGGCCCGGAACCGGCTGGACCTCGGGAGGCCGGAGGAGGCCGAGTCGCTGGCGACCCGGCTGCTGGCGCTGTACCCCGACCACCCCGCGGGCTGGTACGTGCAGGGCCAGGTGTACTGGGCAGCGGACCATCACATCGAGGCCCTGGCGATGTTCCGGGAGGCGGAGCAGCGGGGCGGGGACGCCGACGCGGGCCTGTGGGCCGCCCGGTGCCTGCTGCTGCTGGACCGGTACGACGAGATGGACGCCCAGGTGGCCCGGCTGTGGCCGAGGGTGGCCGGGGACCGCTACCGCACGGCGCTGGTCCACCAGTTGCTGGCCTCGAGGGCCGGCAGGACGGGCAACACGGCGCGCGCCCTGGAGGAACTGGACCGCGCCGATCGGGCCTTCCCGGACATCCCCTCGACGGCCCTGCAGAGGGCCCTGCTGCTGCGGGACGACGGCCGGCGCACCGAGGCGGCCAGGGAATTCCAGCGCGCGCTTCGGCTGGACCCGGCCTCGATGGAGGCGCTGCGGGGCCTGGACGCCTTGCGGCGCGAGGGGACCATGCCGCATCCCCCCTGACCCTGCAGCTCGCCCGAGCACGCAGGCGGAGTCGATGGGTTTCCGAAGGAAACTCTCGACGGAGCCGAAGTCGCCTCGGGCGCATCCAATGATGGCCCCGGCCCCCGCCATCACGGGCGAAGGCCGCCCGGCAACGGCGCGGCGGGCACGCCGGCACCCTGCTGCTCCTGGGTGGCGGACACCGCGGTCACCACGACCAGGAATCCCAGCACCGACCACGTCAGGCCGCTGATCAGGAACTCGCTGGTCACCATGCCGCCCAGCACGGTCGCCCACATCACGAGGATCTCGGGACGCCGGGTCCAGGCGCCCCCCTTCATCGCCCCCAGCAGCACCCACAGCAGGGCCAGGTGCAGCGCCACGGCCCAGGGCAGGCCGAAGTACAGGTACGGCGCCAGGTACCCGTTGTGCCCGGTGGACTGGAACGCCACGCCGACCCCCTCCAGGCCGCCGAACCCGGCCAGGATCTGCCCCCAGTCCAGCTGGCCCCGGCGCAGGTACTCCAGGTGCTCGCGCCAGATCCGCGCCCTCAGCGCCGCCGACCCCTTCAGTTCGCCCCCCTCGTACGCCCGGTCGATGCCGCGCTCCACCAGGCCGGGGATGTCCGTCGTCTCGCCGCCCGGGTTCTCGAACTGCAGGAACAGCAGCACGCCCGCCGCCACCAGCAGCAGCACCAGCACGCTCCACTTGGCGCGACGGCGCGACACCGCCAGCACGCCCGCCAGGCCCAGCGCCGAGGCCACGAACCCCGCCCGCGACACCGAGAAGACCACCCCGACCGCCGTCACCACCAGCAGCGCGATGGCCGACGAGCGGCGCAGCACGCGCTGGCCGACGGCAGCGACCGTCGCGAACACGATGCCCAGCGCACCGATGCCGCCGACTTCCCAGGGGCCCCCGAATCCGCCCACGGCGCGCTCGACGTGCATCGGCCAGGTGGATTCGTAGGCGGTGTGGTTGAACAGCTGGAACACGCCGGGGGTGTAGCGGTCGGCGATGACCAGGCCGAAGGCCGCGAACAGCGCCAGAGCGAACGAGCGCACCGCCAGGACCAGGTCCGACCGGTCGCGCACGTACGCGATGGCGGCCAGCATCGGCACCAGGTACCGCAGGTCGGACACCAGTTGCTCGGCCAGCTTGCCGTATCCGACCCCCGGCAGCCAGGGATAGCGCAGCCACAGCACGAGGACGGCGTGCAGGTGCGCCAGGGCCAGCAGCACCAGCAGGACCAGCGTGCGCCGGACGACCGGCGCGGCGGTGCGGACCCCTTCCCGCAGACGGCGCGGGTGGGCCAGGACCAGGACCAGGCACAGCAGCAGGTACCAGTTCTGCAGGCCCATGCGCTGGAACGGCAGGATTTCGCGGACGACCGGGTGGGGGTGCAGCAGCACGACCGGCCACAGGAAGGCCAGCATGGATCGGGGCCGCAGCACGGTCGCCAGCGAGGCCGCGATCAGCGCCGCGCCGTAGGCCGCGAGATACGGGACGGTCATCGTCGGCGACCGCCGGAGGACGGTCGGCAGGATAGCGGAAAGGAGGGTTCCGTGCTACACCGGTCCCGCCCCGGGGAGGAGGAATCGATGGCGGCACCGGTCCCGCGCGTGCTGACGGTCGTCGGCGCCCGCCCCCAGTTCGTGAAGGCCGCCGTGGTCAGCCTGGCCCTGCGCCGGCGCGGGTTCGCCGAGACCATCGTGCACACCGGGCAGCACTACGACGCGGGGATGTCGGACGTCTTCTTCGTGCAGATGGGCATCCCGCGCGAGGACCACAACCTGTCCGTCGGCTCGGGCACGCACGGCGCGCAGACCGCCCGGATCCTGGAACGCCTGGAGGCGCTGCTGCTGGCCAGTCGGCCCGACGCGGTGCTGGTCTTCGGCGACACGAACTCGACGCTGGCCGGCGCGCTGGCCGCCGTCAAGCTGCACGTCCCGGTCGCCCACGTCGAGGCCGGGATGCGGTCGTTCAACCGCCGGATGCCCGAGGAGGTGAACCGGGTCGTCACGGACCACCTGGCGTCGTGGCACTACTGCTCGACGGAGGTGGCCGCGCGCAACCTGGCCGCCGAGGGCGTCGCCGAGGGAGTGGTCGTGTGCGGCGACGTGATGGCCGACGCGGTGCTGGCCTTCGCGCCCAAGGCGTCGTTCCCGCCCGCCGGCCTCGACGGGGTCCCGCTGGCGCCGCGGGGCTTCATCGCGATGACCTGCCACCGGGCCGAGAACGTGGACGACCCGGACCGGCTGGACGCCATCCTGGAGGGCATCGGCCGCGTTTCCCGCGAGGTGCCGGTGGTCTTCCCGGTGCATCCCCGCACGCGGGAGAGGCTGCGGGCCGCGCGCACGACGCTGCCCGCCGGGCTGGTGCTGGCCCCGCCCGCGTCGTACCTGGACATGCTGGGGCTGCTGTCCCGCGCGGCGGCCGTCGCGACCGATTCCGGCGGCGTGCAGAAGGAGGCCTACCTGCTGGGAACCCCGTGCGTGACGCTGCGCGAGGAGACCGAGTGGGTCGAGTCGGTCGAGGCCGGGGCGAACCGGCTGGCCGGCCGGGACCCGGACCTCATCGAGGCCGCCCTGCGGGACGCCCTGGCGCACCCGCTGCCCGCGGACCGTCCCGCCCTGTACGGCGATGGCCGCGCGTCGGAACGCGTGGCCGACCACCTGTTCGCCGCGCTGGGGTAGGCGTTCAATCCCGTTCCGGGGCGTCGAAGTCGATCCCGACCTGCGGGTCCTCGGGGTAGGTCAGGCGCAGCCGGGGATTGCGCAGCCCGCCGGCCACCGGCCGCAGCGGCCGGCGGTCCCTGGGACACCGCAGCAGCGATTCCAGCGGCACGGGCCGCGGCGCGGCGTCCGGCCCGTCGCCCTTTCGCGCCGCGATGGCGAACGAACTGAACCGGTCCGGCGACAGGACGCGGCGGGGCACCGCGTCGTCCAGGACGTCCAGGGCATCCCGCAGCGGGCCGTACAGGCGGGCCGGCGGCAGGCGCCCGGCCAGGCGCCAAGACACGCGGTCCAGGAACGAGCACGGCGGCGTGGCCAGGAAGCCCCGGGCCGCGATCCTCGACTGGGCGAACCCGGCGTCCTCCAGCACGCGCCGCACCCGCGCCTGGTCGAACACCCACAGGTCCGTAAAGGCCGGCGGCCCGGCCGGAACCGGCGCCGCACCGGCACCCGCGACGCGTCGGACCGCCCGCAGCAACCGTCCCGCCGGGCGCTTGAACAGGCCCTCCAGCGCCTCGGCGGACACCGTCGGCTCGTGCGACAGCAGCAGCACGCCGCCGGGCCGCAGCACGCGATGCACCTCGCGCAGGAACGCGGGCACGTCGGGCAGGTGGTGCAGCATCGAGTTGCCCGCCACGCAGTCCACCGACCCGTCGGCCAGCGGCAGGCGCGTCACGTCGGCCCGGGCGGTGCGCACCCCGGACACGCCCTCCCGGGCCAGCACTGCCCGCAGGGCCCGCAGCATCGCGGCGGAAAGGTCCACCGACAGGCACTGCCGAAAGCCGCCCGCCGACATCAGCGCGATCGTCAGCAGCCCCGTCCCGCAGCCGAGGTCCACCAGCGTGTCGCGCCGCGCCGGGGGCAGCAGTCGCAGCCGGGCCTCGACCATCCGCGTCCACCACGGGTCCGGCCGGTGGTCGTGCCCGCCCGCGTACACCTCGTCGATGGCCCGGTTGGCGTCCAGCACCCGCCGACGCCCCTCCTCGTCCAGCGCGTAGTCGCCGGCGAGGTGGGCGCACAGGTAGGGCCGCACCACGGAGTTCAGCATCGTCCCGGGAAGGTCGTCGCGCCGCTCGCCGCCCGGCGCCGTCATGCGAAGAACTCCCGGATGGCGGCGACGACCTCGTCGATCTGCGGCTCGGTCAGTTCCGGGTAGATCGGGATGGAAACGACTTCGGTCGCAGCCAGTTCGGCCTCGGGCAGGTCGCCCGGGTGGACGCCGAGGTAGGCGAAGCACTCCTGGAGGTGCAGCGGGCGAGGGTAGTAGACCTCGCTGCCGATGCCGCGAGCCTTCAGGTGCGCCTGCAGCAGGTCCCGCCGCATCGGCACCCGCAGCGTGAACTGGTTCCAGATGTGCCGCTGGGCCGGCGGGTCCGTCGGCAGCGCCAGCAGGTGCGTCGTCTCCAGGTCCCGCAGCCGCTCCCGGTACATCGCCGCGTTGCGCCGTCGCGCCGCCGTCCAGTCGTCCAGGTACGCGAGCTTGACCCGCAGCACCGCCGCCTGCAGGGCGTCCAGACGGAAGTTGCCGCCCACCATCGCGTGGTAGTACTTCGGGTGCGACCCGTGGCTGCGCAACTGCTCCATCTTCCGGTGCAGGTCCGGGTCGCGGCAGGTCACCAGTCCACCGTCCCCCGCCCCCCCCAGGTTCTTCGTGGGGAAGAACGAGAAGCACCCGACGTCGCCCATGGATCCGGCGCGCTGCCCGTGGTCCTCGGACCCGAACGCCTGCGCCGCGTCCTCGATCACCCTCAGGCCGTGGCGGCGGGCGATGGACAGGAGGGATTCCATGTCCGCACACCGCCCGAACAGGTGCACCGGCAGGATCGCCTTCGTCCGTGGCGTGATGTGCGCCTCGACCGCCTCCGGGTCGATGTTGAAGGTGGCGGGGTCGATGTCCACGAACACCGGGCGGGCGCCGGTCCGGTGGATGCAGCCCGCGGTGGCGAAGAACGAGAACGGCGAGGTGATCACCTCGTCGCCGGGGCCGATCCCCAGCCCCATCAGCGCCAGCAGCAACGCGTCGGTGCCCGAGGACACCCCCAGCGCCAGCGGCGAGCCGCAGTACTCCGCGCAGCGCGCCTCGAACTCCGCGACCCGCGGCCCCAGGATGAACTGCTGGGTGTCCAGCACCTCGGTCACGGCCCGGATCATCTCGTCGCGAAGGGTCGCGAACTGCGCCCTCAGGTCCAGCAGGGGAACCGGCATGACACCCTCTCTACATCTCCTCGATCCGATCCGGCCCGGCCATCCGGTAGCGGCGGCCGCACGGCGTCGCGACGCCGTCCCGGACCCGCGGTTCCCGGCAGGTCGCCTGGTCGCCCTCGAACCGCAGCCGGCCGCCGCAGCGGCACACCCACCCGATCCGCCGGGCCGGGTTGCCGGCGACCAGCGCGAACGGCGGCACGTCCCGCACCACGACCGCACCCGCCGCCACGAAGCACGCCTCGCCCAGTTCGTGGCCGCACACGATCACGGCGCCCGCGCCGATCGACGCGTCCCGCCGCACGACCGTCCGCTGGTACGCCTCGCGCCGGGCGATCGCGGCCCGGGGCAACGGCGAGGAAAGGTTCGTGAACGTCATCGACGGCCCGCAGAAGACGTGGTCCTCCATCACGACGCCGTCGTACACGTTCACGTTGTTCTGCAGCCTGCAGCCGCGGCCCATCACCACGTCCGCGCCCACGAACACGTTTCCGCCCAGGTTGCACCCCTCGCCCAGGCGCGCGCCGGCCATCACGTGGACGTGGTGCCAGATGCGCGTGCCGGCGCCGACGTTCGGGTCGCAGTGCCCGTTGGCGTCGGTCTCGCCGTCCAGGATCGCCGTGGGATGGGTGAAGTAGGGACGATCGGCCATGCTCACCTCGTCGGGCGCCCCGACTGCGCGCGCTCCCGGTACACCGCCTGCACGATGGCCGGGTTCGCCTTGTACCACTCGACGAACGCCGCGACGCCCTCGGCCAGCGACGTCCGCGGCCGGAAGCCCACCGCCTTCTCCAGCGCCGTCGGGTCCGCCCAGGTCGCGTTGACGTCGCCCGCCTGGGCCGGCAGCACGTGGCGCTTCGCCGGCTTGCCGACCGCCGCCTCCATCAGCCCCAGCAGCGTCTCCAGGTCCTGCGGGTCGCCCGGGCCCACGTTGAACACGTTGGCGCCCGCCAGCCCGGGATGGAACAGGACCGCCCGGGTCGCCTCCACCACGTCCTGCACGAAGGTGAAGTCGCGCCGCATCGTGCCGCCGTCGTACAGCGGCACCGGGTCGCCGGACGCGATGGCCTCGGCGAACTTCCACACCGCCATGTCGGGCCGGCCGAACGGGCCGTAGACCGTGAAGAACCGCAGGCCCACCGTGCACATCCCGTGCGTCGCCACGTAGGCCGCCGCCATCAGTTCGTCGGCGCGCTTGGTGGCGGCGTACAGGCTGACGGGCCCGTCGGCGCGGTCGTCCTCGCGCCACGGCATGTCCGGCGAGTTCCCGTACACGCTGGACGAGGACGCGTAGACCACCCGCGGGTTGCCGCATCGGCGCGCCGCCTCCAGCACGGCCAGCGTGCCCAGCACGTTGGACCGCTCGTACGTGAAGGGATGGTCGATCGAGAACCGGACACCGGTCTGGGCGGCGAGGTGCACCACCAGGTCGGGCCGCCACGTCGCGAACAGCGCCTCGGTGCCCTGGGCATCGGCGATGTCCTGCACCAGGCCCGTGTAGGCCGGGATCTCCAGCAGCCGGCGGTGGCGCTCGGCCTTCAGCGACGGGAAGAAGAGGGGGTTCAGGTCGTCCACGCCCACCACCCGGTGGCCCTCGGCGACCAGCCGCTGCGCCAGGTGGAACCCCACGAAACCGGCGGCTCCGGTAATCAGGATCGTGGACATGCCGTTGTGCTCCTGTGGGTCCGGGCCGGTGCGACGCTTCCCGCCAGACCTCCCCGGAATTCGGCCCATCCTACCCGCCCGGGACCCGCGCGGTCAAACTGCCGGACGCCCCCGGGGCGGGGACCTCGCACGTACGGTTCGCGCGGCTTGCGTTCCCGGACGCCGGAAGGGACACTACCCCGACGGGCCCGGACGACGTTCCCTTCCCGGCCCGCACCGCCCACGGAGGCCCGACCCATGCACCCGAGGCTTCTGCCCCTGCCCCTGGCCGTGCTGCTGGCCCTCGCGATGCCCGGCTGCGACACCGACGACGACGGCCCGGCGGCCTGCACCGAGGGCGCCGCCGCGTGCGACGGCAACTTCCGGGTCGCCTGCGTGGACGGCACGGAGATCCGCCAGGACTGCGGGGCCGATGCCTACTGCAACGCGGGCGCATGCCTCGACACGTCGATCCGCTTCCCGGACGACGCCGGGTTCCACGCCGAGCGGTCCGAGTGGTGGTACTACACGGGCCATCTCCTGGCGGGGGAACGCCGCTTCGGTTTCGAGGTCACGATCTTCCAGTACCAGATGAAGGAACTGTTCGGGCAGGACGGCTACGGCTACATGTGCCACGTGGCCGTGCTGGACGCGACCGAGGGCATCCACTACCACAACGACGCGATCGCGCTGCAGCCGACGACCTGGACCGCGTCGCCGATCGTGCTGGAGGTGGACCAGTGCCGATTCGAGCTGGGCGGCGACGGGCGCGACCACGTCCGCGGCGTCATCCCGGACGGCAAGGAGAAGGACGGCAAGCCGGGACCGTGGGCGGTCGACCTGGTGGTGGAACCAGGCAAGCGCCCCGCCCGGCACGGCACCGACGGCATCATCCCGATGGCCGACACCGGCGGCACCAACTGGTACTACTCCTACACGCGCATGACCGCGACCGGCACCGTGACGACGCCGGACGGGGACCTCGCCGTGACCGGGCAGGCCTGGATGGACCACCAGTGGGGGAAGTTCGACCTGATGGACTTCCGGGGCTGGGACTGGTGGAGCCTGCAACTGCAGAACGGCTGGGAGATCATGCTGTTCCAGTTCACGGACTGGGACTGGAACCTGTCGCTGAAGGCCGGCACGCTGATCGCGCCCGACGGCACCCTGACCGCCCTGGAGGGCATGGACGCCTTCACCATCACCCCGCAGCGCACCTGGTCCAGCACCACTACCGACGGCGACTACCCGCTGGACTGGGACATCGTCATCCCGACCGGGGACTGGAGCCTGGCGGTTCGCACCGCGGTGGACGACCAGGAGATGAACAACATCGCCCAGAACTACTGGGAGGGCGAGACCTCCGTCACCGGCACCCGCGCCGGCACGCCCGTCTCCGGCGTCGGCTACACCGAACTGACCGGCTACGCCACCGACTTCCTGGACCCGCAGTAGCCCCCACTCGCCTACTCGTCCCCGAAGCGGTTCGTCCTGGTGTGGCAGTAGGGCAGCCCGTGCTTCCGGGCGTAGTAGTCCTGGTGGTACGCCTCGGCCGGCCAGAAGATCGTCGCCGGCTGCAGGCGCGTCGCGACCGCGTAGCCGCGCCGCACCAGCCGGTCGACCAGGCCCTGCGCCACCCGCTGCTGCGCCTCGTCCGCGTAGAACACCACTGATCGGTACTGTTCGCCCACGTCCGGTCCCTGCCGGTCCACCTGCGTGGGGTCGTGGATCTCGAAGAACCGCCTGGCCAGGGCCTCGTAGGTCACCTTCGCCGGGTCGTACTCCACCCGGACCGTCTCGACGTGCCCCGTGCCGTGCGCGCAGACTCGTTCGTACGTCGGGTCGTCCACGCGCCCGCCCATGTAGCCCGACTCGGCCCGGATCACGCCCGGCACCTGGTCGAAGAAGTACTCCACGCCCCAGAAGCAGCCCCCCGCGAAGAACGCCTCCGCCCGCGCCGGCACAGCGTCGCCCGGGACCGGACCGCCGTCCGCCGCGCACGTCCCCGCCGACGCCGTCGCCCCCGCCTTCGCGGCCGCCCCGTCCGGCGCACCCTCCCCGGCCACGAAGTCCAGCGACACCGAGTTCACGCAGTGCCGCGTCTGCAGCGACGTGAAGCCCTCACCCCGGAACACGTGCCCCAGGTGGCCGCCGCAGTGCGCGCAGACGATCTCCGTCCGCATCCCGTCCGCGTCCCGGACCTCCCGCACCGCCCCGGGCAGCGCCTGGTCGAACGACGGCCAGCCCGTGCCCGAATCGAACTTCGCCGACGAAGGGAACAGCGGCGCGCCGCACCGCCGGCAGGTGTAGGTCCCGTTCGCGTGGTGGTTCCAGTACTTCCCCGTGAACGGCCGCTCCGTCCCCTTCCCCCGGATGACGCGTTCCTCCTCCGGGCCCAGCGTCCTGCCCGACATCGCCTTCCCCTCCCTGTCGCGCGGCCGTTCCCCGGCAGCCGGCTGCCGCTGCGCGACGGCCATCACCAGCCCGCCGACGCCCAGCAGCACCGCCGCCAGCACCGTCCGAGTCGCCCGCCGTTCCATCCGACCCTCGCCGAATCCCGTCCCCAGGGCGCCCTCCGCCCCGGCGATCCGTAACCTGGAGTCTACTTGTCCGATTGACAAGAGGCGGGTCCGGGGAGGCGGGAGACGGGGCCCCAACCCTACACGTTGAGTCCGCCCGAGGCGACTCCGGCTCCGTGCTCGGGCGGGAGCAGGCGGGGCACGGGGGCCCCGCCCTTGCCGAGCGAAGCGCGGCGTCCCTCTCTCGAACACGCAGGAGCGCGGGCCGGGTCCGGGGATGCCGCGGAGGGGGCCGACGGAGGCGCGGCCACCCTGCGGGGGCAATCCAACGCCCGGCCGCGCCGTAGACAGCAGGAGGCCGGTGGGGGCAGAGCCCCATACGCGTTAAGCTACGAAGACACCCAGCCTCGGAGCAGGATTTGCAATC
>CALJUR010000129.1 GCA_937975765.1 uncultured Myxococcales bacterium
GATGGGTTTCGGAAGGAAACTCTCGACGCAGCCGGAGTCGCCTCGGGCGCACCTGACGATGGCCCCGTCCCCCGCCTTCCTACGCGGGGCGCCGCCGGCGGGCCAGGAACCAGGACGACAGGGCGATCCCCAGCAGCAGGGCGGGTGACGACCCGGCCGATCCGCCCGCGGCGCACCCGCCGCCGCCCTTCGGCGAGGGCACCGCCTCGACGACCGGCACATCCGCCGCGACCTCCGGGGCGGCGTCGGGCGCATCGGATCCGGCGGTCGCGTCGCGGTCGGGGAGTCCGTCGGGCACGTCGAACGCGGGAGCGGAGTCCTCCTCGGCATCCGGCAGGTCCGGGGCGTCGGGTCCCGCGTCGTCCGTGGCCGCATCGTCCGTCCCCGCGTCCGTCGCCGGCAGGTCCTCGGCGATCCCTTCCGCGGGTACGTCGGCCGGCGGCAACTCGGGCTCGACCGCGTCCGGTGCCGCCTCGGCCACCTCCGCCTCGTCGGCGGGCCCGGCCTCCTCCGCCGGAGGCTCGGGCGGCCGCGGGACCGGCAGGCGCAGCGCCGTCGCCTCGCCGCCCAGCACGATCTCGAACGCGGTGCCGGACTTCCGCCGCCGCCACGCCGGGTTCACCTCGAACCGGGGCGAGTTGGATGCCGTCACGATGACCCGGACCCGGTGCCCCTTCGCGAAGACGTACGCGGTGCTCCACAGGTCCACCGACACGTCCACGGGCTGGCCGGGTACCACCTCGACCGGAGCCTCGCACCCGTCGCGCATCGACACCCGCTGGATGCCGTCGGTGATCAGGATCGACCGGCCGTCGGGATAGACGTCCGTCACGCGGACCGCGACGTCGGCGTCCTCGGCCGTCGGCACCACCCGCAGGTCGGCCCACACCCGACCGACCACGGTCAGCGGCTCGGCCAGCGGCTGCGACGTGAACAGCACCGCGTCCTCGCGCGATTCCACGCCGGACTGGTCCATCGGGCCCGGATCGTCCACCAGGTTGCGGCCGCCCACCGTGGGGAACGGGTGGTCGGGGTCCAGCGGCACGCCCGCGCGGGCGTCGCCTTCCTGCGGCGCGGTCGCCAGCGCGCCTTCCCCCGCCAGGTACAGCCGCGTCTCGTCGGCGGGAATCGGCCAGTCCTCGGCCCCCTGCCAGGCGTTGCCGGGCGCGTCCGGCTCGTCCGGCCCCATCAGGTAGTACTGCACGCGCGGCCAGGCGTCGATGACGTCGTTGTAGCCGTCGAAGCACCACTGCAGGAACGACAGCGTCGTCGCGATGAGGTCCATCCCGGCGTTCGGGGGGAAGGTGCGCGGGCCCGCGACGCGCCCGCCGGCATGGTAGTGGTCGGTCGGGCCGATGACCAGGTACTGCCGGTCCCGGATCGCCGCTTCCGGCGAGGAACGGTACAGCCGGTAGCCGTCGATGGTCCCCTGCGTGAACACGTCGTACCAGCCGCCGAAGTGGATCGCGGACACGTGCAGGTCGGCCGCCTGTGCCGGCAGAACCCGCATCGGCGCCCACCACTCGTCGCAGGCGCGGTGGGACTCGAGGTTGGACAGCCATTCGCGGGCGTCCACCCAGCCCAGCCAAGCCTCGACGTCCCGCTGCCGGAACACGCCGCCGTTGAACGCGGTGTAGGTGTAGACGTCGCCGGTGGCGATGGCCAGCAACTGGCACTGCAGGCCGGGGTCGGCGCCCGGGGCCATCAGGTAGGCCGGGATCGCCAGCGCCGAGGCGCCGCCCATCGCCACGCTGCCGTTGCACCAAGGCTGCGCCAGCAGCCAGTCCAGCGTCTCCTGGCCGTCCGCGCGGTCGGTGCGGAAGGCCTGGGGCTGGCCCTCGGACCCGCCCGCGCCCCGCGTGTACTGGAAGACCACGGCGTACCCGAAGGAGGTCGCCATGCCGAATTGCTCCTCGTAGTCGTACGGGTAGGGGGTGCGGATCAGCAGCGTCGGGAAGGGCCAGTTGGACTCGCGGTCGTCGGGCAGCATGACCGTCGTTTCCAGCCGGGTTCCGTCGGGCATCGAAACCCATTCGGCCAGCGTGACCGGCCCTGCCTGGGCCGGCTCTGCCAGCAGCAGAGCCGCCAGCAGGCCGACTGCCGGGGCCGCGCGGGAAATCCTCCGGGTCCGGGGGTGCATCGGGTGCCTCCTGACGCGCCGCGGCAGAACCTACCGAACGGGACGCCTCCGTGCAAGGGGCAGGACTTCCACCGGGAACCGTGTTTCGGGGTGGCCGGTCGGGATCCCTTCGTGCGATCCTCGGGGCGCGGACCGATGCCGGCCCGCCGAACCGCTTGCAAGGAGAAGTTCATGACCGGAAATCCCGCCGCGACTTCGGCGGTGCTGATCATCGGGAACGAGGTGCTGTCGGGACGGACGCAGGACGCGAACCTCGCCTTCCTGGCGGCGCGCTTGTCGGACCTGGGCATCCCGGTCATCGAGGCGCGCGTGGTGCCCGACGAGGAGGACGGGATCATCGAGGCGCTGCAAGCGTTGCAGGCGCGGGCGACCTACGTCTTCACGACCGGCGGCATCGGCCCGACCCACGACGACATCACGGCCGCGGCGATCGCGAAGGCCTTCGGGGTGCCCCTGGTGCGCGACCCCGAGGCCCTGCGCCGCCTGCGCGAGCACTACGCCGGGCTGGACGTCAACGAGGCCCGGCTGAAGATGGCGGACGTCCCGCAGGGGGCGACGCTGATCGACAACCCGGTGTCCACGGCGCCGGGCTTCCGGATCGGGAACGTCTTCGTGCTGGCCGGGGTGCCTTCGATCGCGCGGGCGATGTTCGACGCGCTGGCGCCTTCGCTGGCGGGCGGCCCTCCCGTGGTGTCCCGGACCGTGCCGTGCAGCATCCCCGAAGGCGACTTCGCGGCCGACCTGGCCCAGGTGCAGGCGCGCCATCCCGACGTCAGCATCGGCTCCTACCCGTTCTTCCGGCCCGGCCGCGTCGGCGTGAACCTGGTCATCCGGGGCACCGACCCGGCGGCGGTCGACGCGGCGGCGGCGGACGTCGAGGCCATGGTGCAGCGCCTGGTCCGGCAGCGTGGGGTTTGACGCGGCGCGGCCGCCGGCGATAGGCTGGCCCGTCCCGGAAACACAGGGGTTGCGACGTGGGTCGGACCGGCATCCTCCTCTTGCTGGCATTCGTGGCGTTGGCGTTCGGGGGCGGTCCCGCGGGCTGCTCGTGCGACCGGTCGAGGGAGGGTCGGGCCCCCGCAAGGGCTCCGGAACCGCTCCGGGAGCGCCTGGAGAACCCGCCCGACGAGGACGTGCGGCAGCCGCCGATCGAGGTGCCCGACGGCATGGTGCACGTGCCCCGGGGGGCCTTCCGGATGGGCTGCGACGAGGAGGTCGACGGCGCGTGTGCCGCGACCGAGCGGCCGTCCCGGCAGGTGTGGGTCAGCGGCTTCTTCCTGGACCGGACCGAGGTGACCGTGGCGGCGTTCACGGCGTGCATCGCGGCCGGCTCGTGTTCGCCGCCCGTCTCCGCGGGCGAATGCAATTACGGCGAGGCGGACCGCGGGCAGTTCCCGATCAACTGCGTGACGTGGGACCAGGCGGTGCAGCACTGCGCGTTCGCGGGCAAGCGCCTGCCGACCGAGGCCGAGTGGGAGAAGGCGGCCCGGGGCACGGACGGCCGCACGTTCCCGTGGGGCGCCGACCTGCCCGACGCCGGGGGCACCTTCCGGGCCAACTGGGGCGAGGGGCTGGCGCGGCACCTGTGGATGCGGGACCAGTGGGAGTACGACGGGCCCGTCGGGTTCTTCCCGGAAGGTGCCGGGCCCTACGGCGCGCTGGACCAGGCGGGCAACGTCTCGGAGTGGGTCGCGGACGGGTACCGCGAGGGATACGCGCCGGACGACACGCGGGACCCGGAGGTCGGCCCGACGGCCGAGGGGCGCGTGGTGCGGGGCGGCTCGTTCCGGGAGTATGCGCGCCGCCTGCGGACGTTCGTGCGCGACTGGCACGAGCCGACGTTCTGGTACAGCCACGTGGGCTTCCGGTGCGCGAAGGACGCCCCGCGGTAGGGCGCGTTTCCCGCCCCCCGCCTCCCCTCCCTGGCCCGGCCTATGCCGCGAACAGGACGGCCACGCCGGCGACGGCCAGCAGGGTCCCCGCCACCGCCTGCGCCGTGACGCGGTCGCCCCGCAAGTGCGCGATCGGCAGCAGCAGGACCGGCGTGATCGACATGATGGCCGAGGCGACGCCGGCCTCGGTGCGGTGCACCGCCAGCAGGGACAGCGACACGCCCAGGAACGGTCCGGCGACGGCGCCGCCCGACAGCATCAGCATCGCGCGGGGGTTCCGGGTCGCCGCGACCACGCGCGGCCAGACGCGCGCCGCGGTGAACGCGATCGCGAAGCCCCCGATCCCGGCCAGCACCCGGATCTGCGTCGCGCCGAACGGGTCCTCGAAGGAGGCCATGCCCTGCTTGGACAGGACCAGGCCGCCCGCCTGGCCCAGGGCGCCCATCCCGGCCAGGATGACGCCCTGCAACCGCGCCGCCCGGGCCGACCCGTGCCCGTCGTCCCGCCGCCCCTGCAGGACCGTCCAGGCCACGCCCGCGACGGTCATCGCCATGCCCAGCCCCTGCGCGGGGCGCAGCTGCTCGCCCAGGAACGCCCACCCCAGCAGGGCGGTCGCCGGCGGCGCCAGGCACATCACCAGCATCGACACGCGGGCACCGACCAGCACGAAGGACCGGAACAGGCACAGGTCGCCCAGCGTGAAGCCGACCAGTCCGGAAAGCGCCAGCCACGACCAGGCCTCGGGCGGGGCCTCCAGCGGCAGCGCCCGGCCGTGCACCGCCAGCCCGAACGTCGTCAGCAGCAGGAAGGCGACCAGCAGCCGGAACAGGTTGACGGGGACCGATCCGACGCGGTTCGAGGCGGCCTCGAACGCCACCGCCGAGCCGGTCCAGCAGAAGGCGGTGGCCAGCGCCGCCAGTTCCCCGATGCCGCCCGTCATCGACCCTCCGCTGCCCGCGCACGAGGCCGGATTGTACCTTCGTTTCCGGGACTGTCGCAGCGTCGTGCGATGTTGCATGATGCTGCCCGGAGGATGCCGTGGCCGACCCGCGACACGACCGGATCGCCGACCTGCTGAAGAGCCGCCTGGACGCGCTGAGGGAGCGCGACGGCGACCTGGGGGCACGGCGGGATCGGTTCCGTGCCCGCCGGGCCGCCGTCGTCCCCGCCGCGGCTCCACCCGGGGAGGCGACCGACGGGGTCCGCGTCGCGCCGGCGGCGTCCGGGGCTGCCGCCATTCCCCGGTTCGGGGAACCGTTCGTGCCCGCGCCGGACGCGGCCGAGGCCGTCGGCCGCACCCTGTTCGCCCGTCGGGCCCCGGTCCCGGAAGGCCCCTCCGAGGCCGAGGTCGAGGCGATGCGGGCGCGCTGGATGGAGGCCCATCGCGGGGCCACGCCGGCCGAGGCCGTCGGCGGGCACCCCTCGGCGCGCCACCGCGACCTGATCGAGGTGCTGGAGGTCCGGACCGTCCGGGTGGGCGTCGGCGACCCGTTCGAACTGCGGCAGCGGCTGGCGCGGACCCTGCCGCTGATCCCCGGCGTGCGCGAGGCGACCTCCCACCGGCTGCGCCAGGAAGGGTTCGCCGACCTGGAGGCCCTGTGCGCCCACGACCGGTTCGGGTCGCAGGCCCGGTGCCTGTGCCGGCTGATCCGGGAGGACGACACGGCCCGGCTGGCGGACGCCGTCGGCAACCGGCTGGGACGGTCGGCGCCGCTGGCGCTGGCCCTGGCGTCGCTGCTGGACCCCGCGGACCTGCTGTTCCTGGACATCGAGACGATGGGCCTGTTCGGCGGCAGCCCGATCGTCGTGGTCGGCCTGGCGCACGCGCTGGGCGGCGCGCTGCAGGTGCGGCAGTGGGTCGCGGCCTCCCCGGATGCCGAGGCGGCGCTGGTGCGCGAGGTCGCCGACGCCGCGGCTTCCCACGCCGCCCTCGTCACCTTCAACGGCCGTGCCTTCGACTGGCCCTACGTGTGCGGTCGCGCTGCCTTCTGGGGGCACCCGATCCTGTCCGACCCGGCCCACTTCGACCTGCTGCCGTTCTCCCGGCGGGCATGGCGCGGCACGACGACCGACTGCCGCCTGTCCACGCTGGCCCGCGAGGTGCTGGGCCTGCACCGCCAGGAGGACCTGCCGGGATCGCTGGTGCCGCGGTTCTACCAGGAGTACCTGGACGACCCCGCGCACCGCGCCGGCCTGCTGGCCGCCATCGCGGTGCACAACCGGTACGACGTCGAGGAAACCGTGCGGCTGTTCGGCGCGCTGCAGGCGCTGGGGGACGACGATGGCTGACCGCGCGGACCCGGCCGCCACGCCCGACGAGCGCGTCCGCGCCGCCGTCGCCTCCCTTGGGATGGATGCCTCCACCGCGCCGTTCGTGGCGGACGTGCGGACCGTGCCCGCCCGCCCGGCCCGCCTGCAACCCTTGCCCGGGGCCGCGGACCCGGCGATTGGCCGCTACCTGCTGCACCGGGGGATCCCGGCCCTGTACGCGCACCAGGCCCAGGCGCTGCAACTGGGCATGGACGGCCGCGACCTGATCCTGGCGACCGCCACGGCGTCGGGCAAGACGCTGTCCTTCGGCCTGCCCGTGCTGCACGCCCTGGCCCGCGACCCGGACGCGACCGCGCTGTTCCTGTACCCGCTGAAGGCGCTGACCCACGACCAGCTGGAGGTTCTGCTGGCGATGGAGCGGACTTCGGGCGTGGACCTGTTCCCGGCGGTCTACGACGGCGACACGCCCCGGGTGCGCCGTCCCCGCGTCCGGCAGCAGTCCCGCATCGTCCTGTCCAATCCCTTCGAGATGCACGAGACGCTGCCCTACCACCACCTGTGGCGGCGCTTCTGGTCGAACCTGCGGTTCCTGGTGATCGACGAGGCCCACCGCTACACCGGCGTGTTCGGGTCGCACGTCGCCCAGTTGCTGCGCCGGCTGCTGCGCGTCGCCGAGGCGTACGGGTCGCGCCCGTCGGTCGTGCTGGCCTCGGCCTCCATCGCGAATCCCGGCGAACACGCCCAGGCGCTGTCGTCGCGCCCCTGTGCGGTGGTGGACGACGACGGGTCGCCCGCCGGGCCTCGCCACGTCGTCTTCTGGAACGGCGCCGCGGACGGGGCGCCGTCGCCCTTCACGCAGGCCCGGGACCTGCTGGTCCGCCTGGTCGGCCAGGGGCTGAAGACGCTGTGCTTCACGCAGTCCCGCAAGGGCGCCGAACTGGTGGCCAGCCTGGTCGCGAAGGGGCGCGGCGGGGCCGGGTTGAAGGTCGCGCCGTACCGGGCCGGGTACCTGCCGGAGGAACGGCGCCGGGTGGAAAAGGCCTTCCGGGACGGGGAGATCCTGGGCCTGGTGTCCACCAACGCGCTGGAACTGGGCATCGACGTCGGCGACCTGGACGCGGTGGTCGTCGCGGGCTACCCGGGCAGCGTGTCCGCCTTCTGGCAGCAGGCCGGCCGAGCGGGCCGGCGCGGCGGCGAGTCGCTGGCGATCTACCTGGCCTTCGAGGGGATCCTGGACCAGTACGTGCTGCGGACCCCCGACGTGCTGCTGGGCCGCCGGTACGAACGGGCCACGATCGACCTGGAGAACGAGCACATCCTGGCCGGCCACATGCTGTGCGCCGCGACCGAACTGCCGGTGGCGGTGGACGAGGCGGCGCAGCCCGAGGGGCGCATCGCGCGGGGCCTGGCCGGCCGGGGGCTGCTGCGCAAGACCGAGGCCGGGTACGTCTACGCGGGCATCACGCGGCCGCAGGAAGCCGTGAAGCTGGACCGAATCGGCGAGGCCCAGATCGCGCTGGTCGACGCCGCGACGAACGACCTGATGGAGACGCTGGACCTGGAGCGCGCGCTGCGCGAGGCCTTCCCGGGCGCGGTGTACCTGCACGGGGCGAAGACCTGGGTCGTCGAGTTGCTGGACCTGCAGGAAGGCGTCGCCCGCCTGCGCCGCCAGGACGTGGACTGGTGGACGGTCGCGGTCACGGACAAGACGGCCGAGATCGTCGAGACCTTCGGGACGCGGGAACACGGCGGGGTGCAGGCCGGCACCGGGACCATCCGGATGACGCACCGGGTGACGGGATACCTGCGCAAGCGCTTCGATCACGTGATCGGCGGCGGTCCGCTGGACCTGCCCCAGCGCACCTTCCAGACCACCGCGATGTGGCTGGACGTGCCGGCCGCGGCCAGGCCGGGCGTGACCGACCTGCTGGGCGCGCTGCACGCGCTGGAGCACGCGATGGTGGGCCTGGCGCCGCTGGCGGTCTCGTGCGACCCGGCCGACCTGGCCGGCTTCTCGACGCTGCAGGCGTCGCATTCCGGCGGGCCGGCGCTGTTCCTGTACGACGGCTACGAAGGCGGTATCGGCCTGGCCGAAAGGGCCGCCGAGGACCTGTCGCGCTTCGTGGGCATGACCCGCGACCTGCTGGCCCGCTGCCCCTGCGAGTCCGGCTGCCCGGCCTGCTGCCTGTCGCCCCGGTGCGGCAGCGACAACCAGCCCATGGACAAGCGCGGCGCCGTGGTCCTTGCGGGCGAGATCTCGGGTTTGCGGTAGGCGGGAACCGGGGCGCGAAGGGGGAGATGCGGACCCCCGGATACGCGAAGGGCGCCCGAAGGCGCCCCCGCGTGCCGGTGGAAGGAAGAAGGACTACTCGGTCTCGTTGTCCACGAAGAACGCGGACGAACCCACCTGCGAGCACTCGGCGTACTGCGCGTTGGGGTCGCCGAAGATCAGCCGCTGGAACGTCGACATCTCGGTGTCGCAGTCCAGGTCGGCGTGCGCGTTCGCGGTGGCCTTCGCCTGGTTCAGGGTCGAGCCGTTCGTGTCGAACGAGTAGACGAAGTAGACTTCGTCCGTGATCTGGAAGGACAGGGCCGCCCAGGACTTCGTGTTCCAGGCGTTCGAGTTCGAATCGCACCGGCCGTCAGCGTTCACGTCCAGCGCGCCGCAGCACGTGGTCCCAGGGGTCAGGCCCTGGCTGGCCGGGAACTGGCAGTACAGCTTCGAACCGGCGGCCGAGATGTGCGGGGCGGTGTAGTAGTACGCCGCGCCCTTGTAGATCTTGTCCAGCTCGTCGATCGCTTCCGTCGTCTTCGCGCGCCGCATGTACTTGATGAACGCCGGCACGGCGATGACGGCCAGGATGCCGAGGATGGCCACGACGACCATCAACTCGACCAGGGTGAAGCCCTTCACGTTCAGCTTGCGGAACTTGTTCAGCATGTCGTCCTCCTCAAAAAATGCCACCAAACGATCAACCCGCCCGACTCTCGGGCTTGAACGCCCGCCCTCTCCCGAGGTCAGTACTCGGGCCTTGGGTATTGCAACCCGTGTGCCAACTGACAACCTCAAGGAATAAAAGGAAAATGGTCAAAGAAGGGGTCTGCGTGTTTCGGCGATGGACATTTTTTGGCACCCCGGGATGACGTTTTTCCGCCCCCGGGGTCCGGTTTCCCGGAGGCTGCGACTCCGGGTCAGGCCACGGCGGGTTCCGGCAGGGAGAGGGCGGCTTCGCGGTTCGTGTCCAGGGCGGCCTGGATCGCGACCTCCAGGGCGGATCGGATCGCGTCGTCGGCCCGCAGGCGCTTCTCGGCCTGCTCGCGTCCCTGCCCGATCCGCTCGCCGCCGAACGACAGCCAGGCCCCGGACTTCTCCACCACGCCCAGCCGCTCGCCCAGTTCGATCAACTCCAGGGTGTGGTTGATGCCCTCGCCGAAGACGATGTCGAACTCGGCCTCGGTGAACGGCGGGGCCATCTTGTTCTTGACCACCTTCACCCGGACGCGGTTGCCGGTGACCTCGGCAAACGCTAGACAACAGACCAGGTATCGGGGTATAGTCAAAACGCCTTCTGGGACGAGGTGTTAGATGTTGCGGCTGGTCGGGTTGATTCGGGTGAGCACGGAGAAACAGGCGGAGGACAACGGCCTTGACCGCCAGCGTTCGGCCATCGAGGCCATCGCCAAGGCGCACATGGCAGAACTCCGGGTCGTCGAACTGAAGGGCGTCAGCGGCCCCTACGTGGCCGACGATCCTGCGTGGCAGGGAACCATCCTGCCGTCGCTCAAGCAGGGCTGGCATCTCGCCGTTGACGCCATCGACCGGTTGATCCGTGCCGACCGCTTTGACTTGCGGGTCCTCCAGGACATCCAGCAGATCGGCGCGAAGGTCTACACGCCGAACGGGGTGCAGGACTTCGGGCGATCCCAGGACACCCTGCTGGCCACGATCCTGGCCGGTTTGGGTGGCTTCGAGAAAGCCGAAATCAAACGAAGGATGATGGGTGGCCGTGTCGCTGCCCGGCGGGCTGGCAAGGCTGCCACTGGCGCCCACGCCATGCCGACCGGGATCCTCTACGACAGGGACACCGGGTGGGCAATCGAGCCGGTCGGGGCCGATCGTGTCCGTCGAGCCTTCGAGGGGATCGCGCGGGGGGAATCGCTGTCGTTCGTGTCCCAGGCCCTCGGCTGCCAGCCTCCGAGTATCAGCCGCTGGATCGAGAACCCGGTCTACCGCGGGTGCCTGTCCGCCCGGTGGGGGAGCCTCGACCTCGGTCAGGAGACCCGGGTCTTTGCCGAGGACGAGGCGGTCGTGTCCGAGGCCACGTGGAGGGCTGCAAACACCCGCCTCCGGGCAAGCCACGAGGATGCCCGCAAGCGCAGGGCCTCGGCGGCCCCGGGGATCTGGGCCTCCTCCTACCTCTTCTCGGATCACGAGCAGCCGACCGGGATGGTCCGGTTCGGCGGTGTGCAGGATCTGGACGGCTCGAAGTACTGCAAGCACGTCCTCTACGGGCGGTCCTCCAAGTCGAAGTCCAACGCCTACCTGTGCAGGTGCTCCTACCCGATGCCCAGGTGGGTTGAGAAACTGGAACCGTGCGGGCTGAAGGCTCTGCGGGCGGACCGGACCAACGCCGCCCTGGACAGGTACCTCGATGACCTGACGCACGACGCAAGCGTGGCCAAGGCGATCCGCGCGGCATTCGCGGTCCCCGCCCGGGACACGAAGGCCGAGCGCACCCGGGTCGAGAAGTCCCTGGCCGAACTGGACAAGCGGGAGGCCCGCCTCGTTGACTTGCACCTGGACGGTGCGATGTCCCGGGCCGTGTACGACTCCAAGAGGGCCGGGATCGAACGGGATCGAAAGGCCCTCCAGGGCGAACTGGCCTCCCTGGACGCGCAGAAGGGGCCGTCCGCCGATGACCTGACCGCCCTGGTTGCATCCTGGGCCTGGGACCCGTCTTGGCCCCCTGCCCGCAAGCGCGAGTGGTTGGCCCGCTACGTCCCGGGGGGGATTCAGGTGTCCAACGAGGGCATCATGTCCGCCATGGTCCGGGTGCCGTTCCCGGAGGGGGCCGTGGACTTCAGGGTTGCCGATGGCCGTTCGTGGGATGACTTGATCGGCATCAGCGCCCTGGCCAGTGTCCACGACCCGAAGCCCGCAGGTTGCGCAGCGGGCATGACCACCCGGGAGGTTTCAGCGTTCCTGGGTGTCCCGCATTCCTCGTTCTTGTACGCCGTTGCCCATGGGACCGTGCCGAAGCCCGCCCTGCTTGCTGGCCGCTACTACTGCTGGATGCCTGCCGAGGTCGAGGCCGCGCGTCAGGCCCTCACTCCTCGAACCCACCCGGCTGCCGCGGGACGTACACGTCGGGCCTGATCTGTTTCCCTTCAGGCACTCGACGCCGCGAGGCCCCGAGGTCCCCGAGGCCAGTCCCCGCATGCACGAACCTCTCGGCCCGCGTAGGGGCCTTCTTGACCTTCGGTGGCGGCCCCAGGAACTCTTCACCAGCAAGGCAGAGTTGCTTCAAACCGTAGGTCAGCCGACCCGGGTGCAGGACTGCAAGCAGCCGCATCGCCAAGTTGAAGGTCGGGGCACGCTTTCCGGCCTCCAGGGCTTGTATCGCTGAGGCGGAGCAACCCACGGCTAGGGCCAGCGCGTCCCGCGTCATCTTCCGCTTCTGCCGCCAGTAGCGCAGTCGGGTCCCGTCCCACTCAAGCGCCTGCACGGACACCTCCCAGGGTGCAAAGTACGACAACTGTAACATGCCCGCTTTCCGGTGCAACGCCTAACCCATCTCCGGGACAGGGAAAACGAAGTGGCTTAAGTCAAAACACGACAGGTCATTAGGACTGAGGTGGAGAGGTTCCGCCTCGCGGTTCCTTTCCCGGTGCCCTGGCAAGGCCGGGGCATGTGGAGGTTCTGAGATGTCCCATGATCACTATCAGATCTGGCAGGAGGATTCGGGGAACTGGGTCGTGGTGCTGGGCTCCTGGGAGTTCGAATGCGGAACGGAGGCCGAGGCCCGGAGGGTTGCAGCCAAGCCGCCCGTGCCCGCGTCGTACCTTTCGTCCCCCTGTGCAGGGAGGATGCTGTCGCCCGCCGCGGGGTACCGGCTGTTCCTCCAGGGGATGTGCGGGGTGACGGACATCCTCCCGGCCGTGCGGGATCGCTTGCTGGAGACGTGCAACAGCGGCTGCCCGCGACCCACGATCGAACTCGATGCCATCGCGGTGCTGCTGGGCCTCGAAGTCACGGGGGCCGACCCGGAAACGTACAGCCGGATCCTGCTGGCGGCCCTGGACGACGGGGGTGCAGCATGACGCATCGCTACACCAGCGACCAGATCCTGGCGATGATCCCGCAGGAGGTCTTCGCCCGAATCGA
>CALJUR010000130.1 GCA_937975765.1 uncultured Myxococcales bacterium
CCACCGAGATCTACACTCTTTCCCTACACGACGCTCTTCCGATCTTCCAGTTGCGCGACGCACTGGATCACATCATGCGCGCGAAGGGAAGCGAGATCGGGCTGCTGGAAAAGCCCGATGACCATGGAAACAAGAACATGGACAAGGCGCTTGGCCATGTCTACCGCGCCTATTTCGACATCGCCGACTGGGTGGCCGCATCGCTTCGGAAGAAGGCCAGCGACGCGGTGAAGCGCTTCTCGACCGAGTGCCTGGCTGCCGTGACGCCCCAGTACTACCAGGAATGGAAGCCCGGTCTGGAAAGGGTCGCACATCGTGTCGCGGCCATCCGGACCAGCAAGGATATCGGGGATCCGAACGGGATCATCAACGAGGTCGAGGAATACGACCGGTTGATCAAGGGGCTCATCGACACCTGGGAGAACATCGAGAAGTCGATCCCCGCCCTGGACGACTGGCGGAGGCGACGGAACCGGGAAGGTCGCCGCCGTTCCTACAAGTCCATCCTCCTTCGAATCGCTTTCGCCCTGGCCTTCGGGGCCGGCGGCTTCTGGCTGAAGACTTTCCTGTCCCGTTCTTCCAACTGATCCCGATCCGCCCATCCGGCCACCCGCGTCCCGCTCTCCCGGTGATGCCGAGGGGACTCCCTTCCGAAGGGGAACCGCGGTACGGTCGATTCCTGTGGACAGCCGGCAGTCCAATATGGCACCCTGTGTCAGTTCGGTGGTCGGGAGGCTTCCACCATGATCGAACGAACCCTGGGGGGCCTGGGGATCCGGGTCGTCGCGGCGGCGTTCCTGGCGGCCGCGGCGGGCTGCGGCGGATCGGACCCCTGCCCCGGCTGCGACGCGTGCCCGGAGGCGGCCTGCGACGCCTGCCCGACCCTCGACACGCCCTCCGACGTCGCGGGCGAGGCGTCCCCCGACGTCCCCGCGGACGTCGCCGGGGACCCGGCCCCCGAGGCCGCCGACGTCCCGTCCGACCCGGCCGCCGAGGTCGATGTCGGCCCGTCCCCGCCCACCTACTGGTCCGCGGAGGCGACGCACACCGTCGACGACCTGGTCTTCGTCACCTACCAGGGAAAGAAGGTCTTCGGCCTGGGCATCCACCCGTCCTACCGGGGCGCGTGGGACGGCGTCACGGGCCCGAACGGCTGCGCCTGCGACGACGTCACCGGCACCTGCACGGGCACCACCAACGACGGCGTCGAAAGCACCCACCTGGCCGCCGGGGCCGGCGCGAACTTCGTCTACACCTGGGGCTACGAGGACGACCCCGAGTACCTGCACGTGGACCCGCCGTTCCTGGGCATCTGGCACGGCCAGTACGGCACGATCGACGCGGCCGCCGGACCGGGCCACGAGGCCATCCCGATCATCGCCTGCGAGTATGGCGAGACCGACCTGGACGGCTTCGACCGGGACAAGGCCGGGCAGATGAAGGCCGACTTCGAGGACTTCCAGGCGCGCCGGGGCCGCTGGTCGAAGGAGGCGATGCCGAACCTCCCCCCCTACGAAGAGATGCCCTGGTTCTGCTGGCACCCGACCTTCCGCATGAGCGGCGGCGGCGACGGCTACAGCGAACTGTTCACCGACGAACAGGTCGAACTGTACGCCCGGACCACCAACATGATGATCGGCGACACCTACACCTACGTGTGCAACCGGTACGAGGGGATCGAGGCCGTCATCATGGGCCAGAAGGGCCCCAAGGGCGAGTGCTACGACGACTGGCTGGCCCGCGACGATCCGGACCACCGCTCGTACTTCGAGGCGTCGTGGAAACTGGCGCACAGCCTGCGCACCCACGCGAACCCCGACGCCGTCGTGTGGATGTGGATGCAGGGCCACGCCTTCGACGACGACATCGGTGGCGGCGTCTGCCGGGACGGCCAGTCGGGCCTGTGGGCCAACGGGCCGTTCCCGACGCTGCGCTACCTGCGCAAGGAGATCCTGTCCACCATCGTGGCCGGCGGCACCGGATTCATCTACTTCGGCTACGGCTACAATCGGCAGGCGACGGCCGAGAAGCTGCGCGGCCTGGTCCGGGCGCTGGCCTCCACGGAGGTGTATGGCCCGGCGCTGCTGTCCCCGCGGCTGGACGTCGGCCAGGACCTCCAGTTCGCCGGCGAGGGTGGGCGCGCGCACCTGATGGCCAAGTGGGACGCGGAGTCCCGGACGGCCTTCCTGCTGGGCGCCAACCCCGGGGCCTGGATGACGCCCTTCGAGGTCACCTTCCCCTGGACGGTGGCGAAGGTCGAGATGCTGGACTGGTTCACGCCGGGCTGGATCGAGGATCCGGCCGTGCACGGCGTCGAGGTCGCGGATCGCACCGTGCGCTGGACCGCGCCGCAGGATGACGGGTTCATCCTGCGCGTGACGCCCCTGTTCGCCGGCGAGCCCGCCGGGGAGGTTGCGGAGGAGCCATGATGAGGCGGATGCTCCCGGGATTCCTGGCCCTGGCCCTCCTGGCCGGCACCGCTGGGTGCGGGGGGGACAAGCCCCGCGGCGACGGCGCGATGTCCCGGCCGGTCATCGACCGCAACTTCCTGCGGGACGCGGACGGCCGCTACCTGTCCCTCCATGGCATCAACGTCGCGGGTTCGACCAAGGTGCCCTTCTTCGTGAAGGAGGAGGGCGGCTCGTGGCGCCCGTTCACGAAGGACGACCTGGACCTGCGCCCCACCGCCTACGACGTGTCGTTCGTCGGCCGCCCGTTCGCGCTGGACGGCGACTGGCGGCCCGGCGACGGCACCGCGACGATGGGCTTCGACAACGTGCGCCGCGAGGTCCGCAAACTGCACAACGCGGGCTTCGACTCGTTCCGGCTGATGGTGATCTGGGAGGCCGTCGAGCCCCGGATGCGGGGGGTGTACGACACCGAGTACCTCTTCTACCTGCGCCGCGTGGTCGAGATCGCCAACGAGGAGGGCGTGTACGTGCTGGTGGACTTCCACCAGGACATGGTCAGCCGCTTCCTGGCCGCGCGCTACAACGACGCGCCGACCTTCAGGACGCAGGACGGGACGGTCGTGACGGCCGCGCCCGGGAGCCTCGAATCGATGGTGCTGGCGCTGTTCGGCCCGTACACGGACCAGGTCCGGGGCGACGGCATGCCGAAATGGGCGGTCCAGACGGCGCTGCCCGAGAAGGACATGCGGCCGCAGAACCTGTTCTGGGGCACGCCCCGCATCGTCAGCCAGTTCTCGCCCGCCCTTTTGTGCAAGGCGTACACGGTCTACACCTTCGTGTCCGGCGACGAGCCCGACGGGATGATCGAGTTCGCGTGCAGCACGCTGGACCCGGCCAGCCCCAACTTCGACCCGGTGGACGGCCGATCCTCGGTCTGCAGCGCGGTGCTGGACGTGTCCGACGAGGACCTGGACCCGTGGATCAAGCAGATCGCGCGTTACGCGTGCAACGTCGAGACGCCGATCGGGCAGCCCGGCACGGACCCGGTGTTCCCGCCCGAGAAGTCGGTCGACATGCTGCCCTTCACGGACTGGAGCAACGGCAGCATCGTCAGCCTGGACGCCGAGCGGACCAACGCCGCCTTCTTCGGGTCCGACGCGGCGTTCCCGGGCCTGTACGCCCGCGAGTGCCACGACGGCCGCGCGAACCCGCACGACCTGTACGGCTGCCCGGCCGACCAGGTGGTGCTGCCGACGCACACGGTCTGCCGCGACGAGGACAAGGCGACCTGGCAGGTCGAGGGCTGCACGCAACTTCAGGAGGAGTACTGGTCGGTCCGCGACTACCTGCAGGAGGCCTACGCGAACGCCTGGGTGGCGGTGATCGACGCGCTGAAGGTCGGGGAGCGCCCGGCGGACGGCCCCGACACGCGTCCCGTCCTGCCGAACGTCCTGGGATACGACGTGATGAACGAGCCCGTCGGGTACAACATCATGCTGGCCGTGCAGGCCCTGGTGCAGATGGGCGGCGTCAACGACGGGATGATCCTGGACCTGGTCAAGGGGCTGATCGACGACGTCTCGGTGGCCGAGACGATCGCGAAGGTGGTGCCGGCGCTGGGCCTGATCCCGTCGGTGCCCGCGATCCCGGCCGAGCCGGAGGCCCCGGTGCCGCCGGTCCAGCCCGTGGACCCGGGTCCCTCCGCCGACGAGGAGGCGAAGGAGCGCTACCGCGTCGAGAAGGCGCTGTACCTGGCCGCGACGCAGCAGTACGACGCCGACAAGGCCGAGTACGACGCGGCCCTGGCCACGTACCCGGACCGGAAGAAGGCGGCCGAGGACGAGAAGGAACGCGTGCTGAAGTCGTGGGGCCTGGTCTGGGAGGGGCCGGACAACGCCCAGCCGTCGATGGCGACGCGCAACGAGGACGGCACGCTGGCGCCGTCGCGGAACTCTCTGGACCTGTTCAGCCTGATCGACCTGAACACATCGTTCGACTGGTCCTACCTGCGCCCCTTCTACCAGCGCGTCGGCACCGCGATCCTGAAGGCGGACCCGAAGGCGCTGATCTTCATGGAGGGGTCGATGGGCCTGGGCAGCGTCGGGTACGACCTGGGCATGCCGACGCCCGAGGGGCTGGAGGGGCACGTCGTCTTCGCCCCGCACCACTACGAGGACATCTACCCGTTCCTGGGCTTCAACGTGGAGCCGCGCTACTTCAAGGTCGAGGAGATCGCCTTCCGGGACTATACCGAGGGCATGAAGAACGCGGCGCTGCTGGCGACCGAGTCGCTGGGCAACGCGCCCGTCGTGTTCGGCGAGTTCGGCGCCTACTTCAACTTCAACACGATCCAGCAGTCGGTGGCCGACGACTACATCATCACCCAGCACATCCACGACAACTACTTCGAGGGCTTCGAGTCGCTGTTCGCCAGCCGGATGCTGTGGTGCTACAGCCCGGACAACGACATGCGGTTCGGCGACCTGTGGAACAAGGAGGACTTCAGCATCCAGGGCTTCCCGGTCGAGGGGCCGGACGGGACCGTGACGCGGCCGTGGCGCGCGGAGAAGGCCTGGGCGCGGCCGCACGCGCGGGCGCTGGCAGGGCGTCCCATCTCGACGCACTTCTTCAGCCCGCTCCACTACTTCCCGCCGGACAAGGACACCCCCGACGCGGTGGGCGAGTTCGAGGTGGTGTACGACAGCCGGGAGTCCGACCGGCCCACGGAGATCCAGGTCCCGTACGACGTGCAGTACCCGGACGGGTTCCACGTGTGGCTGTCCGATGGCGTCGCGTACTACGACCACGCGCGGCGCACGCTGTACCACCTGCCGGCGAACGACCAGCCGGGCGTGCCGCACACGGTGCGGATCCTCCCCCCCATCGAGGGGCTTCCCGCGGTCGGGTGGCGGTACTTCTTCCACGGCGATTGCGTCGTGACAGGCGAGGGGTGAGGGCGGCATGAAGGCGATTCGACGGGACCGGAACGTGGCCTGGGTCCTCTGGGTGGCGGTGGCAGCGGGGCTTTCCGCGGCGGGGACGCGGGAAGCGCGCGCGCAGGAGGGCCCGGCCCCTGCGGCGGCGCAGGAGGCGGCGCCTCCGGCCCCGTCCCCGGAGGTGAAGGCCCTGCAGGAGGCGGTGCAGGCGCTGTCGGC
>CALJUR010000131.1 GCA_937975765.1 uncultured Myxococcales bacterium
AAACGGGCCACTCGAAGTTCGAGCGGAAGGCCCGCGAGAAGGCGACGAACACCGGTGAGGAGGAACAGGCCGAGATGGCCTGGATCCGTTCGATCCGACGCCTTCACGGTTCTGAAGTCGGCGCTGGGCGTGTTTCCTTGCAGGTGGATCTGTCGGCCACGCTGTTCGAGGAGCAGGGCTCCGTGAAGAAGCCCGGTAAGGGCGGAAAGCAGGCGACCGAGTTCCGGCCCCGGGATCTGTTCCGGCACACCGCGCTCGTGTATGACCTGGCCGAGGCCATCAAGGACGGCATCGTCAAGAAGCCGATCCTGGAACGCATCGAGGTCCGGGACAAGAAGACGGGCGAGCCCGAACCGCTGGTGCGGGACGGGCAGCCGAACGCCTGGGAGAAATACCGCAACCTCCTGGTCACTGGCATCCAGCGCTGGCGGAAGGTACAGGAACAACTGCGTGACGAGGGCGACCCACGCAAGCCCATCATGTTCATCCTGTGCAACGACAAGGACGAGGCCCGCGAGGTGGCGAACTTCCTGCGGTACGGGGACGCCACCGCCGAAGACCTGACGGGCCGTACGCCGACCGGATACGCGGACCCAGAGACGAAGGAGGTTCTGTTCCTGGATCGGAGCAACGGGGACGTGCAGTCCACGGTCGTCGAGATCCACATCGGCGAGAAGGAGGCCAGGAACGAGAACGAGTGGGAGAAGGTCCGGGGCTCCGTGAACGCCATCGACCGGGACGAGTTCCTGCACGAGGACGAGCGCGGCCAGCGGGTCTATGTCCCGAACCCGTACAACGTCGTCGTCAGCGTGATGATGCTGAAGGAGGGTTGGGATGTCCGGAACGTCAAGGTCGTCGTGCCCCTGCGGCCCTGCGACTCGCGGACACTGACCGAGCAGACGCTGGGGCGCGGCCTGCGAAAGATGCACCCGCCGATCCTGGACGACGAGGGCGCGGCCGAGATCAAGGACGAGGAGTTGTACGTCATCGAACACCCCTCGTTCAAGGCGATCCTCGACCAGATCCGGGACATCATCGAGGAGCGCGGGTCCGGCGAGATTGACCACCCGCGCGAGTACGTCGGCATCAAGCGCGTCGAGGACGAGGCGGCGCTGGACGCGCTGGACGTTCGTCTGGTCCGTTTCGAGGGGATGTCCGAGGAGACGCTCGACTGGCGCAGGCGAGTGGACTTCACCCGGCTGCCTGGCCTCGGTCCCCGCCTGCCGTGGATGGAACAGATTCCAGCCAGCGACATCAAGACCTGGCTGCGGGACTCGCTGGCCGAAGGCGAGGAGGAGGGACTGGAGTTCACGCTGTACGGCACTCCGTCCTACCTCGACTTCGAGAAGGTGCTGGAACACGCCTACGTCCGGCCGATCCTGCGGGACCTGCGGGTGAGCTTCGCGCACCGGACTGCCCTCAAGGGTGTCGTGCGGGATTTCCTGGAGCAGAAGACGTTCAACCTCCCCGCCGGGATCGTCATCTCGTTCGACCACATCATTGCCGCCGGGCAGGCGGCTCTTGCTCTTGGGAACGCGACGCGTCCGCAGGTGGTGCAGGCCGTCCGGGCGACACTCCTGCCTGTGGTCCAGGACGCCATCGCAGCGACCCGGGAGTCGGCCAGGGCGCTCATGTCCGAGCGCCACACCAAGGACATCGACTCCTACCAGGCGCTCAAGAAGAACCTTGTCGAGGCACCAAAGCGCACCGTGTTTGGCCTGGCCGCGATGGACAGCCCGGAGGAGCGGCGCCTGGCCCTGATGCTCGACGGCGCGAAGGACGTGTCCGGCTGGGTGTACAACCACCGGTCCGGTGTGGGGTACTCGATCCCCTACGCCTGGCAGGGCACGCCCGCGAACTACTTCCCGGACTTCATCGTGCGGGCGAAGATCGGGGAGGTCTTCCACAACGTCATCATCGAGGTGAAGGGGCGTCTCGACGGGAGGGACAAGGAGAAGGCTCGGGTTGGACGGACCTACTGCGAACTGCTGACCCAGCACGACCGCGAGCCTTGGCATTACCTCCTCCTGATCGAGAACACGGCCATCAACAGGGCGGACATCACTTGGTGGGAGCAGCGGAGCGTTCGGGAGGTCCGGCATCTCCTCGCGCACCACGAGACCATGCCGATGTTGCCTGATGAAGGGGCGTTGTTCGCGAAGCCCGTGTTGGCCGTGCTGGACGATGTGCCGCAGCAGGACCACTTCACGGAGGCCGTGCCCGTGTTCGACCTGGAGGCTGCCTGCGGCGCGTTCTCGGACGGACAGGTGCCCGCCTGCGTGGGCTGGGCGAAGCCAAAGACCGACCGGCGGCTGCACTCGGCGATGTTCGTGGCGAAGGTCGCGGGCCGGTCGATGGAGCCGCACATCCCGGACGGCGCATGGGGGCTGTTCCGGTCGTACTCGGTGGGGGCGGCTCCGGCGGCATCTGCCCTCGACGGCAAGCGGGTCGTGGTGCAACTGCATGAGGTTTCCGATCCCGAGACGGGCGGGCGGTACACCCTGAAGCGCTGGACCGTCGCGAAGTGGACCTCCGCAGGAGCCGTTGAAGTGGTGTCGCTACGCCCGGACAATCCCGGGTTTGAGCCCATCCCGTTGACGGCGGCCAGCGGCGACCTGAGGGTGGTAGCGGAGTTCCTGGAGGTCGTGGGGTAGTTGCGGAGCCGGACGATGAGGGTTATCGAGCACCTGTTCGCCGAAGGTGATCTTGGTGCCGTTCTTGCGGCCCGTGAACTCGATGTGGTTCGCGAGATCGAGCACCTCGGGGCAGAGCGAATCCTGAACACTTCCACGGATTCGCTCTGTGACTGGCTCTACGATAGGTTTGTCGTTGAGAATCCGGTGATCCGGGAAGACCAGATCTCCCAGGAGCACGTCGAGACCCGGGTCGATGTCCGATATGAACCGCACAGGATCTTCATCGACAGGTCCCAACCATGCTTGGTGTCCGGGACAGACTGGATCTTCCATATCCCCTTCACGGGAGACGCGGCATTCTTCAAGTACAGTCCCGGGGCATTCCTGACCTTGCCGAATGGCAGCCTTCAGAAAGGTGAGGTGCTGGTTGCGATCACACGTACGGACCATGACGCGGAAGCAGTGTTGCGCGAATTCAGGCAGGAACTGGAGAAGATCAAGACCGCACTCAATGGGGTGGCGTCGTCGGCCGAGGTCTTCAACTGCGAACTGCGGCGCAAGGCTGGCGTCCTCATCGAGACCCGTCGACGTAAACTGTTAGCCGACCGTAGCATGGAGGCCAGCATTGGGTTCCCGGTCCACCGTCGTCCAAGTGCGGACGCGGTGCTCCCTGTTCCCGTGACCAAGAAGACCATCGGGCCCCTTGCCGGTGTTCCCCCAAGCGGCCCCGCGTTCGTCCCGGAGCCTGCGATCGAGGCCGCGATCTACGAAGAGATCCTGGATACCTTGCGGAACATGGCCGTCGCCATGGAACGCAGCCCATCAACATTCGTGGGTCTTCAGGAAGAGCAGATCCGGGACTTTTTTCTCGTCACACTGAACGGCAGTTTCAAGGGAGCCGCGACCGGGGAAACCTTCAACAAGCAGGGCAAGACGGACATCCTGATCCGCAAGGAGGATAGGAACCTCTTCATCGCAGAGTGCAAGGTCTGGCGAGGCCCCAAGGTGTTCGCGGACACCATCGACCAGATCCTGCGGTACACGCAGTGGCGGGACTGCAAACTGGCCATCTTGGTCTTCAACACCAACAAAGACTTCACCACCGTGCTGGAGAAGATCCGGGAAGTCACTCGGGCGCACCCCAATTTCTGTCGAGAAGCAGCCTACGGCGACCAGACCTCCTTCCGCTGTCAGGTGCGTCACCCCGACGACGAGCGCAGGGAAATGAGCCTGACGATCCTAGCGTTCGAAGTGCCTGTGCCCGGCGACCTGGCACCCACTTGCGAACCCGAATCCGCGCCGTCAGCCTGACGCCGATGTGGCTAGTCCGGCCTCCGCTAGTCCCCGTGTAGCCCTTTCCTGTCGGCCCGGGTGTCCGTGCGAGTCCGGAATCGCCATCGGCCCTGTCGGGGTGCAATTGCAGGCTCGGGAGGTGCTAACCGCGAACGGGTTGACAGGCTACTCGGCGGTGGGAGTCTTCGCGGCCTGCGGCATGAGGTTCATCAGGGCCTCGCATTCCAAGTTCGTGAGCGGGCAACTGCCAGCGGGGTTTGTCACCAGCACAGCGAAGTAGTGGTTCAACCCGTCATGGGAGCCGACGGCCGCTCGGAAGGACTGGCCGTCGAACCGCCGGACGCCTTCGCTCCCCTGCTGGCTCCACTCCTCGTAGTCGAGGACCGCGCTGATCGCAGGTGATCTCCCAAGCCCGTTGCTGATCGAGGCAGCCACTAGTCTTGCGGTGTGGTGGGGATCCTGGTCATCTAGTCCGCAGAACAACGCGTTGTTCTGTATCAGCAGAAGCGTCGGACCTCCTCCCGCGAGTTGCCTGGCCTTCTCTGGAATCCGTCCCTGAATCCTCTTGGCATCGGTCCGCTCATTGATCGTGGAGTAGCGTTCCACCACCGGGCCGCGAGTCACTCGCACGGGCCAGAAACCATCTGAACCGGGGCGGAACTTGGCGGTGGCGTACCCGGGGAGGTGTTCGCTCCCCTGAATCCCTTGCCGGGCCAATCGCATCATCGAGGCCTTCAGGCCCTCCAGCCCTCGTTTAGCCTCATCGATGGTGATTTCCTCGAACTCGACAGTTACGACGCCTGCTCCTGCGAACTGCGCCTCCGCGAACCACTTGTTCAGATCTCGCTCAAGGGCGTGCGAATCCTGCACGGCCTGCGGTTCGTGGAGGACGGTGCACTCCACATTCACCCAGCGGTCAACGAGCCACGTTCGGAGGTCTGGCCTTTGTCCGAGTCCTGGCGTCGGGCGGATGAACTCGGTCTGATGTCCACTGCGAAACAGCGCGCTAGCGAACGTGATCATCTGGGTAGCACTGAGGAAGTTCTCCCAACGGGGGCCTGCTAGGTCGTGGATGATCAGGTCCAGGTTGACCATGCCTTCGAGCGACTTGAGCAACCTGTGAAGGCGGATGCACTCAAGCGGTTCGCCGCAGAATGAACAGACGAAGCGGGTCGCTAGGGGACGGCCAGTTGCCCGTTCTTGCCAGTCCTCGCCGAGCAGGCTCCTGAAGTAGCGGACAGCAGCATGCCCCTCGGTGCGCTCGTCGCCGGACATCTCGGGTGTCCGGTCGATCCACTCGTCCGCCCACGACCAACTGAATCCGGAGAACGTCGCTGCGGAATCCGTCACGACCCTGCACTCGGTGGGGGACGGTCAGTGAGTATCCTTGACGCAGTGACTGGCATCAAGTGGCGACCGCAGGACCGGGCGGCGGGTCTACTCGGTGGCGGGGGGCTCGGACGTGCCAGCCTCTGTGGCCGTGGCGTCCAGCAGGGCTTTGCGGGCCCCGTCCAGAGCGGCTTCGATCTTCACGGCACGGGCCTGGGCCCGGTCGCGCTGCACCTGCAACTTCGCGACCAACGCCGTCAGGGTGCCGGTGGTCGACCGCTTGCCGGGCCGGGTGGCCGGGGTGCCGACCCTGAACCACGCAAACCCATTCACCGGCGCGTGGCGGTCCCCGGTGGCCAGCGCCGCCCTGGCGCATGCCGTCAGGCTCCCCGCGCCCGCCAGGATGACCTGGCCGTCGAGCGTGACGTCGAACCGGCCGGTGTCGTGCTCGGTGACCGTGACCTCGTGGCCCCGCCACTTCTTGGTGATCGGGACACCCTGCGGGGGCAGGCGCAGGTCGCGCGCCGCGGCCGGCGCGCGCTTGCGCGCCGCCATGGCGTCCGAGATCGGAAGAGCGTCGTGTAGGGAAAGAGTGTAGGTCTCGGTGGGCGGC
>CALJUR010000132.1 GCA_937975765.1 uncultured Myxococcales bacterium
GCCGCCTGACTACCCCCCCAAATGGTCATGTGATTTCCGCTCCCGGTAGTAACTGGCGGTCCTGCCCTTCGCAATGTACCCCGATCGACGGCAGCACGGTTTGCTTTTCAACGAGAGACTGTGGACGACTGACAGCGAACGTCTGCCGTGGAGATCACACCTGCGGTCCGGCGAAGGAAGTGGGCGACACCTGCACCACGAACGAGTGTCCGCAGGGATCCGAGTGCTCCTTCGGCGCATGCCGTCGGTTTCTCCCGGCCGGGAAGAACGGCGCGTGCGGCACCGACGAGGCGTTCGGGTTCCGGTCCTGCACGCATGGACAGTACTGCGTCTTCAACGGACAGGCGACGACGGGCGTCTGCGCAAACCTCCTGGCGTCGGGTGATACGTGCGGCAACACCCTGGAGTGCGGCGAGGGCCTGACCTGCTCGCAGGGGAAGTGCATCGAAGGGAAAGGAACCGGGGATTCGTGCAGTTCGTCCTCCGGGGAGTGTGCCCGGGAACTCCTGTGCATCCAGGGATGGTGCGTGCTGTGGGGAAGCCTGGCCGACGGGGAGGACTGTCGTGCCCAGGCAGAGTGCGAATCGCTAAGGTGCGACCTGGAGACGAACACCTGCTGGTCGCATGCCGATTGGACGGCGGAGATGCTTTGCGAGTTCGGATACTAGGGAGAGGACGAGGCGATACATGTCGGTTGCCGGGCAGAGAATGCGACAGGGAACGGCGCGATGGTGGCCGGTCATCGCGGCGGGGATGATCCTGGCCGGATGCGGGGATTCGGGGCCTTCGGTGAGCACGGGCGAGGGCGAGCCCTGCGGTCCGAAAGGGACGTGCAACCCCGGTCTGACGTGCCTGTCGGGATACTGCGTGAACGCGCATCCGGACACGGGGACGGAGACGACTGGGGACGTGGCGGACGCCGCGGACCCGGGAGAGGTCCGGGACGCGGAGGAGGCGGAGGCGGCGGCGGGGGAACTGCCGGGCGACACGACGGGGGATGAGACCGACAACACGGTCGCGGAGGTTGCGGAGGGGACGGACCTGCCGGGCGAGGCTGTGGAGGATGCGGAGACGGGGACGGATGCGACAGTCGATGCGTGCGTGCGGCAGTGCGTGGGACGGCAGTGCGGTGACGACGGGTGCGGGGGAACGTGCGGGACGTGCCCGGGGGCGGGCTTCTGCATCGCGTCGCAGTGCGTGGCGAACCCGTGCCCGGAGGGCTTCGTGGCGGTGCATCCGGGGACGTTCACGATGGGGTCGCCGGAGGACGAACCGGGACGGTTTGCTGACGAGACGCGGCACGAGGTGACGTTGACGCGGGGGTTTTGCCTGAAGGCGACCGAGGTGACGGAACAGGAGTGGGTGGACGCGATCGAGGGGCTGTGGCCACCGGAATGGGGCCACGAGAGCCTTCCCCGGGTGAACCGGTCCTGGTGGGAGGCGGTGCAGTTCTGCAACCAGTTGTCCCGGAACGAGGGGCTCCCGCCGTGCTACGTGCTGACGGGGTGCGCGGACGAGGAGTATCCGTGGGCATCCTGCACGGGGGTGAGGATCGCGGCGACGGATTGCGAGGGGTACCGCCTGCCGACGGAGGCGGAGTGGGAATACGCGGCGCGGGCCGGGACGACCTCGGCGACCTACAACGGCACGTCGGACGAGGCGCACGCACCGTGCGTGACGCCGAACGAGATGCTGGACCCGATCGCGTGGTACTGCGGCGACAGCGGGAACCGGGTGCAGGTGGTGGGCGGGAAGGCGGCGAACGCCCTGGGGCTGTACGACATGCTGGGCAACGCGATGGAATGGGTGTGGGACGCGTACGGGGAGTACCCGGCCGGGACCGCGACGGACCCGACGGGAGCGACGGAAGGCGCGGAACGCGTGGCGCGGGGCGGAAGCTACCTGAGCGGCGCGGCGGGCATCCGGGCGGCGTACCGGTACCACACTTCCGACCTGGCGTACGGCCGGGAGAACATCGGCTTCCGCGTCGCGCGAACGATCCGACAGTGAACCGCGCGAACCGCGCCTGGATTCCGCCCGGACGCGATGTCCCGGGCCCGTCGCGGTACAATCCGTCCGCCCTCGCGGAGGTTGCCCATGCATGCCCGCGTTTGCCCTTTCCTCCCGGTCGCACTCGCGGCGGCCCTGCTGGCTGCATCCGCCTCGTGCGGGGACGGATCGGATCGGCCGGAACGCGACGATGTCGGCGCGGTGGACGTGCCGGTCGCGGACCCGGGAGCGGGGGAAGACGCGGACGCCGACGCGGGTTCGCCGGAACCCGGCGGATTGCCGGACGACGGGGAAGACGGCACCGGCGACCCGGGGGACGCGAAGGAGGACGACGGCGGGACCGGCGCCCCCGACGCGGCGGACGTCGGGGCGACCGTGCGCGACCGGGTCGGCGACACCGACCTGCTGATCGTCACCACCGCGGCCCTGCGCGCCCCCTTCGACGAACTGGCCGCGTGGAAGACCCGGAAGGGCATCCCCGCGCGCGTATGGACCATGGAGGAGGTGCGCGCCGGCGCCCCGGGCGTGCCCGACGACGCGACCGCCCTGCGGGAGGCCCTCCGGGAGGCCGCGGCCGGGGGGACGCAATGGGTGCTGCTGGGCGGACGGCCGCCGCTGGTGCCGGTTCGCAAGGTCCACTGCCAGGCATACAACGCGGCCGAGGACGCCACGCTGGACGCGGACGTCATCGCGGACCTCTACTTCGCGGACCTGGACGGCGACTGGGACGCGGACGGCGACGGGGTCTACGGCGAGCCCGGGGACGGCCTGGGCGACATGGCGCCGGAACTCTGGGTGGGGCGTGTTCCGGCGGCCAGCGCGGCCGAGGCGCAGGCCTACGTCGACAAGGTGATGGCGTACGAGCGCAGGCCGGTGGCGGGCTACCAGGCCACGGCCGTCCTGATGGGCGAGGTCGCGGCCTCCATGCAGGGGATGGTCCTGTGCTCGACCACCGTGTTCGAGAGCTCCATCGCCGACCGCTTCCCGGACGACTTCTCCGTCACGAAGATGTACGACCCGGCGTGCGGCGATTTCCCGGACGCCGTCCTGAACTCCGACGCCGCCCAGTTGCAGCTGTGGCAGGCGGGCGACCGCCACATCGTCGTGCACCTGGGTCACGGCAACCTCGAAACCCTGGGCCGGATCGACCCCGTGGACTGCCGCGACCGGATCCCGGCGACCACGCGGCCGGCGGTGTTCCTGACGTGCCAGTGCGACTCGTGCATGTTCGACCAGGGCGACCGCGCCGGGTGCGAGTACTTCCTGACCGACCCGTGGGGCGGCGTGATCTACATGGGGAACACGGACTTCGGGGTCGGCTTCCCGTGGGAGACGCTGTTCTACGATGCCCTGCTGGCGGACCTGTTCGCGGACCCGGGGACGTCGGTCGGGCAACGGTTCGCGGACACCCTGGCCACCTACGGGGACGACAGCGGCGGCGACCTGGACGCCCCGGACTCGGACTTCCGCTGGACGCGGTTCACGCTGCACCTGATGGCCGATCCCAGCCTGGTGATCTGGACGACGGTGCCGGTCCAGGCGGAGGCCGGCGTGGTCCGCGACGAGGCGGGAGGCGCCTGGAGCGTCCGGGTGACCGCGGGCGGGCAGCCGGTGGGCGGCGCCACGGTGGCGCTGCACTGGAGCGGGGCGCACCTGTTCGTGGCCCGGACCGGCATGGATGGCGTGGCGCGGTTCGCGTGGGGCGCCCAGGGGGTACCGGGTGCCGGGGGTGCGCTGACGGTCACGGGGGCGACGATCGTGCCGATCGAGCGGGACCTGTAGGACCGGGGGGGCGGCAGGCGGCGGGGACCGGGAGGCCCCTTGACCCGCCCGAGCGGCCGCATGCGAACCCGCGGGTTCGCGCAGGGGGGGGACGCGTGGAACTGGCGGTCCTGTACGACAACGAGGCGGCCGGGGGATTCGAGGCGGCGTGGGGCTTCGCGTGCCTGGTGCGAAAGGGCGGCACGACGCTCCTGTTCGACACCGGCTGGGACGGCGGGCTGCTGCTGCGCAACCTGCACCGGATGGGGGTGGACCCGGCCGGGATCCGCGACCTGGTGGTTTCGCACCAGCACTGGGACCACGTCGGCGGGGTGCCCCAGGTGCTCCACCCGGGGATGACGGTGTGGATGCCGGCCGGCCCGTCCAGGCGCATCGCGGACGAGGTCGCGAAGCGTTGCACCGTGCGCGTGGTGGAAGGCCCCTGCGAGATCGCGCCCGGGGTCCGCTCCACGGGCCTGCTGGGCGACGGGATCCCCGAACAGTCGCTGGTGCTGGACGTCGCGGGCGGCCTGTTCGTGCTGACCGGGTGCGCGCACGCGGGCCTGGAACGCATCCTGGCGGCGGCATCCGCGCGGGGAAGCGTCGTCGGCATCCTGGGGGGCTTCCACGATCTCGAGAACCTTCGCGTGCTGGACGGGGTGCCAACCATCGTGCCCGGGCATTGCACCCGTCGCAAGCAGGAGATCCTCCGGGAGCATGCCGGGCGGGCGATCCGATGCGAGGCTGGCCTGGTGCTGCACGTCGACGACTGAGACGGGCGGCTCCGGCGGGCGGGAAGGAGGCGGGCTTCATGACACGCGGTGGTACCTGGGATCCGGGGATTCGATTCGCGAGGCTTCGGGGATGCCTGGTCCTGTCCGTCTTGCTGGCCGGGGGATGCGGGACCGGTTCCCGGGAGGACGACGCCGGGGCAGGGGCCGGGGACGTGCGCGAGAGCATCGACGACCCGGGAACGGTCGGGGACCCGGGAAGCGCCGACGACCCGGGGATTGACGCGGGCGACGAGGCCGTCGATGCCGGGACCGACGCGGCCGGCGAGGGGGTCGATGCCGGGCCTGACGCGGCGCCGGTTTCCTGCCCGGCCATCGAGCCCGCCGTGTCCGCGGGCGACCTGCAGGGCACCGACCTGGCCGAGGTGTCCGGACTGGTGGCCAGCCGCAGGCACGCCGGGGTCCTGTGGGGGCACAATGATTCGGGCGACACCCCCCGGGTCTTCGCGCTGGTCCTGCCCGGGGAAGGCGGCGAGGCCGCGGTCCAGGCCATCGAGTACACGCTGAACCGCGGGATGGTCGGCTGGGAAGGCGTCGAGGACTCGTGGGAGAAGATGGCGGACGACTGGGAGGACATCTCGCTGGGGCCGTTCGCGGGCTTCGGCGGCGACGCGATCTTCGTGGGGGACACCGGCGACAACTCCCTGTCGCGCGAATCGATCCGGCTGTACGTGTTCCCGGAGCCCTCCGAACTGGTGGGCGGCGACATCCGGGATGTCCGGTTCTTCGACATCGTGTACGAGGACGGCCCCCGCGACTGCGAATCCCTGTTCGTCGATCCGCGGACGGGCGACGTGTACCTGGTCGAGAAGGAGTACGTCGAGGACGTCGCGAGCGTCTACCGGGTCGATGCGGGGATGCTGGACGGCGCCCACGAAGGCCCGCTGGTCGCGAAGGGCGTGGGTAGGGTCCCGGTGGCGGTTGCGACGGGGGCGGACATGTCGGCTGACGGCGGGCTGCTGGCGATTCGCAACTACGGGCAGTTCGAGGCTCCCGGACTGAACGGCCTCCTGTTCACGCGGGATGCCGGAACGACCATCGAGGAGATGCTGGCCTCGCGGGGATGTCCCCTGCCCAATGTCGTGGACGAGCCGGCGCAGGAGTTCCAGGGCGAGACCATCGCGTTCGCGCCCGATGGCAGCGGTTTCTACACGGCTTCCGAGAGGATCTTCGTGCCCCAGCCCGTCCACTTCTGGGGGCTCGCCCGGTAGGACGTGTTCGTGCGCGACCGTTCGGCGAGGCATCCGGCCCGATCGTCCGTTCCATCCTGGACGCGTCGCGGACCCGGTGCGAGGATCCGGCCGGCGGCGGGTGCGCCGCGGGAGGTGGGCATGCACGACCCGGGGACGGGACGGCCGGCGGACGTGGCGGTGATCGGCGGGGGCGTGGTGGGGTGCGCGACGGCGCTGGCGCTGGTGCGGTCGCGGCCGGGCATCGCGGTCGAGGTGCTGGAGGCCGAGGACCGCGTGGCCGCGCACCAGACGGGCCACAACAGCGGCGTCATCCACTCGGGGCTGTACTACAAGCCCGGCAGCCTGAAGGCGACGAACTGCACGGCGGGGCGGCAGGCGCTGTACGCGTACCTGGCGGAAAAGGGCATCCCGCACCGGAAGTGCGGCAAGCTGGTCGTGGCGACGCGGCCGGACGAGGTGCCGCGGCTGGACGACCTGCTGGCGCGCGGCGTCGCGAACGGCATCCCGGGGCTGCGGCGCGTGCGCCCGGAGGAGATGCGCGAGATCGAGCCGCACGCGGCGGGGCTGGCGGGGCTCTGGGTGCCCGAGACCGGCGTGGTGGACTACTCGGAAGTGACGCGGGCCTATGCGGACGACGTCGTGGCGGGGGGCGGCGCGGTGACGTGCGGGGCGCGGGTGCTGGGCGTGCGCGTCCAGGCGGACCGCGTGGTGATGGAGACGGCGAAGGGGCCGCGGGCGGCGCGGCACGTCATCAACTGCGGAGGCTTGCAGTCGGACCGCGTGGCGCGGATGTGCGGCGTGCGGCCGGACGTGCGGATCGTGCCCTTCAAGGGCGAGTACTGGGACGTGCGGGCGGAGAAGGCCGACCTGGTGCGGGCGCTGATCTACCCGGTGCCGGACCCGCGTTTCCCGTTCCTGGGGGTGCACTTCACGCGCGGCGTGCACGGCGAGGTGCACGCGGGGCCGAACGCGGTGCCGGCGTGGCATCGCGAGGGGTACGGGCCGTGGGCGTTCGACTGGCGAGACGCGATCGACACGCTGGCGTGGCCGGGGTTCCTGCGGATGGGGTTGCGGTTCTGGAGGATGGGCCTGGCCGAGATGGCGCGGTCGTTCAGCCGGCGCCTGTTCGTGCGCGCGATGCGACGGATGGTGCCGGAGATCGGCCCCTCCGACGTGACGGCGGGCGTGCCGGGGATCCGGGCGCAGGCGATGGGGCGCGACGGGGCGCTGCTGGACGACTTCGCGATCGTGCCGGGGCCGCGGTCGATCCACGTGCTGAACGCGCCGTCGCCGGCGGCCACGGCGTCGCTGGCGATCGGGCGCAGCATCGCGGAACGCGCGGCGCGGGAGTGGGAACTGGGGTAGGGGAGGCCGTTGTCCTGATGTAGGGCGGGGGCCCCGTCCCCCGCCATCGCATTTTCGGGCCCCCGTGCCCCGTCCTGCATCACCACGTGCCCTTCAGGCCCAGCACCGGCAGGAAGGTCGTGCCCGACAGGTACTCGGTCTTCGTCAGGTCGTAGTTGTAGACCAGGCCCTCGGCATTCTTCTGGTTGTAGAGGTTCTGGATCTCCAGGTACAGCCCGAACTTCCAGTCGTCGAACACCCACTCCTTGTCCACGCGCAGGTCCAGTTGGTGGAACAGCGGCAGGCGCTTGCTGTTGACCTTCGTGGACGGCACCCCCACGAACCGGTCCAGGTCGGCGTCGTACACCGACCCCGTGACCGGCGTGTACGGGAAGCCCGACGTCAGCCGGAACCGCGCGCCGATCGTCCAGTGCCGCGGCAGTTCGTAGGACGCCAGGATGTTCAGCAGGTGCGCCTGGTCGTAGGACGACAGTCGCCACGCGTGCGTCCGGAAGTCGTAGACCTCGGACCGCGTGAACGTGTACGTCAGCCACCCGATCAGCCGCCCGCCCGGGTTCAGGCGCACCAGCAGGTTGAAACCGTACGCGCGCCCTTCGCCCTTGTTGGTGTAGCGCACCGTCTTGTCGTCGCTGGTCTCGGCCTGGTTGAACATGTACTTGAAGAAGCCGGACGCCTCGATGGTCAGCCGGTCGATCGGCGACCCCTCGATCCCCAGCAGCGAGTGCACGGCCGCCTGCGGCTTCAGGCCGGGGTTGCCCAGGTCCTTCACGTACGTGAACACCGGCGGGGGCTGCTGGTACAGGCCGCCCGCCGCCTTCAGCGCCAGCCGCCCGCCCAGGAAGTCGAACCGCGTCGACAACCGCGGGTCGATGGACCACGCCGTCCAGTCGCCGAAGTAGAAGTCCGCGCGCACCGACGGCACGATCGTCCACCACGGGTAGGGCTTGATCTCGGCCGAGATATAGGGGCCCAGGTTGTACAGGTACTGCGTGCCCTTCAGCAGGATCTTCTCCTGCGCCCCCAGCGGGGTGCCCACCGAGCCCTCGCGCTGCGGCGCCGGCGTCTTCACGTCGTACCAGGACGGCTGGACCAGGCCCGTCAGGCCCGCGTGGATCCAAGCCTTCGGGTGCGCCTTCCAGTCGACCTCTTCGCGAAGGTTCGTCTGGGACGAAGTGATCTTGAACTTCACCGCGTTGAACAGGTCGAAGTTGAAGGTTGTCAACGCGGTCTGCAGCGACAGCGAGTTCTTCAGGTCCGGCGAGTGGTCGTAGGTCCAGCGCAACTGCCCGGCGTGCGTGGAGTTCGACAGCGACACGTTGCCCACGAAGGTCGGTTCCTGGCCGGTGGACTTCTTGTTGACGAAGACCATCTCGTCGTCGGTGCCCAGCACGAACAGGGTCAGTTCGTGCTTCCCGAACTTCTGGCGCAGCCGCCCCTGGTAGTCGTAGTAGCGCGGCGCGGTGGTGGTCCCGATGTTGTCGCCGAACGAGATGGCGCCCAGGATGGCGTCGATGTAAGACCGGCGGAACGCGAACTGGAAGTCGCCGTCGTCGTTCGTGGGCAGCCCGAAGTACAGCCCGGCGTGCAGCAGGTTGATGTCGATCTGGCCGTGCAGCGCGGTCTTCGGCTCGCTTTTCGTCTTCACGTCGACGATGCCGGCGGATGCCTGCCCGTACGTCGCGTCGAACCCGGCGGGCACGAAGTCGATCTTGTCGATGAACTCGGGGTTCACCGTCGAGTACAGCCCGCCGAAGTGGTACAGGTTGATGTAGGGCATGCCGTCGATCAGCACCTGGGTGTCGTACGGCGACGACCCGTACACGACGAGGTACCCGGTGCCGTAAGAGGAACGCGCCACGCCCGGCAGGTTCTCGATCATCTTGACCGGGTCGCCGCCCGAGCCGGGCAGGCGCTTCAACTCGGTCGCCTCCAGGGTCTGGCGCGCGACGAACCGGGCCTCCTTCGGCGCCCGGATGATGGTCTGGTTGGCGGACCCGTACCGGCGGTCCAGGCGCAGATCCTCGGTCTCGACGACGCCTTCCTTCACCGTGAACGGGCGGCGCACCTCGGCGAACTCCCCGGCGGGCACGTACAGCGTGTACTTCCCGGGCGCCAGGTCGGACACCTCCATGCGGCCCGTGAAGGCCGTGAAGGATCGCCCGTTCTCCTCGACGATCGCGGTGACGCCGTCCAGCACGGTCCGCGTGCCCTTCTCCAAGACGTTGAAGACCTGCACGACCCGGCGCTCCTTGGGGCGCACGTCGAAGGCGTACCGGTAGGTGATCTGCACGGCGACCGGCTGGCCGTCCACCTTCGCGGGGGTGAAGACGAAGCCCTTCGCGGCCTCGACGGCCAGCGGGGTCAGGCGGGGCTCGTCCGAGGCGGAGGGCTGCACCTCGGTGACGGCGCCGGCCTCGTCCACGGTCAGGACCAGCGTGACGACGTAGTTCCCGACCGGCACGCCCAGGTCCGGGGGCAGCACGGCCTCCCGGAAGGTCTGCAGTTCGGGGGGGACGACCTGGCCTTCCGACGGCGCGGGGGCCGCTGCGGCGTCGGCCGGGACGTTCGGGGCCGCGGGCTGCGCGGACGCGGGCACGGGCACGGCCAGCAGGATGGCGAGGGCGGCGGGCAGGGAGAAAATGGAGGCTGTCCCTGTTTTCCGGCAGAGGAGGCGGTTCATGCGGCACCTCCTTCCGGCAGCACGACCTCGGGGTCGGGCTTCTTCCAGTCCTTCGGGGCGCCCTCGGGCTTCGTGCACTCGGACGCGTCGCGCGGCTGCACCTGGAACTCCAGCCCGTCCAGGCCCAGCCGGTCGTCGCGCACGAACACGCGCACCGGGAAGGTCGCCGGGAAGTCCTGGGCCTTGGGCAGTTCCAGCACGTTGGTCAGGTCGATCGCGTCGCCCTCGGCCGCGGTCGCGGTGGACGACTTCAGCCGTTCGAACTCGCCCGCGTTCGTGTACCAGCTGAACAGCAGCAGTTCGGTCTTCGTCGTGCCGTCGGTGTCCAGGAACGTCTCCCGGGCGTCCTCGTCCGGGATCGGCTCGAAGGTGACCTTCTGTTCCGGGCAGGCCCGCACGACGACGGCCGGGGCGGGGTTGCGGATCGAGGTGACCGGGACGGACGCCAGCGGCTTCGACGGGTGCACCCACAGCGAGAACGCCGGGATGCGGTTCGCCGGGCGTTCCGCCGTGATCGGCCGGAAGAACGCCTTCTTGTAGGCGTCGGCGACGAACTTCTCGGGCGTCCCGGGCGGCTGGGCATCGTCGGTCCACGTCGCCTTCAGGTGGAAGGTGATGTCCTGGCCCTTCTCGATCAGGCACGTCCTCTCGGCCTCGAAGCCCGGGTCGATGCAGGCGGTCGCATCGCCCCCGTTCGCGTCCACGCAGGCGTCCCACGTGTCGATCACGGCGTTCTGGCACTCGTCGTCCTGCGCCACCGTCTGCTTCACGAACTCGATGAAGTCCGGCATCAGCGGGCGGATCAGTTCCAGCAACCCGTACAGGTCGGCGCCGTCGAACGTCGCGGTCCGCGCCTCGAAGTCGGACTCCAGCGGCGTCTCGGGCAGCGCGCACTTGTAGCCCGCCGTCGCGCCCAGGTTCAGCACGCACATCGACCACTCCAGCGACTCCAGCCGGCGCGGCCCGGGCGGCTCGTCCTTCGGCAGTTCGGGCAGGGCCAGGAAGGCCGTCAGCGTGACGGTCCCCTGGGCCTCGTCGCTGAACTGCACCTCGGGGGGGTCCGCCCGGATCCCCAGGATGCGCGGCTTGTCGATGAACGACTGCGGCGTGAAGTTCGGGTAGCACGCTGCGACGGAGGCCAGCAGGGCCAGCGTCGCCGCGATCCGCAGGGTCCGATGCATGGTCCACCTCGTCCGGGAGCCCGCGGGTTCAGCCCTCGGGCAGGAACACCACCGTCCAGGCCATCTCGTACGGGATCGGCACGCCGTCGCGGGTCGCCGGCTTGAACCGCAGGCGCCGCGCCGTCCGCACCGCCTCCTCGTTGAAGCCGGGCAGGTCGCCCTTGCGGACCGTCGCGTTCACGACCTGGCCGGCCGGGCTGATCTCCAGCAGCAGTTCGATCCGCACCACGCGGCCCAGGTCCCTGTGCTCGGGGGGGTACAGTCCCTTCGCGTTGGTCTCGATCTCGGGCGCCTTCACCACGACCTTCTTCGGCGGGGCGGGGGCCGGCGCCGGGGCGGGGTTGCCCGCCTGTGCCGGGGCCTGCGGGGCGTCCTTCCCCCCCTGGAACCCGGCCGCGTCCTTCGTCGGGTCGCCGAACACGTTGGACTGCGTGCCCGTCTGCACCGCCACGCCGCCGTTCAGGGCGACGTTCGACAGCACCAGCGGGGCCGGCTTGCGGGGCGGGGGCGGCGTCTCGGCCGGGGGCGGGGAGGGGGGCTGCGGCTTCGCCTCGGGGGGCGCCTGCGGCGGGGGCTCCTTCGGGGGCTCGACCTTCGGCTTCGGCGGCTCGGGCCGGGGCTGCGGCTTCGGTTCGGGCTTCGGCGGCTCGGGCTTCGCGGCCTCGGCCTGCGCCTTGGCCTGCTGGCGGTGGACGGTCACGGCGACCGGCGCCGGGCGGGGCTTGTAGGCGCGGGGGGCGGGCGGGGCGTGGCGCGGTGCCAGCAGCACGAAGGCCGCGTGGATCGCCATCGAGGCGATCAGCATCAGCAGGAGGCGCCGGCCGTACATCCCGTCACCTGGCGACCGGGGCCGCGCCCTCGGCCGTGATGTCCATCTCCTCGACGTTGATCGCCAGGTTCCCCACGCCCTTCAACTTCATCGAGTCGATGACGCGGGTGACCTTTCCGTACGCCAGGTCCTTGTCGGCGGACAGCACGGCCTGCGGTGGTCGGCCCGTCGCCTTGCGGCGCTCGATGACCTGCCCGATCCCCTCCAGGTCCATCGGCGTCCCGTCCAGGTACGTCTTGCCTTCGCGATCCACGACGACGTTCAGCGGGGCCTGGTCCGGGTCCGGAGGCGCCCCGCTGGCCGCGGCCGGCAGCGTCAGGGCGATTTCGCGCAGCTTGCGCTCCTGTTCCAGGAACAGGTTGGCCGTCACCATGAAGATGATCAGCAGCACCAGGAAGATGTCGACCAGCGGCGTGATGTTGATCGCCGAGATCAGGTCGTCTTCACTTTCCGGCGTCGTTGCAGCCATTGCCTTCCCCGAAGAGGCACCGGATCCGGTGCGCCGCGATCTCCCTGGCCTGCTCCACCGCGACGTTCACGCGCCGGCGGAAGACGTTGTAGAAGAGGACCGCCGGGATGGCCACGAACAGGCCCACGGCGGTCGCGATCAGCGCCTCGGAGATGCTGCGCATCAGCATCTCGTTCTTTTCCGCGGCGTCCGCCACCTGTGACAGGCTGTAGAACGCCGCCATGATGCCCAGCACGGTGCCCAGCAGCCCGACGAACGGCGCGTTGTTGCCCAGCGTGGCCAGGAAGGTCAGGCCGCGGTCGTAGCGCTGGCGCTCCTTGCGCAGCTCGATGTCCATGCCGTTCTCGGCGTCCTCCCGGGAGGCGCCCTCCTGGCGCAACTGGACGGCCCGATCCGCGATGCGGTTCTCGATCGAGTCGCGCGGCACGCCGTCGCCCTTGCCCTTCAGCAGCGCCCGGACGTGGTCCGGCGTGACCCGGCGCCGGGTGTAGAAGACCCAGCGTTCCAGGATGACGGCGATCGACAGCACGGACAGGCCGGCCAGGATCAGCAGGATCCAGTCCACGCCCAGCCCGATGAAGAGTTCCTGCAGCAGTTCCGCGACGTGCACGACCACCTCCGTCGAATCCCGACTGACCGGAACAACGGGCAAAGAATGAGGCCGTATGGCGGTTTCGTCAACCGCACGACACGGCGGCGAATCCGGAAGGTGCGGGGGAAGACCCCGCGGCTTCCGCCTGTCGCGAACGAGGCGTTCCGGGGAAGGGCGCGATACAATCCTTCGTCCCGTCTCGGAGCCGTGCATGTCGCGCTGGACGCGCCTTCGGAAGCGGGTGCCTGTCGCGGTGGTGGCCGGGGCGTGCCTGGTGCCGTTTGCCGCCTTCGCGGTGCCGCCGCTGCCCGGGACCGTGCTGTTCCGGTTCCCCGTGCAGGATCCCGCCGCCATCTGGGCGGACTGGGTGCTGCACGTCGACCACGACCCCAGGGTGCTGGGGGAGGGGGACATCCACTGCACCACGTCGGATTGCACCGTGGACTTCCCGTTCTGCTACGACGAGCATCACGGGACCGACTTCATCCTGGACGGCGGGTTCGACACGATGGACCGGCGCGATACGCCCGTGGTGGCCGCGGCGGACGGCACGGTGATCGCGGCCGTGGACGGCAACTACGACCGGTGCCACGCCGACCTGCAGACCCAGGAGGTCACCTGCGACGGGCACGAGATGCGGGCGAACTACGTGGGCCTGGCGCATGCCGACGGCACGGTGACGTACTACTACCACCTGAAGAAGGGGTCGGTGGCGGTCGCGAAGGACCAGCAGGTCGCGTGCGGGCAGGTCCTGGGGTTCGTCGGCAGCAGCGGGATGTCGTCGATGCCGCACCTGCACTTCCAGGTCGAGGACGGGGCGGGGAACGTGCTGGATCCGTACGCCGGGGCGTGCGCGCCGACGGACGTGAACCGGTGGGTGGTGCCGGACGCGGGAAACGGGCTGCCCGGGCCGTGGTGCCAGGGGCAGGAGATCCCGCCCGAGCCGGTGCCGGAGGCGGCGTCGGAGATCGTGCCCGAGGCCGTCGCGGAGCCGGTGCCGGAGGCGGAGCCCGAGCCGACCGTGGAGCCGGTGCCGGACATGGCGTCGGATCCGTCCCCCGAGCCGTTTCCCGAGGTCGCGATGGACGCGGATGTCCTGGAACTGGCCGACGCGGTCCCGCAGGAGGTCTCCGGCGGGGACGACGCCTCCCGGCCCTGGCACGAGGACGGCGGCTTCGGATGCAGTGCCGGTCCGGGGGCGGGTGCGGCCGGCAGCGCGATCGTGGGCCTGGTGCTGATGCTGGCGGTGCTGGCGCTGGGCCGGGTGCTGCGCCGCACGGCCGATCCTCGCTCCCAGCCTGCCCGGGCCGGGCACATCCCCGGTTCGTCCCGCGGTACCCGGTCCTAGGAGCCTGTCGGGAAATAGTCCAAGCGTAGGATCGACGGGGTGTTGAGGCC
>CALJUR010000133.1 GCA_937975765.1 uncultured Myxococcales bacterium
CCACCGAGATCTACACTCTTTCCCTACACGACGCTCTTCCGATCTCGCGCCCGCGTCAGCCAGGTGATGGACCTGCTGCTCCTCGCCCCGGACATCCAGGAGGCCGTGCTGTTCCTGGACGCCGGCACGCATGTCTCTGAACGGTCGCTTCGCGCTGTCGTTCGCCACGAGGACTGGCGGGAGCAGCGCCGGGAGTGGGAGGCGATGTGCTGCTTGACGACGCGGCATGGTGCAGAACGACGGTGTGGAATTCCCTGACGATCAATCCGCGAAACCCTGCCGGTTGACCAGCGTCATCATGGTCGCCTGCATCACGGCGACCGTCGTGGCGGGTCCCTTCGACCACGGCCAGAACGACGCCTGTTATCTCTTCACCGACCTCGACCTCCGGATCCGCGACGACATCCCCGGTGTAGACGGTCAGGTTTCGCCCGGCCTTCACGACCCGGCCGGTCGTGACGAACCGGCTTCCGGCCGCGGGCGGGAGCAGGTTGATCTTGAACTCGACGCTGAGCACGGCGGCCTCGGGCGGCATGAGGGTCAACGTCGCATACCCGCAACGCGGCTTGCTGGTCGCCGGCCTGCTGTGGGCGTTCGGTGCCCCGATGAAGAGGTTCATCGACAAATACCTCGACTGGCTGGCCCTGGCGTTCATGGTGCTGCTGATCGGCGGCTTCGTGATCCTGAAGAAGGTGCTGTAGATCCTATCCGGGTCAGTTCGTCGCCTCGACGTGGCGGATGTTGCTGGTGACATCGGAGACATGGCGGACCTGGACGGCCAACGTCATCGGCCACGGAACCGAGTTCGCCGGCAGCGACACCTTGATCTCGTCCGGGCCCCATTCCGACGCTTCCCTTTCGATATCGGCCACCAGCACCCGCGACACCACGCCTCCCGCGAAACCGAAGCCGCCCCCGCGCAGCGTCAGGGTCACGGGACCCTGGTACCCGAACGACGTCGGGCTGATCGAGTCCAGCGTCGGCACCTCGAATGCCACGCTCGGGTTGCGCGCGAAGGAATCGTACTCGCCGTTCACGTGAACGACGGTCAACGGATTCGTCGGCCCGAAGGTCGAGGCTTTCGCCAGCACGATGCCCTCGGGCTTCATCGTTCCGATCTGCGCGCCGATGTCCTTGCCCGCCTTGTCCAGCACGAACGTCGATTGCAGCATCGATTTGTGGTCCGCCCGAACGACGCTGCCCGAGGCGTCGTCGAACGATACCGGCAAGGTCAGCGTCGGATCCGTGGCCGCCCGCACGGCAATGGCGCTTTCCGACGGCATCCCCCGATCGATCAGCGGCGTGGCGGGATTCGCCAGCACGCGCGGCGTCAGGAACGCCTTCGACAGGTCCCAGGACTTGTACGGCTCGTCCACCCCGCCGAAGTACGATTTCGCGAATCCGTCCAGGAAGGGCGCCATGCTGCCACCGACCTTTTCGCGCAGCGCGTCGGCCGGCGACGTCAGCATGCCCAGCGCCTGCAGGATCTCCAGCACGGCGCCTTCGTGTTCCTTTTCCAGGTAAAGGATCAGCGCGACGCACGAGTACTCCTGCTCGTCGGTCATGCTGCCGTAGTTCGCGACCCCCTGGTGGATGAAGTCGGAACCCGCCTTCACATAGTCCTTCGCGGAGTTCTGGCCGGGGAACACCACCTCCTCCGCCCAGACCGCGGAACCTTCGAAGAACCAGTCCGCCAGCTTCTTCTTGGCCCGCGCCGTATAGGACATGTTCTCGTACTGGATGACGTGGAACAGTTCGTGCGCCGCCGACGAGCGCAGGTCCTCATCCACCTGCCAGCCCCCCAGGACCATGTTCCAGTGGGTGAGCCGCCCCAGTCCGGACGTGCTGCCTTCCCGGGGCAGGTTCGGGTCCAGCCTCACGATGACCCAGTCGGGCACGGCGTACCCCCAGGTCATGAAGCGCGTCCGGGCCATCGTCAGGCCATCGAGGGCCGCGAGGGCCTTGTCCTCGGTCATGCCCTCGCGGGTGTTGTACAGGATCGTGAAGTGGTCGACCTCGACCTTCTCGTTCGGCAGTCCCACCTTCCACCACAGGAAGCCGCCGATCTGGTTGACCCCGATCTCCATGATGCGCTGGCCCAGCCAGGACACCGCACTTAGGACGGTCTTCTGCACGGGGGGAGTCGCCAGTCGGCTGTTACGTTGCGCCGCGGTCGATGCATCGCCGGGACCGTAGTCGCCCGCCGCAAGCACCACGTCGACGTAACCCGCGGCCCCATCGACCCGGTGCTCGATAGGAACGTACATGGACTGCTGATACGCCTCCGGGACCCCTTCGGCCAACCCGTTGTCGAAGAACGCGGGCATCGGAAACTCGTCGCTTGTTCCCAGGGGCACGCCAAAGCGAAGGTCGCCGGACAGGTGCGCCGGTTCGGGGGTGAACTGGTAGAACTGCCGGTACCGGCCAGGAGCGGGCGTCGGAGTCGGCGCGTCCGACGCCGGGGGTTCCTGGTTCATGGTGGTCAGGCGAAGCGCGTAGGGCTCGGTTCCCGGCAGCGCCCCGGGGGGGATGACCATGCGCGCGCCGTTGCTGAAGAACGTCCCGCCAACCGCCGGATCGACACGAAAATCCGTCGTGTAGCCCGGTGCCCCGCCCGCGGTGACCTCGATTTCGCACGCCAACGTCTGGTCGCCCTGGACCCAGTCGAACGTGAATCTTCCCTGCTGCGTGAACTGATACGCCATCCAGGGGCCATCCTCGGTTGGGATCCAAGGGGCGAACAGCCCGTCGCGGGAGGTCACGGACCACGCCAAGTGCTTCTGCTCCTCGTTGCTCCACGTATGCCCGTGCCAGTAGACCCATTCGCCGACCGCGACCGCCAGTGGTTCATCGCCCGAGAGGCACGATCCGGACCCGTTGATCGTGTCGTAGGACGTCGGCTTGTAGCGCCCCGGCTCGGGCGTCTGGATCGCCCCCAGCGAACGGCTGCCCGGACCGACGCGAATGGCGACATCTCCCGAGGGAAGCGTCATCCGGACGCCGGTTCCCAGGTCCGGCAACTGGTCCTTCGCCCATTCCCATTTGTGCTCGTAGCTGGGGATCGCGAACCGCAGTTCTCCGGGCAACACCTGGGCCAGCGGCAGCCGGACCCCGCCCATCCACACCGCATGGTGCACCGGCGACGAGGCGACCTTCCCGAGCAACTTCACGAAGCTGCCGCGTCCCGACAGGCTGCCCAGCGACGGGCTGGACACGGCGCCCACGTCCCCATCGAGGGCGTCGCGGCGGTCCAGGGGCAGCGTGATGATGGAATCGCCGCCCGACACCACCAGTCGGTTCCCGGTACGGACCACCATCGTGGGATTCCGCAGCTCGGCGATCCGCTGGTTCGCAAAGGCGGGCGCGCCGTTGACGACCGCGATCTGGTGCGAGCGGGACGCTTCGTCCAGGATGCAATTCGACCCGCTGGGGCACAGCGCCATCCCGGACGCCACGAACACGTTGCCGTCACTGTCCGCAGTGAGGGTGCGGCGCGTGCCCGGGAAGCCCTCGGCCACCAGGTGCCACGGCTCGTTCGGGTTGCCGACGGGGTCGTTCAGCATCAGCAGCGACCATCCGCTCAGTGCGAAGAGCCGGCCGCCCGAGTCGAACGTCCAGCCGTTCTCATCGAAACCGAGATACCGCGTCAAGTTGAACGCGACCTCGCTTTCGACCTTGCCGCTGTTGCCGATGCGTCGGAGGAATCGTTCGTACGAGCCGGTTTGGGAGTTGTCGCGGCACTGGGCCCAAAGTGTGCCATCGACGGGGTTCACCTGGATGTGGTCAACCTTGATCGAATCCTCCTGGTCCGACGGCGGGTACACCAGCGTCCACGACTTGTCCTGCCCGATGCGGAACACCTGGTCGTGGCGCATCAGGAACACGTCCCCCGTCTGCTCCGAAACGGCGATCCGGTTCAGGTACAGCCAGGTCCCCGAATAGGCGTCCGCCGTGTTGAAGAAGATCTCGACGTCCGACGGCCCGCCGCCCGCCGGCAACCGATAGATGTACGGGCCGTTCGGGTGGATGAAGTACAGGTTGCCCTGGCCGTCCATGCCCATCGACGAGATCGGGTTCGTTTCGTTGATGCTGGTCAGGCAGCCGCCGCCGGGCTTGCAGCCCAGAAATCCCGTCAGAGCCCGCGCATACAGCCCGAAGCCCGAGAAGTGGCGGGACCGCGCCATCGACGTGCCGCCGTCGGGAGACGATGCCGTCGGCAGCGCGGTCCAGCCGTCGTCGTCGCCGGAGGCCGCGTCGTCGTCGTGGGCGTGCACCACCAGGTCCGCCGCGGGCATCGGCAGAGATTCCAGCGCGGCATGGCGGAAGTACAGGTACGCGGTTCCGGGCAGTTCCGTGACGGGCTGTCCATCCGGGTCGCGGGCGTCGACGTCGATTGCCAGCCCCAGGTCGGACGCGTCCGTCGGGGGCGTCACGGCCAGCGGGCCCAGCGTCACCGTCGTCGGGACGGCCACGGCACCCGGCGGGAACGACACCATGACCCGGCCGTCGTCGCTGACGATCGTGCCGCCGGCCTCGGGCGTGATCACGCTGCCGGATGCCAGTTCCTCGCCGTGGGGTTCCGTCCATTCCAGCGGGGGCTCGGTCGCGTCGGAACCCGGGTCCGCCGGCGCATCGCCGCCCGTCGCGTCCGGCAGGACGTCGTCGACCGTCGCGTCCGGCAGGACGTCGCGCGCGTCCGTCCGCGCATCCGGTTCCCCGCCGTCGTCCCCGTCGCACCCCATCGGGGCGGTTGCGCTCAGGAAGGCCAGGACGGCGAGTTGGGCAACGCGCCCGGTGGTGCGTCTGGACATGGGACCTCCGCTGTTTTCAAGGGGCAGTCGAACCGTTCACGGACGCGTGGCAGACCGGCGGAGCATCGATGTCCGCTTCCTCCCGACAAATTATACTGTTTCGGGCACGGCGTGGCCCAGGGTTTGGGTTCCGGTACGGCCCAGGTTGTTAACCGCTACCGTTTGCACTACAGCAGCCTCAGAAATATCAGGAAGTACGGAGACATGCGCTCTCTGGTTGTCAACCGCTCTGCGCTGCTCTCCGCCCCCCGAGAGCACCCCGGCCGCTCTCCACGCCGCCCGCGGTTGACAGACCCCGCCGCAGTCCCCGCACCCGCCCCCGGAAACTCCCACAAGAATCCGCGCTTGTGCGCGGACCCGGGTGGACGCACCCGTGGCGGGGCGTGAAGATGTTCGCGATTTGGGTTGGCTCCGATTGCGGTGGCGAAGGCGAACAAGAGCAAGAGCGAGAGCATCACGACCAGCATTAGGTCCAGCATCAGGTCCAGCATCAGGTCCAGCACCAGGTCCAGCATCAGGTCCAGCATCAGGTCCAGCATCAGGTCCAGCATCAGGTCCAGCAAGCACATCAGCAGCAACAGCAACACTAAGAAGAAGAACACGGAGAAGAACAAGTGCACGAAGAAGAACACCAACAGGAAGATCAGGAGGACCAGGAGGAACAGATGAGAACATGTCGACGGTCGGGAGGCGATCTCGTTGCGCAGCCTTCGCAACGGGGCAGACAGAGATTAATGATGCCTAGAAGTGGCTTGTTGTGCACGACGCGCAACAAGGTAGATTCAGGCAACTTGACTCTAGTTGTTGCTTGAATTACCTTTGTTGCGCGAGGTGCGCAACATGGCTTCTGAAGGCAACGAAGTTTCGATCCTCAAGGAAGGAATGCGGCTTCTCCAAGGACGCATGCCGGCGGGATGGTCTCTGGAGCGGGTTTCGCCTGCCCAGGAGACGGATGCCCAACTGAACGTGTTCGCTCCGGACGGTCGGCGGGGCACCGTATCGCTGGAGGTGAGAGCCTCCCTCGATCCCCGCGACGTGCTGGCGATGGCGGTCGCCGATCGGTGGCTTCAGCGTCAGGGGCACCCCCCCTTGGCAATGCTGGTCGTAGCGCGATACCTGAGCCTGGCGACCCGCGAACGGTTGATCGAGCGGGGATTCGGGTTCCTGGACCTGACGGGGAACATCCGCCTGGAACTCTCGGAGCCGGGCCTGTTCATCGAGGCAACGGGCGCCTCGGCGAATCCCGAACGCGACGACCGTCCCGCAAGATCCCTGAAGGGGCCCAAGGCAGGCCGGGTCGTTCGGGCGCTGGTCGACTTCCGGACAACCCCGGGCGTGAGAAAGCTCGCGGTGCGGGCGGGCGTAGACGCCGGCTACCTGTCGCGAGTCCTTTCGATGATGGACCGGGAAACCTTGATCGAACGCGGTCGCCGGGGGCGTGTGGAACTTGTGGACTGGATCCGGCTCTTGCGGCGCTGGGCGGCCGATGCCCCCCTGGAGGCGCGGGGGCCGAACGGCGTGTTCCTGGAACCCCGAGGTCTGAAGTCGTTGCTGGGTCAACTCGCAGCAACGGGTATCCGGCACGCCGTGACCGGATCGCTGGCGGCGAGCCGGCAGGCGCCGGTGGCCCCGTCTCGGCTGGCCACCGTCTACATCGAGGACATGGAGGAAACGGCCGAGCGGCTTGGGTTGAGGCCGACCGATTCCGGCGGGAACGTGCTTCTCGTCCAGCCGAACGATGACGTGGTTTTCGACCGATGCACCGAGGCCGACGGGGTGTGGTACGTTGCACCCAGTCAGGCGGTGGCCGACCTGCTGACGAGCCCGGGTCGAGGGCCGGCGGAAGCGGAAGCCCTGATCGAGTGGATGAGGGCGCATGAGGAGGCGTGGCGTGGATGAACTCTTCGTCCTGGCGCGGCGGGTGCTGCTCGACGCGTTGGACGCGATCGGGGGCCACCGGGACGCGGTCGTGCTCGTCGGGGCCCAGGCGGTCTACCTGCGGGTCGGGGAAGCGGACCTGGCGGTCGCCGCGTTCACGACGGACGGGGACCTGGCAATTGATCCGGCGACGCTCGCGGATGTCCCTCCGCTGGAGACTGCGCTGCTCGGGGCGGGGTTCGCCCCCAAGTCGAGGGACTCGGTCGGGATCTGGGTGACCCATCGGGAAACGGGGGAGGGGATACCGGTTGACGTGGCGGTGGACCTTCTGGTGCCCGAGTCGGTGAGTCCCGGCGGTGGCAGGCGCGCGGCGCGTCTGCCGGGACACGATGCGAAACTCGCCAGAATCGTGAAGGGACTCGAGGGCGCTGTGGTCGACGTGGATGTGATGAAGGTGGCGGCTCTTGAGGCGTCCGACGCGAGGGAATACGACATCCGCGTAGCCGGCCCGGCGGCGCTGCTCGTGGCCAAGGTCTTCAAGATCGACGATCGCAGGGGCACGGATCGACAGAACGACAAGGATGCGCTGGACGTGATCCGCCTGCTGCGTGGTACGACCACCGCAGGCCTTGCCGGTCGCATGAAGCGGGCTGTGGAAGATGCCCGGTCTGCAGCGGTGGCGAAAGCCGGGATGGAACTGCTGCAGCAGGATTTCGGGACGCGGGATGGGCTCGGAATCCAGATGGCGATTCGTGCCGTGGGTGTCCTTGCCGACCACGATGAACTTGCCGCCTCATGCGAAGTGCTGGTGCGGGATCTCGTGAATGCGCTGGATCGCTGAACGACGTTCCGCTCGCAGAAGTTAGCGGATAGCGCTAACTTTCGAGAGTGCATTGCGTCCGAAGGGCACCCGCCGAAGGCGGTCTCGCTTGAACGAACCAGCAGCCGAGCGCGTCGAAGCCTACATCGCCCGAATGCGAGGGCAGGTCCTGCTGCAGCTGCGCGTCGCCCATCCCTGCGGGGAGTTCGTTCCCCTGTCCGGGGAGGATTGGGTGTGCCCGGCGATCGTGGCGGCGCGTGGGTGGCTGGGGTTCTGGCTCGCTGGCGAGTACGAGCAGCATCACTGCCTCCAGGTGATAGGTGCCAGGGACGACGATGATGATCTGGTCATCCTGGGCCGATCCGGACCGGCGACGAAATACGAGGTCACGCTGTCGCCCATCTGGATGCCGGAGCAGCGGGCCGCGGTCGCCGAGACCGAGAAGTACCGGCCGGCCTCGTGGGCATGCCAGCGCCTTCGGGAGGCCATCGACGCACTCGCGGACGAGGCTGCGAAACAGCCGGATACCGCACGGCCGGAACCGCCTCTTCTTCCATTCAGATGGAGCGAGTTACGGGAACCCGGCCCGAACCACGTTTTCCATCTGGTCGGCGTGATGGCCGTGTCCGGGGCGCGCAAGGAAGGTGTCTTCGTGTCGGTGCCGGGTTTGGACAAGGCGATGGAGCATTGGAGAAACAGGATCTCGTACTGCCTTGGACAGGGCACGGACCTGGACGAGTTTCTGGACTACCTCTTCGAGCGTGCCAATGGCATCACGACCACGTGGTCGCGCCCCGAGTCCATCGAAGCGCCCGACCTCTGGACCGCTGTCCAGGAAGCGTTCGCGATCGCTCGGAAGCGGGATCGGGAGATGGACGCCAGATAAGATCGTTTTCCCTCCGAGTAGTTGATCGGTTCCCCCTGTTTTGCCCGCCTCCTCGATGCTCTCCAGCATGAGGAAAACCCACAAGAAACGGCCCTGTTCCATCTGCGGCACCTGGTTCGAGCCGGACCCGCGGTCGCGGGGGCGGCAGCGGGTCTGCGGGGACCCGGTGTGCCAGCGGGAGCGGCATCGCCGAGCCTGCGGGGCCTGGCACGCGCGCCAGCCTGGGTGGGATCGCGAGACGCGCCTACGCAAGGGGATCGTCCGGGGCGATAGCGCGCCCCCTCCCGGCGTGGACCCAAGGACGGGTATCGATTGGGACCGCGTGCGAGACGCAGTCGGCGCGGAAGTGTGCGCGGTGGTTGAGGAAACGACGGGACTCCTCGTCCGGTGGGCGCGAGACGCAATCCTGGCGCAAGCCCAGGTGGTCGCGGGTGAATCTCCGCGACTCCTCCTCGACGACGCGCGAGACGACATCGACCCGCCCGCCACCGCGTGCGAGCCTTCCCGGGACGCGCGGCCCGGGCGCACGGGGTGCGACCGTGACGACGACGATGGCAGCGATCGGGGCGAGCAGGCGGAATGAGCGATCCAGCGAAGCGCGGAACCTCCCAGGGCGGCGAGCCGAGCGACGACCGCATCCCGGCGGCGATGTACGTGCGCATGAGCACCGAGCACCAGCAGTACTCGACCGAGAACCAGGCGGACGCGATCCGGCAGTACGCGGACCGGCATGGGTTCCGGATCGTCGAGACGTTCGCGGACGAGGGCAAGAGCGGCCTCTCCATCGAGGGCCGCGAGTCGCTGCGACGACTGATCGACACCGTGGCCGCGCGCAAGGCCGCGTTCCGGGCCATCCTGGTCTATGACATCTCGCGGTGGGGGCGGTTCCAGGACGTGGACGAGAGCGCGTCCTACGAGTACACGTGCCGCCGGGCCGGGATCGCGGTCCACTACTGCGCGGAGCAGTTCGCGAACGACGGGACGCCGACCGCGTCGATCATCAAGGCCGTGAAGCGCGCCATGGCCGGCGAGTACTCGCGCGAGCTGTCCACGAAGGTGTTCGCGGGCCAGTGCCGCCTGGTGCAACTCGGCTACCGGCAGGGCGGCATGGCGGGGTTCGGGCTGCGGCGCATGCTGCTCGACATCACGGGCGCGCCGAAGGGGACGCTGCGGCACGGCGAGCAGAAATCGCTCCAGACCGATCGCGTCGTGCTGGTCCCGGGCCCGGACGACGAGGTCGAGGCCGTCCGCTGGATCTATCAGGCGTTCGTCGAGGAGGGCCGCCGCGAGCGCGAAATTGCCGATACCTTGAACGCCCGCGGCCTGCCGACCGACCTCGGTCACCCCTGGACGTGCGGCACCGTGCGGCAGGTCCTGTCGAACGAGAAGTACATCGGGAACAACGTCTTCAACCGGCACTCATTCAAGCTGAAGCAGCACCACCGCTCGAATCCGCCCGAGGAGTGGGTCCGCAAGGACGGGGCCTTCGAGGGGATCGTGGAACCCGAGACGTTCGCGCGGGCCCAGGCCATCCTCCAGGAGCGGGCGAAGCGCTTCACGGACGAGGAACTGCTGGACCGCCTGCGCGCCATCCACGAGCGACACGGGCGCGTCTCCGGGATCCTGATCGACGAGGACGACGGGCTGCCCGGGGCCTCCGCGTACCAGAGCCGATTCGGGGGGCTGCTGCGGGCGTACCAGCTGATCGGGTACACGCCGGACATCGACTATTCGTTCCTCGAAGTGAACCGCCGCCTGCGCGAGAGGCACCCCGCGATCGTCGCAGAGGTGGTCGGGCAGCTACGCGCCCAGGGCGGTAGCGTCGAGCAAGACGCCGGCCACGGCCTTCTGCTGGTCAACCGCGAGGTCCTGGTGTCGCTGGTGCTGTCGCGCTGCACGACGACGCCCGGTGGGCGGCACCGCTGGATCATCCGGCTCGAGCACGGCCGGCGGCCCGACGTGACCATCGCGGTCCGGATGGACCCGGCCAACGAGGGCGTCCACGACTACTACGTGCTCCCGACGATCGACATGACGTTCGAAGTGCTCGGGGAAAGTAGCCGGCTGCGACTGGCCGAAGACAACGGCGCCCGCCTGGACGTGTACCGGCAGCCGGACCTGGGGATGTTCTACCTGGTCGCGGAGCGGGTCGCGCTCCGGGTGGCCTCGTAGGGGAGGGGACGGCGATGGAGAGCGACGTGGACCGGACCGAGGACGTCGTGATGATCCCGGTCGGGCAGATCCGGGTCCTGAACCCCCGGGCCCGGGACCCGAAGAAGTTCAAGGAGGTGGTGAACAGCATCCGCGAGGTGGGCCTGAAGCGCCCGATCACGGTGACGCCCCGCCACGACGCGACCGGCGACGGGGCCGTGTACGACCTGGTCTGCGGGCAGGGGCGCCTGGAGGCGTACATCGAACTGGGCGAGGACGAGATCCCGGCCATCGTGAAGGCCGCGTCCCGCGAGGACCGGCTGGTGATGAGCCTGGTCGAGAACCTCGCCCGTCGCCTGCCGGCGTCGTTCGACCACGTCGTGCAGATCGCGCGGCTGCGGGACCAGGGGTACACCGCGACCGACATCGGGAAGAAGGTCGGGCTGCACGGGGCCTACGTCGGCGGCATCCTGCGGCTGTGGGACACGGGCGAGGAGCGGCTGATCCGGGCGGTCGAGCAGGGGCGCATCCCGCTGAGCGTGGCGATCGACCTGACGCACGCGACGGACGCGGAGGAGCAGCAGATCCTGTCGGAGGCGTACCAGACCGGGCAACTGGTCGGGAACCCGCTCAAGACGGCGATGCGGATCTTGCAGGAGCGCCGTGACCACGGGAAGAAGATGGTGCCCGGCTCGGGCCGGCACCGGCCCGCGGCGACCGCCGAGACCCTGGTCAAGACGATCGAGGAGCAGGCGGCGCGGCAGCGGATGTTCGTGAAGAAGGCGCGGCGCTGCGAGAACCTCCTCCGGGTCGCGGTCGCGGCGCTCAAGACAGTCCTTGCGGACGAGCATTTCGTGACGCTGCTGCGCGCCGAGGGCCTTCTATCCCTGCCCCGGCTGGCGGGAACGGAGGCCCCGTGGAGCACCGACCCGCGGTTCCAGCAGGAGACGGCGTGATGGCGACCAGCGTGCGGACGGGCTTCGAGCGGACGACCCTCGAACTGCCTCTGGACCGCCTGGCGGCGACGCGGTCCCTAGGGCGGCAGTTCCGGCAGATGGAGCGGTACAAGCGGATCCTGGCGTCCATCCGGGAGATCGGGCTGGTCGAGCCCCTGGTCGTGCATCCGCCGAAGGCCGGGCCCGCGGGAACGTTCGTGCTGCTGGACGGGCATCTGCGGCTCGAGGCGTTGCGGGAACTGGGCGTCGCCCAGGCCCGGTGCCTGGTCTCGACGGACGACGAGGGCTACACCTACAACCGCCACGTGAACCGCCTCTCGACGTTCCAGGAGCACTTCATGGTGATGAAAGCGCTGAACGCGGGCGTGTCCGAGGAGCGGCTGGCCCGCGCCCTGAACGTTGACGTGCGCCGGATCCGCGAGAAGCGGAACCTGCTGCGCGGCATCTGCCCCGAGGCCGTGGCGATGCTGAAGAAGCGCGACGTGGCCGCGAGCGCCGTGTACTACTTCAGGCAGGTCAAGCCGGTGCGCCAGGTCGCGATGGCCCAGGCCATGATCGACGCCGGTAACTTCACCCGCAGCTACGCCTTCGCGTTGTACGCCGCGACCCGGCGGGAACTGCTGGTCGAGCCCGAGCGGCCCCGCGATTCGGAGGGCGTCGCGCCGGTGGACCTGTCCCGAATCGAGAAGGAGACGGCGGTCATCGAGCAGGACGTGGCGCGGATGAAGGAGGATCTGTCCCAAAACAGCCTGAACCTGTCCTTCCTGCGGGCCTACCTGCGGAAGCTGCTCGATAACGCACGGATCGTGCGGTTCCTGTCGCAGCACCACCCGGAGGTGCTGGAGCAATTCCAGCGGCTGGTCGAGACCGAGGCGCTTGACGGGTAGCCGGAGGCGGTCGCCATGGAACGAGCCGTTGCCGCGCCGGCCGGCGGGATCGCACCCGCGACCGGGACGCCGCACCTGCGTCGCACGTCCGAGGAGGTCCATGCCGACGCCCTGAAGATCGTCGCCGAGCACGGCGGGGAGTGCCTGGACCTGGCCTTCAAGAACCAGGAATCCCGCATGACCGTGCGGTGCGCCCAGGGCCATGTCTGGCGGACGCGCCTGAAGGCAATCCTGTACGGGTCGTGGTGCCCCCGGTGCGCCGTCGCCCAGATCGTCGCGGCGGCCAAGCGGCACCATGGCACCCTGGACCTGGGCGACGCCGACGAGATCGCCTTCTGGGCCGAGGCCCAGGGGCTGGAGTTCGTGGAAGGCGACCCGCCTCGGCAGGGACGGACCGACTTCTTCCGGTGCGACGCCGGCCACATGTGGGAGGTGTCCCGCCGGTCGCCCACGGGCGCGTGGTGCCCGGTCTGTGGGACGCGGGGTACCGCGATGGGCGTGGGGCGGGTGGCGCCGTAATCTGCACGTTGCATCAGGCGATTGACACCCGGGGGGCGCAAGTCCTACAGTTCACCAAGCCTTCCCCTCAACGGGACGGCGCGGGTTGCCTCGCGGGTTTCAAGATCGGCAAGGATGACCGATCGCCTGTGCGGCTGGGATTTCCGAACCCGCGTTGCTCCAGCCTGGGGAAGGAGGGCCTCGATGCCTGGCATCGGGGATTGCTTCTTCATCCTGGAGGCGTGACATGGACCGATCCCTCTTCCCCGAACCCGGTGTGCCCCGGGTGGCCGTGCTTGTTGCGACGTGCAACAGGCCGGAATTCCTCGAAACGAGGAGCCTTCCCTCCGTTCTGGGTCAGACGCACCCGCCGGACATCCTCGTCGTGGTGGACGACTCCAGTCCCGATGGCAAGCGCCGGAACGAAGCCGTGGTCGCGCGGACCGCAAGCCAGGCATGTTTCCCGATGGTCAGGCTCGACAACTCCCGGACGCGCGGTGCGAGCGGCGCTTGGAACACCGGCCTTGACCACATCCGCAAGTGGGCCGGGGAGTCCACGAACACCTTCGTCGCGATTCTCGACGACGACGACGAGTGGCTGCCAGATCACCTCGCGCGATGTGTGGAGACGGTGCAGGCCGGCGACCTGGACATGACCGCGGCGCCGATGTATCGCCTCGAGACCATAGCCGGTCCGGTTGCCCTGGAGACTCCCCCGCCGTCGTTGTGCATCGAGGACTTCCTGGTCGGAAACCCCGGAATCCAGGGATCGAACCTCTTCGTGCGGCTCGGAGTTATGTTTGCGGCCGGGTGCTTCGACGAGGCGCTTCCCAGCACGACGGACCGGGATCTGTGCATCCGGATCGCCGACCTCGGCTCGGTTCGCTACGCCCCGACCTCGGCTGTAACGGTTCGGCACTTCGCCGAGGCCAGCCGCGGCCGACTCTCGACGCCGGGTAGCCGGGCTAAGCATGTCGGTCTCGAACGCTTCTGGCGGAAGTACCGCGGACGCATGTCGCCATCGCTGGAGGCCAAGTTCAAGGATCGCGCGGTCCGGCTGTTCGAATGGAACCCCATCGACCCGATGGAGGATGGGATCAGCCTGGTCGTCGGGGTGGTCGCCGATGCCGCGAAACCGGAACAGGTCGAGCCCCTCCTGACGGACCTTGTCGCGCTCGGCGCGAACGCCGGAGTCGCCGGCCTCGATGTCATCGTGCTGGAGAACGGGCCCCGTGTGCCGGATGGTAGCCGGCCCCTGCACGAACTGGTCGATCGGGTGCGCAGGCACGGACTGCGGTGCTTCTTCATCGACATCGAGCGGCAACAGGAGGATGCCGC
>CALJUR010000134.1 GCA_937975765.1 uncultured Myxococcales bacterium
GCATACGATATCGTATTCGGTGACTGGAGTTCAGACGTGGTCTCTTCCGATCTAGGGTGATCCCGAGGGTGGCCAGCATGCCCACCGCCGCGAAGCCGACGCCATACAGGCCGAACGCGAACCCGTCCTTCTCGAAGCCTCCCGGCGCCCAGAAGGCCACCAGGATGGCGATGACGATGGTGATGACCGGGATCAGGGTGGACATCATGCCGACCGCCATGCCGTCGATGATGGTCGTTGCGGGACCCATGTTGCACTGCTTGGCGATGCCCTGGGTCGGGCCGTACTCGTCGCTGGTGAAGTACTCGGTTCCCTGCCCGATGACCACGCCCGCGAACAGGCCGGCAACCACCGAGATCCACACGCCCTGGGGCACCACGCCGATGCTGCCCAGCCACGCGACGGCCGGGACGATCAGGACGGATGCTCCCAGCGTGCCCAGCAGAAGGGCGCGCAGCAGGTTCTTCTGGGTGGCCTCCTCCTTCGTCCGGACGAAGAAGATCCCGACGATCGACAGGATGGTGCCGACGCCGGCCACGATCATCGGGGCCAGCACGGCGGTCAGGTTGTCGCCGACGCTGGCGAAGGGCAGGGCGGCGCCCAGGGCGGCGGTGGCCAGGATGGAACCGCAGTACGACTCGTACAGGTCGGCGCCCATGCCGGCCACGTCGCCCACGTTGTCGCCGACGTTGTCCGCGATGGTCGCGGGGTTCCGGGGGTCGTCCTCGGGAATGCCGGCCTCGACCTTTCCGACGAGGTCCGCACCCACGTCCGCGGCCTTCGTGTAGATGCCGCCGCCCACGCGGGCGAACAGCGCCTGGGTGGAGGCGCCCATGCCGAACGTCAGCATGGTCACGGTGATCTCGACCAGCTTCTCCTGCTCGGTGGTGTTCGGATGAACGAACGTCAGGCCCAGCAGGTTCCAGCCGGAGGCCATGTTCGCGGGCGTGTAGACCAGGTTGTCCAGGATCAGGTACCACAGGGCGATGTCCAGCAGGCCGAAGCCCACCACGACCAGGCCCATGACCGCACCGCTGCGGAAGGCGACCTGCAGGGCCCGGTTCAGGCTGTGGGTGGCGCCCTGGGCAGTGCGGGAAGACGCATAGGTGGCGGTCTTCATGCCGAAGAAGCCGGAGATGCCCGAGAAGAAGCCGCCCGTCAGGAACGCGATCGGGACGAAGGGGTTCTGGATGCCCATGTAGGCAAGGGCCGCCAGCAGGACCACCATCACGCCGAAGACGATCGTGACGACCCGGTACTGGCGACGGAGGTAGGCCCACGCGCCCTCGCGAACCGCCTGGGCGATCTCGCGCATCAGGTCGTTGCCTTCCGGGGCGCCCTTCATCATCCGGTAGAAGACGAAGGCCATCACCAGGGCCAGCACCGAGGAGATCGGGGCGACCCACCAGAGGGCCTTGGCGGTTTCCACCGAGGTCGCGGCCTCGGCGGCCATCAGGGGCGACGACACCAGCAGCGATCCGAGGCCGGCCGTGACCAGGACGGCCAGGTGAACGGCCCGCTCGCCGGCGGCTGCCCACGCATCCTTGAACCATCGGGACATCATGGTGCTTCTCCCTTCCACGCGGGGAGCCTTCCCCGCCACCCTGAAATTGCGGGCTTTTGTACCCGATATCCGGGGTTTCTGTCAATGACGGAAGGCGGTCCTGGGCAGATATTGTCCGGGTTTCAGGCCCCTGCGGGATCATCGTCCGGGGATTCCTCGGGCTCCCCTCCCTCGGTGCCGCCGTCCTCCCCGGACGGAAGCGCCTGGACGTCCTTCAGCTTGCGCCCGATCGCCCGGCTGCGAACGCCGACGCGGTCCAGCGCGGTTCCGGCCTCGCCGATCTTCCTTTGCACCTTGTCGAGGGCCTCGCCGAACTTCCCGAACTCGGTCTTCACCGCCCCCAGCAGCGTCCACACCTCGGCGCTGCGCCGCTCGATGGCCAGGGTCCGGAACCCGACCTGCAGGCTGTTCAGCAGCGCCGCGATCGTGGTCGGCCCCGCCACGACGACCCGCATCTCCCGCTGCATCGCGTCCACCAGCCCGGGCCGGCGCAGGACCTCGGCGTACAGGCCCTCCACGGGAAGGTACAGGATCCCGAAGTCCGTCGTGTTGGGCGGGTCCAGGTACTTGTCGCGGATGTCCTTCGCCTCGGCCTTCACCCGCGCCTCCAGGGCCTTCGCCGCCGCCTCCACGCCCTCGGCGTCCGCCCGCTCGGACGCGTCGACCAGCCGCTGGAAGTCCTCCTGCGGGAACTTCGCGTCGATGGGCAGCCAGACCGGCGTGTCGCCCGCGTCGCGCCCCGGCAGCCGGATCGCGTACTCGACACGCTCGGCGGAACCCGGCCGGGTCGCCACGTTGGTCGCGTACTGTTCGGGCGCCAGGACCTCGGCCAGCAGGTTGCCCAGCTGGGCCTCGCCCCAGGTCCCGCGCACTTTCACGTTCGTCAGCACCTTCCGAAGGTCGCCCACCCCGGCCGCCAGCGCGTTCATCTCGCCCAGGCCCTTGTGCACGCTCTCCAGGTGTTCCCCGACCCGCTTGAACGACTCGCCCAGGCGCTGTTCCAGCGTGGCCTGCAACTTCTGGTCGACCAGGATCCGCACCTGTTCCAGCGCCTTCGCGTTGTCCTCCTGCAGCAGGCGAAGACGCGTCTCGACGGTGGTCCGCAGGTGTTCCTGGCGCTGCTCGTCGGCCTGCCGCACCGCGTCCAGCCGGGTGCCGACGGTGTTGACCAGCTGGGCGACGCTGGCGCCGACCTCGACCCGCTGGTCCTTCAACTGGGCCGCGACCTCGGCGCGCGAACGTCCCATCTCGTCCCGCAGTGCGGCATCGAGGCGGGCCTGCCCGTCCAGCATCCGGTCCAGCCGCGGGTCCGGCGGGATGGCCGGAACCGTCGCCCGCCCGCCCCGCACCAGCAGGACCAGCAGGAACACGTCCGCCAGGACCGCCAGCGCCAGCAGGGCCCACGGCACCAGGTCGTTCACTTCTCGCCTCCCGGCGGCAACGATCGGGGGCCGCTGCCGGACCCGTCGTCCTCCACCTCGGACCACTCGGCGTCGATGATGCCACCGGGCTGCGACGTGCCTCCCGCCCGGGGGCCGGCATGATCGGGGGACGCGCCTGCCCCGGGCCTGGTATGCCGGAACGTCCACACGAACACCCCGGGGCTGCCGCGGCCGAAGCCCGGTGAACCGTTTGCGTGCATCGACGCCCCCGCCCGCCGGACGCGCCCCGCGACCATCCGGTACAGCACCCAGCGCACCGGCGGCAGCATCAGCAGGACCGCCAGCCCGTCGGTCAGGAATCCCGGGAACGCGAACAGCGCGCCCGCCGCCAGCGTGCATGCCCCGTCGAACATCGACCTCGCCGGGGTCTCGCCCCGGTTCATCGCCGCCCGGGCCCTGGACAGGGTCTCCAGCCCGGCGGACCGGACGAGGGATCCCCCCAGCGACATCGTCGCGAGGATCCACAGCAGCGCCCAGAACCAGCCGATCCGGCCCGCCACCGCGATCCCCGCGTAGACCTCGGCCACGATCAGCGCCGGGACGGCCAGGAACGCCAGGCAACCCACGAGATACCCCCGGAAAGGATGGATCACGCCCCGGGCTTCGTGCCCGGGCCGTCCAGGTCGGAGAGGATCCGATCGCGATCGAACCGCAGCTTGCTGCGGAAGCGCTCGAAGGTGACATACAGGCACGGCACCAGGACCAGCGTGACGCCCGTGGACAGGCTGAGGCCGCCCACCATCGTGATGCCGATCGGTCGCCACAGTTCGGACCCCTCGCCGGACGCGACCGCCAGCGGGATGATGCCGAACATCGTGGTGATCGTGGTCATCAGGATCGGGCGCAGCCGGCGCCGCGACGTCTCGACGACGGCCTCGATCAGCGGCGTGCCTCCGCGACGCATGAAATTGACGTAGTCCACCAGCACGATCGCGTTGTTGACGACGATGCCGACCAGCATGATGGCGCCCAGGAACGCCAGGACGTTGAAGTTTTCGCCCCGGATCGCCAGCGCGATGAAGGTCCCCGTGAACGCGAACGGCACGCTGAACATGATGACCAGCGGGTCCATGAACGACTCGAACTGCGCCGCCATGACCAGGTAGGTCAACAGGATGCCCAGCGCCAGCATCATCAGCATGTCGAAGAAGTTCTCCTGCTGCTCCTTCGCCTGCCCGCCGTACCGGAACACCAGGTCGGAATACTTCTCGCGGATCGGGCCGACCTTCGACTCGTACTCCCGGGTGACGTCGCCCAGCGAACTGCCCCCCAGGTTGGCGCCGACCCGCAGCACGCGCCGCTGGGCCGAGTGGTCGATCGAGATCGGCGAGAACCCGCTGGCGACCTGCGCGAAGTTCCGCAGCGGGATCGGCTGGCCCGTCACGCTGGCGACCGGCACGCGCCCCACCTGGCCCAGGCTCGTCCGGTCCTCCTCGCGCAGCCGCACCACGATATCCAGGTCCTTCCCGCTGCCGCGGAACCGCGTCACGGTGGCGCCGTAGACCGCCGTGCGCACGGTGTCGGACGCCTGGAAGGCCGTGGACCCGACCAGCGACATCCTCTGCCGGTCCAGTTCGACCTGCACCTCGGGCTTCTCGTAGGGGACCTCGGCCACGACGTCGCGGGTCCCGAAGATCGACTTGACCAGCGCCTCGGTCTCGTAGGCCGCCGCCTTCATGCGTTCGTAGTCGTTGCCCAGGATCTCGATCACGAACGGCTTGTTGCCCATCATCTGGCCCGGCCCCTGGTCACTGTAGGACACGTCCGAGGCCACCAGCCCGTCGAATCCCGCGACGATCCTGCGGACGTCGTCCGAGATCGGCTCGACCCGCCGTCGGCCCGTGTCGATGTCGGTCAGCATCAGGCTGATCGTGATGACATGCGACCCCTGCGCCTGTCCCATCAGCGCGCCCCAGCCGCCTTCCTCCTCGCCGACCTGCAGGAAGTAGGATTCGACCTCCGGGATCGCCTTCAGGCGCCGGGCGAATTCCTCGGCCTTCTCGTAGGTCCGATCCATGCCTGTGCCGACCGGCAGTTCCAGGATGACCCGCACCTGTCCCGAATCGAACTGCGGCAGGAAGTCGAAGCCCACGCGGAAGGCCGAGGCCGCGGACCCGGCCAGCAGCAGCACGGACACCACGTAGACCTGCCAGCGATGTGCCAGCGCCCATCGGTTCATGCGCGCGTAGACGTTGTCCATCCGGTCCAGCCAGTGCACGGGCTTGCCGGCCTGGCCGAACTTCTGCGCGTGCGCCCGCAGCATCCAGGCCGTCAGCATCGGCGTCAGGAAGATCGAGGTGAACAGGGACGCCAGCAGGGTGACGACGATGACGAACGCCAGTTGCCCGAACAGGATGCTGACCAGGCCCTTCACGAAGATCAGCGGCAGGAAGACGCCGATGGTCGTCATCGTCGAGGCCGCGATGGCCAGGCCGACCTCCCGGGCCCCGATGACCGAGGCCTTCGGGGGCGATTCCCCGTAGTCCAGGTGGCGGTTGATGTTCTCCAGCACGACGATGCTGTTGTCGACCACCATGCCGATGGCCAGGATCATCGCCATCAGCGACACGACGTTCAGCGTGTAGCCCTGCAGGTAGATCATCAGGAACGCAATGATCATCGACCCCGGGATTGCCATCGCGACGATCAGCGACAGCCGGAAGCGCCGCAGGAACAGGATCACCACCGCGATGACCAGCAGGCCGCCCGCGATCAGCGATCCCCACAGGTTGTCGATCAGGCTCTGGATGAACTCCGAACCGTCGTAGATCTTGACGAACCTGATCCCGCGGCCCAGTTGCGGCTCCAGTTCCTGCAACTTCTCCCTGACGCCGGTCGCGACCTCGACGGTGTTGCCGCCCGACTGCTTCTGCACCATGAAGACCGCGATCGACTTCCCGCCATAGCTGGCGACGTTCGGCATCTCGCGGGTGGCGTCGACCACGTCCGCGACGTCGCGCAGGCGCACCGGCTGGCCCTGCCACGCCCCGACCACCAGGTCGCGGATCTCGTCCAGTTCGCGGAACTCGGCCGGCACGCGCACCGGCAGGTCGAATTCCGGGTCCTTCAGCTTGCCCGCCGGCATCGACACGTTCGACGCCTGCAGCACCTGCGTGATCTGCGACAGCGGCAGCGACCGCTTCTCGATCTCGTCCAGGTGGACGTCGACGTGGACCTCTTCCGCAGCCACGCCCCACAGCGACACGCTGCCCACGCCCGGCAGGGCCTGCAGCGCCTGCACGACGTGGTCGTCCAGCCAGACCTTCTCCTTCGTCAGGTCGGCCTCGTCCGATGTCACCGCGCCGAAGTAGATGGGGAAGAACGAGGTGTTGAACTTGAACAGCATCGGCGACTCGAGGTCGTCCGGCAGTTCCTGCTTGACGAAGTCGATGCTGTTCCGGACGTCCGCCGCCGCGTCGTCGAGTTTCGTAGCGTAGGTGAAGGTCAGGAACACGGCCGACACGCCTTCCATCGACCGGGAGGTGATCTCCTTCAGGCCCGGCAGGATGCCCAGCCCCTTCTCCATCGGCTTCGTCACCTTCTCCTCGACGTCCCAGGAGGAGGCGCCGGGATACAGCGTGACGACCGTGATGACCGGGTTCTCGAACTCCGGGTACATGTCGATCGGCAGCTTCCAGGCGGCGTACAGGCCGAACACGGTGATGGCGACGTAGACGATGACCGTGAAGACCGGCCGCCGGACCGCGACTTCGGTGATCTTCATGGATGGACCTCGACCAGTGCCCCGGCCGCCAGATCCTTCGGACCGGCCACGACCAGGCGCAGCCCCTCCTGCAGGTCGTCACCCACCAGGAACCTCAGGCCGTCGCGACGCAGCGGGGTGACCTTCCTTTCCTCGATCCGGTCGTCCGGCCCCGCGAACAGCAGCACCATCGCGTCGCCTTCCTGGCGGCGTACGGCGTTCAGCGGCAGCACGAAGTAGCGCCCCTCGTCGGGCACCAACCGGATCCGGCCGGACATGCCCGGAACCATCGCCCGGCGCCCGTCGGCCAGGGGCGGGTTCGGCACCCGGACGCGCACCCGGACCATCTTGGCCACGGGGTCGACCGCGGGTCCGACCAGGTCCAGTTCGCCGTCGAACGACTGCCCCGGCAGCCCGTCGAACGCCACCGTCGCCTTCATGCCGGCGTGCAGGCGCCCCAGCACGTACTCCGGCGCGACGCCTTCCACGTGCAGGGGGTCGGTGGCGGACAGCACCACCAGCGGCACTCCCGCCGCCGGCGAGGTCTCCTGGCCCACGTCCATCGTGCGCCGGACCACCAGGCCGTCCACCGGTGCCTTGACCGTCGCGTCCGCCAGGTTCCGGCGCGCCATCTCCAGCCCCGATTGCGCCACCTCCACCTGGGCCTTCGCGACGCCCAGTTGCGCCTCGGCCGCCAGGAACCCCGCGTCCATGCGGTCCGCCTCGGCCTGCGACACCGACCCGGTCTTCCTCAATTCGACGATGCGTTCGTGGTCCTTCGCCAGGTTGTCGCGCTGGACCTGCGCCGCCGCCAGGCCCGCACGCGCCATCCCCGCCTGCCCCTGCGCCGCCGCCAGCGCGGTGCGCAGATCCTTCGGGTCCAGTTCGACCAGGACGTCCCCGGCCTTCACGTACGCGCCTTCGTCGTTGCGGATCGCGGCGATGCGCCCCGGCACCCGCGCGACGACGTTGACCGTCGCGTTGCCCATCGCGGTGGCGGGCACCTCCAGGATCTCGGACCACGCCTCCCGGGCCAGTTTCTGCACCGTGACGCGCCGCGCCTTCGTATCCGCGATCGAGTTTTCGGAGGTCTTCTGGCAGCCCGCCGCGATCATCGTCCCCAGCAAGGCCGCGAGGATCAGCGCCGACCGGCACCGTCCGTTCCACCGGCGTTCGTGAGCCACGGCTCACCTCCCCATCGAGTCGTAGAGCTTCTCGCGCGCGACGCGCCAGCCGTACCCCGCGGCGGCCGCCTCGGTCTCGGCCTGCAGCACCAGGGCCTCCGCGTCCAGCACGTCGGTCGTGGTGTTCAGGTTCTGCCTCGACCGCTCCATCTGGATGCGCAGGTTCTCCCGCGCCTGCTCGACGGATCGGGCCGAGCGCTCGATGCCGGCCTTCGCGGTCCTCGCGGCCAGCCAGTTCGCCTTGACCTCCAGCCGGACCAGGTCCTCGACCTGCCCGGCGGACTGGCGCGCGGCCAGCAGGTCGGCGTGCGCCGCCCGGGTCTGGAAGAAGGTCTTGCCCCAGTCCCACGGCGTCCACTGGGCCGTCAGCCCGACGAACCAGGACTTGCTGCGACTGAACTCCGTCGGGTTGGTCTGGTTGAAGTTGACCAGGCCGGCCACGGTCGGCACCCAGGTCGTGATCCGCAGGTTCCGCGCGGCCTCCGCCATCCTGACGGCCACCCTCGCCATCTCCGGCTCGGGCCGCTTCGCCAGCGCCTCGGCCAGGCAGTCGTCCAGTCCCTCCGTCACGTCCTGCGGCACCTGGGCCTCCACCGGGTCGATCTCGGCGTTCACCGGCATGCCCACCAGCAGCGCAAGCGACGAGGCCTGCACCTGCGCGCCGGTCCGTGCCATGTCCAGCTGCTGCCGCAGCGTCTCCACCTGGACCTGGATGCGCATCACGTCGTCCTTCTTCAGCATCCCGACCGTCTCGAAGCGGGTCGCCTGCTCCAGGTGGCCGGTCGCCGCCTTGTCCAGCGCCTCGAGGGTCCGCACGGTCTCCCGCAATTTCAGGATCCCGTAGAAGGCGTCGATGACCTGGATCCGCGTCTTGCGGCGCTCGGCAACGGCCGCCAGCCGGGCGCGATCGACGTTCAACTTCTGCAGGTGGGCGGCGTACCCCATCGTCAGCAGCGGGGTCAACGGCTGCACCACGTTGATGGACGCCGAGTAGGTGTTCTGTTCGCGGACCACCGACTCGGTCGCCTGGAAATCCCCGAGGCCCAGGGCGTCCTTCATCTCCTGGGGCAGGTCGATCGCGAACTTGATCGGCGAGTCCCACCGCTGGTAGTCCACCGACAGGTTCACCTTCGGCCCCAGGTCCGCCAGCGCGGCGCTGTGCTGGTAGCGCGCACCCTCCAGTTCGTGCTGCTTCGCCCGGTTCGCGCGCGAGGCTGCGTCGGCCCGGGAGATCGCCTCCTCCAGCGTCAGCGGCTGGGCGGTCGCCGGGGAGGCGACGGCCATCCCGACCGCCAGGAAGGACAGCGCCGCGAGGCCCTTCGTCCGGTTCGCGAACCCGCCGGGACGGATCCGGCGGACCGTGTCTGGCAGCATCATGGCCTCTCCGATCGGAAGAGCAGGTACACCCGTGCGGGTGCGGGGTGCCGGAACTTTATCAAAGAGAAGCACCGGACTCAATGGGAGGGGGGGGACCGGCGTGCGCGTCACAGCCCTTCCGCCAGGAAGTCCCGCACTACCTGCGCCAGCCTCGCGTACTGCGTTTCGCGGTTGTAGACCTGCGCGGACACCCGCAGCAGCCGCCGCGGCGGCGCGGGCCAGGCCAGGATCGGCACCTCGATGCGCGCCCGCTCCTCCAGGGCCTCCTGCAAGGGGTCCAGGCCCAGCGGGAGCCGTCCGCCCCGGCCTGCGGGTCGATCCGGCAATGGAACCGCCGCCAGCGTGCCGATCATCGAGTCGGGGCAGGGCGGGGGGACCTCCAGCGCCCGGCACAGCAGGTCCCGGGCACGCAGGGCCAGGGCCCGGTTCGCCCGCATCAGCCCGGGCCAGCCCCCGGGCACCAGGCCGCCCAGGCACCCGATCGCCGCCGGGACCGACAGGAACGCCGTCGGGTCGCCCGTCCCCACCCAGTCGAATTCCAGCAGGAACCGGGACCGGTCGGTCCGCCGCGAGTTCGCCCCGTGGCTGACCACGACGGGCCGCACCGCGCCGCGACGGTCCTCGCGCACCCACAGGAACGCCGCCCCCTTCGGCGCGCACATCCACTTGTGGCAGTTGCCTGTGTAGTACGCCGCCCCCAGGGCCCCCAGGTCCAGCGGCACCATGCCCGGGGCGTGGGCGCCGTCCACCAGCACGTCGATCCCCCGGGACTGCAGCGCCTGCACGATGTCCGCAACCGGCAGCACCAGGCCGGTCGGGCTGGTCACGTGGTCGATCAGCGCCAGGCGCGTCCCCGGCACGATCGCGCCAAGGACCGCCTCCAGCACCTCTCCGGGCTCCTTCAGCGGGAACGGGACACGGGCCACGGACAGCCGCGCCCCGACCCGTTCGGCCGCGTCGTCCAGCGCGTTCCGGCAGGCGTTGTAGGCGTGGTCGGTCACCAGGACCACGTCGCCGGCCCGCAGCGGGTACGACCGCACCACGGCGTTCACGCCCGTGGTCGCGTTCGGCACGAAGGCCAGGCCCTCGGGGTCGGCGCCCACGAAGGCGGCCAGCGCCTGGCGGGCGCCGTCCAGCCTTGCCTCGTACTCGTTGTCCAGGAAGCGGACCGGCTGGTCCTCCAGGCGTCGGCGCAGCGAGGCCTGTTCCTCCTGCACGACCCTGGGGCAGGCCCCGAACGACCCGTGGTTCAGGAAGTCCCAGGACGGGTCCAGGGTGAACGGCGAATCCACGATCCCCTCCGGTCCGGCGGCCGACCTGATCTACACGAGCCCCGTCTCGGCTACAATCCCCGCGTCCGCAACGGGAGACCTGGATGTCGAAGGATGACCCCGTCGAGATGGCCCTGGATTCCGTCGCCGTCGGCTGGCTGCTGGCCGACGCCGCCACGAACTGCGACTCCCCCCCGGACCTGGTCGCGGCCCTGCATGCCGCCGGTGCCCGGAGGGTCTCGGATTCCGAGTCCCCGTGGGCCGTCGCCCGCAAGGGCGAGGTCCGCGACATGCTGAGGCACGGCACGTACAAGCCCACCGGCCGCGCCAAGCCTGCCAGCGAGTACCTGCTTCGGACGGCCGTGGAAGGGGAGGTCCCGGTCATCAACGTCCTGGCCGACGCCAACAACGTCGTGTCCCTGGAGACGCTGTTCCCGATCTCGATCATCGACCTGGACCGCGCCCGGGCCGACCGTTTCGTCGTGCGCCACGGCCGCGAGGGCGAGTCCTACGTGTTCAACCCCTCCGGGCAGGAACTGTCGCTGAAGGACCTGCTGCTGGTGGCCCGGCTGCCGTCGGATCGACCCTGCGCCACGCCGGTCAAGGACAGCCAGGAGACCAAGACCGACGTCTCCACCCGTCGCGCCCTGGGCGTCGTCTACGGGCCGGCGGGCCTGCACGACGCGGTCCGGGACGCCACCGCGCGCCTGGCCGACCTGCTGTCGCGGCACGCCGGGTCCACCGTCCGCTGGGGCATGCTCCCCGATCGCTAGCGCGTTCCCCGTCGCCAGGCGGGGGGCAGGGCCCCTCACCCAGGTTGGCGGGGGGCGGGGCCCCTCACCCAGGTTGGCGGGGGGCGGGGCCCCCGCCCTACGGGGGCTTGTAGGGCGGGGCCCCCGTGCCCCGCCGTTCCCGGAACGTGGATCCCGTGGCGGGGGACAGGGCCGTCGCCCTAGGACACGCCACCGGCGGGCCGCGGACGCGGCTTGCGGTCCAGCACCTCCCGGACCTTGCGCCCCAGTTCGGCCGGGGTGAACGGCTTCCTCAGCACCGGCGCTCCCCGCTCGACCCCACCCATCTCGAACATCGACGATTCCGCGTACCCCGAAACGAACAGGGCCTTCAGTTCCGGCCGGATCTCCCGCATCCGGTTCCGCAGGTCCACGCCGCTCATGACGGGCATCACCACGTCGGTCAGCAGCAGGTGGATCTCGCCGTCGCCGTGGCTGCGCACCCGTTCCAGCGCCTGCGGCCCGCCGGCCGCCTCGAGAACCGTGTAGCCCAGGCTGCGCAGCACCTGCGCCGTGTATCCCCGGACCCCGGCGTCGTCCTCGGCCAGCAGGATGCACTCCGTCCCGCGCTGGGGGATGCCCTCGCTGAGGATCGGGACTTCGTCGGTCATCGTGCGTACCGCCATCGGCAGGTCGACGCGGACGCAGGTGCCCTGGCCCGGCGTGCTCTCCAGCGCGATCTGGCCGTCGTTCTGCTGCACGATGCCGTAGCACGTGGACAGCCCCAGGCCGGTTCCCTTGCCCGCCGGCTTCGTGGTGAAGAACGGCTCGAACGCCCGCGCGCGGACCTCGTCGTCCATGCCGATCCCGGTATCGATGACCTCCAGCCGGGCGTACTCGCGAACCCGCGTCCCGCCCGGGACCGTCAGCAGCACGTTCTGGGTGACCAGGGTCAGCACGCCGCCCTGGGCCATCGCGTCGCGCGCGTTGACGACCAGGTTGACCAGCAGGTTCTCGATCTGGCCGGCGTCCGCGCGGATGAACAGCGGCCGCGAGTCCAGTTCGGTCCGGAAGGTGATGTTCTCGCCGATCAGCCGCGGCAGCATCCCCTCCAGCCCGCGCACGACCGCGTTCAGGTCGACCACGCGCCGTTCCTGGGCCTGCCGGCGCGAGAAGGCCAGCAGCTGGCGGGTCAGGTCGGCCGCCCGGTCCGAGGCGCGGATGACCTCCTCCATCTCGGCCCACCGCGGGTCGTCCTCCGGCAGCGTCTCCTGCACCAGCGCGGAGTACCCGCGGATCGCGGTCAGCAGGTTGTTGAAGTCGTGCGCCACGCCCCCGGCCAGTTGCCCCAGGGCCTCCATGCGCTGGGCGATCGTGGACTGCTTCTCCAGGCGCCTTCGTTCCGTGATGTCCCGGATGATGGACACCACCAGCGCCTGCGAACCCAGCCGGAGCCCTCGCGAACTGACCTCGACCGGGAAGATGGTGCCATCCCGTCTCCGGTGCTCGCTCTCGAAGAAGATGTCCCCGGCCATCGCCTGGGCGACCCGGTCCGACGGGGACGGGTCGGGACCCGGGGCCCTCAGCACGTCCAGGCGCATCCCCAGCAGTTCCGAGACCGGGTAGCCATAGGCCATCGCGGCGGCGCGGTTCGCCTCCACGATCCGCGTCTGGACATCGACGATCAGGATGATGTCGCGCGCGTTCTCGGCCAGCGCCCGGTACCGCGCCTCCTGGTCGGCAACGGCCTGGTAGTGGCGCGCCCGGTAGTGCCTGGACAGGGCCAGGAACAGGATGGAGACCGCCAGCAGCGTGGCGAAGGCGGTAACGATCAGCCAGGCCCACTCCTCGGTGATGACCTGCATGGCCTCGGAGGCATCGATCTTGCCCACGATCACCCAGGGGGTCCCGCGGACCCTGCGGATCGAGGCGTATACCGGGACCCCCCGGTAGTCGTTCAGGCCCCGGGTCACCACCTCCCCGTCGCCGGGCGGGAGGGGCGGCGCCGACTCCAGGATCGAGACCGTCGCATCGTCCTCCCCGGGGAACCGGTTCCGGGTCAGCGGGACCAGGTTCGTGCCCTGCGGGGTGGCCAGCAGGATCTCGTCGCTCTCGCCCTGGACGACCCGGTTCTCCACCAGCGGCGCAACCTGCTCCATCGGGTCGATCCGGAACAGCAGGACGCCGATCAACTCCTCGCCCGCACCGGTTCCGGGCTGGCCACGGGTCAGGGGCCGGATCAGGAACAACCTCGATCGGCGCGACTCCGTCGCCGGCTCGGCCAGGTAGGCCTGGCCATCGCGGGCCGCCTCCAGGGCCCGCATCGTGACCTCGGATTCGGGGATCGGCGCGCTGCCGCTGGACCCGACCACGTTGCCCAGGCCGTCCAGCAGCAGGATCGCGGAGTACCCGTGCGTCCTAATCACCAGGTCCAGGATGGAGGCCAGGTGTCCGACCAGGTCGGAAGCGTCCCCGGAGCCCTTTTCCCCGCCCGCCTCCGCGGGGGCCCCGGCGTCCAGCAGTTCGCCCACGGTCGGGAACAGGGCGACCATCTCGGCGTCGGCCCTGCAGGTCTGCAGCCAGGACTCGATCCGTTCCTGCCGGACCCTCGTCATCGACGACAGGCGCGCGCGCACCGTCTCGACGGCATGTTCCTGCCGCGCACTGGTGCGCATCGCCAACAGCCCGAAGATGACGACGAGGGCCACCCCCAGCAGCGCGAACAGCAGCATGGGGACCCGGCGACCGAACAGGCCCGGGATGGCCCGGAACGTCGCGCTATCCCCGATCCGCTGCGATGCGGGTCCCCTTCCCATCACGCCTCGCTACCCGGCGTTCCCGCTGCCCAGGACCCGCTCCCAACGGGCGGGGTCCCCCGGCCGGAAGCGCACCACCAGGCCGTCCCGCTGGACCACGAACGGCCGGTTCGCACCGGTTCCCCGATCCCGTCGCACGGTCGCCAACTGGGCGGCCGGGACCCTCACCACCTCCCGCCCGAAGGTGGTGATCCGCAGCCCCTCGGAGTCCAGCACGACGGCACCCGCGGTTTGCCGCCTCTGCCACCGCCCCCGGCACACCTCCAGGAAGACCCCGCCTTCCTCCAGCACGGGTGGCGGCATCCCCGGGGCACGCCGGGGCACGCGTCCGCCCAGGGCCAGGGCGGCCAGCGAGATCACGAAGACCAGGGCCACCAGCGGCACCAGCACCGGGAAGACGGCGTCCATCCCCGCCAGGTGTCGCTTCACGGCCGGCTCGATCAGCGCCAGGAGGTCCTCCTCCTGCGGGGTCGCAAACGGCGGTTCCGTCGTCCCGTCGATCTCCAGCGAGGCCGCGATGCGGGCCACGGCCAGCAGGGGCTCGGCCGCGTTCCCCTTCGTCTCCTCGGACTCCACCGCGAACAGGCGCCCCCGCGCCGCGAACAGCAGCGTGGCCCGCCAGTGCTTGCCGCGCCCCGACAGCAGGAACCGGCCCGGGATGCCAGGCACCTCGACCTGCTCGACCGCGTGCGGGTGAATCCCTTCCGATGCCTGCGCGACGGCCACCCCCGGGGCCAGGTCCAGCGGGCGGAACCCCACCCGGAAGATCGCCGCCCCTTCCGACTCGACCATCGTCCAGGGGCCGTCGGTCCGGGCCCGCGGCGACAGGGCCAGCCGGGGCATCCCGGCCCGCCACCCGTCCCCCTCGACGGTCCGGTACCAGCGCGGGTCCAGGAAGGCGTGCAGCCCGGCGAACAGCAGCACCAGCACACCGAAGGACAGGCCGAGGATCCAGGCAAGCCTCTTCACGGCCGGTCTCCCGGTGACATCTCCCGCAGGTGGGACGCGGTCTCCGCGGGGTCCCTCCGGTCCGGGAAGCCGCCCTCGCGCCGCCGCCCCTCCTTGAACATCACGAAGCAGTAGTTGAAACCGCGCAGCAGGTAGTTCCCCTCGATCGCCGCCGTGTGCCAGTGGTTGCGCTTCAGCGAGGCGTTGTGCCGCCGGACCGCGATGATGTCCACCGGCGTGAAGCGGGTGGCAAGGATCCCGAACAGCCTGGGCCCGATCGGCATCAGGGGACGCCCCTTGTTCCACGAATCGCAGACGTACAGGGCCAGGTACCGCTCGGGCCGCAGGATGCGGTCGATCTCGGCGATCACCTTGGCCATCTCGTCGTAGTAGGCCTCCGTGTCCGCCTTCAGTTCCCCGATGCACTCGGGACGTCCCGAATACTGGACGTGATCGGAATAGGGCGGGTCCACGAACACGAAGTCCGCCTTGCCATCCTCCAGGGGCAGCCTGCGTGCGTCGGCGCGGAACACCTCCTTTCGCGGCGGCTGCAGGTCGTATCCCAGCGCCCTCCGCCCGCAGTCCCGGGCCACGTCCAGCGTGGTGCCGCTGCCCGCCATCGGGTCCACCACCAGGTCCCCCGGACGCGTGTATCGCTGCAGCAGGTTCCAGATGACGTGGGAAGGGGTCGCCCCGACGTACCGGGTGTCCCCCTGGCGCCCCGGCCCGTAGTTCTGCGAGGGATAGTCCCAGAAGGTGGTGGTTTCGAGTCTCAGGGACGGTTTCGGCACGCGGTTCTCCGCGAACGGAAGCGGTGACATCATACCACGCGCACGCGTTGACAGGGACCGCTTCCCCCCGGTATCCTGCCGGGGTCCAGAAGCGAACGCGGACGTGAGGAAGTTCTGCCGAGCCTGCGATCGCGAACACCCCCCCAGGCTGTTCCGCTGCCCCGCCTGCAACCGCCGCCTGGAACTGGCCTCGCACTCCGACGTCGAGGGGAAGTTCGTCGTCAAGCACCTGATCGCCGACGGCGGCATGTCGCAGGTGTACCTGGCCCACCAGAACTCCCTGGGGCGCGACGTGGCCCTGAAGGTGGTCCACCTGGACCCGTCCGAATCCTTCTCCATCGATGCCCTGCGGAACGAGGCGTTCCTGGCGGGCCGCGTCCAGCACCCCCACGTCGTCTCGGTCCTGGACCACGGCGAGGTGGAGGGCGGGTTCCTGTACCTGGCGATGGAGTACCTCAACGGTGCTTCGCTGGCCGAGACGCTGTTCCGGTCGGGCCCGATGGAGTACGTGCGGGCCCTGCGGATCCTGACGCAGATCTGCGAGGCCCTGGCGGCGATCCACGACGTCGGCCTGGTGTACCGGGACCTCAAGCCCGGCAACATCTTCCTGGTCGATGCACGCGGCTCGAAGGACTTCGTCAAGATGCTGGACTTCGGCATCTGCGTGCCGGTGCCGCGCCAGCCGATGCGGCTGCTGGGGACCGCGCTGCCGGCCTGCGTGACCGCGGGCACGCCCCAGTACATGGCTCCCGAACAGATCCTCGGCCACCCCGTGGATCCCCGTACCGACCTCTACGCCCTGGGCATCACGGCGTTCGAGATGCTGACCGGGAAGCCCGTTTTCGACGGTCCGGACGTCTTCACCGACCACCTCCGGTCCGTCCCGCTGCCGCTGGCCATCGTCTGCCCGCAAAGCCGCATCCCGCGCGGGCTGGACGACTTCCTTCTGCGCCTGATGGCCAAGGACCCGGCCCACCGACCGCAGAATGCCCGGGAGGTGCTGGACCGGTTCCGCCAGTTGCTGCCGTCGTCCTTCCGCATCCCGCCCGAGATCACGGGGGAGAACCCCCTGCCGGTCGGCGCCGACCCCGGCTGGTACGAGTCCGGCCGGACCCGCGTGACCCTGAAGGCACCGGCCTGGGTCGATCGCCCCCGCGAGATGGCCTGGGTCGAGGCGGAGTTCGCGAACCTGGAACAGGACCACCCGGGCCTCCTGTGGATCGAGGGCGAGCCGGGCGCCGGCAAGACCACGCTGTCCCTGCGGGCCCAGGATGCCGCGACGGAACGCGGGATGGACAGCATCCGCTGCACCGTCGAGGTCCGGATGCCGCTGCTGGGCGCCTGGCGCTGCGCGCTGCTCGACCTCCTCCAGGCCGAGATCGCCTCCCGCGACGACCTGCGGGCGGCCGTGTCGCGGTTCCGGCTGGGGCCCCTGCACGACGGGGACCCGACGTTCGAGGCCCTGTCCGACCTGCTGCTGCCCGGCGCCGCCGCCTGGGACCTGCTGCGGCGGGACCCGTCCGCCTACCTGTCGTTCGCGGCCTCGGGCATCGAACGGCTGCTGCGTGCGGCCTCGGTCCAGGGAAACGGCCTGCTGGTCCACCTGGACGACTTCCACAACGCGGACCCCCTCAGCGCCGAGTTCCTGGATCGCCTGGTCCGGTCCCTGGAGGCACGCCCGGCGCCGCTGGTCCTCCTGGTATGCGCACGCCGTCTGTTCGAGAACGAGAACGAGGAACGCACGCCCGAGTTCTTCCGGGCCCGCGCCACCTTCCGGGAGCACGGCGCCCTGCAGAAGCTGACCCGGATGACCGAGCGCCAGGTCGACGCGCTGGTCAACGCGATGTGCCCCGTGTCCTGCGACCCGTCCGTGCACCGGGTCGTGCGACGGGCGGCCGGCGGGAACCCCTTGTTCGCCGTGCAGATGTGCCGTCACCTGGCGACGCGGGGCATGCTGGTGCTGACGAAGGACCGCGTGCGGCTGGCGGACGAGGGCGACGTCTCGGTCCCGGGCGCCCTGATGGAACTGCTGGTCCAGCGCATCGAGGGGCTCCGCAGCCTTCCCGACGGCCCGCTGCTGGTCGATCTGCTGGACCGGGTCTCCCTGCTGGGCTCCCGGGCATCCATCACGAACCTCTGGGCCCTGTGCGACTCCGAGGGACGCCTGGACCTCCGCGACGGCCTGGATCGCCTGGTCGACCGCCTGGCGGCCGAGGGCTACGTGCAGCGGGTTCCCTGGGCCTCGGACGACTACGTCTCCTTCCCGCACCCCCTGATGCGCGACGCGATCACCCAGCGCCAGCCCGCCTCCTCGCTGTCGCGGCTGCACCTCTTCGTCGCGCGGGTGCTGGAGTCTGCGTATGCCGACAACGTCAGCGTCGCATCCCAGGACATCGGCGAACACTACTTCGAGGCGGGCTTCTTCGACCGTGCGATCGACTACCTGCTGGTGGCGGCCGAGCGCTCGCTGGAGGCCGCGCGCCTGGTCGAGGCCCGCGACCTGTTCACGAAGGCCGAGACGGCGTTCACCCGCATCGGGCTGCCCGAGGACCCCCGGCTGGGACGCGTCCTGGCCGCCCTGGTCGAACTGGACTGGTGCCAGGGCCGGTACGACGCGGCCGCGGAACGCCTGTCCCTGCTGTCCCAGCACCCCCTGGTCCCTGCCGGCACCGCCCTGGCCATCCGGATCGGCGAACTGGAGGCGTGCGTGGCCGAGGCCCGTCGCGACACCGCGGGCGCCGTCCGGGTTCTCCAGCGGCTGATCCACGAGGCCGGCGCCGCCGGGGACCGCCATCGCGCCGCGACGGCCATGGTCCGGCTGGCGAACATCCGGATGGACGAGGGCGACAACGCCGCGGCGGCCCGGCTGGTGCGCGATGCGGAACTCCAGGTCCAGCAGGACGGGAAGACGCGCACGATGGGCCTGGTGCACCTGGCGTACGGCCGGCTGATGCGCAAGATGGGCACCCTGGCGGAATCGATCGGCCGCCTGGACGAGGCGCTGGCGCTGCTGACCGGTCCCCGGGACTTCACCGAGCGTGCCGAGGCGCTGTTCTTCAAGGGCGCGCGGCTGGCCGGCCAGGAGATGCGCCAGGAGGCCATCGAGGTCTTCCGCGAGGGCGTCGCCCTGTGCGAGTCGTTCGGATTCGCGCGCGGGCTGGCGGCCCACCTGGCCAACCTGGGCGCGTGCCTGGTCCGCGTCGGGCACGAGGACGAGGGCCGGGAGTGCATCCAGCGGTCCCTGGCCCTGCGGGAGGCCATGGGAGACAGCCGGGGCGTCGCGCACGCCCTGACGGCCCTGGCCGACCTGGCCCTCGTCCGACGGGACTGGCCCCTGGTGCGCGACCTCTCCAGGAAGGCGCTCAACCTCTGCCACGCCGCCCGCTACGTGATGGGCGAGCGGGTCGCACTGGTCAACCTGGCGCACGCATGCCGCGGGCTGGGCCTGCGCGACGAGGCCGAGGAGCACCTGCTGGCCTGCCTGGGCACGACGCGCCAGGACAAGTCCCTTTCGGTGACCATCGGGTCGGCCCACGAGTTGATGGCGGGTCTCCTGGAGGAGAAGGGGGACGCGTCCGCCGCGCTCCGCGAGCGCCTGAACGCGATCCAGGTGTTCGAGCGCCTGGAACTGTTCGACCGCGCCCAGGCCGTTCGTGCCCGGCTGGGGTTCCAGGGCGGCCTTTCCCAGGCGTGTCCGCCGGAACCCGTCCCGGGTGGCTCGAACGGCCCGGACACCGTCCGCGACGAGGTGCCCCGCGAGGACACCGGGCGGTGGGTGCTTTCCCGAAGGCTCCCGTAACGCTTTCGCGGATCCCGGAACGCTGGTATCGTCGGGCGGCCGAAAGGCCGTTCCCGGAGGGTTCGATGGTCCGCAGCCTGTTCATCGGCGCGCTGGCTATGCTCCTGTGCGCGCCCGCATCCACCGTCTTCGCGGATCCCGCGCACAAGCCCGCCCGGCCGCCCGACCGCGATGCCGCCCTGAACCTCCTGAAGGAGGAACTGGACGCCCTGCGCGCCGCCGAGGACAAGCGGGCCAGGGAAGTCGCCGAGCTTCGCAAGCGGATCGCCGCCCTGGAGGAGGCGCTGATGCGCAGCGCCAGCGACGCGCAGGCCCGCACGGCCGACGCCCTGAAGGATTCCCGGAAGGAACTGCAGGCCGCCCGGGAGGCGCTGGATTCGACCCAGGGACGCCTGGCCGCCCTCGAGTCGCGGCAGGAGTTCCAGGGACGCGCCCTGCCGTGGCTGATCCCGTCGCTGGAGGTCCGCCTTCGCCCGATGTACGACCGGAACCGCTCCGACGTCGACACCGGCCGCGGCGATTCCGACCTCTACTACCTGCAGCGCATCCGCCTGGGGGTCACCCTGGCGCCCCGGAAAGGCGTGAAGGGCGTGCTGGTGCTGCAGGACTCGCGCGAGTGGGGCGAGGAGAAATCCACCGCCGCGAACTCCCACAGCCTGGACCTGTACCAGGGCTACCTGCGCTTCGACGACATCGGCGATTCGGGCTTCTGGGTCCAGGCGGGCCGTTTCGCCATGACGTACGGCGCCCGGCGCCAGGTGTCGGAGAAGAACTTCAACAACATCGGGCAGGCGTTCGATGGTGTCCGCCTGGGATTCAAGCGCGACCGGGTGCTGGCCGCGGACGCGTTCGCCGTGCTGTACCGCAACGGGTTCGCGCCGGTCTTCCAGGCCCGGGGCCAGGACAAATACTCCGCGTTCGCCGGGCTGCACCTCTCCACCAGTGCTCTCCGCTGGCTGGACGCCGAACTGTACGGCTTCTACCAGGACGACGCGTTCGCCCCGCAGACCGAGAAGGTCGGGACGATCGGCGCGCGTCTGGTCGCCCGGCCGGCGGCGGGCCTGGAACTGGAGGGCGAGGCCGCGGTGCAGGTCGGCAAGGTCACGGTGCACGACGAGACGGCGAACCTGAGGAAGGCCGATCACCTGGCGACCGCCTACTTCCTGCAGGCGAAATACACCGGGCAGGTCCGGACCTCCCCGTGGATCGGCCTGTTCTTCTACAGCGCCTCCGGCGACGCGAACCCCTACGACCGCGAGAGCGTGGCCTACCGGCCGGTCTTCCCGTCGGGCAAGGGGAACATGGGCAACCTCGAACTGTTCAAGTGGCAGGGCGTCTGGGACATCGGACCTACCGTGGGCCTTCGCCCCGCGAAGAACATGCGGATCTCCGTGGACTTCCACTGCTACTCGCTGTCGACGGACGGCGGCAGCCTGCTGGGCTTCGACAGCCACGTCACCCGCGCCACCGACCCGTACCCCGGGTCGCTGACCGGCCGCGTCTTCAACGTGCCGTCGGGCGGCAGCCGGTTCCTGGGCCACGAGATGGACCTGGAGATCTCGTTCAAGCCGGTGGACGTGTTGACCCTGGGCCTGGGATACTCCTATTTCAAGCCCGGGGCCGCGGCACGCCGGGGGCAGATCCTGTCGATCGCCGAACGGACGACGACGGTCGACGGTGCCGAGGTGAAGACCCCCTACTGGAAGCGGGACTACCGCATGGGGAACGACCTGGCCCACCGTGCCTGGCTGGAGGCCACGCTGAGCCTTTGACTCCAACCGTCCCGGCAAGGAGGATCCCGTGATCGTCGCATCGGCTGCCCGCACCGACGTCGGGCGCGTTCGCACCCGGAACGAGGACAACCTGGCCAACCTGGCCGACCTGAACCTGTACGTCGTCGCGGACGGGATGGGGGGCCACCAGGGCGGCGACGAGGCCAGCCGCCACGCCTGCGAGGTCATCGCGGAGCACATCCGCGGCAAGTGGTTCCTGGTCGAGGGGTTCCAGCGGGAACCCGTCCCCTCGCGCCGCCGGCAGGTGATGCAACTGCTGACCGAGGCCGTGCGCGCATGCAACGACCGCATCGTCCTGGCATCCGAGCAGTCGCCCGAACTCCAGGGAATGGGCTCGACCGTCGTGGTCCTGCTGCTGGTCGCCGACCGCGCCTTCGTGGCCCACGTCGGGGACAGCCGGGCCTACCTGGTCCGGGACCAGTCGACCGTCCTGCTCACCGAGGACCACAGCCTGCTGTTCGAACTGCTTCGCCAGGGCCGCCTGACGCGCGGCCAGGCCGCCCGCTTCCCGATGAAGAACGTCGTGACGCGGGCCCTGGGGGTGCGCGGGCCGGTGGACGCGGACGTCATGGATCTCCCGGTCCTTCAGGGCGACCGCTTCCTGTTGTGCACGGACGGGCTGCACGGCTATGTCGAGGACGAACGGATCCCCCGCCTGGTCGGGGAGGGCGGGCTGCAGGCCGTGGTGGACCGGCTGGTCGCCTTCGCCAACGCCGGCGGCGGATCCGACAACATCACGGCCCTCGTGGCCGAGATCCAGGCCCTTTCCGGGGATTCCATCGAGGCCCGGAAGTCCTTCCAGCACCTGCGGGCGGCGCCGCTGCTGCAGGATCTCTCGACGGCGGAGATCCTCCGCCTGGTCTCGGCGGCGGACCACCGGCGCTACCAGCCGGGGGACCGCGTCGTCCGGGAAGGCGAGCGCCTGGATGGCATGCACCTGGTGCTGTCGGGCATGGTGGAAGTCCAGCGGGGGCAACTGGGCACGATCCGCATCGGGGAAGGGTCCTCGTTCGGGGACATGGCCCTGCTGGAGGACCGCCCCCCGGAGGCCTCGGTCGTGGCCATCGAGCCCAGCGAGTTGGCCGTGGTTCCGCGCCGCGCCTTCGAGGCCCTGTGCGCCACCTCGCCGCAACTGGGCGTCCGCCTGCTGCGCCAGATGGCCCGCAGCCTGGCGCGCCGGCTGCGCACCGCCAACGACGAGACCGCGCTGCTTCGCGCCGTCCTGGAACGGGAGAGCGTCGTGACGCCGCTGTTCCGCACGGTGGAGGCGCTGTCCGACCCGGCCATACCGCAGATGGCCGACGACGAGCCGACCCCCAAGGAAGGGGTGCGCCTGCCCCCGCTGGAGGTTCCGAATGACCCGAAGGAATGACGCCCTCCTCCCCGTGTTCCTGGGTCGCGGCCTGCTGCTGTTGCTGGCCCTCGCGATCGCGACCACGCCGGCCTGCGGCAGGAAGAAGCGCAAGGCGTCTGCGAACACCGACGGACTGGCCGGCGGCGTGCTGGTGTTCTCCGACGACTTCCAGCGCGATTCGGTGGGCGACCAGTACCGGACGCACTCGCAGAAGTGGTCGATTGTCGACGGCTGGCTGCACGTCCAGGGCGACCGCAACGAGGGGCTGTGGCTGACGGTGCCTCTGCCCGAGCGCGTCCGCGTCGAGTTCGACGCGCGCAGCGTGACCCCGGAAGGCGACATCAAGTGCGAGATCTTCAACACCGAGGCGCGCCACCAGACCGGCTACATCGCGATCCTGGGCGGCTGGAGGAACTCCATCAGCGTGCTGGCCCGCATGGACGAGCATGGCGAGGACCGCATGGAATCGGACGCGAAGGTGGCCATCGGCCAGGTCCATCACTTCGCCCTGGTGCGGACCGAGGGCTCGTTGCGCTGGTACGTGGACGGCCGCCTGGTCCTGGCCTATCCGGACGAGGAGCCGGTGCGGGGTCCGTACTTCGGGTTCAACAACTGGAACTCCGACGTGTACTTCGACAACCTCGCCATCTATCGCCTGTAGGGCAGGGGGAGGCTAGAAGTTCACCTGCGCGGCGACACCGACATCGCCGTTCTCGCCGGCCTGGCCCAGGGACCCGCCGCCGAATCCGCCCGCGCCCCCGGTGCCCGTCCCGCGGTACTCCAGGTTCGCAGCCTTGTAGGCGTCGGTCAGCGCCGCCGGAGCGCCGTCCACGAAAACGCCGTACGACGGGCCTCCGCACCCGCCGCCGCCGCCGCCGCCATGGCCGCCCGCGCCGCCGGGGCCGCCATAGCCGCCACCGGCCGTGCAGAACGTGGCGCTGTCCCCGGCCGCGTCCGGGCCGCCGGCCGCGCCGGAACCCGGCTTGCCACCGACACCGCCGTTGCCGCCGTTTCCACCGTCGCCGCCGCGTCCGGGCTCGATGACCAGGTCCGACAGCGCGGGAATGGTCGCAGGCGTCGCCGAGAAGGCCAGGAACAGCGCGAACGAACCACCACCGCTGCCGCCCGCGGAACCGCCCGCGGCGCCGCAGCCGCCGGACCCGCCACCGCCGCCCGATCCGCCGATGTCGGTGTACTTCGAACTGTCCCCGGAGCAGCCGGTGGTCTCGACGCCGCCCGCCGCGCCACCGCCCCCTCCGCCGCCGCCGTGGGTGCCCGACCCGCCGGCCACCGCGTTGCCCGCCGTCCACACGCCGTCGACCACCGTCCCGGCCCCCGAGCAGCGCCCGCCCGCGGCGCCGTCGGCGCCCTGCCGGCCGGTCGCCCCGTTCGCACCCGCCTTGGACCCGTCGGGGACGTAGCACGTGGAGCAGCTGCTGCCGCAGAGGGTGTCGTCGATGTAGCTGTCCAGCCCCGCCAGGCCGCCCTCGCCCGTGCCGCCGCCGTTGTTCAGGCCGGAGACGCCGTTCTCCGCGGGCTGCCGCGTCTGCTCCGAGTCGTCGGGGCAGAACACGCCCGGAGTCTCGTCGAACACCGGGCAGATGGCCCGGCCACCGGCTCCGCCGCCGACGTCCGTGGTGCCGCCGCAGGTCTTGACGCCCCCCGCGCCGCCGGGGCTCTCCTTGCCGCTGTTGCAGTTGCTGGTCCCGATGTCGTACGCCGCCGCACCGGCCGAACCCGGGACACCCGCCTCGCCCGACGCGCCGGGCGCGCCCGGCCGGCCGGCGCCGCCGTCCCCGCCGACGATCCGGCTGTTGCGCACGGCCAGCGAGGCGTCGCAGTCGCGCACGTACACGCCCACCGAGTTGCCCCCGGTGGCCTTGTTGCCATACGCGAACACCACGAAGCCGTCCGCCACCGTGGAGGCCGCAGCGCCGCCCGAGATCCCGATCGCGTTGACCGCCCCCGGGCGATCCGCCGTCGGCACGGAACCCAGGATGACCGTCTCGTAGGAGATCGGCTCGCGGACCCGGAAGTCCGCCGAGTACCCCCCGTAGATTCCCACGCCCGCCGTCATCACCACCGAGTCCGTGTACACGCCCGTGGCGACGTAGACGTCGTGCAGCGAGGCCGACCCTGCCGCCATCGCGATCGCGGGCTGGATCTCCAGCAGCGGGTCGTCGATGGTTCCCGTCGCCCCTTCCTTGCCCCACTTCGCGACGAACACCGACGTGCCCACCTGCCCGTCGATCCCGTCGCAGTTGGCGTCCGTGTCCCCGGGCGGGTCGTCCTCGCCCAGGTACTGGCACTCGCAGCCGTTGCCGGGGTTCTCGTCGACGTTGAAGAAGCCCTCGTTGCAGACGATCTTGCAGTCCGGGATCGTCCGGTCGGTGTCGCAGACGCCATGGCCGTTCAGGACCGTCATCGTGGTGCAGTTGTTGCCGCACACGCCGCAATTCCGGTCGTCCACGTACCGGTTGCTCCCCGGCTCCACGAAGCCCTCGTCGATCACGCCGTCGCAGTTGTTGTCCAGCCCGTCGCACGTCTCGGCGGGCAGTTCGCAGGGCCCCCAGCCCGCCGCCGTGCACTTCTGGGTGCCGTAGCAGGTGTACGACGGCTTGTCCGGGATGCTGTAGGTCGTCGAGCAGCCGCGCTGGACGTCCTGGGTGGCGCCGGTGCACGAGCAGGTCCCCGAGTCGGGCTGGCACTGGTCCGGCCCGCCCGCCGCAGGCAGGCAGCTGAAGCTGAACGGGCAGTCCGCGTTGGTGGTGCAGGCCTGGCCGCAGTAGAGGCCGCCGTCCGTCCCGATCGGGATGCACCGCGAGCCCTCCCTCAGGCAGTCCGAATCCTGCTGGCAGGCCGAGCACAGCAGCGACGTCAGCGGGACGCACTGGAACTCGTTCAGCTTGAAGAAGCCGTTGTCGCAGGCCGTGACGACGCACCGCGGGGTCGGCTGGGTGACGTCGCACTCGACCGTCGCGTTCGGGAACATCCCGATGCAGGTCCGGTTGCACGCCCCGCAGTGCTCCATCGTCCCGTAGGCCCCATCGACCTTGAAGTCCTCGTCGATCCCCTCGTCGCAGTCGTCGTCGACGCCGTTGCAGGTCTCCGCCGCCGGGGTCAGGGCGTTGCACAGCCATCCCGCCGGCCCCAGGCAGGTCCGCGTGCCCTTGCAGGTCCCGAACTCGTTCGTGACCTCGCACTCCTCGCCGGACACCAGCCCGTCGTCGGGCGTGCCGTTGCAGTCGTCGTCGATGGCGTTGCAGGTCTCCAGGGCCGGCGTCCGGGCGTCGCACCCGACGAACCCCTGGCTGGCGTCGCAGGTCTCGTACCCGTAGCAGGTGCCGATCTCGTTGGTCACCTGGCACAGCCGCTTGACGCCGTTGTCCGCGGCGCGGCACAGGCAGGTTGCCGAGGCGGGCAGGCAGAAGGACTTGCCCTCGGTCCCCTGCTGCAGGCACTGGTAGGGATTCGGGCACTCGTCCGACGAGCACTCGACGCTGCAGTACTTGCCGTCGGGCATCGTCAGGCACGTGCCGCCCGCGCACTGCGAGTCGGTCGAGCAGGGGGTGCACACCTTGCCGAACTTCGGGATGCAGATGAACGTCGTGTCCGGGTAGGAGTTGACGATGCCCGAACAGACGAAGTCCTCGGGGCAGGCGTCCGTCATGCACAACTTCGTGCAGATGTTCCCGTTCGGGCCTTCCACGCAGAATCCCGACAGGCACTCCGTGTTGGTGGAGCAAGGGGCCATGAACTCGCCGGGCTGGACCGCCTCGGCGGGCAGATCCCCCCCTTCGTCCCGCTGCTCGATTTCCTCCTCGATCGGAGTTTCGGCGAGGGTTTCAACGATCTCGGTCGGAGGAAGATCCCCCGGAACGAGTTCCTGATCCCCCCCCTTGTCGGTCCCGCCCCCGCACGAGATCCCCGGCAGCGGAGCGGCCAGCATCAACGCGAACAGAAGGTGTGGGTGTCGCATGCAGGACTCCTGCTTCACGATTCGAAGGTACCCCAGCCGTCGTTCTACCTTCGGAATCTACAGCAGCCCTGCGGGGATTTGCAAGCGGCTCGGTCTCGGGGGGCCTCGGGCCGGGCGAATCGGATGCACGGAAGAGGATCCATTCCTCGTTCTCGGCGATGGGCTCCAGCCGGTCCTCCACCGGCTTCATGGGAGGCATCGCCATCTTCCGGGTCAGGACGTAGTCGTAATAGCGCCACGCGGGGTTGCGGGTGAACTCCGTCCCCGTCAGCGGCGGGACCATGCCGGCCCGGTACTGGATGGGATTGTGGGGATATTCCGCGAACTGCATGTCCGACACCCCCCCTTTCAGGAGGGTGTAGAAGAAGTGGATGTGCCACATCCCGCCCTGGTTCACGACGCGGCTTTCCTGGTTGTAGGTGACCTTCAGCAGCCTCTTCCCCTCCTCCGTCCGCTCGAACAGGGCAGGGTAGCCGTCCAGCTCCTTCTCGAAGTCGTGGTACCCCTTGACCAGGTTGGCCAGGCCACCCGCGTACAGCGCCATCACCGTCGCGATGGCCGGCACGGCGACGCGACGCGGCACGTCGTCGACCTCCAGCCAGCCGAAGAAGAACATCACCGCGAACACGATGTGCCGCAGGGACACGATCGACTGCGCCTCGATGTGCTGCGGCAGGACCAGCGAGGAGGCGGCCAGGACGACCGTCAGCACCTCCAGGTCCAGGTAGCGCATCTTCCGCTTCTCGTCCCGGGGGATCGCGGGCGTCCGCCGCAGCATCAGCAGGGTCATCGACGCCAGGACCAGGGTGATGAACAGCGCGTCGTCCACCTCGCCGCGAAAGCAGTCGCCCACGTAGAAGAAGAACGATCCCAGGATCTGGCTGGGCTTGTAGAACGTCGGCCCGAAGAACCGGTCCAGCGACCCGAAGTGCATGCCGGTCGAGGAGGGCGTGTGCTCGACGAAATAGATCGTGAACCACGGAAGGAAGAAGGCCAGGCCCGGCGCGAACGGCGCCAGCCGCTGCACCAGCCCCCATCCTCGCGCCCGGTGCATCAGCAGCAGGATGCCGCACAGCAGGTTCGACAGCAGGAAGACGTGGGCGTGCGTGAAGAACGTCGCCAGCAGCATGCCCCCCGCCAGCACCCCCGGCCGCGGGTCCAGGGCCTCGCCGTCGCCCGCGACGAAGCGCCGGTAGGCTCCCACGGCCACGAAAAGCATCGGCATGCCCAGCAGGAACGACACGAACCCGTACGAGAACATCGAGTTGTAGATCAGCGGGAACGCGAAGAAGGCCAGCCAGCGCGACTTGCCGAAACTGCGCAGGAAATACAGGAATGCCAGCGGGAAGGCCAGCACGTAGGCCGACAGGACGATCTTGTTGGCGATCTCCAGGTCCGGGGCCAGGTACCCCAGCAGGTGGGTCGCGTAGTAGTAGACCAGGTTCGGCTTGGGTGCCCGGGGCAGGTGGAAGTATTCGGGGAAGATCGACCCGGGGGTGTCGTAGTTGTGCAGCACATCCACCAGGGCGAGGTGCTGCCAGATGTCCTGCATCGGCGGGATCCGGACCGACCACAGCGGGACCAGCGAGACCGCTGCCAGCAGGATGAACGCCACCCGGAACGTGACGTCGGTCCCTGGCCGTCGTGCGTGGCGATCGGACATGGCCGGCAATTATAGCCCACCTTGAATTCAAGGGTGGCGTCCCCTAGACTCGTTGAGGTGTCTCCCGGAGGTTCGGGATGCGGGTTCCTGTTCGCGTGGCGCTGTGCACCGCGGCCGCATGGGCGGCCGTCGCGGCTGCGGGATGCGAGGGCGGCGGCACGCCCTCGAAGGACGCGGGGATCGAGGCGTTCCAGCCGGACACGATCCTGCCGGACGACCTGCCGGATTCCGACGCGCGCCCCGACATCGAGGCCCTCCAGATCGACTACGGCCCCTTCGACCCCGGCCCCGAGGCCGAAACGGACGCCGTGCCGGACGTTCCCCCCGAGGCGCAGGACGTTCCCGGCGACCTTCCGGATGCCCCCGGGCCCGACGACGCCGCGGTCGAGGCGATCGGCGAGGTCGGCGAGGACGCCGCGGACGTACCGGACGCCACGGACGTCCCGGGTGACGCCGACGCCGGCGTGGAACGGCTGGACCAGCCCTGCGAGACCGATGCCGACTGCGCGTCCGGCTGGTGCGTCCAGACCGACCAGGGCAAGGTGTGCTCCAGGGAATGCCCGAACCTCCAGTGCCCCGAAGGCTGGTCCTGCCGGCCGGTCGCCGCCCCCGACGGGAACGCGGCCTTCCTGTGCGTGCCTTCGACCCTGGGCCTGTGCCGGCCCTGCGAGACGGTATTCGACTGCCGTGCCGGCGGGTTCCCGATGGCGGGACTCCAGTGCATCGCCCTGGGGGACCTCGAGGGCTCCTTCTGCCTGCCGGCCTGCGCCGGCGTTTCCGACTGCCCGCCCGGGACCACCTGTGCGCTGCCTCCCGGGGCAAGCGCGCGCGCGTGCCTGCCGGACGAAGGTACCTGTTCCTGCTCGCCCTTCGCGATCCAGGGCGCGGCCTCCACGCCGTGTTCCAGGACCGCCGACCTGGCGACGTGCAGGGGTTGGCGCACCTGCGGCCAGGACGGGCTGTCCACGTGCGACGCGTCGATCCCGGGCACCGAGGCCTGCGGGGGAGGCGACGAGGACTGCGACGGGTCCACCGACGAGGAAGGGTCGACCGGCTGCACGGCGCGGTATCGCGACCTGGACCGGGACGGGGTGGGACTCGAAGGCGATTCGAAGTGTCTGTGCGCGCCTTCGGGCGTGTACCTGGCCCCGGGTTTCGGGGACTGCGACGACCGGAACGCGAAGACCTACCCCGGCGCGCCCGAGGCGTGCAACGGACGCGACGACGACTGCGACGGCGACACGGACGAGGAAGGGTCGGAAGGGTGCACCTGGTGGTACCCGAACGTCGATGGCGACGGGTTCGGCGGGGACCTGGGAAGGAAATGCCTGTGCGCGCCCACCGCGGACCTGTGGACCTCGCTGGGCGGCGACTGCGACGACGGCGACCTGGCCGTCTTCCCGGGCACGCTGGAGCAGTGCAACGGCATCGACGACGACTGCGACGACGCGATCGACGAGGACGGAGCGTCCGGCTGCCAGACCTTCCACGAGGACGTGGACGGTGACGGGTACGGCCTGGGCGCGTCGTTCCAGTGCAAGTGCGCCGCGGCCTACCCGTTCACGGCGACGAGGATCGGCGACTGCCTCGACGGAGTGAAGGAGGTGTACCCCGGCGCGGCCGAGGCGTGCAACGGGCGGGACGACGACTGCGACCTCGCCATCGACGAGGAGGATGCGCAGGGCTGCGTCCCGAGGTACCTGGACGCCGATGGCGACGGGTTCGGGGTGGACGGGGCCAGCCGATGCCTGTGCGCGGACGACGGTCGCTGGCGCGCGACGATGGCCGGGGACTGCAACGATTCGAACGACGGCGTGCACCCCTTCGCGACCGAGCTTTGCAACGGCCGCGACGACGACTGCAACGGGCAGACCGACGAGGCCGGCACGATCGACTGCATCGCGTGGTTCGTGGACGCCGATGACGACGGGCACGGCGACCCGGCCACCGGCCTGTGCCTTTGCAGCGCCCAGGGCGACCACCGCGTCGCCGTGGGCGACGATTGCGACGACACCCGGGCGTTCGTCCACCCGGGCGTCCAGGACGTGTGCGGGAACGGCCTGGACGACGACTGCGACGGCTGGCCGGACGGCGCCGGCTGCTCCGGGTGCACGACCTACTTCAAGGACGTCGACGGCGACGGCCACGGGGTGACCGGGGACTCGACCTGCCTGGAGTCCCCCGACATCGCCGGCCACTACACCGCGCCGGTGGGCGGGGACTGCCAGGACGGCGACCCGGCCATCCATCCCGGCGCCGTGGAGGCCTGCAACGGGTTCGACGACGACTGCAACGATCTGGTGGACGAGGATGGCGCGACGGGATGCACGATCTACTTCCGGGACGCGGACGTCGACCGATACGGCGTGACCGGGGAATCCCGGTGCCTGTGCCAGCCCGGCAACCGCTACACGGCGACCCAGGGCGGGGACTGCGACGACGCGGACCGCGCGGTCAACCCGGGTCGCACCGAGTCGTGCAACCTCGTGGACGACGACTGCGACGGGCAGGTGGACGAGGCCGACTCGGTCGGGTGCGTTCCGTGGTTCCAGGACGGGGACGGGGACTCGTACGGCGACGACGCGTCCCTGAAGTGCCTGTGCGGCCCGTCGGGTCAGTGGACCACGAAGAACGGTGGCGACTGCAACGACGGCGACTTCATGGTCAAGCCCGGCGCGACCGAGAAGTGCAACCTGAAGGACGACAACTGCAACGGGCAGACCGACGAGTTCGGCGCGACGGGATGCATGCCCTGGTACCTCGACGCGGACGGCGACGGGTACGGCGTCAGCGGCCAGTCGAAGTGCCTGTGCCGGCCCGACGACACGTACCGGGCCCCGTTCGCGGGCGACTGCGACGATGCGGACCCGGACCGCAGCCCGGGCGCCATGGAGGCGTGCGGGAACGCGATCGACGAGGACTGCGACGGCGCGACCGACGAGGAGATGTCGCTGGGCTGCGAGTACCTGTACCACGACGTGGATGGCGACGACTACGGCGTCACCACCGACGCACGCTGCCTGTGCGCGCCGCTGGACCACTACCGCGGCCACCGTCCCGACGACTGCGACGATGCCGACGCCACCGTCAACCCCGGTGCACCCGAGCGCTGCGGCGGCGGCGACGAGAACTGCGACGGCGTCACCGACGGGGAGGGGGCGACGGGCTGCGTCTTCTTCTACCGGGACCGGGACGTGGACGGGTACGGTCTGGCCGGAACCGGCCGATGCCTGTGCACGGCCCTGGGGGAACTGCGCGCCCTCGACAGCGACGACTGCAACGACGCGAACGCATCCATCCACCCCGGTGCCACCGAGGTGTGCAACGGGCTGGACGACGACTGCAACGGGGCCACCGATGGCATCGGCGCCGACGGCTGCCGGACCTACTACGTGGACCAGGACCGCGACGGGTTCGGCGTCGAGGGGACGGCACAGTGCCTGTGCACGCCGACACCCCCGCAGGACGCGCCGTTCCCGGGCGACTGCGACGACGCGCGGGCGCTGACGTTCCCCGGCGCCCTGGAGAACTGCAACGGGATCGACGACGACTGCAACGGGAGGACCGACGAGGAAGGCGCCCAGGGCTGCGTCCGCCACTTCCGGGACTCGGACGACGACGGGTACGGGGACCCGGGGTTCTCGAAGTGCCTGTGCGGCCCGTCCACCGACTACCCGGTCACCCGCGGCGACGACTGCGACGACCTCCACTCGCAGGTCAACCCGGACGCCGCCGAATCGTGCGACGGCCTCGACAACGACTGCAACGGGGTGACGGACGGCGAGGGCGCCGCCGGGTGCTCCTCCGTGTACCAGGACACCGACCGGGACGGGCACGGCGCGATCGGCGATCCGTCCTGCCTTTGCACGGTCGCGGCCCCCTGGGACGCCACCGTCGGCGACGACTGCAACGACCTCGACGCGGCGGTCCTTCCCGGGGCCACCGAGACGTGCAACGGGAAGGACGACAATTGCGACGGCGTCACGGACCCCGCCGGCGCATCCGGTTGCACCGTCTACCTGCTGGACAAGGACGGGGACGGGTGGGGCGTCGCGGGCTCCAGCAAGTGCCTCTGCGCCCCCGATTTCCAGTACCGGGCCACCCGGATTGGCGACTGCAACGACTCCAGCGCCAAGGTGTACCCCGGCGCGACCGAGACCTGCAACGGCCGGGACGACGACTGCAACGGCGGGACCGACGAGGAGGGGGCCTCGGGCTGCAAGCTGTACTACCGCGATTCCGACAACGACGGGTACGGCGTGGACGCATCCCCGCGCTGCCTGTGCGCCCCCATGGACCTGTACTCGACCCTGCTGGGCGGGGACTGCTGCGACCAGGACGTCCAGGCGCATCCCTCGCAGAACGACTTCTTCACGCAGAAGAACAAGTGCGGTTCCTGGGACTTCGACTGCAGCGGGGGCGTGGAACGCTACTACGGCGGCGGCGGCGGATCGTGCAGCGGCTGGGGCATCGGATCGGGATGCGAACTGAACCCGGGATGGGACGGTCCCGTCCCGGACTGCGGCAACTCGCAGCGATATCTCGACCGGGGCTGCGGCCATTGCTGCTTCCTCGGGACGTGCTGCTGCAGCCCCGAGGGCGGCATCCGGACGCAGTCCTGCCGCTGAACGAGGGGCGCGGGGCCGGGTTTCGAGGGAATCCGGATCCCGGGGGAATCGGGGCCTACAGGGTCTCTTCCTCGGTCCCGTCGGCGGCGACCTCGACCGTGGACTCGGACACGACGATCGAGTCCCCGGCCTCGACCACGGCCACCACGTCCCACTTGCCGACGCGGGACCCCTTCACGCGGAACCTGAAGTCCTTGTCGCCGCGGGGCAGGTCCTCGCGCAGGGTGAGGATCTTCTTGCCCTCGTGCTGCGGATGGGCCTTCGGCGAGAAGGCGAGGCCCCTGGGCAGCACGACGTGCACCTTCGCGTCGTCCAGCGGGCGCGGGCTGTTCAGGGACAGCGTCACGTCCATCTCCTTGCCCTCGGTCACCACCAGGGCGGAAGGGCTGCAACTGCGGCCGGACACCGTGGCGGTCACGCCGTCCAGGACGCCGCCGGGGACCGCCGGGTCGGCCGCTCGTGCCATGGCGGGGCTGGAACTGCGGGCAGCCGGCAGGTCGATGCGGCCCGGGGAGGACGGGAACATCCACGGCAGCGCGATGGCCACCGTCGCGCCGACCATCGCGGTGGCGGCGAACCCCAGGGCCAGCGAGGTGCGGCGCCGCACCCGTCCGTTCTCGACGGGCTCGACGGTGGCGCGCTCGACGCGGGGGACCAGCCGGGCGTGAAGGCGCCGCACCAGGTCCAGCGGCATCTCGGGAGGAGGGAGTTCCTTCAGGGATGCGACCAGCCGCCGGTGCTGCGCGTACGCCGCCTGGCAGGCTGGACAGGAAGCCAGGTGCTCCCTGGCCTCGGCCTCCAGGCAGGCGCCCAGCCGCTGGCCGTCCAGGTCATCGAAGAGTTCGTGGATGGTGTCGCAACGCATTCCGATCCCCCGTCAACCCCGCATACGGAGCAGGGAACCAAAGGGTTGCATCCGGTTGCACGCCTTCTCCCGATCCGCATGCCGGGCCTTCAGTTCCACAGGCTTCCCCCGTCGAATGCCTCGCCCAGCCTCGCCGCCAGCGCCTCGCGTGCTCGGTGCAGGCGGCTCTTGATGGTGCCCACGGCGACGGATTCGATCGCCGCGATCTCGTCCAGGGACATTCCTTCCAGGTAGAACAGGACGACCGTCGAGCGCTGCTCCAGCGGCAGGCCTCCCAGGGCCTCGGCCAGCCGTTCGCCCGCCTGCGACGTCGCCGCGTCCCTCGCCGGGTCCGGACCCCGCGCCAGGGGCAGGTCGTCCATCTCCGACAGGTCGCTGGAACGCCGGAAGGGATCGAACGACCGCGAGCGATCGACGACAGCGTGCCGCACCAGCGTCAGCAGCCAAGGCAGCAGCGGGCGCGACGGGTCGTACGCGTCGCTGCGCTGGATGGCCCGCAGCACAGCGTCCTGCACCGAGTCGGCCGCCGCCTCGCGGGATGCGCACAGCCGGGAGGCGTACCGGCACAGCCGGGGCAGGCTGGCCCTCAGGGCCTCGTTGAACGCCTCGGAACGCCGGGTTCCCATGCAACGCCTGCCGCACGGACCGACGCAGGATACAACTTCAGGTGCCGCATTGCAGCGCCGCTGCGGAGAGCAGCGTGACCGGCTGGTCGGGGACGAGGACCGTGCCGTCGACCAGCACCTTCGGCCGGAACGGGTCGCCGGGCGCCCCGGGCCCCATCGCGCACGCCAGCCTCCCGTCGGCCGTCCGCACGCAGGCCCCGGGCGGGACCGGTCCGCAGACGGACACCAGCGCCGCCACCCAGTCCGCGTCGAAGCGGCGCCCGGACTGGAGGGAGGCCATGGCCAGGAGATCCGCGCGCGAAAGGGGGAACGGCAGCGATTCGGGGCACCGGGCCCTGGCCAGTTCGTAGACCAGGTCCACCAGCGACGCGACGCGGGGAGCCTGTGACGATCCGGGACGCGCCAGCCCGTCCAGGATCGCGGAGGTTCTCAGGCGGTGCGGATCGATGCCGCGACGCTCGACCACGGGAGCCTCGATCGCCGGGGACAGGGCGGCCTGGGCCGAGGCCTGCAGCGGGATCCCGCCCCGTTCCCGGAACCCCGCCATCCCGAGGATCAGCGCCGCGTGCGCGGTCGCCCTCCGGGTGGCCTCCCCGACCTGCAGGGATTCCAGCACCAGCAGCACGTCCAGGGCCGCGGTCAGCGCCCTGCGCGCGACGCCCCAATCGCCAGGGGCGTGGTCGTTCACCCGGATCGATGCGGCAGGGTCGGACTGCACAGCCCGCTCCAGCCTCCGGATGACGCCGACCCCGTACCCCCACGGCCACGGCTCGCCGGCGCCGGCAGGGAGGCGCCGGGCCTCCTCCAGCGCCAGCAGGATCTGCGTCAGGGCGAACACCGCCGGGTCCACGACCCGCTGGTCCGCGTCGGTGATCCCGAGGATCTCGCGCCATCGGACCCCCGGGCAGTCCAGTTTCGACAGCAGGTCGCTGGGGCCCGCCATCCCCCGGGCCAGCACGCTGCCGAACCTCAGCAGGTCCGCGCGCTCGGGCTCGTGCTGGAAGCTGATCTCCTCCACGTGCAGGTTCTTGAGGGCCTGTCCGACCTCCTGGGCGTTCCCGAAGGTGGACAGGTCCAGGGGCAGCAGCACCGTGTCGCGGAACACCGCCTGGCCCAGGAACTGCAGCGAGAAGGGGGGACGCGCCTCCCGGAGGCAACCCGCCAACGCGCCGGCCGCCCCCTGGGTCAGGGGATGGTCCGCGCCGTGGGTCGAGACGGTGTGCATCAGCAGGAACATCTCGCGGACGACGGCCAGCGTCTCGATCCCGAAGGAGGGAGGCTTGTGCAGGGGCCACAGGCCGGACACGTGCTCGCTCACGGTTCCTCCCCGGAGGACCTCCGACGGACCTCGCGCAGGCGCTCCTTGACCTCGTCCGGGTACACCAGGGCCTCGCGCAGGGACCACCGCGAAACCTTCTTCAGCAGTTCCGGGCGCCGTTCCAGGGAGCGCAGCGCGGCCAGGCGCGTCTCGGTGTCCGCCTGGGACGACCGCGCGACCTGCACCAGCACGTCGCATCCCGCGCCGGTCGTCACCAGGGCCTCGCAGGCGTCCAGGAGCAGCTTCGGCCTCCATCCCCGGCCACAGGAGGCAGCCAGCGCGGTTCCCAGCGCATCGAGTGACGAGGGGTCGCGGGCCGCGGCCAGCGCGGCCAGCAGCGGCGCACCCTGCTGCGGCTCCGTCCCCGCCAGGGCCCTCTTCACGGTATCGACCTGCTCGGACAGCGCGCGGGCCGGGAGCCCCGCCAGCAGGGCGCACCGCGGTCCCGGCGGGCTGGCAGCGGCCAGCCGCAGGATCATCCCGATCCCCCCCCGCACGTTCCCGCACATCATCCCGGACAGCACCCGGGCCTCGATTTCGGACAGTTTCGCCGCGTCAAGGAGCGACAGCATCCGATCGGCCGTTCCCTGCCCGGCAACGCGCCCCAGCGTCCCGGCGAACCCTTCGTCCTCCGCGGCGCGCCTCAGCAGGCCGTGGACCAGCCCCGACGCGACGTGGCGGGGCGCCCGCGCCAGGCACTGCTTCAGCACCGAGACCCCCGCCTCGTCCATCCCGATGCGCCGGGCGACCAGGTCGCCCACGGGTTCGCCTTCCAGTTGCCCCAGCACTGCCATGGAGCACTCGTCCTGCGACTCCGCCAGCGACAGCAGGCAGCCCACCAGGCGCAGGTCGCAGCGGGTCTCCAGGATCCCCACGATCCGTCGCGCCAGGCGCTCGGGCCGGATCATCGCCATCAGCCCGGGATGCCCCTGGATGGTGTCCATCTCGGCCGCGGCCCAGGTGTCGGCCCGATCGCACGCCTCCTTCAGCGCGCCGCGCCGTGCCTCGTCCAGGTCGCGATGGCCCGCCGCCGCCTCCCGCTGGAAGGTGGCCAGGGACAGCAGGAAGGACCGGCGCAGCGACGCCACGTCCACCCCCGCATCACCCTGCCAGCCGCCGGCCCCCCGGCGTACGGCCTCGCGCAGCCGGTCCATGGACCGGCCGGCCCATTCCTCCCAGGAGGGGTGCGAATCGGACGACTCCATGATCTCCAGGAACGACAGCCGCGACTCGATGTCGAACCCCGTCGAGCCGTGGCACCACAGCCAGTCCCGGAAGGAGGCCAGGCTCTCCGGGTCCGGCTCCAGCACGCACAGTTCCTCGGCCAGCCGCGAGACGTCCCAGAGGGTCGCCTCCCGGTGCGGGTGCAGGCTTCGCAGCCCGGCCATGTAGGCCGGCAGCAGCCATCTCCCGTCGGTCTCCTCGGCGGAAAGACCCGGCTCGCCATCCAGGTCCAGTCGCAGCGCGTCGACCTGCAGGCGCGCCTCCGGAACCTCCTTCCACAGTTCCAGCACGCGCCGCGCGATCCCCGGGGTCGAGGCGCTGCGCGACCGGATCGACCGCACCAGGCCGTCGAACCCGGACGCGATGGCGCGCGGCATCTTGATCCCGTGGTGGGTGCTGGAGGACGAGGGCTGGGGCGTGGCTTCCGCGCGGGGTCTCGCCGTGGAGGGAACGGCCGGCGGGTTCTGGCTCGGCTCCATGATCCCTCCCGCAGAGGACGGCGTGGTCGCGATTTCTTTGGTGCCCCTAGCCTGATTCGAACAGGCGACCAACGGTTTAGGAAACCGCTGCTCTATCCAACTGAGCTACAGGGGCAGCCCAAGGCGGGTGTACGTTAGCATCCGCGCGGCCGGCGCGTCAACGCCTGCCGCGGGCCCCTTCCTCTCCCACCCCTTGACCCTCCGCACGTCCTGCGGCATCCTCCGCCCGACCGACCCTTTCTGAAAACCGGAGGCGTTCCATGGCCGCGAACCTCAAAGGGCGCTCGTTCCTGAAGTTGCTGGATTTCACCCCGGGCGAGATCGGGGACCTCCTCTCGCTGTCCGCGACGCTGAAGGCGAACAAGCGGGCCGGCGTCCGTGGCATGGCCCTGGCCGGGAAGAACGTCGCACTGATCTTCGAGAAGGCGTCCACGCGCACGCGCTGCGCATTCGTGACGGCCTGCGTGGACGAGGGCGGGCACCCCGAGTACCTCGGCAAGGGCGACATCCAGTTCGGCAAGAAGGAGACCGTGGCCGACACCGCACGCGTGCTGGGCCGCATGTTCGACGGCATCCAGTTCCGCGGCTTCCGGCAGGACGTCGTCGAGACGCTGGCGAAGTACGCCGGCGTTCCGGTGTGGAACGGCCTGACCGACGACTGGCACCCGACCCAGGTGCTGGCCGACCTGCTGACGATGCAGGAGGAGTTCGGCGCGAACCTGCGCGGCCACTCGCTGGCCTACGTGGGCGACGGCCGGAACAACATGGCCAACGAGCTGATGGTCGGCTGCGCCAAGATGGGCATGCACGTGCGCATCGTGGCCCCGAAGTCCCTGCACCCGAAGGCCGACCTCGTGGAGACCGTGAAGGCGATCGCCGCGGAAACGGGCGGCGCCGTCACCGTCACCGACGACGTCGCTCAAGGCGTCGACGGCGCCCACGCGCTGTACACCGACGTCTGGGCGTCGATGGGCGAGGAGGCGAAGATCCCGGAGCGCATCGCCGTGCTGAAGCCCTACAAGATCACGCGGGCCATGTTCGATCAGACCGGCCGCAAGGACGCGATCTTCCTGCACTGCCTGCCGGCCTTCCACAATTCCCTGACCGACCTGTCCACGCAGTTCCCCGACATCTGCGAGGTCGAGGACGAGGTCTTCGAGGGCCCTCGCAGCCGCGTCTTCGACGAGGCCGAGAACCGCGTCCACACCATCAAGGCCGTGATGGTCGCCACCATCGGTCGCTGACGATGGACGAACGCACGCTGGCCGACCTGCAGTTCCCCCGAATCCTCGATGCCGCCGCGGACCAGTGCCAGACGTCCCGGGGGCGCGGCCTGGTGCGCAACCTGCCGCCCCTGCGGACGCCGGCCGACGTGGAGTCCGAACTGCGTCTCGTCGAGGAGGCGTGCGACCTGCTGGCGCAACCCGTGCACCCGACGCTGTCGGGGGTCGAGGACGTCGCCCACGCGTTCGAGGTGGCGGCGAAGGACGGGGTCCTGTCCGCGGCGGAACTGGTCGCCTGCGCGCGCCTGCTGGAGGCGGGGACCGAGGCGCACCGGATCGTCCAGGATCTCCGGCTGCGCGCGCCCGGGATCGCCGCCCTGTTCGAGGGACTTCCCGACCTGTCGACCGTGGCCGCACACGTGGCGACCACCTTCGATGACGAGGGGAACATCCGCGACGACGCCTCCCCGCGACTGGCCGAATTGCGCCAGAAGGCCGTGTCGCTGTCCCGGGGCGTCAAGGTGCGCATCGAAACGATGCTGCACGACCCTCGCGTCCAGGAGGTGATCCAGGACGAGTACTACACGCTGCGGGAAGGCCGGTACGTGCTGCCGGTCAAGGCCGAGGACCACCGGTTCATCCCCGGCATCATCCACGGCACCTCGCAGACGGGGCAGACCCTCTTCATCGAGCCGCAGGCGATCGTCGAGGACAACAACCAGTTGAAGGTCGTGCTGGACGGCATCGGCGTCGAGGAGCGCGCGGTCCTGGCCGACCGGTCGAAGCTGCTGGGCCGGTACGCGCCGGACGCGCGCAGGATGGCCGATGCCCTGTGGCGGCTGGACTCGCTGGCGGGTCGCGCGCGGCTGGCCCGCCGGATGAAGGCGTCGCGGCCCGCGCTCGGCGGCCCGGAGGATGGCCTCCACCTGGTCGCCGCCCTGAATCCCGTGCTGTCGCTGCTGGACCGTCCCGTGGTGGCGATCACCATCGAGGTCCCTTCGCAAGGGCGCGGCCACGCGCTGGTCGTGTCCGGCCCGAACGCCGGCGGCAAGTCCGTCACGCTTTCGACGGTCGGCCTGTCCGTGCTGATGGCGCGGCACGGCCTGCTCCCGCCGGCAGGGGAGGGCTCGGTCGTCCCCTGGTTCGACTCCGTCTACACCGTGGTCGGCGACCCGACGAACATGGATCGGGCCGTTTCCACGTTCACCGGCCAACTGGCGCGGCTGAACGAGATCCTGTCGCGCCGCCCGGGCCGATCGCTGGTGCTGCTGGACGAACTGGCCACCGGCACCGAGCCGAAGAAGGGCGAGGCCCTGGCCACCGCGATCGTCGAGGCGCTGGTGGCCACCGGCGCCGAGTGCGTCACCGCCACGCATTACGACCTGCTGAAGCAGCGCGCCGACACCGACCCGCGGTTCTCGAACGCCCGCGTCGGCGTGGATCCGAAGACCGGCCGCCCGGACTTCCACATCGAGCAGGGCGCCTCGGGCGAATCCAATCCCTTCGACGTGGCGGCCGCGGCGGGGTTCCCGGCGGTCATCCTGGAGCGCGCGAAGAACCTGGTAGGCCAGCGCGAGCGCGAACTGGAGGATGCCCTGGCCGAGGCCCGACGGCTGAACGCGGCCCTCGCCACGGAAAAGGCCGAGACCGAGGACCTGAAGTCCCGCCTGGCTGCCGACAAGAAGAAGTACGAGAAGGAACTGCAGCGCCTGCGCACCGACGCGGACCGGCTGGTCCACGACGCGCGCAAGGACGTGCTGCAGAAGATGAAGCGCCTGGAGGAGGACCTGGACGCCATCGCGAAGCAGGCGAAGGCCGAGAAGGCGCTGGCCACGCGGCCCACGGTCCAGCCGACCGTGATGGCCCGCCGCCAGGAAGTGCGCGACAGGAAGGCGGAGGTGCACCGCGACATGGAGAAGGAAGCCGCGCTGCTGGCGAACCTGCCCACGGAACCGTTCCCGGCGTCGGCCCTGAAGGTCGGAGCGGTCGCGTTCGTGGCCTCGCTGAAGGCCGAGGGGAAGATCGTGGAGGTCGCTTCCGACGGGCGGCGCGCCACGGTCCAGGTCGGCCTGATGCGCACCCAGGTCAAGCTGGCCGACCTGCGCCTGCCGAAGCCGAAGGGTACGAAACCCGCGACGAAATCCTCACCCGCCGCCCAGCCGACCCCGCCGAAGCCTTCCGTCGCGACGCAGGCCTCCACCGTCGACGAAGACCTGCCGTTCGTCCGGTCCGATGCCAACACGGTCGACTGCCGCGGGATGCGGGTGGACGAGGCGATCGGCCTGGTGGACCGCTTCCTGGACGAGGCATTCCTGCGCGAGGAGCCCCTGGTGATGATCATCCACGGCATGGGCACGTCCGCGCTGCGCAACGCCGTGCGCGAGTACCTGAAGACCTCCCGCTACTGCCGCCGCTTCCGGCCGGGCATGCAGGACCAGGGCGGCGACGGCGTCACGCTGGTCGAGGTCGGGTAGGGCGAGGCAGGGCAGGGCGGAGTCACAGCACCTTCTTCAGGACCACGAACCCCCCGACCAGCAGCACCATGAAGGCCAGCGCCAGCCAGTCGAAGTACTTGTCGATGAACCGCTTCATCGGCGGGCCGAAGGCCCACAGCAACCCGGCCACCAGGAAGAAGCGCATGCTGCGTCCGAGGGCCGACGCCAGCACCAGAGTCCACAGCGGGATGTCGAAGTAGCCGCCCGCCACCGTGAACACCTTGTACGGGATCGGGGTGAACGCGGCCGAGAACACGGCCATGAAGGCGTTCTCGTCATACAGCGCCTTCACCTTCAGGAAGATCGAGCCGTCGGCTTCGAACGGCGATCCGGCCGCGTACCGGAAGAAGTCGAAGCCGGACAGGGTCACGACCTCGACGCCCTCGTGGGCGGTGCCGTACCAGGTTGCCGGCCCGACGATCCAGGCGACCAGCTGGTTCACCGGACCGAAGAACTCCCGGCCCAGGAACCAGCCGAACATCCCGCCGACGATCGAGGCCACCGAGCAGATCAGGGCCATCCGGAACCACTTCTCGCGCCGGCCCAGCACCAGGGCGATCAGCAGAACGTCCGGGGGGATCGGGAAGAAGGACGACTCGGCGAAGGCCAGGATGCCCAGGGCGATGGCCCCGTAAGGCGTGTCCGCCCAGTGCAGCACCCAGTCGTACAGGCGGCGCATCCAGGCCATCGGTCGGCGCCACATGGGCACCTGCGGGTTCGCATCGATCGCGCTCACGGACTCCCTCCCGGGGACGAACGGGCGGCGCAGTATACCCGGAACCCGTCCGGATGACGAACGACCGTCCCCCGGGCCCTCGACCATCGTCGGCGCCGTCTCGCACAAGGGCGGGGGCCCCGTCCCCCGCCTCGGGTCTCACGTCCCTGCAGGGCGGGGGCCCCGTCCCCCGCCTCGCCGCTACCGGACCATGATCGCGTTCGAGTAGAGGTACGGCACCTCCTTCTCCGCCAGATCCTCCACCCCCTTCAGGCCCGCCCTCAGGTGGCGCGGCGTGACCCACACCTCGACGCGGTAGGCGCCCGGCCCGTCCACGGCGATCTCGAACGTGCGCCCCTCGCCGGTCTCGTCCAGCACCGTCTGCACGCCCGCGGTGGTCGCCTTCAGAACCTTCGTCCGCATCGTCGCGCCCGACTGGCCCTCGGTCCACGCCGGGTAATCCGGCAGGGTCCAGGGCGTCTTCGCCAGCGTCGGCGCCCTCAGGTACATTTTCACCGCGGTCGTGCCCGCGATCTCCTTCCCCATCTCCACCGGGTTCCCGTCGGCCACCGCGAAGAAGTCGAACCCCTTCGGCATCCCCATCATGTCGAACGCCATGAACGACCGGCCCAGCCCGATCGCCTGCCGCACCTCGTCCACGTCCTGCGGCTTGTCGGCGGCCACCAGCGTGTGGTTCGACATCCATCGGAACGACCGCACGAACGAGTCCATCCGGTCGCCGTCGGCCAGCATCACCGGGCCGCCGTCCGCCAGCAGGTGCGCGAAGTTCGGGTAGTCGTAGGTGTAGTCGCCGCACTCCTCGAAACTGGGGCACAGCGGCGGGACCTCCACGTTGCGGTGGATGTCCGTCGCGCCGAAGCCGGTCAGCCGGATGTACGGCGTGGACGCGTCGAACTTCAGCGGGTCGTTCGCGATCGGCGCCATCAGCAGCAGGATCGCCAGGTCCGGCACGGGGTTCGTCGTCCCCGCGTTCATGAACGAGTCCACCCGCAGGAACTGGTCGAACCCGTCGCCCAGCGCCGCCATCAGCATCGGGTGGAAGTTGAACAATTCGATGCCGTCCAGCGGCAGCGCCTTGATCGTCTCGACCGACAGGTCGCCCTGCTCGGGGTGGCACACGAACGCGTAGCCGCCCATCTCGTGGACCTTGGCGATCGCCGCCTGCGCGTCCGCAATCGGGGTCGCGTCATCGTACGAGACGCGCCACAGATCGGCCGGCACCGGCGCCGACAGCCCGATCGGCATGTTCTTGCTTCCCTCGGTCCCCACGAAGTACAGGAACGACGGCACCAGGCTGCCGTCGGGGCAGGTCACCTTGTTGGCCGTCAGGCGCCCGTTCGACCCGTTCAGCAACTGGTCGCCGGCTTCCGGCCGATAGTGCAGCGCCTGCTCGAAGGTCGCGTCGCTGACGTCCCCGGGATGGTCCGTCTGCATCACGAAGTCGATGCCCGCCTGGCAGGGCGCCCGCCGGTGCTCGGTCTCGCAGTCGACCAGCAGCGAGGGATCGATCTCCTCGTGCTGCGGGTAGCAGCCGTCGTGCGACCAGTTCGAGTGCAGGTGCACGATGCCGCGCAGCATCTTGTAGCCACGGTTCTCCTGCCCGAACGGGACCGGCGGGGTCACCACCTCCTCCACGGGAACCTCGGGCGCGATCTCCTCGACCGCTTCCGGCGGGACCTCCCCGGGGATCTCCGTCGCGACCTCCATCACCTCGGCATCCTGGGCCACCTCCGCCCCCGGGTCCGTGACCGCGTCGTCCTTCGAGGTCGACCCGCCGCACGCCGCCAGGAACGCCACCGTCACCGTCATCGAAACGAAGGGGAACCGCATCCTTGGCGCCTCCGCAAAGCCGCGTGGATTATCGTCCTCCGGGGATCGCGAATCAAGGAGCGCACGACCTGGGTTGGCCCCGTGCCTCCCACGCCGAATCCACGGGCGTCGCCGTCTGTGGCATAATTCCCGCCCGTGGCTTCCCGGGGAACCTCACCATGGGCGAACGCGACCGCACCAGCCTCAAGTCGATGCGCCGGATCCGCAACCTGGGCATCATCGCGCACATCGACGCCGGCAAGACGACTCTGACCGAACGCCTTCTTTTCACGACCGGCCGCACCCACAAGATGGGCGAGGTCCACGACGGCGAGGCCGTGATGGACTACATGGTCCAGGAGCAGGAACGCGGCATCACCATCACCTCCGCGGTCACGTCCTTCGAGTGGGGCGGATGCGAGATGCACCTGGTCGACACCCCCGGGCACGTGGACTTCACCGTCGAGGTCGAGCGCTCGCTGCGGGTCCTGGACGGCGCCGTCGTCGTGTTCGACGGCGTCAACGGCGTGGAACCCCAGTCCGAGACCGTCTGGCGGCAGGCCGACAAGTACCGCGTCCCCCGGGTCGCCTTCGTCAACAAGATGGACCGCGTGGGCGCCGATTTCGCGATGTCCGTGCAGTCGATGCGCGACCGCTTCCACCAGAGGATCCTTCCGATCCAGATCCCGGTCGGCGCCGAGTCCGCGTTCACGGGCGCCATCGACCTGGTCGAGTGGAAGACGCTGCGCTGGACCGGCTTGGACCCCCGCGAAACCGAGGTGTCCGACGGCGTGCCCCCCGGCCTGGAGCCCGAGGCGCGCCAGGCGCGGGACGACCTGGTGGCCGGCATCGCGGACGTCGACGAGGCGATCGCGGACAAGTACCTGAACGGCGAGGACGTCCCGGCGGCCGACCTGATCGACGCGCTGCGACGGCACTGCGTCACCGGCGAGGTCGTGCCGGTCCTGTGCGGCTCGGCCCTGCGCAACAAGGGCGTCCCGCCGGTCCTGGACGCGGTGGTCAAGTACCTGCCGTCGCCGCTGGACCTCCCCCCCATCCACGGGACCAACCCCCGCACCGGCGAACCGGTCGAACTGGCCCAAGATCCCAACGGGCCCCTGTGCGCCCTGGTCTACAAGGTGCAGATCGCCGACGAGGGACGCCGCCTGACCTACCTTCGCATCTACTCCGGCCGCATCGACGAGAAGGCCGACGCCTTCAACCCCGGCCGCAAGATCACCGAGAAGTTCAGCCGCATCTTCCTGATGCACGCGAAGGACCGCAAGCGCCTGGAAGAGGTCGGCGCCGGCAACATCGTCGGCGTGCTGGGCCTGAAGGTCACGGGCACCGGCGAGACCCTGTGCGACCCGGCGAACCCGGTCGTGCTGGAGTCCATCGGCGACTACGAGCCCGTCATCAGCATGGCGATCGAGGCCGAGTCGCAGGCCGACCGCGAGCGCCTGGAACTGACCCTCAAGCGCATCTCGGACGAGGACCCGACCTTCCGGTTCCGCGAGGACCCCGACACCGGCCAGACCGTGATGTCCGGCATGGGCGAACTGCACCTGGACATCGTGGCCGATCGCATCCGTCGCGACTTCGGCGTCCCGGTCCGCGTCGGCCGTCCCGAGGTCGTCTACGCCGAGACGGTCGGCCGGGCTGCCGACGGCTTCGGTTCCTGCGAGATCGAGAACGAGGAAGCCAAGGTCTTCGCGCGCTTGTCGCTGCATGTCCAGCCGGCCCCTCGCGGCGAGGGCTCGTCGTGCGACGTGGCCGACGGCATGCTGCTGCACCCGGCTCTGCTGGAGGCGGCCCGCACCGGCGTCCTGGAGGCGCTGCGCGGAGGCGTGCTGCACGGGCTGACGCTGACCGACGTGAAGGCGCAGGTGCGCGGCATCGAGGCCCGCGAGGGCTTCGCGATCGACGAGACCGCGATCAAGATCGCCGCGATGAACGCCGTCAAGGAGGTGTGCGGTGCGGCCGCACCGGCCCGCCTCGAGCCGATCGGCGCGATCGAGAGATCGGAAGAGCACACGTCTGAACTCCAGTCACCGAATACGATC
>CALJUR010000135.1 GCA_937975765.1 uncultured Myxococcales bacterium
ATCACGATGAACACCCGCGCCACCACGGAGATGTAGGGCGGGGGCCCCGTCCCCCCGGGATCACGATGAACACCCGCGCCACCACGGAGATGTAGGGCGGGGGCCCCGTCCCCCGCCTTCCCTTCATGCCGCCTCAGGGGCGCCGCTTGAAGGCGATCCGGATCCGCCGGACGTCCTCGGCGCCGACGCCGCCGATGGCCGGCAGCACCCCCACGAACGCCGCGAAGGACAGCACCATCCGCAGCACGCCGGGGACTTCGCCGGGCAGCAGGGCCGCGCCCCCCAGGCCCGCTGCCGCCGCCACGACCGAGCACGCCGTCGTCCGCATCCACGGCGCGCCCTTGAACGCGCCCCGCACCAGCACTCCCGTGATCCCCGCACCGGTCGCGGCCGCCGCCAGCGTCGACCACGCCGCCACGGTCATCGCGGCCTCGCTGCCGGCCACCGACTCCAGGCCCACGCCCAGGCAGGCAGCCAGCATCCAGACCGACCCCAGCCCCCCCCACAGCGGTGCGGCCGGCCGACCGGCCGAGGCCAGGATCGCGTTGCCGACGAAGGTCACCGCCATCAGGGCCCCGGAGGCCAGCAGCGGCACCAGCACCGGGCCGCCCGCCTGGTACGCGGGCCCGAACAGCAGCCCCAGCAGCCCTTCCGGTGCAGCGCCGAACGCCGCGACCGCCGCGAAGGACAGCACGGCCGCCAGCCGCAGAGCCCCGGTGGCCGCCGCCCCGGCCGCGACCCCGTCGCCGCGGCTGGTCGCCCGGGACACCAGCGGGAAGACGATGAAGGTCAGCGAGATCACGGCCTGGTAGGGCAGCAGAGACACGTTCCGCGCGGCACCGTAGACCCCGGCCGCCACCGACGCCGCGTTCGCCGCCCCTTCGCCTCCCGCCCGGCCCAGCATGGCCTTCAGCGACACCACGTCCGCCTGCAGCAACAGGTTCAGCACCAGCGCGTATGCCGCCAGCGGCAGCAGGTACCTCAGGAACTCCCGGGCCGACGGGGTCCTACCCCCAGCCGGCACTTCCTTCAGCGCCACCGCCGCGACCGGCACCGCCAGCGCCAGCACCACCAGCGACGTCGCCGCGAACCCCAGGAACGCCCATGTCACCGACCCGGTCGCCACCACGGCGGCCACCATCAGGCCGGTCTTCAGCGTCGAGAAGGTGATGTCCAGGCCGGCCTGGCGACCGAAGTGCCGGGTGCCGTTCAGCAGCCCGATCAGCACCGTGTAGAAGGTGTAGGCCAGCACCACCAGCGAGGCCGCCCGCAGCGGCGCCGCCAGGGCCTCGTCGTTCAGCACCCCGGACGCCAGCAGGTCCGCGCCCAGCAGCAGCGCCAGGAAGACCGGCCCGAAGACCGCCGCCTGCACGCCCAGCGCCAGCCGCCGCACCCCCCGCACGTCGGCGCCGGCCTCGGAGGACAGGCGCGCCACGGCCTGCACCGACGCGGTCACGACGACCATCGTCAGGACGTTCAGCACGCCCGACACGACCCGGTACCGGCCGAAGGCCGCGGCGTCCCCGAACAGGCGAGGGAAGGCCAGCGAGGCGAATGTCGCGGTCAGCAGGAACCAGATCTTCGCGCCGGAGATCAGCAGGAAGCCTCGACCGGCCTCCCGCAGGTCGCCGGACGAGGCGTCCGGGCGTGTCACGGGATTCCTACTCGGTGGGCTTGCGATCTTCCTTGAAGCGGTCGGCCACGGCCTTCCGGTACGCGCGACCCGTGTCGGTCAGGTCCACCAGGATGGCGAACCGCATCAGCCTGGCATCGGCCTCGACCAGCCGCCCGGCCGCGACGTCCGCCGCCACCTCGGCGTACATCTGCAGCCCCTCCTTCGCGTTGGTCGCCAGCGTGCCCAGCGTCACCTTCACGCCCAGCACCGGGAACAGGTCCGTCCGCGACCCGGCCAGCGGCGCCACCAGCGAGGCCTTCGACGGGTCCTCCGAGGCCTTCGTGCACACGACTCCCAGGGCCTGGTGCACGCGGTTGCGGCTCCCCAGCAGGCGTCGGATGCCGGCCCAGGCCTCCGGGCCCCGGTCGATCCTCAGCAGCGTCGCCTTGCAGAAGTCCACCATGGACTTCATCGGGTCCTCGGTGGCATTCGGGTAGATCCCGTCGTCCTTCAGCCCCTCCATCACCCGGGGCAGCGCCTGAAGGCCCCTGGCCACCAGCAGGTAGTTGGCGCCGCTCCACCGATCGTCCGGGTCCCCGGACGCCATCATGCGGTCCAGCCGCGAAAGGATGCCCTCCAGGTCGCCGGTCCGGACCGCGGCGTCGTCCACCAGGTGCGCCGCCTGGTTGAAGGCCGCCGCCCGTACGTCCGACTCCTGGTTCGCGTCCAGCGCCAGGTCCAGCAGGTAGGTCGCGGCCCGCGCGTCCTTGATCCGCCCGACCAGTTCCAGGTGCGGCAGCGGGATGGTCATCTCGGGCGTGGCATGCAGCCGCCGGAACGCCTCCAGCAGGCGCAGGTGCGCCGCCGGGTCGGGAATCGACAGCACGAACTGGGCCATCCGGATCACGTCGAACCCGTGCCGGACCAGGATCGCCGCACCCGTCGTGCCCGCAGCCTCCAGTTGCGGCACCTGGGCCGACTCGATGCGCGGCTCGACCTGCCGGCGGACGTCCTCCGCGGACGAGTCCTGCGTCAGGCCCGCGAACGCCCAGTCCACGAACGCCTTCTGGATCGGCGCCTTGCGGGCCGCCGGCACGAAGGCCAGCGCGCCCAGCGCCGCCTCGCGCAGCGGCGCCAGCGCGGCAGGGTCGCTGCCGGCACCCGCCAGCCGGGCGACCAGCGCCGTCGCGGTCTTCTCGGCCAGGACCTCGCGGTCGGCAGGCGCGTCCAGCATCCCCCGGACCTTCCCCGGGAACCCCGCCGCCGCCAGCATCTCCAGCGCCTCGACCCGGGCTTCCACCGGGTTCTTCGGGTCGGCGACGTACGCCGCGATCCGCTTCTGCCCGACCTCGCTGCCGACGAACTTCCCGAACCGGCCCGGACCGGGCTGCAGGCCGCAGGCGACCAGCACCGGGAAGGCCAGGACCACCGCGATCCGACGGGACATGCGATGCCTCCGGAGGGGGCGAGCCGCCTCCTTGGTAGCATCCGACCCCACCCGTGTCAACCGCGCCCTCCGGTCGTCCTCTGCGTGGCGCGCGGGGGCGTGGTGTATCATTGCCCGGACCGCGTCCTGCATGGGTTCGCGGGGGGCGGACGGCATCCGCGGGGAACGGTCGTGGACGTGCTGGAAGAAAGGCCGGACGGCGTGGTGGTCGAGTGCTCGGTGCGGCCCCGCGCGGGACGTTGCCGGGTCGGCGGCATCACGGGCGGTCGCCTGAGGGTGGAGGTCACCGCCGCCCCCGAGGACGGCACCGCGACTCAGCAGGCCCTGGCGACGCTGGCCGCCGCCGCGGGCCTGAAGGCCTCCTGCGCCGTGCTGCTGAAGGGGCGGCGTGACCGCCACAAGACGGTCCTGCTGAAGGGCGCCTCGCTGGACCAGTGCCGCGCGACCCTGACGCCGGACGCCCCCCCAGGGAGGTGACATGGCCGGAAAGCGCAAGGGGACCCCGGACAAGCCGGAGCCCGGCAAGGCGCCCTCGAAGTCGACGTCCCGCGGGAAGGGGTCCGCCGGTGCCAACGCCCCCCGGACGCACCTGGCGCTGGGGATCCCCCTGGCGATCCTGTCCGGGTGCATGGTCTTCCTGTCCTTCCCGACCTTCGACCTGTTCCCGCTGCAGTGGCTGTCGCTGGTGCCGCTGCTGATCGCCGTGCGCGGCCGGACCTTCCGGGGCGGCTTCGGCCTGGGGTACGTGGCGGGCGTCGTCACCAACTTCGGCGGCTTCCACTGGATCGCCGACCTGCTGCAGAACTTCGGGCACATGGGCCCGGTGCCTTCGTGGTCCATTTCCGTGCTGATGGCGCTGTACCAGGGCCTGGCGTTCGCCATCGCGACGGGGCTGGCCGCGACCGTCACGTCGCGGTGGCGCGCGCTGCCGTGGGGCCTGGTCCTGCCGGTCTTCCTGGTCGCGGTCGAGCACGTGATCCCGTTCCTGTTCCCGTGGTACTTCGGGAACGGACAACTGCACTTTCCCCTGGCGATCCAGATCGTCGACGTGACCGGCATCGCGGGGCTGTCGTTCCTGCTGGTACTGACCAGCGGCGCCGTCGGCGAGGTCATCACCGCCCGGCTGGACCACCGGCGCTTCCCCTGGGTCACCGTCACGCTGGCCGTGCTGGCCCTCGGAGCGGACCTGGGGTACGGCGCCTGGCGCATTCGGCAGGTGGACGAGGCCGTGGCCGCCGCGCCGCGCTACAAGGTGGGCGTGGTCGAGGCCGACATCGGGATCTGGGAGAAGGAGGCGAGGGGCGAGAACGGCAAGCCGCTGCCCGTCGAGGACCAGGTCCGGATGCTGTACCGGAACCTGCTGCGATACCAGACGATGTCGGTCGCCCTGGAGAAGTCCGACTCCCCGGACCTGATCGTCTGGCCCGAGTCGTCGTACATGCCGCTGACCGACGTCCGCTGGCGTCGAACCGACCACCGGATGCTGGCCGGATCCGCGGACGGCCGCCTGTGGCGCGTGTCGGACGGGGCCGCGCAGGCGGTCGAGGATGCCGGGGCAGCCGAGGCGAAAGCCTCGGGCGTGCGGGCGGTGGCCGCCGTGTCGGAGTCCCGCTGGCTGGCCGTGGGACTGCGCGGGTCGGCCTTCTCCTTCGCGGACGGCACCCTGAAGCGGGAGGCCACCGGGATCGACCGGGACCTGCTGGCCGTGGCCACGCGCCCGGACGGCTCGGCCGCGCTGGCGGTGGGCGCGCAGGGCGCCGCGGTCCTGCGGACGGGGGGCGCGTGGAAGGTGGTGGACCTGGGCACCACGGCGACGCTGCGTGGCGCCACGTACGACCCCGGACGCGGCTTCGTCGCGTGCGGCGACGGGGGCTTCCTGGCCGCCTTCGACCGGCACGGAACGAAGAACCTGCTGCCGCAGCCGGTCGCGACGGACCTTCTGGCGTGCTCGTGGTCGCGCCACGGGGGACTGTGGGCGGTCGGCCAGGACGGCAGCGTGATCCGGGTGGCCCGGGACGGCACCGTGACCCGCGAGCAGCCCGTCGCGACCCCGCTGCGCGGCGTGGCCTCGGGCGCGACGACGTGGGCAGTGGGCGACGACGGCGTCGTGGTCGCCTGCCGGGATGCCTGCCGCAAGGTCCCGAACCCGCTGCGCAAGGACCTCCAGGCAGCGGCCGCCGACGGGTCGGGTCGTGCCGTCGCGTCGGGCCGTGGCGGCACTCTGGCGGCGCTGGAGGACGACAAGGTCCGTCCCATCCCGGGTGCCGAGGGCGACCTGGCGGCGCTGGCCTTCCTGCCGTTCGACGAGGGCTACCCCGTGCCCCGCGACGTGCGGACGCTGTACGTGTCCGATGCCCCCCTGCCGGCGCCGGCGGCCGGCGGCGACCTGTACGCCGCCGTGGAGGCCGACCGCAAGACCCCGGACCCGGACCGCAACGCGGCCCGGCGCGGCTTCCGGACGCCGCTGCTGCTGGGCGTTCTGGCCCGGGGCCCCGATGCGACCGACCCCTCGAAGACCCGGGACTACAACGCATCTCTGCTGGTCGACGGCGACGGAACCGTGCTGGGCCGGTACGAGAAGAACTACCTGCTGCTGTTCGGCGAGTACCTGCCGCTGGCCGACACCTTCCCCTTCCTGCGGAAATGGCTGCCCGAGGCCGGGGACTTCACGCCGGGGAGCACGGTGTCGGTGCTGCCGTCGGGCCCGGCCCGCCTGGGCGTGCTGGTGTGCTACGAGGGGATCATCCCGTCGTTCACCCGGAAGGTCGCGCAGGGCGCCCCGAACCTGCTGGTGAACCTGACCAACGACGCCTGGTTCGGCAAGACCTGGGAGCCCTACCTGCACATGCAACTGGCCGCGTTCCGGGCGGTGGAGCACCGGCGGTTCTTCGTCCGCTCCACGAACACCGGCGTGTCCGTCGCGGTGGACCCGGTCGGCAGGATCCTGCACCAGACGTCGCTCACGGACGCCGAGTCGTTCACGGTGGACACGGCCCTGATGACCGAAAAGACGATCTACCTGCGCTTCGGCGACCTGTTCGCATGGAGCTGCTGCGTGCTGTCCGGCCTGCTGGCCGGCTTCGCGATGATCTTCCGCCGTCGTTCCTGACCCGTCGCGTTCGGCCCGCCGTCCGTTCCGCCCAGGGCCGGCAGGATCTTCCGGTTCGCGCCCGGGAAGGCGTACCGGTCCAGGTCCGCCGGTGCCACCCACGCCCACGCTTCGGCCCCGCGCAGCGTCGGCTTCCCGTCCGCCCCCCGGCACTCGAAGGCGTGCAGCACCACCCGGAAATGGCTGTAGGCGTGGCGCACCAGCGCGACCGGATCGCCGACCCGCACCCGGAACCCCGTCTCTTCCAAAATCTCGCGCGCGCACGCCTCGGCGGGCGACTCCCCGGGCCGGATCTTCCCGCCCGGGAACTCCCACAGGCCGCCCAGCAGCCCGTCCGGGGGCCGCCTCTGCAGGTAGATGCGCCCCGCCGCGTCCCGCAGGATCCCGACCGCCGCCACCACCACCGGGACCGTCCGCGCCGGCCCCCGCGCCGGCAGACGGTCCGCCGTTCCCGCCACCCGCGCCGCGCACCCGTCCGCCTCCGGGCAGGCCTTGCAGCGGGGTGCGCGCGGCAGGCAGACCGTGGCACCCAGTTCCATCAGGGCCTGGTTGTGCGTCCCGGGGTCGGGCGAGGCGGCGATCCACGAGGAGACGGCCTGCCACAGCCTCCGCTCGACCGCAGGCCTTCGCGGGTCCTCCCGTTCGTCGAGGATCCGCACCACCACCCGGCGCACGTTCCCGTCCAGCACCGGCAGCACCGCCCCGTACGCGATGGACAGCACCGCGCCCACGGAGGATCGCCCCAGGCCGGGCAGCGCCACCGCCTCCGCCGGGTCCTCCGGGAACCGCCCGCCATGCCGGGACGCCACCACCCCGGCCGCCGCGTGCAGGTTGCGGCACCGGGCGTAGTACCCCAGCCCCTCCCAGGCCTTCAGCACGTCGTCCAGCGGGGCCGCGGCCAGCGCGTTCACGTCCGGGAAGCGCGCCAGGAACCGCCGGTAGTAGGGGATGACGGTCTCCACGCGCGTCTGCTGCAGCATGACCTCGGAGACCCAGATCGCGTAGGGGTCGCGGGTCTCGCGCCACGGCAGGCGCCGGTGCGCGTCGCGGTACCAGTCCAGCAGTCGCACGGGGTCCATCGCGATCCGTCCGATCGGGGCACCGGGAGTCTAGCGGGAGGGGAGGCCGGATCCAACGCCGCCGCCGGGAGGCCGCGGCTTCACTCGTCTTCCGGCACGCGGATCGCGCCGGCCCGCCGGACCAGCGGCAGGTTCACGGCATCGACGAGGGCGTGCGCCACGATCGCGGCCAGGATGCCGCCGGTGCCCAGGCGCAAGCCGCCCAGCAGGAACCCGGTCGCCAGCGCGAAGGCCGACCACGTCCGCATCCCGCGCTGGAACATCCCGTGGGCCAGCCCGAAGATCACGGACGTCAGCACCCACGCCGCCGCCGTCCCCAGCCAGGCCTCGAGCGCGCTCCACGCGCACCCCCGGAACGCCGCCTCCTCGGCCACGCCCGCCGCGACGGCCAGAGGCAGGCCCGCCCAGCGCGGCATCCCCTTCAGCGTCCGGGCCAGCAGGTCCGCCAGCCGCCGGCCCGAGGGCAGCCACCGCACCATCGCCCAGGACACCGCGATGACCGCGCCGCCCGTCGCCAGGCCCAGCGCGACGTCCCGCACCGCGAGCGACGGGTCCCCCCACGGGATGCCGGCCGCGTCCGGCCACATCCCCGCCGCGCCCAGGCAGGCCAGGAGCACCAGCCCGTAGAACAGCAGCCCGTAGACGACCATCCGGGTGTCGAAGGAATCCTTCACGCGGCTCCTTCACGCGGGAGGGGCTGGTTCCGGACCCGCCCCCTAGCCGACCCACACGCCGTATACCTCCTGGGGCACGTCGGCACCCGGAATCTCCTCGACGGCGTCCGGCGGAGGCCCGTACAGCACCTGCGGCACGTCGTCCGCGCCGTCGTCGAACGGCGTCACGTCCTGCGCATCCGCAGGCGGCCCGTACTCCGGCACGGGCGTCTCCTGCACGGCATCCTTCTTCTCCCCGTCCCCCGAGTCGCACCCCAGCGGCGCCGCCACGCACAGCCCGCCCGACAGGGCCAGCCACAGCCACCGGGTCGCGGCGTAGGCCTTCATCCGCCCCAGGTCGACCAGCGCCATCAGGACCATCAGCATGGAGTCCCTCCCCGTTCGCGGGCCTCTTCTTCCCGTGCGCGTCGCAGCATGTCGACGTGGCAAAGCTTCGGGCCGCCGGTCTCGGCGTCCCACAGGTGCATGCTGTTGCCCTTGCAGATCCCGAAGTCGCGGCAGGCCGCGCACGCCCCCTGCCGCATCCACGACCGGTCCCGGTACTTCCCGAACCCGTGCTCCCAGACGTCCTTGACCGACCGTTGCCGCACGTTCCCCTGGACCAGGCTGCGCGGGATGTTCGGGCACCCCGAGATGCCGCCGTCCGCCAGGATCGACGCGATCCGCACCCCGGCGAGGCACTCGAAGTAGAAGTCGCGCACCCGCCGCTCGTACCCGCAGCCCAGGTACCCCTCGTCCCCGTAGGACACCTTCATCGGCCGCGGGTGCAACCGCTTGTCGCGCACGAAGTCCAGCAGCCCCTTCAGCTCGGACGGCTGCAGCAGGAAGTCATCCTGGCGCCGCGCGCGCCCGTTCGGGAACACGGACACGACGCGCCAGTCCCGGACCCCGCGCCGCACCAGGTCGTCGAACATCGCCTGCATCTCGCCGACGTTGCGGCGGTGGATCGTCGTCGTCACCTGCAGGCCCTTCAGGAAGCCCGCCCGGCGGTACCGCTCGATCGCCTCCACGGCCCGGTCGAACGAACCGGCCCCGCGCAGCCAGTCGTGGGATTCCCGGGTCGCGCCGTCCAGGCTGATCACCAGCGTCCGCATGCACGCCTTCCGGCTGGCCTGGACGACCCGGTCGTCCACCGCCCAGCCGTTCGACACCATGCCCCACGGGAAGCCCAGCGCCGCCACGCGCCCCATCACGTCGAACAGGTCCGGCCGCACCAGCGGCTCGCCGCCCGTCACCGCCAGGAAGACCTTCCGGGCGCCGAAGTCCTTCGCGACCTGCTCCAGCGCGGCGAACACCTCCTCGCCGGACAGTTCGTTCGACAGGTCCGACGACCGGTGGCAGTCGGAACCGCAATGCCGGCACGCCAGGTTGCAGCCCAGCGTGGCCTCCCAGAACAGGTAGGACAGGCGCGGGTGCGTGAACTCCAGGTCCACGTAGTGGCGCCACGCCCACAGCTGGAAGCGGTCCTTCGCCCGTCCCCACGCGCCCGCCGGTTCCACCCCGATCCCCCCGTGCGACGCCGCAAGTATCCCCCTCCCGGCGCCTTCTTTCAAACCCAGGGACACCTCGCGCGCGCACCCGATCCGCTTGCAGCCCGTGGGAGACACTGGCCTTCCCCCGACCGCGTCCCCGTCCCGGTTCCGGACGCCGACGGTTCGCGCTACCCTGTCGGCATCGGCCCCGGGAGGCAGGCATGGACGACGCGGCGGGACGGATCCGGATCGTGCAGGGCGACATCACGACGCTGGACGTGGACGCCATCGTCAACGCGGCCAACCGGTCTCTGCTGGGCGGCGGCGGCGTGGACGGCGCCATCCACCGCGCCGCGGGCCCGGGCCTTCTGGAGGAGTGCCGCGGGCTTCACGGCTGCGAGACCGGCCAGGCCAAGGCCACCGGCGGCCACTGCCTGAAGGCGCGCTTCGTGATCCACACCGTCGGTCCCGTCTGGGGCGGCGGCACCCGGGGCGAGCCCGGCCTGCTGGCGTCCTGCTACCGCGAAAGCCTGGCGCTGGCGCGGCAACTGGGCGCCCGCACCGTCGCCTTCCCGGCCATCTCGACCGGCGTGTACGGCTACCCGATCGAACCCGCCACCCGCATCGCGATCGGCGAGGCGCGCGCCTTCCTGGCGGCCTCGCCGCTGCCGGAGACCGTCGTCTTCTGCTGCTTCTCGGAACGCGACCGGCAGGTGTACGACGCGGCGCTGGCGGAAGGCGGTTGACGCCGGGCCCGATCCGGCGGAGCTGCGAGCGGTAGCCGGTGGCCCTCGGCTTCCGGATCGGCCTTCCCGGAAACCGTCAGCCGGGTGCCGGCAGCACGATCCCGGACGCCGGCCCCGACACCGTCGCCCCGTCGAAGACCACGGCGTCCCGCAGGTCCGCATCGCCCCGCGCCACGGCGCCGGCGCCCAGCACGACCCTCGGCCCCACCGACGCGCCGGCCTCGACCCGCGCCCCGTCGCACAGCAGCACCGGCCCCTCCAGGCGCACCCCGGCCGCGATCACGGGCGACCCGGCCACGCACACCCCGGGCGCGATCACCCGCGGCGGCTCCATCCCGCGGGCGACGAACAGCGCCTCGGCCCGCGGGAACACCTCCCACTGCAGCGCCAGGAACCGCTCCGCCGTCCCGATGTCGCAGAACCGTCCGCCCGGCAGCGCCGCCGCCACGCGCCGCCCCGCCGCCATCAGCGGGATCAGCCCCTGTTCGACCAGGCACGACGGCCCTTCCAGCGGCAGCTGCCGCAGCAGCGAGGCCGTCAGCACCGACACCCCCGAGAACACGTACCTCGGCCCGTCGCCCGCCGCCGGCCGGCCCCGGACCCCGACCACGTCCCCGTCCGGCCCGACCTCCACCAGCCTTGCCTGCGGCATGTCCGGCGGGTCCGCCAGCGCCATCGTCGCGTCCGCCCCGGCCGCCGCGTGCCGGTCCCGGATCGCGCGAAGGTCCCAGTCGGTGAACACGTCCCCGTTGTGCAGGAAGAACGGCGCGTCCCCCGCGAAGAAGGCGCGCACGGCCGACATCCCGCCGCCCGTCCCCAGGATCTCCGGCTCCTCGCGGTACTCGATGCGGACGCCGATCCCGCGCCCGTCGCCCAGGCGCCGCACGATCGCCCCCGGCAGGTGGTGCAGGTTCACGACCGCCTCGGTCACCCCCGCCTGCCGCAGCCCCCGCAGCGCCCACTCGATCGCCGGCACGCCCAGCACCGGGAACAGCGGCTTCGGCACCACGTTCGTCGCGGGACGCAACCTCGTCCCCAGGCCCGCCGCCAACACCATCGCCTTCATCGAACGCCTCCGGTGTCAGCCGAAGTGCTGCGGCAGGTATCGCGCCAGCACCTCCCGTGCCGCCCCGAACTCCGGGAACCGCTCGATCGCCTCGCGCGCGTACGCCAGCGACCGCGGGATGTTCGGCAGGAACTTCGGGTTCTTCTTCACCCGGTCGATGTACACGAACCGCCCGGCGTCCTTCAGTTTCCGCTGCATCGCCTGCAGGAAGAAGTGGTCGTCCAGGGCCTCCGGTTCCGGCACCCACAGCCCGCGCGCGACCCGTGCCTCCCGGAAGTGCCGCCGGATCCCCGCCGCCTCCTCCCGCTCGAAGGCCACGTACGAGTCCCGCAGCAGCGCCACCAGGTCGTACAGGTACGGCCCCACCAGCGCGTCCTGGAAGTCGATCAGCCTCAGTCGCCGCCCCTGCACCATCAGGTTCCGGCTCTGGAAGTCCCGGTGCACCAGCCCGGTCGGCAGCGCCACCAGCCGCCGCACCACCTCGTCGTAGAAGGCGTCCAGCACGGCCTTCTCGGCCGCCGTCGGCGTGCTCCCGGTCCACTCCCGCAGCAGCCACTCGTCGAAGTGGTCCAGTTCCCAGCGCAGCAGCCCCTTGCCGAACCGCCTCCGGAACGCCACGCATCCCGGGTCGGGCGCCTTCTCGCCCCACGCCTGCAGGTCCGCCAGCAGTTCGATCGCCGCGTGGTACAGCGCTGCCTTGTCCGCGCCCGCCGCCAGGGCCCGCTCGACCGTCACGTCGCCCAGATCCTCCAGCAGGATCGAGCGCCGCGACAGGTCCACGTGCACCACGGCCGGCACCGGCATCCCGCCGCGAGCCAGGTACTCGCCCACCTCCAGGAACGGCATCTGCTTCGGCCGTTCGCCGTCCACGACCTCCTCGCTCTTCAGCGGGTCGTCGGCCAGCAGCATCAGCACCAGGGGCGCCTCCCCTTCCACCTCGACGCGCGCGTAGGACCGCGCCGAGGCGTCCGCCGCCAGCGGGGTCACCTTCAGCCCTTCGCGCGGCCTGCCCGCCATCGACTCCAGCACGTCCGTCAGCAGTGCCCCCAGGTCCTGATCCATCCGTTCGCCTCCGCGTCCTTCCGCTGCCCAGAAGCCTACACGCCCGCGCTGGGCGGTGCCAAGCCCGCCACCCGAACGGATGCGGGAGTCCCGTCGTTTCGTTGTCCCGGCGATGGTCGGTGGGAAATCGGGAAGGGAGGGGGCGACCTACTTGATCAGGCCGGCGTCGACCAGGGCCTGCTCCATCACGGCGACGCGGTCCTCGAGGTCGCGGATCTTCTCGTCCTTCTCGCGGTTCTGGTCCTCGAGGTACTTGGCGCCGACCAGCAGGAAGCCGATCGAGTCGTTCAGCGACCAGCCGCCGCCCGAGCTGACCATGAAGTCGGGCATCTCGTCCAGCATCAGGCCGTAGTGCGGCGCCGTCCGGATGTCGAACCGGCTGGCGTCCGGGTCGCCGATGTTCTTCTCCTGCTTGTAGAAGTAGGTCGCCGGCTTCAGGTTGAACAGGGCGTCCGCGACCGTGGTCTGCAACTCGCGCTCGGACAGGTAGTGGATGTCCCGCTTCAGGTCGCGGTTCGAGTAGCCGTTGTACACGATCGACCACATGCTCTTGAAGCCCGAGTTCGACCCTCCGATGTGCGAGCAGGCGCCGCTGGTGCAGCCGGGGCTGAACTGCGAGTCGCCGCCGGCCAGGCCCATCTGGTTCGCGTACAGGTTGGCAGTCGCGAAATTGTCGATCTTGCCGCTGACGGAATACATGGACTGGAACAGCGACGTGCCGCTGGGGTCCACGACGCAGGAGTAGCTGGTGCTGTTGCGGTCGACCAGGTTCGTCGCGTAGAACGTGCCGTTCGTCCACACCTGGCCACCCACGTTCTCGTTCAGGTACAGCTTGGGATCGCCGGCGGCGGCGTTGATCCTCAGCCAGTAGTGGTTCGTCGTGATGCTGGCCCGGTTCGTGTTCACGCCCCCGTTGACGTTGAAATACAGGGCGTCGTCGCCGTTGCCGTTCAGGATGAAGTAGCCGCTGGCATTGTCGGGGCTGACGTAGATGTGGCCGCCGTTGTTCAGGATCTGGGCGTAGCCGGACGCGCTGCCCGGGAAGCCGCCGCGGTTGTACAGGCGCAGCCAGTTCAGTTCCAGGTCATTGAACTTCGTCGTGATCGACGGGTCCAGGAAGTACGTGCCGTTCTCGTCCTCCCACCGGGTCCCGAACGCGTAGGTCTTGCCGCGGATGTAGTTGTTGCCGCTGGAGTCGCCGAGCCACGAGTTGTTCTTGTTGACGTGCAGCATCTCGAGCTGGGTGTCCGCGCTGGGATCGACCCACCGACTGGTGCTGTTGTTGTCGATCCACTTGTTCGCGTACTCGTTGCCGTAGATGTAGGCGTTGTAAGCGCCCGTATTGCACGAGCCCGCGAACATCGTCACGTGGCCGCAGCGGTTGTTGTTGATGTCCAGCGCGTTGCCGGCGGTCTCGGTATTGATGCTGTCCAGGTACGCGTCGTCGCCGTTCAGGCCGACGTAGTTGCCGGCCATGTTCGACCGGCCGATCTGCGTGATGACGTTGTAATTGACCTTGTTCAGCACCGAGCCGTCCGCGTGCGACGGGTCCACGTAGTACGTGTTCGACGTGTCGTCGGAATCGTAGTACCGCGGGGCGTACATGCCGCCCGTCGCCTTCACGTAGCCGGTCGTGATGATGTTGATGCCGGCCTGGAAGTCCTCGTTCTTGATCGTGCCGTTCGCGATGTCGTCCGACGTGATGGCGCCGGTCGCGATGTCCTGCGAATCGACGCAGCCCGTGCAGGAAAGGGCGCCGTCCAGCGTCAGCGAGCCCTTGTGGTACGCGGCGCCGGTCGCGTCGAACCAGTGCGAGAAGTTCGCGATGCCGTCGGAATAGATCTCGAACCGCTCCTTGCCCAGGTTCGTCGCATCCGGACCCAGGACCAGCCGGACCGACGTGCTGTTGCTGTTGCCGGCGGTGCCCTGGATGAAGTACGCGTAATAGCCGGGGCCGCTGGCCGGCGGGTTGTCGCCGGTGTCCCAGAAGTTGAACTTCTTGCCGTGGGCCAGGTTCAGGTCGTTCGTGCCGCTGCCGTTGATGTAGTACTCGCTGTGCGTGTGGTTGCCTTCCGCCGCCGTGCCGGCCGCCGTGCCGTACTTGACCGTCAGCAGACCGTTGGTGTCGACGTTCAGGCCGGTACCGGCGGCGACGGTGCCGCGGACCGACGTGGTCGCGGCCAGGATCTTGGTGCCCTGGATCGCCGCGTTGGTGTTGACCGCGGCGTTGGTGATGGCGCCCGCGCGCATGTCCGAGGTGTCGACGCAGCTGCTGCAGACCAGGCCGGTCGCGTTGCCCGCGACGGCATCGCCGGCCGCGTAGTAGAAGCTGACGTCCGTGCCGTTGACGCAGCCGTTGCAGACCAGGTCCGCCGCCGCGCCGCCCTTCGCCGGGTTGCCGGCGGAATCCACGCCGCGCGCGTAGTAGACGCCCAGGTCGGTGTCGCCGACGCAACCGGTGCAGGTCAGGCCGATGGCGTCGCCCTTCTCGGTGTTGGACGCCGCGTACGGGAAGTTGACCTCGCCCTCCTCGACGCAGTTCGTGCAGTCCAGGTTCCCGGCGGCGCCGCCCTTCGTCGTGCCGGCCGCCCAGTTGAAGGCCACTTCCTCGGAGATGACGCAACCGGTGCAGGACAGGTCCGCCGCGGCGCCGTTCTGGGACACGCCGCGCGCGAACGTGAACGTGACCTCGTTCTGATCGACGCAGGGGGCGTTGTAGATCGTGCCGGTGCCGCACTTGACGCTGTTGGCCTCGCCGCCCTTCGAGTCCGACCCGGCGTAGTTGATGCCCAGTTCCGCGTTGGTGATCGCGCCGGCGAAGATCTTGGCCGAGGTGATCGCGCCGTTCGCGATGTCGTTCGTCATGACCTGGCCGTCCAGGATGTTGCCGGTCCGGACCGCATCGGCGCCCAGCTTGGCGTTCGTCACGGCGCCGTCCTGGATGGTCGCCGTCGCGACCGCGTTGGCCGCCATGTTGAACGCGTAGATGGACCCGCCGCCGATTTCCGAGTTCGTCGCGCTGGTGCCGCCCGTGACGCAGCCGGTGGTCGGGCAGTTGACGTTCAGCGCCGCGCCGCCCTTGGTGTCGGACAGGGCGTACAGGAGGTCGACATCGTTGTTGCCGACGCAACCGGTGCACTGCACGTCCAGGGCGATCGTGGCCTCGTCGGACTGCTCGGCGTGCTCGGCCTGGATGGCGAAGCCCGTCGCGGTCAACTGCCGGCGGGGCAGCGGGGTGTCGGAACCGACCTGGATTTCCAGCCACGCGTCGGTCCGGTTCTTGAAGGTGGTGTCCGGCACCGGCCCGAGGTAGGCGCTGAACACGCCGCCGGTGACGTACAGCGTCTGGTTCTCCGCGTGCAGGACCGTGCCGCCGGTCTCCGTCGTGTAGATGCGGAACCAGATCAGGTAGGAACCGGTCACGACCTCGCCCGAGACGTTGCGCAGGACGCCCTGCACGTTCAACTTCTTCGGGACCGCCTCGAGCGCGCTGGCGTTCGGTGCGGCGAGGGCGGCGCAAATCGCGCACGCGATCGAGAGCTTGAGGAGAGACTTCATCGGGTCACCTCCGGTACGAAACCACGTCAACCGGTCCAACGTTCCCATCACCGGCCCCAGACGGCCGGAAGACAGACCACCAAGTCAAGGGACCGCAGTCCCAGGCCGAATCTTGCCACCGGCTACGCATCCTTTTCGTAGCACCGACAGCAAACGTCCACGGACGACCCCTTGATCTTCGTCTGTTCAAGGAGTTGCGCCGGCCGCACCCACGTCCCCTTGGCCGTCGGCCACGTCCCGGGTCCTGATAAGCAGGATTCGTACCAGCCCGAAAGGCCCCCCGCGAGGCCGGTTCCGCGAGGGTCCGGCGGGTTTGACAGCCCGGAGGGCCTCTTCTATGATTTTTGCCCCTTCTTCGGTAGGGTGGGTGGCGCATGAGGAGTGTCCGGATCCGCTGGATGATGCCGATCGCCCTGGGCCTGCTGCTGGCCGCGGGCGCGTGCAAGAAGGACTCCCCGAAGGAGGACGTGTCGGCGCCGGCCGCCGAGCCCGCGGAACCCGCGGAACCCGCGGCCGAGGAGGAGGCCCCCGCGACCGGGACGCCCCCGGCGAAGAAGCCCGCCGCGGCGCCCGCCCAGCCCGCTGCCGAGGCGCCCGCCCCGACGGCCGCCCCCGAGGGTGCCCCGGCCGCCGCGCCGACGCCGCCCCCGGCCGTCACGGGCCCGAAGACGGCCCTGCCGGACCCCCGGCTGCTGCTGACGCTGAAGGACGTCCAGGACCTGGCGAAGGGCCGGACCGCGTTCCGCCGGTCGGCGCTGCAGGGCGTCCCCACCGACGACGACACAGACGCGATCCTGTACGAGCCGGAGAAGGGGGCATCTTACGGCGCGGCGCTGCAGGTCTTCCGGGGACGCTCCCCCGACGCGGCCCGGGAACGGTTCGTCGCAATGCTGGCGTCCTATCCCTCCGCGCAGGAGATCGCCCCGGTCGCCGGCCGCACGTTCTTTGCCTACTGGGAAGAGATCCTGTATGTAGGCTTCATCGTGCCCGCCAGGAACCTCGTCGTGGTCGTGTCGTGCGGACGGAAGTTCTGCGACTCGGATGCCCTGTACGAACTGGCGAAGAAGGTGGGCAGCCGGACGAACGGTTGATGATCGCGCGCGAAAAGGTGCTGGTCGCCAATCGGGGCGAGGTCGCCATCCGGGTGATCCGCGCCTGCCGCGAGATGGGCATCGCCAGCGTCGCGCTGCACTCCGAACCGGATCGCATGGCTCCCCACGTGCGGCTGGCCGACGAGGCGGTGGGCATCGAGGGCGGCCTTCCCTCCGAGACGTACCTGGACCACGCGAAGATCCTGGCCGCGGCGAAGGCCGTCGGCGCCACCATGCTGCACCCGGGTTACGGCTTCCTGTCCGAGGACCCGTCGTTCCGCGAGGCCTGCGATGCCGCCGGCCTCCGGTTCATCGGCCCCACCGCCGCGCAGATGCGGCAGTTGTCGCACAAACTCCCCGCCCGGGCCGCGATGGCGGCGGCCGGCGTCCCGGTGGTGCCGGGGTCGAAGGGCGAGGTGGCCAGCCCGGAGGAAGCCCTGGCGGTCGCCGAGCGGGTGGGCTGGCCCGTCATGCTGAAGGCGTCGGCGGGCGGGGGCGGCAAGGGGATGCGCCGGGTCGACCGCCCCGAGGACCTGCAGGCCGCGTTCGAAGCCTCCGCGCGCGAGGCGCGATCGGCCTTCGGGTGCCCGTCCCTGTTCGTCGAAAAGCACATCGCCTCCCCGCGCCACGTGGAGGTGCAGTTCGTCGCGGACGGCCGCGGCGGCGTCGTGCACCTGGGCGAACGTGTCTGCTCGGTGCAGCGCCGCCACCAGAAGGTCGTGGAGGAGGCGCCCGAACCCGGGAACGATCCGCATCGGAAGGCCCGGTACGCGGCGACGGTCCGCGCGGTGGCGGGCCTGGGATACGAGGGGATCGGGACGGTCGAGTACCTCGTGGACCCGGCCGGCGCCTCGTTCTTCCTGGAGGTGAACACCCGCCTGCAGGTCGAGCACTCGGTGACCGAGGCCGTCTTCGGGGTCGACCTGGTGCAGGCGCAACTGGGCCTGGCGATGGGGCAGCCCATGCCCTGGCAGCAGCAGGATCTGTCCCCTCGCGGCGCGGCGATCGAGTGCCGCGTGTGCGCGGAGGATCCATACAACGGCTTCGTGGCCTCCCCGGGCCGGCTGTTCCGGTACCGGCCGCCGGCCGGACCGTTCGTGCGGGTCGACGACGGGGTCGAGGAGGGCGGCGAGGTCTGCTCGTTCTACGACACCCTGATCGCGAAGGTGACCTGCTGGGGACGCACCCGTCCCGAGGCCATCGCCCGGATGCAGCGGGCCCTGTCCGAGTTCGAGATCGGCGGGGTGCGGCACAACCTGCCCTTCCTGCAGCACGTCCTGGCTTCGCGGGAGTTCGCGGACGGCACCTACGACACGGGCCTGGTGACCCGCATCGGCCCGCTGCCCGCCGCCGACCTCGTGACCGTCGAGGAGGTGGCGGCGGCGGCGGCGACCCGGACCCTGCTGGACCCCGGATCGGGTTCGTTCCCGGCGCCGACCGTGGAACCGGGCCCGTCGGGATGGCGGCGGACGGCGGCGGCGGCGCCGGCCTGGCGCAGAGGATGATCGGCGGATGAGTTGCAAGCAGACAGAGGTTCCCGTCATCCCCGGCACGCTGCTGCCCGAGGACGAGCGCGCCGAGGGGCGACGGGGCCTACCGGACCGGCGCCGCGCCCGCATCGAGGTACGAACCCGGGCCGACACGCCGATGGTGGCGGTGATCGAGGCGGCCGACGACCAGTGGGTCTGGGTGCGCGTCGGCGAATCCCGCGTCCCGTTGAAGGTGGTGCGGCTGCCGGCCTGCCCGGACGCCCTGGCGCATCCCCGCGCGATCGGTTTCCAGCTCCCGTCCGGCCGGGTGATCGTGCCCGCGCTGGGACCCACCGGGCCGCTGACCGAGGTGGTCGTCGCGGGACGCAGCCTGTTCGTTTCCCGGCGGCGCGTCGGGTCCGTCGCGCCGGCCCTCCCCGAGGCCGAGGCCCGGCGGGTGGCCGCCCGGATGGCGGGCCGGGTCGTCCACGTCCACGTGTCGGTCGGCGACCGCGTGGCCCGGGGCCAGGCGCTGCTGGTCCTGGAGGCGATGAAGATGGAGGACGAGGTCCGGGCGACGCGGGACGGCGTCGTGGCCGAGATCCTCGTGGCCGAGGGCGACCGGGTCGACCGCGACGCCGTCCTGGTGCGCCTGGATTGACACCGGCCCCCGTCCGTCGTACCCCTTCCGTCACGAACCCGATCGACCCCGACCCCGCACCCGTCACGGAGGGACCATGGCCCCGGATCGACGCGAGGAACTGCGACACTTCTTCCGGGAGGCGGGCGCGGACCCCGAGGGTTTCCTGCCCGACGACGGCCGGCACGCGCTGTCCACCGGCGAGGCGCTGCCCTTCCTGTTCGTGGACCCCCGGGACGACGCCCCGCTGGACCTTCCCGGCCGGCCGCCGTACCGGCGCGGCGTCTTCGCCACGATGTACCGCGGCCGCACCTGGACGATGCGCCAGTATGCCGGCTTCGGCACGGCCGACGACACCAACCGGCGGTTCCGGTACCTGCTGGAACGCGGCCAGACGGGCCTGTCGATGGCGTTCGACCTGCCGACCCAGATGGGCCTGGACCCGGACGACCCGAGGACGGCCGGCGAGGTGGGCCGGGCGGGCGTGTCCGTGGCCACCGTGGACGACATGGCGCGGATCTTCGACGGGATCCCGCTGGACCGGGTGTCCGTGTCGGTGACCGCGAACGCGACGGCGCCCATCCTGGTCGGCATGATCCAGGTCGTCGCCGAGGAGCGGGGCATCGACCCGGCGCGGCTGGAAGGCACCGTCCAGAACGACGTGCTGAAGGAGTACGTCGCTCGCGGGACCTACATCTACCCGCCACGGCCGTCGCTGGCCCTGGCGGCCGACCTGATCGCGCACCTGCACCGGACGATGCCGCTGTTCCACGCGATCAGCATCAGCGGCTACCACATCCGGGAGGCGGGGGCGGACGCCGTGCAGGAGGTGGGCTTCACGCTGGCCAACGCCCTGGCCTACGTCCGCGCCGTGCAGGCCCGCGGCCTGGACGTGGACGCGTTCGCGCCACGCCTGTCGTTCTTCTTCGCCTGCCACAACCACTTCCTCGAGGAGGTCGCGAAGTTCCGCGCGGCGCGGGTCGCGTGGGCCTCCCTGATGAAGGACCGGATGGGCGCGAAGGACCCGAAGTCGATGGCGCTGCGCTTCCACGCGCAGACGGGGGGCAGCACGCTGACCGCCCAGCAGCCGGAGAACAACGTCGTGCGGGTGACGCTGCAGGCGCTGGCCGCGGTGATGGGAGGCACCCAGTCCCTGCACACCAACGCGCTGGACGAGGCGCTGTCGCTGCCGTCGGAAGCCACGGCGCGCCTGGCCCTGCGCACCCAGCAGGTCATCGCCGAGGAGTCCCACGTGGGCGACGTCGCGGACCCGCTGGGGGGGGCGTACCTGGTGGAGTCGCTGACGGACCGGATCGCCCGCGAGTCGCTGGCCCTGGTCGACCGGATCGAGGGTCTCGGCGGGGTCGTTCGGTGCATCGAGGACGGATGGATCCAGCGCCAGATCGACGAGTCGGCCTACCGGGTCCAGCGCGGGGTCGACGCGGGCCGGTACCGGGTGGTCGGCCTGAACTGTCACCAGGAGACCGGTCCACAGGCCGATCGCGGGGCGCCGGCCCTGTCGCCGGCCGGCGACGAGGGCCGGGCACCGGCGGACCAGGAGCGGCTGGAGGCGGGGCGCCGCGAGGATGTCGCGCGGTTCCGGGCGGCCTGCGACGCGCCGGCCAGGCACGAGGCGATCGATGCCGTGCGCGAGGCGGCCCGGCGGGAGGCCGACGTGGTGCCGGCAATCGTCGAGGCCGTGCGGAAGCGGGCCACGCTGGGCGACATCGCGGCCGCGCTGGAATCGGCCTACGGGCGGGCGCATCCCTCCCGGGCGAGGTAGGATCCGGGGGGAACGACGGGGACCGGAGGCGCCGGATGGACGTGGTGGGACTGGCCCGCGACCGGCAGATCGTGGTGGTACTGGGCGATGGCGGGGTCGGCAAGACCACCATGGCCGCGGCGATCGCCGCCCGGCTGGCCATCGCCGGTCGCCGGGTGCTGGCCGTCACGGTGGACCCCGCCAACCGGCTGAAGGATGCACTGGGCCTGTCCGGCCGCCCCGGAGTCGAGGAGGCGGTGCCGCTGGACGCCTTGTCGGCCGGCGCGAACGGCGGCCGCCTGGCCGCGATGGTGCTGGATGCCGAGACCGAGATGGACCGCCTGGTCCGGAGGATCGCCCCGGACGAGGCGACCCGGCGCCGCATCACCGACAACGTCTTCTACCGCAAGGCCGTGTCCCGGATGGTCGGCACCCACGAGTACATGGCGATGGAACGCCTGCTGGAGGCCCTGGAGTCCGGCCGGTACGACCTGGTCGTGCTGGACACGCCGCCCGAGCGGCACGCGCTGGACTTCCTGGACGCTCCCGACCGGCTGGACGGGCTGCTGGGCGCGGAGGCGTTCCGGATGTTCGTGGGGGCCTCGGCGGGCCTGTCGCGGGCCGGCCTGGCCGCGCTGAGATGGCGCGGAGTGATGCTGCACGGCATCGGCCGATTCGCGGGCGAGGAGACCTTCCTGGCGGTCCTGGACTTCCTGCTGGCCTTCTCCCCGATGTTCGACGGGTTTCGCCAGCGGGCGGCACGGGTCAAGGAACTGCTGTCCGGCCACGGAACCGCCACGGTGCTGGTGGGCCGGCCCGGGCCGACCGCGCCCGGCCGCCTGAAGAGCACGGCCGGCGAACTGGAGCGCCGAGGGATGTCCCCGGCGGTGGTGCTGGTCAACCGGTTCCATGCGTGGCCCCCGCCGGGATGCTCGCTGCCCGCCAGCGCCGAGGCGGACCCGCAGGCGTTGCAGCGCACGCTGACCGCCGAGCCGGCGCTGCAGATCGAGGACCGCGAGGCCCTGTCGCGACTGGCCTCCGACGCGCTGGCGCTGGCGCTGGACTACCGGGCCCAGGCGCGGGAGGACGAGACCTGGCTGGAGGAAGCGCGCCAGGCGGTCGCGCCGGTGCCGGTGGTCCCGGTCCCGCTGCTGCGGACCGAGGTGCGCGACCTGGAGGGGCTGTCGATGGTGATGGGGTACCTGGACCGGGCCGCGTGAGGCCCCGGATACGAAAAAGGCGACCTTTCGGCCGCCTTCATCGTGCGCGTTTCACGTCAGTGAGCCCAGAAGGAATCGAACCTTCAACCTCCGGATTAAGAGTCCGCTGCTCTACCAATTGAGCTATGGGCCCAACGCCGCAAGGCAGGGGGAGTGTAGGGCAACTCGATTCGATTGTCCAGCCCTTCGTGAAAACGCATCCGACCTCCAGGTTTTCCCTCGGAAATTCCAGCAGCCGAACGAACGTCCACCCCTGTCCCCGGTCCAGGACGTCCATCGTCCCGCGCCCTTTTTCGCGTCTTGACAACTGGCGCCCGCGGGACAAGTCTGCGGGGCATGATGGACCCCCGGTCGATCCCGACGTTCGTCCGTTCCCGTTCCCGCACGCTGGGGCCGAAGCCCGCCCTGGTGCTGGCGGCCGGAGGCGAGGACCGCACCTGGACCTGGGCCGACACCTGGCTGCACGCACGGACGCTGGCCCTCAGGCTGCTGGACGACGGCCTGGCCGAGGGCGAACCGGTCCTGCTGTGGGCGGACGACGTCCCGGAGGCGCTGTTCGCGGAGGTCGGGGTGCAGGCCGCGGGGGGGTACGCCATCCGGCTGCCCGCCGCCACCGATCCCGGCGACGTGGCCGCGGTGTCCCGGGCCACGGGTGCCCGCCGACTGGTGGCCTTCGGGGTCCCGGACGCCGCCCGTGCCGACGCCGGGCGCGTCGCGGACCTGCCCGGGCCCGTGGTGCTGCCGCCGGCCCCGCCGGCCGCTCCCGGACAGGGCCCCGCGCTGGACCCGTGGTCCGACGACCCCCGGCTGGAGGAACGGCTGTCCCGCCAGGGACCGGACTCTCCCGCCCTGGGCCTGCTGCCCGCGGACCGGCCGGACCCGTCGCGAGGGGTGCTGCTGTCCCAGCGGAACCTCGTCGGGATCGGGCTCGCCGTCGCCGCGACCCTGCAGGCCGGCGAAGAGGATGCCTGGTGGGTGGCCGCCCCCTGGCGCAGCGCCTTCGCCCGGACCGCGGGAGTGGCGGCCGCCTGGCTCTCCGGTGGGGAACTGGTCCTGGCCGCCGCGTCCGACGAGCCGATCGAGACGCTCTGGCGAGCCCGCCCCTCCATCGTCGTCGCGGGGTCGGCCGTGGCCGAGTCCCTGGCGCGACGAGCCGTCTCCGAGGTGGAGCGGGGCGTGGGAATGTCCGGCCGGCTGGCCTGCTGGGCGTTCCACCAGGCGCTTCGGCCCTCCCGTGCCAGTCTCCCCGGGCACCTGCGATCCGCCCTGGCCGATGCGCTGGGCGGGGCGGGCCTGCGGGAGGTCACCGGGGGCCGGCTGTCGCGGATGCTGATCGGCGACGGCGTACCCGGCGAGGAGGCGCCGCGACACCTGCAGGCCCTGGGCATCCGGGCGTGGGCCGCCACGGGAAACGACCGGACGGCGGGGGTCGTGACCCTGCAGGAACTGCCCTCGACGGCGGGCGGCGCGACGACGGTGCCCGGGACGCGCACCCGGACCGCCGCGGACGGCGAGCTGTGGGTCGAAGGAGTGTCCGCCGCGAACCCGCTGCACCGGGGGGCCTCGACCCCCCCGCCGGCCGCGGACGGATTCCGGGCCTCCGGGCTGCGCAGGACCCTCGATCGCTAGGCTAGTCCGGGTCGTTCGGGCGCTTCAGCCAGTAGGATGGGACCTCGCCGCGACGCATCGCCTCCAGGTCGTCCTTGGCCTTCTGGATCTTCGCCGGGCCGAACCCCGGCCGGTCCTCGCCCAGGAAGATCGACAGGAACTTCTCCATCTCGGCGATCGCGCGGGGCAGGTCCGTCTTCCGGTATGCCAGCGACCGGCAGTAGTTGATGTCCGGCTCGTGGTAGGTATACGGCTCCAGGTCCTCCAGGATCTTCTGGGCCTTCGCCTGGTCGCCGTTGAAGAAGTGGGCCATGCCCAGGTACATCCAGGCACGCGGCTGGTGCTGGGGGATCTTCGCAACCACCCGCTCGAAGTACGGGATCGACCGGGCGTAGTCCGCCGGCAGGTGCGTGTCGTTGGCCTTGTAGTAGACCGAGATCGCGGCCAGGTAGTTCGCCACCGGGTCGTCCGGCGCCTTGTCGGCCTTGGCCGTCCAGGACGGGATGGTCTCGGGGCCCAGGCGACCGCCGACCAGGTAGGTCGTGATGTACAGCCCCAGCGCGGAGGGGTAGTCGGGCTTCAGGGCCACCAGGCGGTCCCACGGGGCCATCACGTGCTGCAGATCCTTCTTGTTCCAGTAGTATGCCCCCCACAGGAACCACAGGTCCGGGTCGTCCGGGAACGCGTCCGTCGCCGCCTTGCCCGCCGCCTCCAGCGCCGCCGGGTCGTCCTGGGCGATCGCCAGGCGCATCCGCAAGACGCCGTCGCACAGCAGCTTTGCCTGGGGCTTCAGTTGCGCGATCCGCTTCGCCGCCTCGACCACCCGGCCTTCCCGCATCAGCAGCGTCAGGGCGTCGGCCCGGAAGCACGCCGCCTCGTTCCGGCCCGAGGGGGCCTCCCGGGCGATCCGGGCAACCAGGGTCTCGGCCTCGTCGGGACGGCCGGCCAGTTCCAGGGAGGCGGCCCGCTCGACCGTGACCTCCGGATCCAGCGACTGGCCGGCCGGTGCCAGCGGCTCCAGCAGCGCCGCGGCCGACGCCCCATCTCCCGCGGTCCTCAGGGCGGAGGCCGCCGCCCGCACCGTCGAGGCGTGCTTCGGGAACGCCTTGGCCAGCGCGCTGGCCTTCGCCTTCATCTCGTCCAGCTTGCCGGCCTTCGCCAACTGGCGGATCGCCTCGTATTCCGGGGAGGCCTCCTGAACGACCGGCCAGGTCGGCGTGCCCAGGAAGGCCACGCTGCGGCCGTTCGGCGGGATCTCGGGCAGCCACATGCCGGGATGGCCCGCGACGCCGGAGGGCACGCGCGGCGCCTCCTCCGCCAGGCTGGCGGGACGGGACCACTGGAAGGCGCCCTCGTGGGCCTTGACCCGCCGGGCCAGGGCCTTGGCCAGCGCCGTCGCCACCTTGTCGGCCGCCGCTTCGCCGGCCACCCCGATCGCGAACCGGTCCGTCGTCGCCAGCACGCCGGAGGCGCCCTCCGGGTGCCGCAACTGGAGAGCCACCTCCCGGCCCTTCGCGCCCCGGTAGGTCGCAACCACGTTGTCCCGATCGATCGACACGCCCTCCAGCCGGAACCCGCCCGGGAACCCGGCCTTGCCCGGATCCGCCATCTTCAGGAACAGCGATTCGAGCCCGGAGGGGATGACATACCCCGGGGACGCGGCAGCCTCGACCGCCCGGACGCCGCCGCCGACGCCGATTCCGACCAGCAGGACCAGGACCGCGCCGACCCTGCGAGGAACGCGATGAGCCGCCATGAAGCCCTCCGGAACGACCGCCGCGGAACATTACCATACGGGGCGGGGTCGCGCCATGCGGGCGGGGCCTTTTGACGACCCGGCGAGTCGGCCGTATCCTAGCCCCGGCACCCGACGATCCTCGGCAGGAACCCGGAGAACCACGGGAGGGGACCATGTGTGACGAGTACAGGCACGGGCCATGCGACCACCGCGAGCACCATGACCACCATCACCACCACGAGCACGCCGGGTGGGACCGCGGACCCGACCGCGGACCGCCCCGGGACTGGGACCGGGACCCGCACGAGGACGTCCCGGGCTTCGAACGCCGTTTCGTCAGCAAGGCCGAGATGCTGGAGGCCTTCGAGTGGTACCTGCAGGAACTGCAGAACGAGGCCCAGGGGGTCCGGGAGGCCATCGCCGAACTGAAGGCCGAGATCGCGCAGATCGAGGCCGACGAGAAGGCGATGGAGAAGCCGAAGGCCGCCCCCCGGAAGGCCCGCGGGGGACGGAAGGCCGCCCCGAAGGCCGCCCAGTAGCCGCGGATCGCCCTGCGGGCCGAACGCGCGGGGCCTGCCGTGTCCGGCCAACCGTTCAGCCGCGCGCCAGACGGGCCGGGTCCACCGCCCGGGCCAGGTCCCGGTCCACCACCTCGCCGACCAGCAGGGCCGCGGCCAGGTCGCCCGCGGCCGCGCTGCCCGTCATGCCGTGACCACCCAGTCCAGCGACCCAGAAGAACCCCTGCAGGCGGGGGTCCGGCCCGATCGCGAACCGCCCGTCCGGCGCCAGCGTCCGCAGCCCGGCCCACCATGCCTTGATCGGCAGGCCCGCCAGCGGTGGGCACCCGGCCGCCAGCTTCTCGGCCAGCAGTTCCAGCATCGCGGGATCCCGCCGCGCCGGACCCGCCGGCCAGGGCACCTGGTCGCACGGCGACAGCAGCAGCCCGCCGACCTCCGGCCGGAAGTACCAGTCCTCCGTCATGTGCCAGACCAGCGGCCAGGACGGCTGCACGAACGGCTGCGGCGGGGTCACGACGATGTGCCGGCGGTACGGCGACAGGCCCAGCGGCGCCAGCCCGGCCATCGCGGCCACGCCGTCCGCCCAGGCCCCGGCCGCGTCCACGACCACGCGGCAGGCGGTCCGCCCCCGAGGGGTCCGCACCGCCACGACCCGCCCGTCCCGGGCCTCGATCGCGGTCACCGGGGATTCCGTCCTCAGCCGCGCCCCCCGCGACCGGGCCTCCCGAAGGTATCGCCACAGCAGCGCCGAGATGTCGATGACCCCGTCCCCCGGCGTGTGCACCGCGGCCTCGAACCGCGCCGACGACAGCACGGGGACCCGGTCCGCGGCATCGCCCCGCGACACGACGCGGCACTCCTGGCCCGCCGCCGCAGCCCTCGCCGCGGCATCCCGCACCGGCCGCGCCCGCGGCCCGCCGGCCAGCAGCAGCGACCCGCACCACCGCGCCTCGACCGGGTCGGACCAGTCCCCGTACCGGATCCGGCGGGCCGAGGCCCGCAGCAGCGCCCCGGTCACCGGGTCGGTCGAGACCTGCCGGATCATCGACGCGTTCAGGCCGCTGGCGGCCGCGCCGAACTGGTCGGCCGACTCCAGCACCAGCAGGTCGGTCACGCCGCGCCGGGCCAGGAAGCAGGCGGTGGCCGCGCCGGCGAACCCGCCACCGACGACCACGACGTCCGCCCGGTCGGGAATGTCTTCCGTCATTCATTGCCCCGCGACGGGGGCCGGCAAGGGGAACCGGCTACCAGTCCTCCAGGAAGCGATCCGAATACACGGCCTCCAGGCGCGCCTTGTGGCGGCGCTCCTCGGCCACCAGCCCCTCCAGCAGGCCCTCGATGTCGGAACCGGCATACAGGGAGGCCCACGCCGAGTAGAGATCGATGGCGTCCTGCTCCATCCGGATCGCGTGGATCATCACGTCCTGCGGGGTGCTCTCGGGCCCCAGCGGCGCCGTCACCAGGTAGTCCGCCAGGTGCAGGTCGGGCGGGATCTCGCCGGTGGCCAGCGCCTCGTAGTCCTCGCGCGCCTGCAGCCGCCGGAACATCGCCTCGTGCTCGACCTCTTCCCGGGCCAGTTCCTCCAGCATTTCCCTCGCGCCGGGCATCGAGACCCGCCCCGCGGCCTGGACATAGAATTCGCGTCCCCGCCGCTCCATCTCGATGGCCATTTCCAGGATCTCGCGAGCCGTGACGCCGTTGCCCATTGCAGCCCTCCGCGTCCCCGCACCATCCCTACACGATCCCGCCCCGGCACGTCAACACGACCCCCCGGTTTCCCCGGGCGTCCGCAACGGTTCCGCCGCGATTCGCCCCGCCGCCTTGACCGCGCGCGGACCGCCGAACACAATCCTGGCCAGGAGGTTCCCATGCCGCTATCGTCCGACAGCGTCTTCCTGCCGAAGTGGATCGCGTGGGAGACCACGCGGCGCTGCAACCTGAACTGCATCCACTGCCGCTGCTCGTCCGACGAGTCCGCCCCCGAGGGGGCCTTCACCACCGACAAGGCGCTGCGGCTGATCGACGACATCGCGTCGTTCGTGCAGCCCGTGCTGGTCCTGTCGGGCGGCGAGCCTCTGATGCGGAAGGACATCTTCGACCTGGCCGCCTACGGGACCTCGAAGGGGTTCCGGATGTGCATGGCCACCAACGGCGTGCTGGTGACGGACGAGGCCTGCCGCCGCATGAAGGACGTGGGCATCCGGATGGTCAGCCTGTCGCTGGACGGCCCGAACGCCGCCATCCACGACGACTTCCGCCGCATGCCGGGCGCGTTCGAGGGCACCGTGCGGGCCGCCCACCTGTTCCGCGAGCACGGCATCCCCTTCCTGTTCAACTCCTCGTTCACCAAACGCAACCAGCCCTATATCGGGGACACCTTCCGGCTGGCGAAGGACCTGGGCGCCACGGCCTGGTACATGTTCATGATCGTGCCCACCGGCCGCGGCCAGGAACTGTTCGAGGAACTGATCGACGCCGAACACTACGACATGATCCTGGAGTGGCACTACGAGCAGGAGAAGCGCGAGAAGGACATCCTGATGCGCCCCACCTGCGCGCCGCACTACTACCGGCTGGTGCCCCAACTGGCGGCCCGCGACGGCTCGCGGTTCAAGCGCCGCGACCTGACGTTCTCCACGGGCGCCGGAAAGGGGTGCGTGGCCGGACAGACCATCTGCCTGATCGACGCGTTCGGCGAGGTGCACCCCTGCTCGTACATGGAGCAGTCGGCCGGCAACGTGCTGCAGCAGCCCTTCCGGACGATCTGGGAGGAGTCGCCGCTGATGAAGTCGATGCGGGACTTCGAGGGCTACCACGGCCGATGCGGCGCGTGCGAGTTCAAGCGCGTGTGCGGCGGCTGCCGGGCCCGCGCCTACGCGATGACCGGCGACGTGCTGGGCGAGGAACCGTTCTGCAACTGGATCCCGGTGAAGATGCGGAAGAAGGCCGCCCCCGACCGCGCGCCCGACGCCTGACCCCCTAGCGAGTCAGCCACCGGTTCGACCGCACCGTCAGGGCCGCGACCGGGTAGATCCACTGCAGGGTCAGCAGCGAGAAGACGGCGTACAGCACCCCCCACGAGGCCTCCAGGGTCCTCTCGGACCAGGCCACCGCGGCGACCGGCAGCAGCGACAGCGACAGGGCCGCAGCCACCGCCGGCACCAGCACGCCCGGCGACACCAGCACGGCCAGCCAGGACAGCGGCAGCAGGTACAGCCGCAGCGGGATCTGCAGGATCAGCGTCATCGCGTCCACCAGCGCGGGCCAGCGCCCCGGCCGGGCCAGCAGGCGCGGCGCGAAGGACAGGTAGCGCAGGCTCTCCCGCACGTTGCTGCGGGCCCACCGCAGGTACATCCGGGACAGGCCGGCATACGTGGACGGCACCCGGGTCCGGGCCACCGCGCCGGACTGGTACACCGTGGCCAGCCCCTGCGCCAGCATCCGGTTGGTCAGCGCGTGGTCGTCGCCGTTGCGGCACTCCCTGCCCAGAAAGCGCTCGGAGCGCCACGCCGGCAGGTAGTCGCGGATCGCGTCCGCCCGGTAGGCGGTGAACGCCCCCGGGCACACGAACACGCTGCGCAACCCCGACTGGTAGGCCCGGACGAAGTCGAACCCGTACCGGTACCGCACGCCCAGCATCCGGGTCAGCAGGTTCTGGTCCCGGTTCAGCACCTCGATGCGCCCGGCCACCGCCCCGATCCGGGGATCGGCCAGCGGCGTCACCAGAGCGCGCAGCGACCCTGGCGGCAGCAGGGTGTCCGAGTCCACCGTCACGATCACCGGCGTGTCGGCCTGCTGCATCGCCCGGAACAGGGCGTGGCGCTTGCCGCGGTTTCGCGGCTGGGCCAGCACCTTCGCCCGGGCCGGGTCTCCGGCCGCCGCAGCCCGCAGCCAGGCCAGCGTGTCGTCCCGGGAACCGTCGTCCACCGCCACGACCTTCAGCCGGTCGGCCGGGTAGTCCGACGCCAGTACCGACCGCAGGCACTCGGCCGCCACCGCTCCCTCGTTGAAGGCCGGCACCACCACCGTCACGGCGGGGAGTTCCTCGTCCCGCGCCGCCGGCACCGGTCGGTAGGCCAGCCACAGCAGCACCCGCCACACCGACGACACCGTCACCAGCAGCGCCATCAGGACGCCCGGCCACAGGACCCACGTCCACGCCGTTCCCAGCAGGTCCCGGGCCACCGCCATCCTGGACGGCCCCAGGTCCAGCGTGAACGCCAGCACGCCCGCCAGGCCCGCCAGCAGCAGCAGGCCGACCTGGACGAGGATTTGGATGACGCGGGGCCCCCGCCGGGAAGTGGGCCGCCCGGCCACGGGGAGGACCGCACCGGGGTCGGTCGTCGCCGGAACCTGCATCGTGGCCACCTTCCAGCCAGCGGGCCGCATGGACGGACTCCACCGGCGGGAATTCTCGCACCGGTGGAGGGAAAGGTCGAACGGGGAGGGGGCGCCGGCTACAGGCAGCGACCGTGGTCGCAGACGCCGCTGATGCAGTCGCGGGTGCCGACCGCGCACTCCTTGCCGGCCTCGCACTTCTTGCACAGGCCGCCGCCGCAGTCGACGTCGGTCTCGGTCACGTCCCGCGCCAGGTCGTAGCAGAACACCGGCACGGTCGAGCCGGCCAGGAAGCCGGTGTCGACGATGCGCATTCCGGCCGTTTCCAGGCGGTCCACCGGGGACTGCTGGCCCCAGATGGTCTGGACGTGCACCGGGGTGCCGTCGGGGCCCGCCGTCGGGCTGATGTCCTCGATCAGCGGCAGGACATCGGTGCGCGGCGAGCCGGTGCCGCCGTTCGCGATGGCCAGGACGGCGCTGTCGACCTTGCAGCCGGCGCAGCAGCCGTCCGGGTCGCAGCAGAAGTGGATCTGGCAGAACCCGGAGACGCAGTCCGACGGCTCGTCGCAGACCTCGTCGTTCGGCAGGTCCTCCTGGCAGATGCTGTTCGCCTGGTTCGGCAGTTCGATGTCCGGGTCGCAGTGGGCGTTCAGGTCGCACTCCTCGTCCACCTCGACCGTGCCCTCCAGGCAGGTCGTCGGGCACCGGATGTCCGGGTCGGTCGGCACCGGGTCGTCCGGGTTGACCTGCGTCAGCGTGCCGTCGCAGTAGATCGGCAGGTAGTAGCCGCACTCGTCGGACACGTGGCCCAGGTCGTACACGCAGGCCGTGTCGTCCTCGACCACCAGGGTGCCGCAGGAGTAGGTCTCGGTCGGACAGGTCGAGTCGCGGCGGTGGCCCTGGCATGTGGTCCAGTAGTCGCAGACCGGGTCCATGCGGGTCCCGGCCGGGCAGTCCGCCGGCAGGGCGCAGCAGTCGCCGAAGTCGCAGCAGAAGCCGTTCTGGCAGTGGCCGCCGTCCGGGCCGTCCGGGGGCAGGCGCATCTTGTTCTCGCAGTCGCCGGCCTCGTTGCACGGGTACCCGTTCGGGTACGCGCCCTGGCAGACGGAGTCGCCCGCCGCCATCTGGGCCGGGGTGCACAGGCCCCGGTCCACCAGGTCCTGCGTGCACGGGTCGCAGGTCGCGACACCGACGCAGCCGTCCACGTCGCAGAAGCCGTCGTCGCAGACGGTGTCCGTCTCGACGCCGCCGACCACGCAGGAGGTCAGGCACTGCGGGTCGCCGTTGTGGAACGCCAGCAGGGTCTCGTCCGGCTGCAGCGTGTAGCCGCCGACGTCCGTGGCCGGGCAGGTGCCCGACGGCGCGGGGCCGCAGAACACCGGGATGAAGAAGCCGCAGTTGTCGGACAGGCTGCCGTTGCAGGCGCAGTCGTCGTGCACCAGGACCGTCCCGCAGATGTTGTCCACGCACACCGGGTCGATGCGCTGGCCCTCGCAGGTCGAGGTGTCCTGGCACCACGGGTCCGTGGTGTAGGCGGCCGGGCATTTCTTGGCGCCCGTGACGTCGTCGGTCGGGCAGCAGTCGCCCGAGTCGCAGCAGTAGCCGTTCTGGCAGTGCCCGGACTCGCAGTCCGAGTCCTCGTTGCAGACCGACCCGTTCACCAGGTCCTGCAGGCAGACCATGTTGTGGTCCAGCGGGGTGTCGTCGGAATCCGCCGGCAGCGGGGGCGCCGGGTCGCAGTGCGCGATCACGTCGCATTCCTCGTCCTGCATGCACCAGGTCGGGCAGGTCGGCTTGATCTGCGCGAACGGCGGGAACGGGCCGTCCTCGCCGCAGAAGATCGGGTTCCACAGGCCGCACGGGTCCGAGTGGACGAACTCGTCGCACGCGGAGTCGTCGTCCACACGGGTCTTGACGCACATGTGGTCGACGCAGTTCGCGTCGTACCGCTGGCCCTGGCAGTCGTTGATCAGCACCGGCGGTTCGCCCGTCACGCGGGCGTCGTTGCAGACCGGCACGTCCTTGAAGGCCGCCGGGCACACCGAGTCCGAGGACAGCCATTCCGCCGTCGTCTTGACCACGCGCGGGTCGTCGCCGTCCGGCGGGACCGCCCACGGGTCGGCCGGGCAGCAGTCGCCGTGGTCGCAGCAGTAGCCGTTCTGGCAGTGGACACTGGCGCAGTCCAGATCCTGCGGGCCCAGGTTCAGCGGGTCGTCCGTCACGACGCAGGCCGAGCCGTCGGGCAGCAGGTCCTTGATGCGGATCTCGAACCGGAACGGGCCGTAGTCGTAGGGGCCGCCTTCCGTGTCCACGCCGACGTAGTAACGAATCGGCGGTTCGCACATCTCGACCCCGCCGACGTCCGTGCAGGCCGGACCCAGCTGCCGGTCGATCACCTCGGGCTGCGAGCCGGCGGGGAAGTTCTGGGCGCACTCGATCTTGCCGGGGGCGCAGGTACCGCCCGACTCGCCCTTCAGGTAGAGGATCAGGTCGCGATCCGGCTGGTTGAGCTTGATCGTGACGCGCCGCGGCTTGGTCAGCGTGAACATGTACAGGCGGTCCAGGCCGTTGACGCCGCCGCAGGCGTTGACCTCGTGCACGCTGTTCAGCGAGCACAGGGTCGTGCCGTCGACGATGACCGTCGGGACGACCGGGTGGCTGCCCAGGTCGATCGCGTCCTCGCAGCGATGGCCCATGTTCAGTTCCGGGTCCGAGCTGCCGCGGACGTACAGTTTCCAGTCGTGCAGCACGCCGCCGTTGCCGGCGCCCGTGTCGCAGATCTTCAGCGACCACGTGCCGTTCGCCTGCTCGCCGGCCAGTGCGCACATCGGGACGCCCGAGGTCGGGATGCCCGGGTACGGCACCGGGAAGGACAGGTCGAAGGTGTTGGCGAAGCCCTGGTTGGCATCGCCGATGTGGTTCCACACGCGGTGTTCGTAGCCCTGCGGGTCGCGGATGTCGATGGTCAGGTCGCCCAGGTAGCCGTGGGTCAGCCGGACCTTCGCCTCGACCGCCTCGACGAAGTTGTACCCGGTCGTGATGGTCAGGTCGGTGGTCGTGCAGGTCAGGCGCTCGTCGATCGGCAGGTCCAGCAGCGGCGAGGCCGTGCGCACGCAGTTCGGAGCGATGCACGTGGGCGTGCAGGATCCGATGGTGTCCGGCTGGCCGTTGCCGTCGTTGTCGATGCGGATGCCATCGACGCAGGAGTCCTCCTTGCCGCACATGTCGTCGCCGGCGTCGAACGGGTGATCGCCGTTGCACGGGCCGTTGCAGTTGGTCAGCAAGGTGTGCTCGCACAGGCCGCTGGCGCACTTGTCGCTGGTGCAGGGGTTCGGCTCGTCGGTGCAGACCGTGCCGTCGGGCAGCGGGCCCCGGACGCACACGTAGCCGCCCCAGCCGACGTCCTGGCAGACGCCGTCGTTGCAGTCGTCCTTGACCAGCGAGCAGTCCACCATGCGGTTGAACGAGCAGGTGCCGCCGAGGCACTCGTCGATGGTGCAGCCCAGGCCCTCGCGCTCGCAGACGGTGCCGTCGACCATGTTGCTGGCGACGCAACTGTCCACGTACTCGTCGCACACGCCGGTCTTGCAGTCCTCGTCCAGCGACGAGCAGTCGCGGGCGAAGCCTTCCAGGCAGGAACCCAGCTGGCAGTAGTCGGCGACCGTGCAGAAATTGCCGTCCTCGCACGGCATGTAATTCATCTCGTACTGGCTCTTGCAGACGCCATCCCACGGGTCGCAGACGTTCGTCCGGCAGGGCTCGGTCGCGGCCGGGCAGACCACGGGGCCGTCCATCAGTTCGCACAACTTCTGGTCGTTGCAGTGCCACACCACGCCGTTGCACTTGTTGCCGTCGTCCGAGCACTCCTCGTCGGTGCCATGCGGGCACGGGCAGACCATCGTGGCGCCGGGCTGGCAGAGGCCGGCCAGGCAGGCGTCGCCGCCGGTGCACAGTTCGCCGTCGTCGCAGGCCGTCCCGTCGGGGGCCGGCAGCGGCTGGCACTGCTTCAGATCCTCGTTGCAGGAACCGACGATGCAGTTGCCGTTCAGCATCGAGCAGTCGCGGCCCTCGCCGGCCGTGCAAACGCCCGCCGAGCAGGCATCGTCCACGGTGCAGTAAAGGCCGTCCTCGCACGGGGTGCCGTTCGGCTGGTTCTGCAGGCCGCACACGCCCGTCGTCGGTTCGCACACGTTGGCCTGGCACGGGTCGTCGGTCGGCTCGCACACCTTCGCGGTGTGCATGCAGGTGCCGCCCTCGGACGGGTTCTGGCAGGTGTCGACGGTGCACAGGTTGCCGTCGTCGCAGTCCGCGGTCTGGAAGCAGTCCGCGGGCACGATGTACAGCACCATGCCCAGCAGGTCGCCGACCTCGGTGAAGATGTTGTCGGTCACGGTCAGGGTCCACTCGCCCGCCAGCGGCAGGCTGCGGAAGTCCGTGATCTCGCCGGGGCCGTTGACCGGGTTGTAGTCGTACACGTCGTGGAAGCCGGGCGCCACGCCGCCGGTCAGGTTGCGCAGCGTGACGCAGACGCCCTCGTGGCACAGCGTGGCCCGGATGTCGCCCACCGCGGGATGCGACAGGCGCAGCCGCACCTTCAGCCGGTTGACGTAGCCCGGGGCGCTGACGTCCAGCGTCCGGGTGATGCCGGTGGCGTCGCTGTCCGGGATCGCGACCGGCGCGGGCAGGTCCAGGGTGTAGGGCGTGCCCTCGATCGGCGAGCACAGGCAGTGCATCAGGCCCGTGACCGGGTCCTTGTCACCGATCGGGTCGCAGGCCGCGGTCAGGCCCAGGTTCAGGCAGGCCTCGCTGTCCGGGCAGTCGTCGTGGGACTCGCAGGCGCAGCCCGACCCGGTGATGGGATCGTGCACGCACATCTGGGTCGCCGGGTCGCAGTAGTCGATCGTGCAGTCCTTGCCGTCGTCGCAGTCCATCGGGATGTAGTGGCACTCGTTCTCGCCGTCGCCGTTCGTGTCGACGCACTCGACGCTGGCGCACGGGTCGACCGGGCAGGCCGACACGTCGGCGCAGCCCAGCACGTGGTGCGTCGTGAACAGGCGCCAGTTCTCCATCAGGCCGTTGTAGATCCCCGGGTCCATGTCCTCGGCGACCAGGGTCCACGTGCCTTCCATGTGCTGGCCGTTCACGGTGTCCAGGATCGCCGGGTTGCCGTCCGGGGCCACGCCGACGTCGTAGGTGGCGTAGACGTTGTCCTCGCCGTCGGCCGGGTTGGCGGCCTTCAGGGGCAGCGAGGTGCCCGACGGGGTGATCAGCGACAGTTTGATGTCGCCGCGGTACGCGTGGGTGACCTTCGCCTTGACCTGGATGTCATCCAGGGCCGCCGGCGTCGTGACGCTGATCGCGCACTGCGCGGTCACGGGGCCCGAGCCGAAGAACTTCGAGCAGCCCAGCGCCGGCGTGTCGAAGCGATCCTGGAACGGGATGTCCACGCAGTAGCCGACCGACACCTTGCAGGCCTGGTTGACCGGGCAGGAGGGCGAGCCGTCCAGCCGGACCTCGTCGTCCTTGCAGGGGATGCAGCCTTCGCGGGGCGCGTTCACGCACCGGAGGTCGCCGCCGCACGAGTCGTCCGTGCAGACCTCGTCGTCCTCGCACTGGATGACCCCGGTGCAGTTCGGGTAGCCGTTCTCGAGGAAGGCGATGTACTTGCCCATCAACTGGGTCGCCGTCTTGCCGCCGCCCTGGGGGACCAGGCCGCCGAACAGGATCGAGCTGCCGATGGTGCGGTAGGGCAGCACGCCGCCCGCGGCGATGCCCTCGTAGGAAACGGTGGTCGCGAACACGCGCGCGCCCGCGTTCCGGAAGATCTCGCGGCCGCCCAGTTCCGGGGTGTGCACCAGGCGGTCGTTGAAGAAGTTCAGCGACGCTTCCTGCGAGTACCCGAAGTCGTATCCGTCCAGGAAGTTGCGGCCGGTCATCGGGCCGTCCAACTTGGCTACGCCGTCCGACGTCGCGGTGATCTTGAAGTAGTCGTCCAGGTCGTAGACCGTCTGCTTGAAGAAGTAGTCGCCGCCCTCGATGTAGACGCGGCCGCCGCCGTCCAGGAAGACCTTCAGCCGGGCCGCCTCGGCCGCGTTGATGGCGTAGTGCTTGCCGTACACGCCCAGCAGGGCGAAGACGCCGTCGTACCGGGACAGGTCGGGGATCAGGCCCAGGTCCGTGACGATCTGAACGTGCCGGTCGTTGTTCTTGATCGCGTCCTTGACCAGGACGGCTTCCGGCTCGTCCCGCCCGAGGGGGGACCATACGATGTAGCCGTCGTCCAGGATGACGTTCGTCTTCCACTTGATCTGGGTTTCCAGCGGGCTGTGGAACGTCAGCAGGCCGGTCGGGTCGTACTCGTCGCGCACGACCAGGGCCGACTGGTAGGTGCCGGCGAAGTCGACGTTGCCCTCGGGCGCCAGGTCGACGCCGCAGAAGAAGTAGCCCGTCGTCGAGGAGGCCGGGGTCCCGCAGACCGCCTGCACGATGGACGCGTTGTTCTCGCAGGCGAACGCCTGGCCGACGCCGGACGAGGCCTTGATGAACGCCGGGGCGTCCATCGGCGCCCCGTCCAGGAAGGCGGCCGGGTTGCCGGACTCGTTCCACGTCGAGTAGAAGGCGTCCGGGTCCACCATGCAGAGGTACAGCCGGTACTTCTGGTTCACCGTCGAGGTGATCGTCGGGATCTCGGGGCTCTGCTCGGCCGTGCTCTGCACGACCAGCGTGGAGTTGGTCGGCGTGCAGTCACCGGTGTCCGGGCAGAGCTTGATCATCGACTTCAGGTAGGTGTTGGGCAGGCCCGCGGCGACCTTGACGTCGTCGATCTCCAGCGACTCCATGTTGAAGGTCGTCGCGGTGTCGATCAGGAAGCCGATCTTCAGGTTCGGCGCGAAGTTGAGGTTGGCCGACAGCTGCCGGGAGAACAGGGTGTAGGGGATGTCCTGGTCCAGGTCGATCCACTCGGCCACCACCTCGGACGAGTTGAAGTTGTCGGCGGACGCCAGCACCTTCAGGGTGACGGTGCCTCCGGGCTGGGAGTGCCGGTACGCCATGCGCCACTGCAGGGTGGTGTTTTTGGTCTTGTTGTACTTGTCGCCGTTCACGCCCAGGCTGGGATCGGCCTTGGTGGCGTTCAGGAACGGCGTCATCGCCTTGGCCTGGACCATCAGGGTGGTCGGGGCATAGCTGAACAGGAAGGACTGCTCGTCCGGGCCGTCCAGCGGGTCCGCCGGGTCGTCCGTGTGGCCCAGCTGGCCCTGGGTCGTGACGTACCAGTGGTTCGGGCTGGTCGTGCTGGAGTAGCCGGGGGTGTCCTTGATCGTCCAGCCGATCTCCGCCAGGCCGACGATGTTCTCGAAGTCCTGCACGTACGGGACGTTGACGGCGCAGTACTGGTCGTACCGGTGCCCGCACACCCACAGGCCGGATCCCGAGTCGATCATGCAGATCTCGTCGGTGCAGGGGTTGTTGTCGTCGGCCGTCACCTTGCAGTCGTTGTCGCTGTAGCAGCAGCGCTCGTTCTGGATGTGGCGGCAGGAGTTCAGCAGCGTGACGCAGGAGTCGTCCGTGCAGGGGTTGCCGTCATCGCACTCCGAGTCCTGCGTGCAGCAGGTGGAGTTGGTCCGCGGGAACACGCAGGCGTAGTTCACGCACATGTTGAAGGTGCAGGGATTGTTGTCCTCGCACTGGTCGGGCAGCGTGCAGCAGTTTTCCCGCGGCGGGTCCGCGTAGCACCGGTTGGTGACCAGGTCGCAATGATCGGCCGTGCAGACGTTCTTGTCGTCGCACATGCCGTCCGCGAATAGCGCGGCCTCTTCCGGGCTGTTCCACGGAACGCCGGTCACCGGGTTCGCGACCGCCGGGGCGAAGCAGCACAAGGGCTGTTCGTTGTACTTCGAGTGGCGGCAGGTGTTGGAAATGCAGTAGTCCGTGTTGCAGGGGTTGTCGTCGACGCACTCGGCGTTGGTGGTGCAGCAACTGGCCTTGGGGGTGAAAACGCACTGGTGCGTGCCGGTGTCGCACGAGTCCAGGGTGCACGGCTGGTTGTCGTTGCAGTCGGTGTTCACGTTGCAGCAGTTCGGGATCGGCGTGTAGTGGCACAACTCGGCCTGGCAGTAGTCCAGCGAGCAGAGCTGGGCGTCGTTGCACTCGGCGGCGGGAACGTTCTGCCAGACGCCGACGTTCTTCGCGCCGGGGGTGCCGTTGTTGCCGACGGTGTCGAACACGTGGGCGGCGATGCCCCAACTCAGCCCGGCCCACGCCTCGGGGTCGTTCGGGGTCGCCGGGAAGGTCACGGTGTCGTGCGCCAGGTAGGGGTTCCTCAACTGCATCGAGTAGCCGGTCGGGGCGGCGGCGCCGGAGAAGGCGACGGTGTCCACGTCGTTGCCGTCCGGGTCCGCCAGCACGACGGCGTCCACCGTGTTGACCAGCGTGAAGTTCGCGTACATGTAGTCGCAGGGAACGCCCTTGTTGTAGAGCTGGCCGTTGCCATCCAGTTCGTTGTTGCGGCACAGCACCACGTAGCCGTCCGACGGGACGATCAGGGACGTGGCGATACGGTGCGTCTGCGGGGAGGGCTGGGTCTGGTCCTTCAGGTACCAGTTGAACAGGTCCACCTCGTCGCCGGTCGGGTTGTAGATTTCCACCCACTCCGCGAAGGGGTCCGTGACGATGTCCGGGTCGATCATGATCTCGTTGATGATCAACTGCTGGGCGGGCGGCGAGCACGCCAGTTCCGCGGCCGACGCCACCCGGCCGGTCGCCTCGGGGTCGTCGCCCTCGGCGGGCGCCGCGGGCTGCGCGGCGGCCGAAAGGTCGGGACCGTCGTCGGTTTCCTCGGCGGAGCCACCGGTGCAACCCGGCATCAGCAGGAGGCCTGCAAAGACGAAAGCCAGCATCGTGTGGAAACCACTGCGGAGCTTCATGGCGCCTCCTTGACTGCTGGTGACACTCGAACACGCAAACATTGCGCACCCCTCGGGGGCGGGACTCTGCACCCTAGCGCACAAACCCCGGTACTTCCTGGGTTTGCACGACCTATCTCGCCCGTTTCCCGGCGGACGCGAATCCGCCGAGTTCGTTACAAGCACCTTCCGTGCCAGCCAGACCGGAAGGTCCCGACCTCCCCCCGGCCGACCGGGTGCCGGCCCGGGTTCTTGGCGACCCGGTCGCCTGTGCTAGAATGCGCCCGTCGGTTCGCCGGATGGAGGAGAACATGGACCACCGGATGCTGCTCGTCGTCGCGACCTTGACCCTGTCGCTGAGCCTGGCGGCCGCTTGCGGCAGCAAGGAGCCCCCGAAGAAGGCCGAGCCCGCCCCCGCGACCGCGGCCCCGGCGACCGCCCCGGCGGCCGAGGCGGCGAAGCCCGTTCCCGCGACGGCGGCCCCGGCGACGGAGGGACAGCCGCAGGCCGAGGCGGCGAGGGCCCCGGCCGAGGGCGAGGAGGCCCCGAAGCCGGCCGAGGAGGCCGCGCCGTCCATCGACAAGGACAAGTTGGCGAAGTGCTACCAGGCCGTGTACTGCGCGCAGAAGAAGAACGAGATGGACAAGATCCTGGGGATCTACAAGGAGTTCGGATTCGACACGCCCCAGGCGTTCACGAAGACCTGGATCGAGGCCGCGAAGGACACCGACTGGGTCACGAAGATCGCCCACGAGGTGGGGAAGAAGTGCCCGTGACCGGCCCCGGGTCCCGTCCCATCGGAACCACGAACAGCTTCCCGTTCACCTCGTTGCGGCCGATGTAGAGGTCGCAGCCGAAGGTCTCCCGCAGGGTCGCCCAGCGCATCACGTCCTCGGGGTCGCCGGCGGCGCGAACCTCCCCGTCGCGCATCAGGACGATGCGGTCGCAGGCCAGCAGGGCGACGTTCAGGTCGTGGATCGCCGCCACGACGGCCACGCCCTCGGACCGGGCCAGCGAGGCGACGCGCCCGACGACCGACACGGCGTGGGCGACGTCGAGGTTGGCGGTGGGCTCGTCCATCAGCAGCAGGCGGGGCTCCTGGGCCAGGGCCCGGGCCACCAGCACGCGCCGCTGCTCGCCGGCGGACAGGTCGGAGTAGGAGCGGTCGACGAAGGGGAGGGCCTCGGCGATCTCCAGCGATCGGCGGACGGCGGCGCGGTCGGGGGCGGACTCGAACAGCCCCTTCAGGCGCGCGGTGCGGCCCAGCGCGACGAAGTCCCGGACGGTCATCGGGAAGCCGACGGCCAGCGACGCGGGAACGAAGGCGACGGTGCGGGCGACCGCGGCGCGAGAGGCGCGGGCAGGGTCGAAGCCGGCGACCCGGATGGTCCCCGAGGAAGGGGCCAGCAGGCCGGCGGCCAGGCGGAGCAGGGTGGACTTGCCGGCGCCGTTGGGCCCGATGAGGCCGACGAACTCCCCGGGGGCGACGGACAGCGCGGCATCCCGGACGGCCGGCAAGGCGGCGCCCGGGTACCGGAAGGAGGCATGATCGAGGACCAGCGGGAGGCCGTCGGACGGCGGGCGGGTCATGGCCGATCCCCCCGCTTCAGCAGCCAGATGAAGGCGGGACCGCCGATCAGGGCGGTCAGGATGCCGACGGGCGCCTCGGTCTCGAAAACGGGGAACAGCAGGCGGGTCGCCAGGTCCGCCAGGACCAGGAACGCGGCGCCCAGCAGCACGCTGCCCGGGAGGGTGACCCGGTGGTCCGAGCCGACCAGCGCGCGGACGGCGTGCGGGACGATCAGCCCGACGAAGCCGATCATGCCGGCGACGGAGACGGCGGCGGCCACCAGCAGCGAGCCGGCCAGGAAGACCCGGCGGGTGATGCGGGCCGGGTCCACGCCCACCGCGGCGGCGTCCTCCTCGCCCAGCGCCAGGGCGTTCAGGGCAGGCGCGGACGCGAACAGCAGGCCCAGGGCCGCCAGCGCCAGGGCCAGGGTCCCCAGGATGGCCCCCGGGCCGCGGACGTCCGACGACAGGGTGCCCATCAGCCACAGCAGCATCTCCTGGGCCTTCTCGGCGCGAACCACCGACTTCAGGAACATGATCGCGGCCGACGCGAAGGTGTTGAACACGACGCCGACCAGCAGGACCTCGTAGGCGCGCATGCGGCCGCGCCGGTCGCGCGACAGGCGCCAGGTCAGCGCGACGGCGGCCAGGCCGCCCGCGAAGGCCGCCGCGGACACGCCCGCCTGGCCCAGCAGGGCCAGGCCGGGCAGAACGACGGCCAGCGATCCGCCCAGGGCCGCGCCGCCGGCCACGCCGATGATGTAGGGGTCCGCGAGGGGGTTGGACAGCACCGCCTGGAACACGAGGCCCGCGGCGGACAGGGAGGCGCCGACGATGGCCGCCAGGGCGGTGCGCGGCAGGCGTTCGCGCAGGAGGACCAGCCGGTCGGCCGGGGCGTCCCCGGACAGGGCGCCGGCGAGGTCCAGCGGGGTGGCGCCCAGGACCAGCGACAGCAGCATCGCCCCCGCCAGCAGGACCAGCAGGCCCGCCAGGAACGCCGGGACGCCGCGACGCGTGACCAGGCCCACCTCGCATCCCCTCCGCATCCCGGGTGACGCGTCACCGGGACTGGCGATCTACCACGCGCAGGACCTCGTCGGCCAGGGCCAGCGCCGCCCGGCCGGTCCCGGGACCCGGGCGCAGCAGCGCGTCGTCGCGCAGGCGCACCACCCGCCCCTCCAGGGCGGCCGACAGGCCCGCGTCCGCCAGCAGTGCCTGCAGGTCGCCGGCCTCGACCGCGCCGTCGACGATGACGTCCGGGGCGGACCGGATGGCCTGTTCCAGGGACCAGGTGGGGTACGACACCGAGTCCGATCCGGCGACGTTGCGCACCCCCATCCGGTCCAGCAGGTCCCCGAGGTAGGAGGCCCGGGACGCCACGACCAGCGGGCTGCGGCCGACCACCATCAGCACCGAGACCGGGGGCTCGCGGCGCGCCCGGCCCTGCAGGGCCAGGAGGTCGGCCCGGTAGGACGCCCCCAGCGCCGCGGCCTCGGATACGCGGCCCACCGCCTCCCCGATCGCCCGGATGCCGGGCTCGACGTCGGCGGCGGTCTCGAACCACACCGGCACCAGCCGTGCACCGGCCGGCTGCAGCACGTCGGCCAGCCGCCCCTTCAGCACGGCCGGGGACCCCACCACGACGTCCGGCCGGCAGGCCAGCACGGCCTCCAGCGAGACGTCGAGGATGCCGCCCACGCGCGGGACGGCCTTCGCCGCATCGGGGCGGTTGCAGTACCGGGTCGCCCCGACCACGCTGGGACCGGCCCCCAGCGCGAACAGGATCTCGGTGGCGTTGGGCAGCAGCGAAACGACCCGCGGCCCGGACCCGCCCGGGTCCCGGGCCGGTTCGGCCTTCCCGCAGGCAGCGGCCAGCAGCAGGGAACCGATGACGAAACGCAGTCTCACGAAGCGCCTCTGGTCCCCGAAGAGGCTGTCCGGGGCGGCCGGGGAGAGGGGGCCGTCAGCAGCCGTTGGCGTGGGCGACGGGGATCAGCAGGCACTTCTCGGGGATGCAGCGGTTCGGGTAGGTGATGCCGTCGCTGCCGCAGACCGTCTCGGGAGTCGCGTTCGAACACTGGGCCGTACACGACGCGCAGACGCCGGACGTGCTGGTGCCGGTGCCTTCCAGGCACAGCTTGAAGCACTCGCTGGCGTAGGTCTGCGCAGCCCCCTGGGGGTTGGTGGCGCAGACCGGGGTGTAGGTCGCCGGGCACTGCTCGCACAGCCGGGTGCAGGCGCCTTCGTGCAGGTAGCCGCCCGCCTTGCAAGTGGACCAGCAGGTGTTGTCCCAGGTCTTGCCGTCCAGGCCGCAGACCTCCGAGCCGGCCGTCTTCGGGGGACACGGCGTCGCGCCGTGGCACAGCGCGTAGCACTGGTTCGGGTAGGCATTGCCGTTCGTCGCGCAGACCTCGACCATCGGCTGGTCGTCGCACTCGGGGCAGCAGACGCCCTCGTAGGCGACCAGTTTGCCCTTGGTGCCGCACGTCGTGGCCGCGCACTCGTTGGCGTAGGTCACGTTGTCGTCGCCGCAGACCGGCGCGCACGTCGTGGGGCATGCCGGGCAGAAGTCCCGGCCCGCGCAGGCGCCGAAGCAGGCCCGCGTGGCGCCGCCGCCGCAGTTGACCAGCGAGCACTGGTTGGCGTAGGTCTTGCCGTCGGACCCGCACACCGGGTTCTCCTCCTGGCCCAGGCACGGCTCGCACACCGGCTTGGGGCAGGCGCCGAAGTTGTAGATGCTGTCGGCGTAGTCGACCGCGCAGCAGAAGTCGGCCTTCATCGCGCAGACGTCCGTGTATTCCGTGTAGACACCGCCCTTCTCGGCGCACACCTTGCCGCAGTCCGGGTAGGGGATGGCATCGCACTCGTCCTGGGTGTCGCACGGGCAGATGTCGCAGGTGCCCTTCCAGCTGAAGTAGTTCGGCTTGGGCACGTCGGTGCAATCGGTCCGGGTGCCGGTGCATCCCTTGCAGCCCGGGCCGTCCGCGCACAGCGCGCACTTGGCGCAACGGTCGGACTTGTACTCCGTCTTCGCGCAGCCGGCGCCCTGAACGCAGACCTCGGCGTCCTGGATGGTCTCGTCGCACGGGCACAGGGGCTGCTCGACCTCCTGATCCGCGTCCGGGGGTACCTCGCCCGTCGCGTCGCCCGGCAGTTCGCCCGGCAGTTCGACGGGAGGGTTGTCGCCCGCGACCTCGTCGGTGACGGGGTTGTCCGTCGGCTGGACGTCCCGGGCGTCCGGGTCGACCGTCCCGTCGTCGACGGGCACGTCGGTCACCCCCTCCTCGGGGATGTCGGGCGTGATGGTTTCCAGTTCGGAGCTTTCGTCCCCGGGCCCCTCGTCCTTCTTGCTGCTGCCGCCGCCGCAGGCGAAGAGGACGCCGACCGCGACGACCAGCAGGGGGGAGCAAAGCAGTTTGCGGACGTTCATGGCTGCCTCCGGGCGCAGGAGATGCGCTGCGGGTAGTGTACGGTAACTCCCGGTTTCAAGGCAAGAACACCCGGAGGGATGCCTCGATGTTCCAGTCGGACGCGTGGGTCACGTCGTGGGCGTACCCCAGGTCGACGCCGACGTACTGGGAAACGTAGCCCAGTCCGGCAGATATCCGCATCTGCTGGTGGCCATCCCGCACGACGCCGGTGCCGACCCGGTCCCACGCGAACCCCGCCCGCAGCGCGATCATCTGGGCCAGCGTCAGTTCCAGGCCCACCAACGGGCCGTTGATCGTGGCCTTGTTCTCGCCCTTGGACTGCAGGTCGATGTCCATTCCAAGGCCGACGTTCAGGATGGAATAGGAGAACCCGATCGACGTGGCGAAGGAGCGCGGCGCGAACAGGTTGGTCGCGGTGCTCTGCTTGGAGATGCGCAGCGACCGGTCCGCGCGGGATTTCCCGATGACGTTCAGCGCGCTGACCCCGATGTAGAACAGGTCGCTTACCCCCAGCAGCACGCCGATGTCCATGTCCCACATCCAGTCGCCCAGCGACGGGATGCCGGTCGGGCCGTCCTGCTTCAACTGGAACGTGCGCAGGCCCGCGCCGTAGCAGAGCATGAAGCTGCCGGTCCGGTACTGCGAGGACGCGGCGAAACGAATGTCGTGGATCTGGGTCTTGATGTCGTTCTTCTTGGCGTACGTGTAGGTGTAGCCCGAGCCGCCGGCCACGTCGGGGTTGGTCTTGGAATCCACGAACGCCAGATGCACGTTGTGCCCGTTGGTCCAGGATCGGTAGCCGTAGCCGACGTCGATGGCGTACGCCATCGTCTGGGACATCGTCGCCGGGTTGAAGTACAGGCCCGACGTGCCCATCCCGATCGCGTGCACCGCGTCGCCCATGGCCAGGGCCCGCGGCGGCGCCCCGTTGTCCCGGGCCGCGGCGGGCGCCGCCAGCAGAATCGCCGCGACGAGGATCCCGATCGTTCCCGGGATGCGAGGAACCCGCATGCCGTACCTCCAGGCTGACCGACGGTAAGGCCTTTGTTGCAGGGCTGTCAAGAAACCGCCGGCGTTGACGCGCCGGCCCGAACCTTCGCTTTACCGGCCGTCCCGGGCGTGGCAGGATGGGCGCGTCCGGAACGGAGACCCGATCATGTCGGTCAGGCGCGTCGTCATCGTCATCCCGACCTACAACGAGGCCGAGAACGTCGGCCTGATCGTGCCGGCCATCCACGAGGTCCTGCCCGCCGCCGACGTGCTGGTGGTGGACGACAACAGCCCGGACGGCACCGGCGCCATCGTGCAGCAGATGGCCGGGGCGGACCCGCGGGTCCACCTGCTGTCCCGCCAGGGCAAGGAGGGGCTGGGCCGGGCGTACGTGGCGGGCTTCTCGTGGTGCCTCCAGAACGGCTACGACATCATCGTGCAGATGGACTGCGACTTCAGCCACCAGCCCAGCTACCTGCCGTCGCTGCTGAGCGCGCTGCAGGAGGCCGACCTGGTCATCGGCAGCCGCTACGTGAAGGGCGGGGAGACCGAGTCCTGGCCGCTGAAGCGCAAGATCCTCAGCATGGGCGGAAACCTCTACGCGCGCACGATCCTCGGGATGAGGGTGATCGACCTGACCGGCGGCTTCAAGGCGTGGCGGCGGGAGACGCTGGAGGCGATCGACCTCCGGAAGGTGGGCGCGGCCGGCTACGCGTTCCAGATGGAGATGAACTACCGGGCGCACCGGCTGGGCCTGCGGATCCGCGAGGTGCCGATCACGTTCCCCGATCGGACGCGGGGCGAATCGAAGCTGGCGGGCGGGATCTTCTGGGAGTCGCTGAAGATGCCGTGGCGGCTGCGGAAGGCCGTGAAGGACTAGCCGGGCAGGCGGGGGGAGGACGGGGCCCCTCCCGTACGATGGCGGGGGACGGGGCCCCCGCCCTACAAGAGGACCAGGTCGCGCTGGGCGGGGCCGGTGACCTCGACCTGCCCGTCGTGCGTCACGAACACGTCGATCTCGCTGCGCACCGCCATCTCGCCGGGCAGGTAGATGCCCGGTTCCACGCTGAAGCAGATCCCGGGGACCAGGCGGCGCAGGTCTCGCGTCTCCAGGTTGTCGATGTTCACGCCGTTGCCGTGCACCGCGGTGCCGATCGAGTGGCCGGTCCGGTGGATGAAGAAGTCGCCGAAGCCCGCGGCCTTCACCACGGCGCGGCAGGCGTCGTCCACCTCCCACCCGGCGCAGCCGGTGCCCTCTGCGAAGCGCTTCCGGGCGAAGTCCACCGCCGCGTCGCGCGCGTCCCGAACCACGTTGAAGATCCGGACGTACTTCTCCGGCGGTTCCGTGCCGGCGTACCCGCACCACGTGATGTCGTGCCAGATGCTGCCGGGTGCCTTGTCCACGGCCCACAGGTCGATCAGGATGGTGTCGCCGCGCCGGATCACGCGGGCGTTTTGCGGGGTCGGCTCGAAGTGCGGGTCGGCCGGGTGGTCATTGACGCCGACGATCGGCCACTCGCGGTGGCAGGTCATGCCGGACTCGTCGAAGCGCCGGACGATGAACTGCTGCACGTCGTACTCGGTCACCTCGCGGCCCGAGGCCAGCGCGTCCCGGATCAGCGCGAAGGCCTCGTCCTTGATCGCGTGGACCCGGGTTCCGGCGTCGAGGTGGGACCGGTAGCCGGCCTCGTCGATCACCGCCTCGAAGACCTGCACCAGGTCCGCCGAGGACACGACCGTCGCGCCCGCCGAGCGGACCAGGTCGATCATCCCGCCGTCCACGGTGCTGACATAGGGAATGGCGTCGTCCGGGGACCACTGCATCGCCACCCGCCGGCCACCCACCAGGATCTTCAACGCGCCCTGCAGGTCGCCCCACGACAGGTACAGGCGCTTCTCGCCGGGCAGGGCGTCCAGCCGCGACGGCTCGACCCGGCTGACCAGCCGGACGGGATCGCCCGCGGCCGGCACCAGGTAGAACCAGCGACGGGACGTGAACTTGCCGAAGTCCATCCCCAGGATGCGGTACGCCAGCGCGTCCCGGTTGTGGAAGTCGCAGAACAGCCAGCCGTCGAGGCCGGCGTCGCGAACCGCGGATTGCAGCTTGTCGAGATCCATGGCACCTCCAGGCAGCGAGCGTCGGCCGCCGCCGGGCGGCCGCGGGAACGACCGGTCAGGAGGCATCGGCGGGCGCGGACGCCGGGGGCTCGCCGAGCATCAGGTCCGCGAACACCTTCGCGTCGCCGACCAGGTTCGGGATCCACACGTACTCGTTCGGCTGGTGCGCCGTCTCGTCCTGCCGGGACCAGACGACGACCGGCCACGCGTTGCGGCGCAGGTAGGCCGCCACCGTCCCGCCCCCGATCCCCTTCGGACGGGCATCGACGTTGTAGACCTTGCGGACCGACCGCACCAGGCGCTGGACCAGGTCGGCCGAGGGCGGCGTGGCGGGGGCGGCGTCCTCGCGCTGGACGACGTCCACGTGGATCACGACGCGGTGGTGGGTCGCCACCTCGCGGGCGATCTCGCGCACCGCCAACTGCACGGCCTCGACCGATACCGTCGGCAGGATGCGGCAGTCCAGGAAGAACACGTCCTCGCCCGGGATCGTGTTGACGTTCGGGACGTTGGGCTCGCGCCGGGTCGGCTCGAAGGTCGACATGGGCGGGTCGAACAGCGGGTCCCGGAGGTCGAACCGCGCGTACAGGTCGGCCAGCTTCACGACCAGGTGCGAACCTGCGGTCATCGCGTTGCGGCCCAGGTGCGGCGTGCTGGCGTGGACCTGCTTGCCGACCGTCCTCAGTCGCAGCCACAGGATGGACTTCTCGGCCACCTCGACCAGCGAGCCGTCCTCGTTGCCGGCATCGGGGACCAGGAAGGCGTCGTTTCCGCCGAACAGGTCGCGGTGGCGGTCCAGCAGCCACCGGATGCCGTGCACGCTGCCCGTCTCCTCGTCCGCCACGAACAGCAGGCCGACATCGCACTCCGGCGCAAGGCCGTTCGCCAGCAGCGCCTTCGCCGCCAGCAGCGAACACACGATGCCCTGGTGGTTGTCCTCGACGCCGCGACCGACCAGCTTGTCGCCCTCCACCCGCAGCGAGAACGGGTCGCTCTTCCACAGGGAGGCGTCGCCGGGCGGGACCACGTCCAGGTGCGACATGATCCACAGCCGGCGGGAGCGGTCCCGGCCCGGCAGCACGCAGGCGAGGTTGGGGCGCGGCACCCCGTTGTCCATCGCGGTCAGGCGGCGCACCGACGGGAAGCCCTGGGAGGTCATCCAGGCCTCGACGAAGTCGGCCTTCTCCTGCTCGCCGGGGCCGCCGCTGGCGGGTCCCACCGCGTTGCGGCGCACCAGTTCGCCCTGCAGGGCGACGACCGTCTCGGACGCCTGGTCGATCCAGGCCGCCGCCAGCCCGTACGGGGACGAATCCCGGGACGCCTTCTTGCGAGCGGCCATCGATGCTCCTCGGCAGGACCGACGCATCATGACACGGGCCGCGGGGGGCGCGCAACCGGACCTCCTGGCGGGTGCGCTTCCATGCTACAAGGGGTGGTCTGCTGGAGGCCCCGCATGCCCGACGACGACCGAGCCCCCGACGAGGAACCTCCGCGGACCGCCGACGCCGTTCCAGGCTGGGTCGGCGCGCTGCTGTCCAGCCGGTTCGCGCCGCAGCGCGCCTTCCAGCACACCCCGGACGGTCGGGTGGCCCTGCAGGTGCCCCGGTTCGACGGGCCGATCCTGCGCCGCTGGCTGCTGCCGCGGCTGCGACGCCCGAACTTCTCGATCACCCTGGACGAACTGGGATCGGCCGCGTGGGACCTGTGCGACGACCGGCGCACCGGCGAGGAGATGGCGGCCATCCTGTCCCGGCGCTTCGGCGACGCGCCCGACCTGCGGCTGCGGCTGGCGATGTTCCTGCGGATCCTGGTCGCCCAGGGGCACCTTGCGGCTCGCCCGGGCACGGAGCCGTAGGCGGCGGAAGGAAGGCGGGGGACGGGGCCCCCGCCCTACAGCCGGCAGGCCGACCTTCCGCGGCGTGGCCGGGCTTGCGCGGCACGGACCCTGGCCGCTGACGCTCGCCCAGGCGACACCGGCGATCGTGGCGGGCACGAAGAGGCGGGGGACGGGGCCCCCGCCCAGCGGGCCAGGTGCGGCCCGGAGTCAGGGCCGCGCGGACTCCAGCAGGAACGCCTTTAGCCGGTCGCCCTCCACGCTGAACGCGGCCGGGGTCCACCCCTCGTACTCCAGCAGCCCGTCCACCACGTGGACCCGCTCGCGCGGGGCGAAGCCGGGCACCGGCGGCACCGGCCCCGGCACGCCTCCGGGAGACCGCACCCGCACTCGAAGTCCGTACGCCGGCGGGAACAGCGCGGGCACGGTGGACACCTCGATCCCCGCGCCCCCGACGCGACCCGAGGCCGCCCCGGACTCGAACAGCGAGTCGGGGGCGCGGACGTCCAGGCCCAGGTCCCTCAGCCCCGCAATCGCGGCAATCAGGCCGGCCCGCGGCCCGAACGCGATGCGGTGCCAGCGCGACCCGGGGTGGGGGATCAGCCCGCACGCGGCCGGCAGGAACAGGAACGAGGCCGCGCTGGCGGCGAACATCGCGACCATGGGCGCCGCGGCCAGGAACGACATCGAGGTCTTCCTCTCCACCGACAGCAGGATCGGGATGAACAGGAACGTCTGCAACGCGGACAGCAGGGCCGCCCACGGCGCGAAGCGGATGCCCCAGCGCAGCAGGCCGACCAGGCACAGCATCGCCAGCGCGTGCGGCACCGCGATGAAGGGGTTCTTCTCCAGCGCCAGGTCCAGCGCCGTCGCCTCGACCCAGGAGTACCCCCAGTCGAGCCCCAGCGTGAACAGCACGACCAGTTGCAGCGCCAGGGCGCCCCACAGCGCCGCGTCCCGCACCCGGCCGCCCCGGCGCACGGCCACCGCCGCCCACCCGCCGGCCAGCCCGAAGCACAGGATCCCGGCGACGAACTCCATGCCCCCTCCGTGCGCCGCGCGCACCGACTTGCAGGCTACGGGATGCGGCCGGGGGAAGCAAGGGCGGACGAACGCGGGGGGGGACGGACTACCAGGTGCCGGTGGCGAGGTACTCGTGGATGGACTTCGCGGCCTTGCGTCCCTCGCCCATCGCCAGGATGACGGTCGCGGCACCCAGCACGATGTCGCCGCCGGCCCAGACACCCTTCATCGTCGTCTTGCCGGTCTCCTTGTCGGCCGTGATGTTGCCCCACTTGTTCGTCTGGATCTGCGGCGTGGAGCGCGGCACCAGCGGGTTCGGGCCGTTGCCGATCGCGACGACGACCACGTCCGCCGGGATCACGAACTCGCTGCCGGGGACGGGCACCGGGCGGCGCCGGCCGGACGCGTCGGGCTCGCCCAGTTCCATGCGCAGGCACTTCACGCCCGTCACCCAGGAATTCTCGTCGCCCAGGATCTCGATGGAGTCCTGCAGCAGCCGGAACTCGACGCCCTCCTGCTGGGCGTGGTGGATCTCCTCGATCCGGGCCGGCATCTCGACCTCGGACCGGCGGTACAGGATCGTGGACGTCTCGGCGCCCAGTCGCAGCGCGGTCCGGGCGGAGTCCATCGCCACGTTGCCGCCACCGAACACGACCACGTGCTTCCCGCGCAGGATCGGCGTGTCCGACCGCTCCGGGAAGCCGTACGCGTCCATCAGGTTCGCGCGGGTCAGGTACTCGTTGGCCGAGTACACGCCCAGCAGGTTCTCGCCGGGGATCTTCTTGAACATCGGAAGGCCCGCGCCGGTCGCCACGAAGACGGCCTCGAAGCCCTCGTCGAACAGGTCCTGGACGCCCTTGGACTTGCCCACCGCGACGTTCAGTTCCAGGTGCAGGCCGCGCTGGACCAGCGTCTCGACCTCGCGATCGACGATCGCCTTCGGCAGCCGGAACTCGGGGATGCCGTAGACCAGCACGCCGCCGGCCCGGTGCAGGGCCTCGTACATCGTCACGTGGTGCCCCATCGCCAGCAGGTCGCCCGCGCAGGTCAGGCCCGCGGGACCGGCGCCGACGATGGCGACCTTGTGGCCGGACGAGGCCACCGCCGGGTAGTCGGCGTCCGGGTGGTTCGCCATGTCCCAGTCCGCCACGAAGCGCTCCAGCTTGCCGATCTGCAGGCTCTTCGCGGTGTCCTTCTGGGCCTTGGCGACCATGCAGACCACCTGGCACTGGTCCTCCTGCGGGCAGACGCGTCCGCAGACGGCGGGCAGGCAGTTGGTCTCCTTGATCTTCACGGCGGCCTCGTGGAACTTCCCCTCCGCCACCAGCCGGATGAACCCCGGGATGTCCACCGACACCGGGCAGCCCGCCACGCAGGGCGGGTTCTTGCACATCAGGCAGCGCTGCGCCTCGGCCATCGCCTGTTCCGGCGTGTAGCCCAGCGGCACCTCGCGGATGTTGCGGCGCCGCTCCTGCGGCGACTGCTCGGCCATCGGCGTCGGCGGGATCTGCAGGCGCTGCCTGTTCGTCAGGGGTTCAGCCATGGTGGGCCTCCTTCGCGGCCTTCTCCAGCCGGCAGGCGTGCTGCGCCTTGAACGCGTCGTAGGAGGCCTTCTCGGCCGTCACGTACGTGCGCTGGCGCCGCATCATCTCGTCGAAGTCCACCAGGTGCCCGTCGAACTCGGGCCCGTCCACGCAGACGAACCGGGTCTCGCCGCCCACCGTGACGCGGCAGCCGCCGCACATCCCGGTGCCGTCGACCATGATCGTGTTCAGGCTGACCAGCGTGTGCACGCCGTAGCCCTTCGTCAGCAGCGAGACCATCTTCATCATGATCGGCGGGCCGATCGCGACGACCAGGTCCACCTTCACGCCGCCGTCCAGCAGGCGCTTCAGGGCGTCGGTCACGAAGCCCTTCTCGCCGCAGGACCCGTCGTCGGTCATCACGATCACCTCGTCGCTGGCCGCCCGCATCTCGGGTTCCATGATGACGAGGTCCTTGCGCCGCGCGCCCATGATCGTGATCACGCGGTTGCCGGCCGCCTTCATGGCCTGCGCGATCGGGTGGGACGGCGCGACGCCGATGCCGCCGCCGACCATCACGACGGTGCCGACCTTCTCGATGTGGGTCGGCTGGCCCAGCGGGCCCGCGATGTCGTTCAACTGCGCGCCGGCCTCGATCAGGCTCATCTCGGCGGTGGTCCTTCCCACCACCTGGTAGATGAGGGTGATCGTGCCCGCCTTCGGGTCCGCATCCGCGATGGTCAGGGGGATGCGCTCCCGGCCGGCCGCGGGCCGGACGATCACGAACTGCCCGGCCTTGCGGTACCGGGTCACGTCCGGGGCTTCGACCACCATCCGGAACACGTCGGGAGCGATGGGCTCGTTGATCAACACCTTCGCCATGGCCGCCTCCAGCCTGTGCCTGCGCCCGTTGCGGGTCCTTCCCGGCCCCGGGCCCGGGGAATCCTGTCCGAAAGGGGAGAAGGAATCAAGGAGGAAAGGGCTACTCGACGTCGTTCGCCGGGGCTGCGGGCTTCGCCTTCGGGCCCTTGCCGCCGGTCAACTGCTGCATCATGGCGTCCTCGCGGGCCTTCGCCTCGTCGCGGATCATCGCCTGCAGCGGCTCCTTCTCGACCAGGCGGCCCTCGGCGATCGCCTTGTTCCGCAGGCCGTTGTACCACTCGCGCCAGTAGCCCTGCTTCTTCAGCGGCAGGAACTCGGCCCTGGCGGCCTCGATCTCCTCGGCGGACGGGGCCTCGGCGGCGGAGGCGGCCTTCAGGCGCACCACGACCTGCCGGTCGGTCCCGGTCACGGGGAACGCCTGCGCCGTCACCGGCTTCTCGGGGGTCAGGGCCTCCACGGCCTTGGCCAGGTCGGGCGACTCGCCCAGGCCGGGCAGCGTGCCGGGAGCGTAGTCGGCCAGCGCCGCCAGCGACGCGGGCACCTGGGGGATGGCGCCGGTCTCGCCGAACTGCACGGGGGTCGCCCCCGGGGTCGCCGCGTTCACTTCGGCGGCGATGTCCGCCAGCGGCTTCGCGACGTCCGCCTGCATGCGGGCCAGCACGTCGTTCGCCAGCGCGGCCGCGCGCTCCTTCGCGCGCTCGCGGCCGATCATCGTGGCCGCCACCTGCTCGGCGACCTGCTCGAAGGAACGCTCCTCCTTCGGCTGGATGCCGTGCAGGATGGCCAGGAAGAAGCCCTGGTCGCCCTCGATGACGCCGGACAGGGTGCGCGGCACCAGGCGCGGGATCTGCGCGGCCACGGCAGGGTCGGCCAGGGACGCGATCGCCTGGGCGGGCAGCGCGGCTTCCACGCGCCCCCCCCGATCCTTCGTGACCGGGTCGTCCGAGCCGGCGGTCGCCTTCTCGGCGAAGGCCGCGATCAGCGCGTCGCCGTTCTTGTCCTTCAGCGCGGCGGCGATCTCGTTCGCCTTCTGCTTCGCCTCGTCGCGCGCCTTCTTCAGGTTGGCCTGCATCTCGGGGTCGTCGATGGAGGCCATGATGCGCCTGGACGGGGCGTTCACGCGGATCAGCGAGTAGTCGTAGGCCTCGTCGCGCTGGTAGTCGACCTTGTGATCGTCGAAATACTTCTTCGCGGCGTCCGTGTTGGCGGCCAGCCACGTCGCAGTCTCCTGAGGCGCCGGCTTCAGCACGTCGACCAGCACCGTGGGGTCCACCTCGAGGTAGTCGTACGTCCGCGACGCCTTGCGCTGGGACGCCACGTAGCGCGCCTCGCGATCCGAGACGGTGACGCCGGCCGTGACCAGGTCGATCATCTTCTCGCGCAGGATCTCGCGGCCGACGAAGTCCTCGAACCGGGCCAGCGACGTGCGCAGGCTGTACCGCACGTAGTTCTCGTACGACTTCTTGCGGAACTGCCGGGTGGACGGGTCCGTGAAGTCGGCCACGATCCGGGCGCGGATCTCGTCCGGGGACGCCCGCAGGCCCTGCCGCTCGGCCTCGTCCGACACCAGCAGCGTCTCGGCCAGGTCGTCGGCCACCTTGCGGACCTTCAGTTCGGAGACGGACCGGGGGTCCGGGATGTACGGCGAGTATTTCATGTCGCCGCGCAGCCGCGCGAACCGCGTGGAGCGGTAGACCATCTCGGCCTGGTAGGCCTTGTAGTCCAGCCCCAGCGAGGGCGGCGGGGCGTCGGCGGACAGTGCCATGCCCATCGCCAGCATCGAGCCGTCGACGACGTGGGGCCCGACCTGCACCAGGGACGAGTCCGAGACCCGCGCCCCCTGGCCGGGACACCCGATGTCCGTGCTCCCCATGTTGAAGGTGAACACGAACACGACGATGATGATCCCGAACAGGACGTAGATGATGACAGAACGCGAATGTTTCCGAAGACCTGCAAGCATACGCCCCCCGCTCCTCCGGCCAATGGGCCGTGGGATGGTACTCCAGGCGGTGGACGAAGGCAACCCAAGGGAATGACGGGCGCCCGGGGCGACGGGGATCGGGACCCCGAGGCGGAGCGGAACGGGGTGATGTACAATCCGGCGCCCCGGCCATCGACGGGGCAGGCGCCCGGGGGCGCCGGGAGGACGGGGCATGGTACCGCGACAGGGATGCGCTTCCATCGACGAGGCTCTCGAGGCGTTCCGGATGGGGCGCATGGTCATCATCGTCGACGACCAGGACCGGGAGAACGAGGGCGACATCGCGCTGGCGGCCGAGATGGCGACGCCGGACGCGATCAACCGGATCACGAAGATCGCCAGCGGGCTGGTCTGCGTGGCGATGAGCCCGGAGTCCATCGACCGGCTGGGCATCCCGATGATGGCCTCCCGGAACACGGCCCACTTCGGGACGGCGTTCACCGTCTCGGTGGACGCGAGGGTGGGCACGACGACGGGGATCTCGGCGTTCGACCGCGCCCGGACCGTGGAGGCGCTGCTGAAGGACGACGGGGTGATGGACGACTTCGTGGTCCCGGGCCATGTGTTCCCGCTGAAGGCGGTGCCGGGCGGCGTGCTGAAGCGGGCCGGGCAGACCGAGGCGGCGGTGGACCTGGCGCGACTGGCGGGGCTGAAGCCGGCGTCGGTGGTCTGCCAGGTGCTGGACGACGCGGGCGAACCGGCGCGCATGGACGCGCTGCGCGAACTGGGCGCCGCGCAGGGCATCCCGGTCATCAGCGTAGCGGACCTGATCGCGTACCGGTACCGGAAGGAACTGCTGGTGCGGCAGGTGGGGCGCACGACGGTGAACACGGCGCACGGCCCGTTCACGTGCCTGATCTACGAGGACTCGCTGGCGGCGACGGCCCACCTGGCGATGGTGAAGGGCGAGGTGACGCCCGACCGCCCGGTGCTGGTGCGGGTGCACAGCGAGTGCCTGACCGGGGACGTCTTCCACTCGCTGCGGTGCGACTGCGGGCCGCAGCTCCAGGCGGCGCTGGAGCGGATCGGGGCGGCGGGCGGCGTGCTGTTGTACCTGCGGCAGGAGGGGCGGGGCATCGGGATCCTGAACAAGATCCGTGCCTACGCGCTGCAGGACGAGGGCCTGGACACGGTCGAGGCGAACACGCACCTGGGGTTCGACCCGGACCTGCGGGACTACGGCATCGGGGCCCAGGTCCTGGCGCACCTGGGCGTGCGGAAGATGCGGCTGCTGACGAACAACCCGAAGAAGATCGTGGGGATCGCGGGGTACGGGCTGGAGGTCGTGGAGCGGGTGCCCCTGGTCATCGAGCCGCGCCACGAGAAGAACCGCCGGTACCTGGAGACGAAGAAGAAGCGCATGGGTCACCTGCTGGATCGATAGGGTCCGCGTGGATCTGCCGCAACTCGAACCTCGCCCGCTACCCTGGAGGATGCAACGCAGCACGGACGTCCGCGCCTTCCTCGCTGCGCTGGACGCCCGTCCCCCGGCTTCGCACACCGGCCCCGGATGGGAGAAATGAGGGGAAAGGGTTCGCCCGGCCGGACCGCGGCGGCCCGGCCGGGCGTCGTTCGCGGGATCAGATGCCGCCGAGGATGCCGCCCAGCAGTTCCATGATGTCGATGCAGACCTTGTCCGGGATCGTCGTGGGCTTGACACCGCCGGGGCAGAACAGGTCGCCGATCATCGGGATGGCGCACAGCCCGTCGGTGGAGGTACAGGGCTTGCTGCCCAGGCACGCGTGCTGGTCGTCGCAGGTGCAGGCCGCCATGCCGGACCCGGGGATGCCGGTCCCCATGCCGGGCATGCCGCCCATGCCGCCCATCAGGGCCGACAGCATGTCGAAGCAGGTGGTGCCGGCGGGGCAGCAGGCGGTGCTGCCGTCGCAGGTGCCATTCGGGTTGTAGCAGAAGCCGCCCACGGAGCCGCTGCACAGCAGGGTCTCGCCGGACGACCCGGGCGGGCAGTCGGCGTCGGTGGCACACACCGCGGCGCAGGACGAGCCCGCGCAGACGTTGCCGTCGGACTGCAGGCAGGTGTACGTCGGGTCGCCGGTGCAGGTGCAGGCCGGGTCGATGGCGGCGCAGTCGCTGTCCTGGGAGCACTGCACGCACTGCGCGACGCCGTTGATCACGGCGCAGATCGGGTACGGGGACACGCAGGAGTTGCCGCAGGCGTCCACGGCGCCGTCGCACTTGTAGTTGGTGCACGTGCCGACCGCGTCCTCGAGGCCCGCGCAATCCGCCGCCTCGCAGCACTGGTGGCAGTTGCCGTCCGCGCACTTGTGCAGGCCTTCGCTGCAGTCGTCGCCGGACTTTTCGCAGGCGTGCGTCGCGGTGTTGCAGACCTTCCCGTCGGAGCAGTGGCTGCTGTTCAGGCACTCGTAGCACGCCGTGCCGTCGGGCGACGGGAACGGGGTGGCCGTCGGGCAGCCGCCGCACTGGTTGGCGTCCTTCGGCTGGCACATCTGGACGCCCTTCTCGTTGACGCCGCAGGTGAAGTTCGTGGTGTCGGCGCAGGGCGCGGCATCCGAGCACTCGGGCACGCAGGCGCCCGTCGCGGTGCCGGCCGTCTTGAAGCAGCGCATGCCTGTCGCGCAGTTGTAGTCGTAGGTGCACTTCTGGCACAGGCCCGCGCCGTCCTCGCAGTTGCCCGACTGGAAGTTGCAGACCTTGCCGGCCTCGCAGGGGGTGTCGAACGAGCACGCGACGCAGTTGAACGCCACGGGCAGGCAGGACTTCAGAACCGTCGAGGAGGCGTAGCAGATGTAGGACGGCAGGCAGTCGCCGTCGTCCACGCACTCCAGCAGGCAGTGCTTGGCCGCGCCGACGGGCAGGCACTTCCACCGGGTGTCCGTGCCGCAATCCGACGCGTCGTTGCAGGACTTGCAGTCCACGCGGTCGGGCGGCGGGGTCACGGTGTCTGTGCCGTTGTCGGTCGTGCCGGTTTCCTCGACCGTCTCGCGATCGACGTCCGCCTCGGCGTCACCCGACGTCTCGATCACGTCGGTGGGAGTGCTGCCGATGACGCAGAAGCCGTCCTGGCAGACCTTGTCGCCGGTGCAGGCCAGCGTCCCGTCGGTCGTGCACTGGATGGCCGTGCAGTACTTGTTCGCGGCGTCGTTCTGCGGCAGCCAGTTGCCGGGCACGCAGGTCTCGGTCACCAGGCAGTCGCCGGGGCCCGAACAGATGACCTTCTCGCACTTGTCCTGCTGGCAGACCTGGCCGACCGGACAGTCCGAGCTGATCTGGCAGGACTTGCCGTCGTCGCCGCCGCAGGCGACGAACGAGCCGGCGACGACCATCGCCACCGTCAGAACCCACAGATTCTTCATGGTTCCACTCCTTGAGGTCCCCTTGCCAGGAAACTGGCCTCGGGGATTGTAATGGAATCGATGTCAACGATTCAACTGTCCGCCGTTCTTTTTTCGGAGGCCCCCGGTCTGCGCAGGATTCCGCGGGCCCGGAGCGAGGGGGGAAGCGGCCGGGCGGGGCGGTTCGGGTCAGATACCACCCGTTATGCCGGAGACCATTTCCATGAGGTCGATGCAGACACTGCCGGGCATGGTCGCGGGCTTGACGCCGCCAGGGCAGATCATGTCGCCGATCATCGGGAGGACGCAGAAGACATCGGTCGCGGTGCAGGGCCTGCCGCCCAGGCAAGGGTGCTGTTCGTCGCAGGTGCAGGACGCCATGCCGCTGCCGGGCGTGCCGGTGCCCATGCCGGGCATGCCGCCCATGCCGCCATAAAGGGCCGACAGCAGGTCGAAGCAACTGGAACCCGCTGGGCAGCAGGAGGTCATGCCGTCGCACTTGCCATTCGGGTCGTAGCAGAATCCGTCCATCGTGCCGCTGCACAGCAGGGTCTCGCCGGACGGTCCCGGCGGGCAGTCGGCGTCCGACGCACAGAGCGCCGGGCACGTCGAGGGCGCGCACACGTTGCCATCGGTGAACAGGCAGGTGTAGGTCGGGTCGCCGGTGCACGTGCAGGCCGGGTCCAGGACGGCGCAGTCGGCGTCCTGCGCGCACTGCACGCACTGCGACACGCCGTTGAGCACGGCGCAGACCGGGTACGGCGACATGCAGGCTCCGCCGCAGGGGTCCGCGACGCCGTCGCAGCGGTAGTCGGTGCAGGTTCCGGTCGCGCCCTGCAAGCCTTCGCAATCCGCCGCATCGCAGCACTGGTGGCACTGGCCGTCGGCGCACTTCTTCAGCAGCCCGCACTCGGCGTCGGGCGTCCGGCAGACGTGCCCGCCGGCAACGTCGCAGCTCTTGCCGTCGGCACAATGGCTGCTGTTCAGGCACTCGTAGCAAGACGTGCCGTCGGGGGACGGGTACGGGGTGGCCGCGGGGCAGCCGCCGCACCGGCTGGTGTCCTTCGGCTGGCACAGCCAAACCCCCTTCCCGGTGACCTCGCACTGGAAGTTCGCCGTGTCGCTGCAGGAAACGGTATCCGAGCACCCGGGCACGCAGGCGCCGGTCGCGGAACCGGTCGTCTTGAAGCAGCGCATGCCGGCGGCGCAGTCGAAGTCGTACGTGCACTTCTGGCAGAGGTCCGCTCCGTCCTCGCACGCGCCCGACACGAAGTTGCCGACCTTGCCGCCCGGGCAGGGGGTGTCAAAGGCGCACGCCACGCAGTCGTAGCTCACGGGCAGGCAAACCTTCGAGACGGTCGAGGCGGCATAGCAGAGGTACGAGGGCGGGCAGTCGCCGTCGTCCACGCACTCCAGCAGGCAGTGCCTGGATGCGCCGACGGGCATGCACTGCCACCGGGAGTCCGTGCCGCAGTCCGACGAGTTGTTGCAGGACTTGCAGTCCGTGCGGTCGGGCGGCGGGGCCACCATCTCGACCCCCGACGTGTCCTCCGCGGGGATCTCCAGCGTGGGAACGTCCTCCGGGGAGGCCTCGTCCACGGGGCCGCCCACCGCCAAGCAGATCCCCTGCACGCACTCCTGGCCGTCGCCGCACGGCATCGACCCGTCCTCCGAGCACTGGCGCGCCGTGCAGACGCGCTGGCCCCCGTCCTCTCCCAGGCCCGCCACGTCCCGGGGCACGCACACCTCGTTCCCCGTGCAATCCCCCACGTAGCCGCAAGCAATCTCCACGCACCGTCCCTCGCGGCAGGCCAGCCCCGTGGTCAAGCAACGGTTGTCGCCCGTGCAGTACCCGACGACACGGCAGACCCCGGCGTACGACTGGCTGGCCACGGCCTCGCAGAAGTAGCCCGGGCCGCATTCCTCGTCCCGGCTGCACGAATACGGCACCGAGGGGTCCACGACCTCCTTGTGGCAAGCAATCGCCGACGCGACGAAGAGGACGGACAACAACCACCTCGAAATGCGACCGGACATCTGGCCTTCCCCGGGCAAGCGGAAGCGACGTGAACGGGACGACCGGAAGAAATTCATGCCCTTGTTCCACCGCCTTGTCAAGACACCCGATTCCCGGGAACCGGTTGACAGGGGGCTGCCCGGAGTGGTAGGAAACCCTGTTGATTCCCGCCTGCGCCCGGGTCCGGGTGGGGTTGAATGCCTTGAAAGGATTACGGATTCATCAAGGTTGATGGAGGTCCGGTGCCCTACGACAAGCCTTTGTACCTGCGAGGCGTGCAGCCCCCTCGCCGCGGCGGGTTGAGCCTGCTGGCGACGGCGGGCTTCGTCTTCGCCATCGTGGTTGCGAACTGGTTCGTCTTCTTCCGCGGCGAGGCATCGCCGGAGCCCACCCTGGACGACCGCCTGGCGCGCCCGGTCGAGGCGATGCCGCAGGACCTGCCCGCCCCGGCCGCGCAGCCCGAGACCCCCGCCTCCCGCACGGTCGAGGGGACGCTGGCCCGCGGCGAGACCCCGGCGCAGGCGCTGGTCCGGCTGGGCGCCAGCCCGGCCAGCGCGCAGGCCGCCCTGAACTCCGCGGCCCGCCACCTGGACATGAGGACGCTGCGCGCGGGCCAGAAGATCACGGCGGCGCTGCTGCCCGACGGCCAGGTGCATACCGTGACGCTGCCCGTGGACGAGACGACCTTCGTGCAGTCCACGCGGGACACGGACGGCTACAGCGCCCGTCGCGACGAGATCGCCACCGACAAGGAGACCGTCGAGTTCGCGTGCGTCGTGCGCGGATCCTTGTATGAGAGCCTGGAGCGGTGCGGCGCGGATCCGGCCCTGGCCCCCGTCGCGACGGACCTGCTGGGCGCCCAGGTCGACTTCTTCACGGACAGCCGGCGCGGCGACGTGCTGCGCGTGATCGCCGAGAAGGAGTCGGTGGGCGGCCGCTTCCTGCGGTTCGACCGGGTGCTGGGGATCACCTACGAGGGCCGCATGGCCTCGGCCTCCGCCTTCGCGGTGGAACAGCCGGACGGCCGCGTGAAGTACTACGACGCGGAAGGCAACTCGGCCGATCGCGTCTTCCTGCGCGCCCCGCTGAAATACACCCGCATCTCCTCGGACTTCACGATGCGGCGCATGCACCCGATCCTGCATACCTACACCCCCCACCGGGCGATGGACTACGCGGCCCCGAAGGGCACGCCGGTCTACGCGGTCGGCGACGGCAAGGTGGTGTCGATGGGCAAGCGCGGCGCGGCCGGCAACATGATCGTGCTGCAGCACGACGGCGGCCTGCAGACCTACTACGCGCACCTGTCGTCCTTCGCCCGGGGCCTGAAGGTCGGCGACAAGATCGCCAAGCGGACGCTGATCGGCGCGGTCGGCTCGACGGGCCGGTCCACGGGTCCCCACCTGCATTTCGCGGTGGCCAAGGACGGCCGGTTCGTGCACCCGCGGACGCTGCAGGCGGCCCGCGGCCTGCGGCTGCCGGAGGACCGAATGAACGACTTCAAGGCCAGCGTCGGCCACCTGGTGGGCCGCCTGAAGGCCCTTCCGGTCAAGGGCGGCGAGCCGACCCAGTCCTAGCCCCTTCTCCTTTTTCCCGGAATCCCAGGGTTTCTGCGGGCGAACGGGGGACGAGACCGTGCCCCGCACTGCAGGGCCGGGCCCCTGTGCCCTGCCACGACGACCCGGCGCAGGATGGCGGGGCGGGGGACGGGGCCCCCGCCCTACGAAGCCCTGGAAGCACCGACGTTCGCAGCGGATACGGGAAGCCGGGGATGATCTAGAAGCTGGCGATGCTCTGGAAGCGGATGGCGCCGGCGGTCTGCGGCGAGCCCTCGATGGCCGGGTCATCCAGCCCGGACAGCGGGAACAGCACCGCCCCGTCCAGCCGCAGCGACATGTACCGGCCCCACTTCGCCCACAGGTCCAGGCCGGCCTCGACGCCCAGCGGACGGCGGCCGCCCGGGGTGCCTTCGGGGATCGACGCGAAGGCCGCCATCAGCGACAGCCCGCCGCCGACCTTCCAGTCGCCCGAATCCAGGAAGATGCGATCGTAGGACGGCTTGAAATAGAAGGCGTTGGTGACGGACCCGATGACCTCCCGGAACAGGATCGAGTCGATCCGGTAGTCCCGGTTGAACACGAAGTGGTGGATGTTCTTCGTGCGGTACACCGAGGCGTGCTGCAGGTCGTAGCAGGCCGACGACGGAGGTGCCAGCGTGTGCTGGTCCAGGATGCCCCATGCCCCCAGGGTGTTGCCGCCCGATGCCGCGCCGCCCAGGAACTTCACCTGGTTCTGCCCGAAGTCCAGCTGGGCCTCCAGCGCGCCGCCGAACGACAGGAACTCCTTGCGGGACTTGGTCTCCTCCATCGAGGACTGCACCTGGTCGACCCAGCCGTACGTCATCGCCAGTTCGGCCTCGACGCGCAGGGTCATGTCCGCGCGGGGCTTGTACTGCACCTTGCCCCACAGGCTGGGGGTCCAGAAGAAGGCGTCCCGGGGCACCAGGGTCAGGTCGTCGTAGCCCAGTTCGTTGACGTCCACCTGGGTGCCGGCCTCGGATGCGGAGTCCGCCAGCACCTCGGACGACACCTTCTGCTGGGTGATCGCGTTGTAGAAGCCCCAGTCCCAGACCGGCTGGAACCCGGCCAGCAACTTCGCCCGCCGGTCGAACTCCGCCGGGCGCGACGGGGTCGTGTCGACGCCGAAGACCCACCGGTAGGCGTCGTCGGACTGGTCCAGGTCGTACGGGGACACGTAGTAGCCGTAGGGCCCGTCCGACGTCACGCCCTCGCCCGGGAACTCCAGGCCGAAGCGCAGCCACGTGATGCCCAGGTTGATCTTGCCGTAGACCCCGTCGACCCAGTCGCCGAAGTCCGAATCGGGGTCGCGCCCGCCGTTCCGGACGATGCCCAGGCCGAAGTGCTCGGGCATGCGGCCGCCGGCCAGGTGGACGATGTCGAACAGGTTCAGTTCGGCCCAGGCGGCCTTGATCCGCAGGGACCCGCGGAAGACCGACAGCAGGTTGGGCGAGCGCTGGGATCGGGAGAAGACCGACAGCGGCGCGGCCACCGCGTCCGTCGTCGGCGCCTGGCCCAGCACCAGGTTGTCCAGGGCGTCCACGACCGCGTGGACCGTCACGATCTCGGCCACGCGCAGCGTCGGTTCCCAGCGCAGGCGCAGGTTGGCGGACACCACGGCGGTCCGCTCGTCCCGGAGGGACTGCAGCCGGTCGTTGGCGGTGCTGGAGGCCGGCAGGCACGGGTCCGCGGCGGCCTCGGCGGAGGCTGCCGGAAGGCCCAGTTCGGGCTGGAAGAAGGCGTTGACGCGCAGCCGGAAGGCGCCCGCGTTGGACAGGGTGACCAGCGGCAGGATGCGGATGTCGGTGTCGGCGTTCTGCAGGGGCGCCTGGGCCGCGATCGGGGCCGCCGGGACCGCCGCCGCAGAAGCCGGGGAAGGCGCGGTCTCCGCCCGGGCGACCGGGGCCAGGGCCAGGAACAGCCCGACTCCCGCCAGCAACCGTCCGCACGCTCGTCGCACCGGTTCCCCCCGAACAATCGCCGGATGCTACGGTGGAAATGCCCCAATGTCAACGCGGACGCGGGCTTGCCGACGCGGGCTCCGATTCGATACGATCCTTGTGCCATGCGACGCCCGATCGCCACCGCTGTGCTGCTGATCGCCTCCCTCGCGGCGGTGTCCGTCCCCCGCCCGGGCGCGGCGTCCGACGTGCCCCCCTACCGGCTGGACCCGGCGATCTGGCAGCGCGCCGTGGTCACCGAGGTCATGGTGAACCCGGAAGCGGCGCCGGACGAGACCGGGCAGTGGCTGGAACTGTCCAACCTGGGCTCCGAGGCCGTGAACCTGCAAGGGATGGTGCTGGCGACGCGATCGGGCGGGTTCCACCTCATCAGCCCGACCCTGCCGCTGATCCTGGCCCCCGGCCAGATGCTGGTGATGGGACCCGCGACGGACCCGGCGCAGAACGGCGGCGTGGACGTCGGGTACTCCTACGGCGGCGACCTGCTGCTGACGCAGGAGAGCGAGATCCTGATGCTGCTGTGGAGCAACGCGCTGGTGGACTTCGCCACCTGGGGCAACGGCGTCGAGGACGCCATCGAGGCCGGCCGGTCGTGGTCGCTGGAGCCCCCGGCCGCCGACGGGACGGGTTTCAAGGAGTGGTGCCCCGGCCGCAGTCCCTGCGGCGACGGGACCGATCGCGGCACGCCGGGGGCCGCCAACGAGTACTGCGACAACGACGGTGACGGGTACGCCGAGGACCAGGGCGACTGCCAGGACGACAACGCGACGGTGTCCCCGGCGATGGACGAGCAGTGCAACGGGATCGACGAGGACTGCGACGGGCAGGTCGACGAGGACGTGCCGCCGCTGCCGATCTGCCTGGGCATGGGCGTCTGCGGCCCGGTGGTCGCCCGCTGCGCCGGCGCCGCCGGCTGGGTCTGCGAGTACCCGGCAACCTTCCAGGAGGTCGAGACCCGGTGCGACGGGCTGGACAACGACTGCGACGGCCGGACCGACGAGGACCTGGCGTGGCAGGGCCTGCCGCTGGGGGCCGCGTGCAGGGCTCCGGGCGTGTGCGGCGACGGCACCGTCGAGTGCTCGCCTCTGACGCTGCAGGCCACCTGCTCGACGCTGTGGGACGGTTCCGAGGCGATGGGCCGGATCGAGGAGTGCAACAGCCTGGACGACGATTGCGACGGTTTCACGGACGAGGACTTCGGGCTGGGCCAGCCGTGCTCGTCGGGCCTGGGAGCCTGCCAGCGGACGGGCCTGCGCGTCTGCCGGGAAGGGGGCGGGACGCGGTGCGACACCGAACCCGGCACGCCGGCGGACGAGGTGTGCGGGGACGGTATCGACAACGACTGCGACGGGGAGGTCGACGAGGGCTTCCCGGTCGGCGAGACCTGCGCGGTGGGGGTCGGCGCGTGCCGGGCCATCGGCAAGCAGCGGTGCTCCGAGGACGGCCTGTCCACGGTCTGCATGGCCACGCCGGCCCTGCCGGTCACCGAGGTGTGCGGGGACGGCATCGACAACGACTGCGACGGCACCATCGACGAGGCCGGTTGCGTCACGGCCGGCACGTCCGGCAACGGGTGCGCGGCCGGGCCCTCAGGGGGGCCTTCTCCCGGGTGGCTGCCCGCGTGGCTGCTGGCGCTGGGGATCGCGCTGCGGGCCGCCCGTCGTCGGGCCTGAAGTCGGGCGGCTCACCCCCCCTGGACGTCCATCCGCAACCGCCAGCGGCGGCCCAGCACCCCCGACACCAGCGCCGCCACCAGCGACAGCACGTCCGCCCGCCCGGGCACCGGAACGTCCGGCCCCGACTCGCCGCAAAGGAGCGCGCCGGGGAAGCGGTGGGCAGCCGGCGGAGCGCAACGACCGCACAGCAGGGTCCCGTCGGGAGCGACCGCGATCTCCCCGACCCCTCCCACGGGACGGCCGCACGACGGGCAGGCCCCCTGGATCGGGGAATGGCCCAGTTCCCCCAGCAGGTCGATCGCCAGGCGCAGGACTTCCAGGCTGCCGTCCTCGGGCCCGGCCCGGTCCAGCCGGGCCAGCGCCTCCACGACCCGCGCGAAGGTCGCCTGGCCGGCCGGGGCGTCCCGCAGCAGGTCGCGCGACAGGACCAGCACGGCCTGCCCCGCCTCCAGCCGGTCCAGGCGGTCGAAGAGGCCGGGAAACGTCCGGATCGGATCGGCCCCGGACAGCAACGCCAGCGAGGAGCGCACGCCGGCGGGCCGAAAGCGCACCGACGACACCACGAACAGGTCCAGGCCGCCCGCGAACCGGCGGCGGCTGCCGCGCGCCGATCGGGCCAGCGCCGGCACGATGCCGCAGTCGCGGGTCAGCAACTGCAGCACCAGGTCCGCCTCGCCGTAGGGGATGCGGTCCAGCACCAGGGCGGGGGTCTCGATCGTCTCGGCCATCGGGGTCAGGCTTCCAGGGTCATGGTCAGTTGACCTCGGCCGCACCCGTGCGGTGGTATCCGGGGAGGGGGTTGCCGCCGGCCCGGGACACGTCGCTGCGCCCGCCGGTGCCGACCGTCAGCAGCGCCACCACGATGCCCACGACGAACACCAGCAGGATGGCGATGTACGTCCAGTTCAGCACGCCGGCGCGCCCGGTACCCACCGGGATCTCCGAGGTCGCCAGCGCCACCGGGGGCGGTGCGCGCCGCGGCTCCTCGGCCCGGCCACGCAGCGCGACGGACAGCGCCTCCAGGCCCCGTGCAGGGTCCAGGTTCACGACCTTGCAGTACGAAGTCACGAAGCCCCGGACGAACACGGTCTGGGGGAGTTCCGGCCAGCGCTCGGCCTCGAGGGCGTTCAGGACGGTCAGGGGGATCCGCGTGGCCCGGGAGATCTGGTCCAGGCCGATCCCGGCCTGCTCGCGACCCGCGACGAGGTAGCGGCCCAGTTCCCCCATCGGCTCCCGTCCCGTACCCATCGGGCCGCAGCGTAGCAACGCGACCGGAGCCTGTCAACGATCCCCGGGATCTCGCACGGTTGCAGCGGGGCGCCTCCTTCTGCACAATGGCGCCGAGGAGGCGCGATGAGCCAGGCGAAGAGTCCCGACGTTCCCCCGGACGTGACCGCTGCCCCGCCCCGGGCCCCGGCCCCGGGAGCGCCGCCGACAGGGGGCGGGAGGCCCACGCCGGACATGGCGTCGCTGATGATGGAACTGGCGCGCATCCGGCGGGAGGTGGAAGGCCAGGCCGAGCCCGGTCGGAAGGCCTCGTGGCGGGCCTGGGTGCTGCTGGTGCTGACCCTGGGCGCGCTGGCATGGTGGCTGTTCGGCAGGACCGGAGGCTAGCGGGCAAGCGGGAACCCTAGTCCTCGTCCGGCTCGATGATGACCACGCCCCGATCCTCCGACGACTGGTCCTGATCGTCGGTCATCTCGGGACGCTCGCGCGCGGGGACCGGGACCTCCAGGAACGGGCGGCGACGGTCGCTGCGACGCTCGGCTTCCTCGTCGCGGATCTTCTGGATGATGAACGTGTCCAGCATGGCACGCCCGCCGTCTGCCCGAAAACACTATAGGTATTCGCGCGGGCACGCGCAAATTCCCGAGCCCGCAACCCCTCAGAAGCCGCCGGCGAATGCCACCGCAGCCCCCCCCGGCAGCGGCGAGACGAGCACCTTTTCCGGTCCGGGACGGCCCAGGATCGCCAGCACCACGGTGCCGGCCCCGGCCGCGGCCGCCAGCGCGTAGCAGGCGATCGACCCGGCCTTCCGTCCGTTCCTCTCGTCCAGCCGGTTGGTCCCGTCGTTGACGGCTTCCGCCGCGCGGTTCGACTGGACGTTCAGCACGATGCCCGCCGCCAGCAGGCCCGCGGTGGTGGCGCCCGTCATCCACGGCCAGGGCCACGCCTTGCGCCGCACCCGGGGACCGGGAACGAAGGGGTCCCGAGAGGCCCCATCGGAGGTCACCACGAGCGGGTCGCCGCTGCCGGCGCCGGGCAGCCGCAGAACCGCGAACCCGGTCGCCTCGGCCAGTCGCCGGGCCAGCGCCTCCCCGGCCGGGGCATCCGGGCCCGCGACCAGCGTGCCGTCGGGGCCCGCGCGCAGGGAGGCGGACAGTACCGGGTCGATGGCGACGCGGTCGGGGCCCTCGACGCGCAGCCGTCGCGTCCAGGCCCCGTCGCCCTGCAGCAGGGTCAGGACATGCGGCCCGCGTGCCACGGGAACCGACGGCTCCCCGTCGGGAACGGGACGGCCGTCCAGCAGCACCATGCGGGCGGTCCCCGGCTGTCTCGGCACGCGGACCTCCAGCGGCACGGTGGCCTCCTCCACGTCCCGTCGCACGCGGTCCAGGAACTCGGACACCTCGGGCGGAACGTCCACCCCCGCAAGCTCGTCGCCCCGCAGCGCCCGCAGCAGCCGGCGGCCCAGGTCGGCGGCGGCCTCGGGACGCCCTGCCAGCAGGTGCAGCCGGACCAGCAGCACCGCGCCCGAGGCCAGTTCGGCGCGCCCGTCCGGCACGGTCGCCAGGCAGCACGGGGATTGCAGGAAGGCGTCCACGGCCGCCTGCAGCCCGGACCGGGCGCCATCGAGGTCCGTCTGCTCGAAGAAGCGCGCGGACCCGGCGCGCAGACTCTCGATCACCCGCCCGGCGCGCCCGGCGCGGGACGCGGGCAGGCAGTCCGGGTCCGCGAGGGCCAGCCCCGGAAGGGTCGAGGCGTCCTGCACCCGCCACGTCTCCTCCAGGTGCTGCCGGGCCAGCCGGACCTGTGCCTGCGCCGCCTCGTCCGCCGGGGCCTGCTCCAGCAGCAGCACCGCCGGGGGCCGCGTGTCGCCTCCCCGGGCCGGACGGGAACCCAGCACGATCGGCAGAAGCAGGCCGGCGGGAAGCAGGGCGACGAGGCCGGACCGCAACGCACGGGTACTCGACATGGAACGACCTCCAGCAGAGGGGGGTTTCGGTCGATCGCGGGGGGGAAGTTTAGGTCGTGCGGGCCTCGAGGTCCAGAAGGGTTTCCCAGGCGCGGACCATCGCGGGCTCGTCGCCGGCCGCGGCAAAGACCCGGACGCCGGCCTCCAGGGCCTCCCGGTTCGTGGGGTCGCGGCGCAGCACCTCGGCCACGCAGCGGGCGGACTCGGCGAAGTCCCCGGCCGACTCGGACAGGCGGGCGACGCGCAGCAGGGCCTCCGTGCGGGCGTCGGGGTCGGACACGAAGGACAGGCGGGCGCGCGCCAGGGACAGGCGGCGTTCGTCCCGCCCGAGGTCGGCGCAGACGCGATCCAGCAGGTCCGAAACCTCGGGGTCGCGCGGGTCCGCCGCCAGGGCCTCCTCCAGCAGGTCCGCCGCCTGGCGTCGCAGTCCCAGCCGGTCCAGCGTCGCCAGCGCGGCGTCCTTCAGCCACCGGGCCTTCCCGGGGGGGGGGACCGACGCCGCGGCCTCCTGCATCCGCAAGACCGCCTCGGCCGCCTCCCGGTCGCTGCCCGCCGTCGCCAGCAGCAGATCCAGGGCCTCGGGGTCGGCAGGGTTCCGGCGGAGCAGGTCCAGCAGGCGTGCCCGACCGGCAGGATTGCCGGCCAACGATTCCCTCGCCGCGCCCAGAAGTTGGGCCTGCCTGCGGATGCTCTCCCCTTCCGATCCGAAGCGTCCCTCGCCGCACCGGTCGATCGTCTCGTCCAGCCAGCCGGAGGCCACCTCGGACAGGCCCGCCCGGTCCAGCCGGTCCACGGCCGCGCGCAGGACCTCGCCGGTCCGCCCGGCCGGAGCCAGCGCCATCAGCCGGGCCCGGACGACCCGCGCCTCGGCGCCGCGTCCCAGCCGATCCAGCGCCATCGCCGCCGACTCCAGTACCACCGGGTCGGCAACCCCCCGGGTCCGAAGGGCCTCCGTCAGGGACAGCGCGTCGTTCGGAGGAAGGTCGAACGCGATGGTCGCGACCAGGCGACCGGCCAGCGACAGGTCCGCAGGGTCCCCCGAGGCCTCGACCGCGGCCATCAGCCGCCGGGCCAGCAGCACGACGTCCGCGGCGGACACCAGTTCCGGCATGCGGGCCGCCAGCAGCACCCCGACCAGGTGGGGCAGCACCCACTCGGGCCGCTCCTCGCCCAGCGCTCTCGCCGCGACCAGCACCTCGGGCCACAGGCGCGTCGCGACCACCCCGTTCAGCATCAGCCGGGTTCCCGGGATGCCGGCCTCGGGCGGCGCGCGATCCACCAGTGCCGCCCGGACGACCGCCTCCGGGTCCTCGGCGACCGCGGTGTCCTCCTCCCCACCGGGCGCCGGCACCGTCGCGACGGTCGCCCCCGGGGTCGCCTGGAACCTCAGCCGGACCTTCCCGTCCAGGACCCGGACGGAGGCCAGCGCCACGCCGTCCAGCAGCGGGACCTTCCACCCCATCCCGGCCAGCAGCGGCGTCAGCAGCGGCCGCAGCACGTCCAGCGAGGCGGAATGCCGATCGACCCTCACTCCCAGCGGCGGCGGAACCGTGCCGGCCAGCGCGATGCCCAGGCGGTCCCAGGCCCGGCCGATCCAACCATAGACCCTCGGTTCGTCGAACCGCAGGACCAGGTCCCCCGCCGCCCCGCCCGCACCCGGCCCGGGCGCCAGCCTCAGCGTGAACGGCGTACCGTCCACCTCGCCGGACACGGAGACCTTCCCGTCCCGTGCGCGAAAGCCGGCCACCCGGATCCCGGGCACCGACCCCAGCCGGGACACGGCCGCTTCGAGGTCCAGTTCGACGTCCACCTGCTCGAGGCGGGTCAGGGCGGACTGCAGCGAGCGCGGCCCGGCGGTGTAGTCGAACGATCGACGGGCATGCGGCACGGACAGCACCAGGTTGCCGATCGCCAGGAAGCCGTCCAGGACCGCCCCGTCCAGGCGCAGCCGCACCCCGTCCGGGCCCATCTCCAGGGTGAAGACGTTCCTCTCCGGCGCCCGGTCTCCCAGGCGTTGCAGCGTCCTTTCTCCCGAGGTATCCCCGGACGGCACGCCGGCCTCCCCGACGGGTCCTTCCGCCCGTCTCGTGCGCGTGATTCTACGATGAAACTCCCGGAGGAAGGCGCCTGCTTGGGTCGGAAGGGTTCCATGATACATTTCCTCGACAGATCCGGAACCGGGGAATGGTGGAGATCCTCCTGGTGACGGGGGCTGTCGCCTTGTCGGAAGGGGTTCGAACCACGGGCAGGTGCACGTGAATCCGGGAACGGGGACTGTCGAATGCCTGTCGTCCGGCGGAGGGATTCCCGTCGATCCGGGGACGGGAATTCCCGCGGTTTCCGACAGTGCACCGGTTTTCGACAGGGAACCGACGGGCATCCGTCTGGTCGTGCTGGCCAGTGACGACCGCGACGCGCCGGGAGGGGATCGGCCGGACGTCCGCGAGGTGATCGAGGCGGCGACGGACATCCGGGACGGGCTTCGGATGCGGGGCTATCCGGACGCGGAACTGTGCCTGGCGCGGGACCTGGCCGACATCCGGACGATGCTGCGCGAGCGTCGTCCCGACGTGGTGTTCAACCTGATCGAGTCGATGAAGGGCAGGGAGGCCTGGGAGCCGGCGGTGGCCGCGCTGCTGGAACGGGAGGGGGTGGCCTTCACGGGGTCGCCGGCGACGGTGCTGAGGTCGTGCCTGGACAAGGGAATGTGCATGCGGATCCTGGCTCGCAGCGGCGTTCCGGTACCGCGGTCCGAGATCCGGGACGCGCGGTCCGCCGCCCGGCCGTTCCCCTTCCCCGCCTTCGTGAAGCCGCGCTGCACCGACGGGTCCGTCGGGATCGACGAGGGGTCCGTGGTGCACGATCCGGAGGCGCTGATCCGCCGCGTGCGGCTGCTGTGCGACACCTTCCGGGGCGGCGCGATCGTGCAGGAGTACCTCCCGGGACGCGAGATCAACGTCGCGGTGTTCGGGGACCGCGAACTGACGACACTGTGGCCGGCCGAGATCGACTTCACGGGATTTCCGGAGGGCGTGCCCCACATCGTCACCTACAAGGCGAAATGGGTGGAGGATTCGCAGGAGTTCACCGGCACGGTGTCCCGGCGAGCGAACCTGTCCAGGGAGGACGAGCGCCGGGTCATCCGGGTGGCGATGCGTGCCTTCCGGGTGATGGGAGTGCGGGATTACGGCCGCGTGGACATGCGAATGGACGCGGCGGGGCGGCCGCGCGTGATCGAGGTGAACCCGAACTCGGACCTGGCGCCGGGGACCGGGATCTCGCGGCAGGCGGAACGACAGGGGATCCCGCACGACGACCTGGTGGCCCGGGTGGCGGGGTTCGCGGTGGAGCGTGCCCGGCGCATGCGCATGGCGCGGGAAGGGGCGCAAGAGGGGGAGCGGACATGACGACGACGATCGACGGGGGATGCCCCGAGGATCTGGACCCGATCGTGGAGGTGCTGCGCCGGACGGGCGTGTTCACGGACGAAGAAGTGGAGATCGCGCGGGAACTGGCCGACGAGGCGCTGAACCCTCTGCCGACGACCACGTACCGGATCGCGGTGACCCGCACGGACGGGCGGCTGTCCGGATACATCCTGTGGGGCCTGACGCCGTTCACGAAGTGGTCGTACGACCTGTACTGGATGGCCGTGGACCCGGACGTGCAGCGGGCGGGACTGGGCTCGCTGCTGGTGCGGCACATGGAGGCCGCGATGCGTGCCGAAGGGGGGCGGATCGTCCGGATCGAGACGTCCAGCCTGCCCGAGTACGCGAAGACGCGGGCCTTCTACGCCAGGATCGGCTATCCCGAAACCATCCGGATCCCGGACTTCTACTGGGAAGGCAACGACCTGTGCCTGCACTTCGGTACCATCCCCCCGGCGTGAAGTTGTATAATTCTTTCCCTTCGCCGGGAAGGTTCCCGGTCGCGCCGGGTCGGAGGAACGTTCGTGGACAAGCGCAAGGACCAGCAGAGGGACACGCTCTTCTGCAGCTTCTGCGGGAAGGCCAAGAGCCAGTCCCGCCGGCTGATCGCGGGCCCGAACGTCTACATCTGCGACGAGTGCGTCGCCCTGTGCAACGACATCATGGCCGCCGAGACCGAGCGGGACCGCAAGCCGTCCCGGTCCCCGGGCCTGCCGAAGCCGAAGGACATCGTCAAGGTGCTGGACGAGTACGTCATCGGCCAGGACCACGCCAAGCGCGTGCTGGCGGTGGCGGTTTACAACCATTACAAGCGCATCGAGTCCCGCACCAAGCGCCGTCCGGGCGACGTCGAACTGCAGAAGAGCAACATCCTGCTGATGGGACCGACCGGGTCGGGCAAGACGCTGCTGGCCCAGACGCTGGCGCGGATCCTGCGCGTGCCGTTCGCGATGGTCGACGCGACGTCGCTGACCGAGGCGGGGTACGTCGGCGAGGACGTCGAGAACATCATCCTGGCGCTGCTGCAGAACGCCGACTGGGACGTGGACGCGGCCAAGCGCGGCATCATCTACGTGGACGAGATCGACAAGATCGCGCGCAAGGCCGACAGCCCGTCGATCACCCGCGACGTGTCCGGCGAGGGCGTGCAGCAGGCGCTGCTGAAGATCCTGGAGGGGACCGTCGCGAACGTCCCGCCCAAGGGGGGACGCAAGCATCCGCAGCAGGAGTACGTGCCGGTCGACACGACGGACATCCTGTTCATCTGCGGCGGCGCGTTCGTCGGCCTGGACAAGGTCGTCGAGTCGCGGATGCGCGGCGGGTCGATCGGGTTCGGATCGACGCCGTCGCGGCCGGGCGGGCGGCGGAACGTGGGCGAGATCCTGCGCGACCTGCAGCCCGAGGACCTGGTCCACTTCGGTCTGATTCCCGAGTTCGTCGGGCGGTTCGCCGTGGCGGCGCCGCTGGCCGAACTGGACGAATCCGCGCTGGTCCGCATCCTGACGGAACCGAAGAACGCGCTGGTCCGGCAGTACAAGTGGATGCTGGAAATGGACGGCGTGGACCTGCAGTTCACGGAGGGGGCGGTGCAGGCCATCGCGCGGCTGGCCGTGCAGCGCGGCTCCGGCGCGCGCGGGCTGCGGTCGATCCTGGAACGCGTGATGCTGGACCTGATGTACGAGATTCCCGGCGACGAGAACGTGAAGGAAGTCGTCGTCAACGAGGAGGCGGTCGTGCAGGGCACCCGCCCCCTGGTGGTCATGGCGGCGGACGCGAAGTCCGCCTGAACGAAGCGGGGACCGTGAAGACGATCTTCGCGCCTTGGCGCATGAACTACGTCAGCAACGGAAATCCGCCGGGGTGCATCTTCTGCGACCTGCCGGGGCGCGGCGTCGGCCAGGAGACCTTGATCGTGCACCTGGGCCGCACGGCCTTCGTGATGCTGAACCGTTTCCCCTATACCTCCGGGCACCTGATGGTGGTACCGTTCCGTCATGTCGCCACCCCGGTGGAACTGCAGCCCGACGAGTGGGCGGAGATCGGGGCGCTGCTGAAGCGGTCGATGGAGGTGCTGAAGGCGGTGTACGACCCGAACGGGTTCAACGTCGGGATGAACGTGGGGCGTGCGGCCGGCGCGGGGATCGACGAGCACTGCCACGTGCACGTGGTCCCGCGGTGGGTGGGAGACAACAACTACGTGCCCGTGCTGGCCGAGACCCGGGTGATTCCCGAGGCGCTGGAGGTCACGCACCGGCGCCTGGTCGAGGCGTTCGAGAAGCAGGACTCCATGGAGGTGCGCGGATGAGACGTCATTGGTCGCTGGTTTTGGCAGTGGCGATCCTGGGGACCGCGACGGCGGCGCGGGCGCAGTCGGGCGTCTCGGAGGGGTTCTACAAGGAGGGCGTCAAGCTGGGCGAGGAGGCGCGGAGGTCCGGCGACGACGCGAAGTTGACCGAGGCCCTGTCGCGGTTCCAGAAGGCCGCGGCGCTGGAGCCGAAGATCCTGAAGTACCAGTTGAACCTGGCGTACGCCTACGACTGGCTGAACCGGCTGCCCGAGGCCCAGGCGGCATACGAGGCGGCCATCGCGCTGGGCCCGCGGACGAAGGAGGCCCACGACGGGCTGGGCGACGTGCTGCGGCGCCTGAGGTTCCACGATCGCGCCGAGAAGGAGTTCAAGACGGTCCTGGCGATGGACAAGAAGGACTTCTCGTCGCAGATGGGCCTGGCGGCCATCAAGGTGGACCAGGAGGACCTGGACGGCGCCCTGAAGATGTACCAGGCGGCACTGAAGTCGAATCCGAAGTCGTCGGAGGCGGCGTTCAAGGCCGCGAACATCCTGTGGCGCAAGAAGGAATACGACGGCGCGGTCGAACACTACCGCAAGGCGCTGCAGATCAAGCCGGAATACACCGAGGCGCAGTTCGGCCTGGGCCTGGCGCTGAAGGAGAAGGGCGACAAGGAAGCCGCCCGGGTGGAACTGAAGAAGTCCTGCCAGGCCGGGATCAAGCAGGCCTGCAGCCACCTGCGCAAGCTGGATGAGTAGCCCGAAGCCCGATCCCTCCCGTCGAATCCTGCTGCCGGTTGCGGTCGGCGTCCTGACGGGGCTGCTGCAGGCCGCCTGCTTCCCCGACCCCGGGGCGTTCTTCCTGGCACCGCTGGCGCTGGTGCCGCTGCTGTGGACCCTCCCCCGACTGGGCTGGCGCCAGTCGGTGGCGGCCGGGTGGATCTCCGGCGCGGTATCGCTGGCTATCATCTTCCACTGGATCGTCCCGACCGCGATCAACCTGGCGCAGTTCCCCGGCTGGGGGGCGGGGCTGGTGCTGGCAGCGTACGCGGTCGTGTACGGGGTCAACGGCGTGCTGCTGGCGACCGCGATGAAGGCGATCCTGGGCCTGCCGCTGCCGGGATGGGGCCAGGCGCTGGCCGTCCCGGCGTCGGTGGTCGCCGTGGATGTGCTGGGCCCCCACCTGTTCCCCTTCACGCTGGGCAATACCTATTTCCGGGTGCCGCTGCTGATCCAGGGCGCGGACCTGACCGGCATCGAGGGGGCGACGTTCGTGACGGTCTCGCTGTCCGTTGCGGGTGTGTGGCTGGCGCGGGACCTGCGGTCGCGGCGGCGGCTGTCGCTGGCGCCGGTCGCGGTGGCGGCCGGCCTGGCGGCGGCGTGGCTGGCGTACGGCGCGGTTCGCCTGGCCGAGGTGCGCGAGGCGGAGGAGACCGCGCCGCGGCTGCACCTGCTGCTGGTGCAGCCGGACATCCGGCCCCAGGAGCGACGCAACAAGGACCCCGCCGTCAAGGATGCGCTGGTCGACCGGATGGTCGGGATGACGAGGGACGCCGACCGGGAGGGCGTGGATGCCGTGGTCTGGCCGGAGGGGGCCTTCCCGTTCGACTGGAAGCCCGGGCCGGCGCCGCACGGGGCGCCGCTGACGTACGGGGTGCGGGCGGCGGGGAAGGTGCAGGATCTGGTCCGGGAGATCGGGGTGCCGCTGGTCTTCGGTTCGATCACCCGGCCGGACTCGCGGGGCCGGAACTCGATGATGCTGCTGGGGCCGGACGGCCGGCAGGAGGACCGGTACGACAAGCGGCGCCTGCTGGCGTTCGGCGAGTACATGCCCCTGTCGGGCGTCTTCCCGTGGCTGAAGGGGAAGGTGAAGGGGGTCGGCAACCTGCAGGAAGGGGAGGCGTTCGGGGCGTTCCGGATCGGGGAGACGGTCGCGGCGCCATCGATCTGCTACGAGGCGGTGCACGCCGGCCTGACCCGGGACGCGGTCGATGCGGTCGATGCGCGCTGGATCCTGAACCTGACCAACGACGGCTGGTTCGGGACGTCGGGCGCGCCCGCGCAGCACCTGATGGTGCAGGTGCCACGGGCGGTCGAGATGCGCCGGCCGCTGGTGCGGGCGACGATGACCGGCATCAGCGCGGTGGTCCGGGCCTCGGGAGACCTGGCAGACGAGACCGGAATCTACGAACGGGCGGTCCGGAAGGTGGACGTGCCGCTGGCCGCAACCGGGAAGACCGTGTTCGCGGTGGCGGGGCGGTGGTTCGCCTGGACGTGCGTGGCGGCGACGGTGCTGGCGCTGCTGGTCGCGATCGCCCGCTACCGCAGGGGGAAGAAGTCGCGTTCCACCAGCACCGGGTGATGCAGGACGGTCTGCAGCAGCAGGAACCCCGCCAGGAACAGGATCGATGCCAGCGCCACGAACAGCGTGACATACTCGTGCCACGCGCGGCGGCGGACCAGCAGCCCCAGCAGCAGCAGGGACACCCCGACGGACAGCAGGCCCAGGGTCAGCAGCGCCCGCAAGTCGACCACGATCCAGCCCGCGTACACGCCCGGCCCGAACATCCCGGCCCCGCGTCTCGAGGTGCGTGCTGACGGTAGGACAAGGCCGGAGGGGCGTCAAGGAGACCCTCTATCCATCCGGGATTGTTGAAAACTACACCGTCCCCAGGGAATGGTCGTACAATCGCGCCGGAATCGGCCCCCGCCCCTCCCGGGCGGATGATGGGGGAGACATGAGCAAGAAGACCTACCTGTTCCTGGCCATCGCCCTTGTCGGGGCGGGTCTCGGCCTGTTCTATTCCGGGTTCTCCACGTCGGACTTCGTCGCCCACATGGACCGCCAGTTGCACCCGGTCAGTTGCTCGCTGCTGCCGGGCCTGACCGAGACGACGATGCTGGACCAGGGCGCCGAGGGGTGCAAGGTCGCCATGTTCTCGCCCTACTCGTCGTTCTGGCGGGACCGGTACTGGGGCGGCGTGCCGTGGTCCCTGTTCGCGATGGGCCTGTTCGGCTTCGCGCTGGCCCTGGCGCTGTGGGGCATCGTCAGCCGGAAGGGCCACCACCTGTCGGTGAACATCGGCCTGCTGGCGGCCGCGCTGGTCGCCGTCGTGGCGTCGCTGGTGTTCTTCGGCATCTCGGTCAGCAAACTGCACGACATGTGCAAGACCTGCGTCGGCACCTACATCGCGTCCGCCGTCCTGGCGCTGGGCGCGGCGCTGGTGTTCGTGTCGTCCATCGGGGACCGCCGCCGCGCGGCCGCCGAGGGCGAGACCGCCTCCGGGACCGCGACGCTGCTGGCCATCCTGGTCGTGCTGGCCGAGATGGGCGTGGCCTCCGTGCTGCCCGTCGCGCTGTTCCTGAAGGACGTGCCGGACTACGGCAAGTATGTCACCGAGTGCGGATCGCTGCAGACCCAGGAGGACAAGAACCAGGTGCTGATCCCGCTGGGCAAGCCGGTGGCCGGCGGGACCGACGCCGTGCTGGTGATGGACCCGCTGTGCCCCGCCTGCTCGGCGTTCCACAAGCGGATCCTGGAGACGCAGTACGCGGCGAAGATGAACTTCAAGCTGGTCATGCTGCCGCTGGACAGCGAGTGCAACTGGATGATGACCGACTCGATGCACCCGGGTTCCTGCGTGCTGGCGAAGGCGATGGTCTGCGCGAAGGACAAGGCCGGCGAAGTCCTCGATTGGTCCTACTCGAACCTGAAGGACTTCCGGCCGAAGGACAAGGCGGACAACCCGTCGTCACGCATCAAGGAGGCGGTGGTCAAGGCCTTCCCGCAGGTCCGGGACTGCCTGGATTCGCCCGACACGAAGATCGCGCTGAACAAGTCCCTGAACTGGGCCGTGGACCAGAGCCTGCCGGTGCTGACACCGCAGCTCTACGTCAACGGCAGGCGGCTGTGCGACGAGGACACGGACCTGGGCCTGGACTACGCCATGGGGCGGCTGCTGGGCACGAAGTAGGGAGGGCTGCGAATGAAGATCGCCTGGATTCTCAATGCCGTGGTGATGGTCGTTCTGCTGGTCGCCCTGGGCTCGGGCACGCGCTCGATGGTCCAGGCGGCGGCGCATCGCCTGCAGACCGGCGAGTCGCTGGAAGGCGACAACAAGCCGGCCCCGCTGATCGCGTCGAAGGCCGAGGTGGCCTACTGCACCAACGAGCTGAAGACGGTCCTGCGCCGCGTCCTGACGAACTGCGGCCTGATCGGCGGCGGGCGGCGCGGCTGCCAGCCGAACGAACTGCGCAACGTCGCGCAGATCAGCGATGCGGACTTCAACGCGCTGTTCAAGCCGCTGGACAAGCGGGCCGGCATCATCCTGTTCGACCCGGAGAAGGACGAACTGGACCCGACCGCGAAGGCGATGCTGGAGAAGGCATGGGCGGACCAGCGCGGCGCGTCGTACTTCTTCGTGGTCGCCCGGGCCTCGACGGACGACACGACCGAGAGGAACCGGATGTACTCGCACAAGCGTGCGAACTCGGTCCTGTTCTTCCTTCAGGATCGCTTCAAGGACCCGGATCTGGAGAAGAAGCTGGGCCTGCTGTGGCTGGGCGAGGAATACGCGCAGCTGGACGAGGGCTTCTGCGACTGGAACCTGTCGAGGCAGGTGCCGGAGTGCCAGCAGGCCACCCGCACCAAGGCCGAGGACACCCTGATGAAGAAGCAGTTGAACCGCAGCGCCGTCATCTCCTGGATCGACTGCCGCCTGTAGGCCGGACCGCGGGAGGACTCGTGAGAATCTTCGGGTTCCTGCTGGTCGGCGCCGCCGTGGGGGTCCTGTTCCTGTTCATCTACCCGCTGGTGAAGCCCCAGGACACCGTCCCCGCCGCCCCGCCGCCGAAGCCGCAGGTGCTGGAGCGGGTGCAGGCGACCGGGCCCGCCGGCAGCGGTGCGGCCCCGGCGCCCGAGAAGGGCTCTCTGGCCGAGGTGGCGAAGGAGGCGGAACAGGCCGATGGGGCCGCGCCGACGGGCCCGCTGTGCGACCGGATGTTCGGCGAGGCGAACGCCCGGGCGCTGTCCATGCCGAAGGGCGAGAAGGTCCGGTCCGGTCCGCTGATCCCCAAGCCGTGGACCTGGGTGAACGTCTGGGCCGCCTGGTGCAAGCCGTGCAAGGCCGAGATGCCCGGGATCGCCGCCTGGGCCTCGAAGGTCCGGGAGGGCGGCGGGGCGTTGCGCGTGCTGTTCCTCAGCGTGGACGACGACGAGCGGCAGTTGCGCAAGTTCCTGTCCGGCGAGGGGGCGGCGATTGCCGGCGACTACCTGTGGGTGCAGGAGGAGGCCGAGCGGGCCTCGTTCTATGCCGGCATCGGCGTCGCGAACCCTCCCACGCTGCCCGTACAGGCGCTGCTGGACCCGCAGGGGCGGCTGCGCTGCGTCCGCGTGGGCAGCATCACCGCGAAGGAACTGGACGAGGCGACGAAGACCTTCGGGTTCACCCGCTGACCCCGCCTACTGGCCGGCCGAGTTGCGAGACAGCCGCACCCGCGTGACGTACCCGATCGTCTTCGGGGTCATCTCGTGCACGCAGGAGCCGACCAGGTACTTGCCGTCGAAGCGCTTGCCGAAGCCCCGGATCGCCACCATGTCGCCGGCGGTCACCTTCGGGTCGCCTTCGAACTCGACCTCGCCGGTCAGGAAGTCCATCGACAACTGGGTGAAGATGGACTTGGCGACCGCGTCGGCCTCCTCCTTGCTGTCCACCGGGCGGTCCGTGATCGTCAGGACCTTGCCGGCCGACTCGGAGCCGTACAGGCCCTGGCCGGACGCCTTCCAGCCCTCCTTGCCGTCGAACCTGTAGGCCGCGTCGGTGGCCACGCCGACGATCGCCTTCTTGCGCTTGGGGTCCCAGCCGCGGACCTCCACCTTGGCGACCTGCCGCACCGTGCTGAGGCTGAAGCGGGCGTCCTTGACCTGGCGCTCGGTCTCGCCGCGCGGGGCGTCCCGGACCAGCGTCACGACCGGATCCCGGGACAGGTCCGGCGGCCGGAAATTGATCTGCGTGTCGTCCTGCGCGGTGTTGGCCTCGACGGACCGGTCCACGTCCTGTCCCAGCCATTTCATGAAGTGGTAGTCCGACACGTTCATCTGCGGGATGTAGGCCGACTGGGCGCGCGGGGTTTCCACCGTGGAGGGGGACAGGCCGTCGCGGGTGCCTCCGGAGTCGGCGGCCTTCGAGATGACGTCCCGGACGGCGGTGGGCACCAGGTCCTGCTGCTGCACGCCGTCGCCCCAGGTGCGGGACGTGGTGCCGCGGGTCAGCCGGTGCGAGTGGTCGTATCCGCCCACCACGACGGTCGAGGAGCCCTCGTAGCGGAAATGGGGCTCGATGTAGTGGATCTCGCCCTTGAAGACGGTCTGCTCCTTGCCCACCGGGCCCAGCAGGATTTCGACGCTCTTCCCCTCGTGCAGGTCGTCGACCAGCTGGGCCTTCTCGTCGCTGCGGATGTCCAGTTCGAACGAGAACATGTCGGGGGCGTCCAGGCGCCGGTCGACCTGGACCGACTCCAGGTACGCGGCCAGGTTGTTGCCGGTCGAGGCCTGTCCGCTGGTCGTGGTCTCGACGGTCGTCTGGCCGTCGATCTTGATGATGCAGGACCCGACGTCCTGTCTGGTTTCCGCCATTCGATTTCCTCCCGGCAGGTGCCCCTCACTTCAGGATCGGGGGTACCAGCAGCCGCGTTCCCGGCTCGATGTTCAGCGGGTCGTCGATCGCGTTCACCTCGGCGATGCGCCGCCATTCGCCCGGGTCGTCATACTCCCGGTACGCGATGCTCTGCAGCGTGTCGCCGCGCGCCACGGTGCAGACCTTTGCGTGGTCCGGGGACTGGGGGTCCTTCTGCTGCTGCTCGTCGATGGAGGTGGCCTCCACCAGCGACAGTTCGACCTTGGCCCGGACCGGCGTCCCGTCGGACAGGAACATCACGTACGTCACCTTCAGGCCCTGCAGGTACCACTGGCACGAGTTGTAGACGTCGTTCTCCGCCATGAACTTGCCCCACAGGAACAGCAGCTTCGGGGGCCGGTGAAGCTCGGGGTCCATGTGGGCCAGGGCCTCCAGGCGGTCGATGTACTTGGTGCGGACGTTCTCCTTGTTCTCGTAGGTGTCGAAGTACAACTCGCTGATGGTCAGCACCCGGCTGTTGCCGTGCGTCCACTCCTTCGCGCCGGAGTCCGAGCCCTGGGTCGGGTGTTCCTGGAACTGCGTCCGCTTCTCGACCCCGATGGTCTCGGGGTTGTAGTTGAAGACGAAATCCCCCCCCTGGGCCCTCTGCGCCACCGAGGACAGGATCTGCTTGACGCTGCCCGAGTCTCGGTCCACGACATGCAGGAACGCTTTTGCCAGCTCACCCATAGAAGCCCCTCCGTTCCTTGTCGCGCTTCAGGCGCCGAAGGATGCGTTCGGTCATCTCGGCCGCCAGTCCCTCGAGGTCCACCGACTGGCCGGCGGCGGCCTCGGACTTGTCGCCGGTCCCGGCCTGGCCCTGGGATGCAGACTGGGCCTGGCCCCGGGGCTGTTCCCCGGTCCCGGAAGCCAGGGCCGTGGCGGCCACCGAGGACAGCGCCGTCGATACCAGCGGGTAGGAGCCGTGATACGTCGGGCCTGCCGGGACGGACGGCACGGGGACGCCCAGCGACGACAGCATCGAGGAGATGCCGCCGGGGCGGACCAGTCCGCGGTCCGGGAGCGACACGTCGATCTGCGGCCCCGGGGCCCCCGGCAGATCGGGCAGGCCGGGAAGCGTTCCGCGGACCGCCTCGGGCCGGACCGGCCCGGAGACACGGTCCGTGCCGAGTTCCACCAGGTCCAGTTCCGGCGAGGTTTCGACGGCATCCCGCGAAGGCGGCTGGCCGGGGGAGGACGGCCCGCGGGAGGCGGACGCCGTCGGGGCGCCTGCCGCCGGGGCACGGCCTGGGGTCCGCGTGCGGATCCACTCGACCAGGTCGGCAACGCCGGTCGCACCGCCACCCGGTGTGGCAGGGGCGCCGGCGCCGGGGGACCCGGGCACCGCGGGGGGCAGCGAGCCGAGGGCCCGGACCAGCGTCCGCTGCAACGCCGCCATCGATTCTGCCGATGCGCCGACCGGCGCCGCCAGGTCCCAGTGGAAGGCCGAAACCAGCGGGGTTCGCAGCCCGACGACGTCCAGGTCCAGGACGGGCGGCAGGCCCGCCGCGAACGCGGGCACGACAGGGGGCGATGGCAGGGGCACGGCCGCGGGGCCGGCCGGGGCAGCACCGTGCGGCGCGGCCACCAGGATCCCCTGGCCGGGGACGCCGGGTGCGAATGCCGGGTGCCGGGCCGCGGCGGGTCGGTGCAGGGGCCCGGGTTGCAGGCCCAGGTTCGCGAGGGTCATGGGGACGTCCGCGGCCCGCATCCCCGCGCGGGCCAGGGAGGCCAGCGGGACGGCGCGGCGCGACACGGGAGTCGCGGCCAGCAGCCGCGACGCATCGGGCGTCGTGCGGGCAGGGGCCCGAGCCTGGGCACGCGCGGTGCCCGCGGTGGGCCCCGCGGAGGTGTCCGTCCCGCGGCGGCCCGCGGGGGTGCGGCGTCCACCCTGGGCAACCGGCGTGGCCACCGCGGTTTCCGCGGTGGTCGGCGCCAGGTCCAGCAGCGTCGTCTCCTCTTCCGGCAGAAACCAGGTCGTGCCGGTCTCGGGTGCCGGAAGGGCGAGGTTCGCGTAGGGGTCGATCGCCTGCACGGTGTCCCGCAACCGTTCGGGCGAGGTGGTTCGCGCCAGCACGGTTCCCATCGGGGCCAGCATCGATGCGGCCAACGACGCCGACGGCAGGGGCCCGGCCGCCGCGACCCGGCCGGAACCACCCGGGCCAGTCGTCGTCGCAGCGGCGGTCCCTTCCGGGGCAGAGTTCCGGGAGGGCGGCAGGCCGGTCTCCCGGGTGTCGATCGCGCGCGAGGCGACCGGGGTGCCCGGGCGGAGCGGGGGCGTGCCAGCCGGGGGCCGGGCCGGCATGGTGCCGGACCGGTGGGGCAGGACGGGCGCCGGGCCGGCGTCCCGGGAGGTCGTGCGTGGACGTCCGAAGGGAGCCCCGGGCACGGGGGCCTCGCCGGCCTGCGGCCGGGCAGCCAGGCTCAGGAACTCCCGATCGCCGGGGCCCAGGTCCGTGAAGGCGGCGCGCAGCAACTCCTCGTCGCGGGCCCCGCCGGTCAGGGGGACGAACCCGGGCATTGCCGGCGGGAAGGGCCGGCCCGACGCCTGGCCGATCCGGGCCGGTGCTGTCGCGACGGCTAGCGTCAGCGAGCCGGCGGCCCGCGGGAGCCGGGCGACCACCCCCGGAACGTGCGCCCCGGGGCGGGGTGTCGCCGAGGAGGAGGCCACCGGGAAGGGCGCCGCCGGGGCGGGATGCGAAGGAAGGGGGCCGGTTCCAGCCGGCGCCGCGCCGATCTGCCGTTGCGGCAGCACCGGGAGCGGGGCCCTCGGGGTCCTCGGCAGAGCCGGAAGGGGCGTTTCTGCCCGGGGCGCAGCCGCCGCGACGACCCGACCGGTCCGCGCCGCGCCCTTCCGGCCTGGAGCCGCCCGGTCCGGGCCGGCCACCGGGACCTCCGGGGGGAGCACAGGGGCCGCAGGCGCGAGGTCCAGCAGGGCCGCCTCGTCCAGGGCGCCCATCGCCAGGCTGCCAGCCTCCGGGGCGGGGCCCTCGGGACGACCCAGGACGGCGGCCAGCCGCAGGAAGGCCGGTCCCATCGGCACCAGGATCGTGGACCCGGCCCGCGGGGCCGGGGTTGCGGCCTGCCAGCCGGCCGACAAGCCGGGTCCCGCGGGCGAACCGGGGGTGGTCGCGGCCACGGTCGCGGTCCCGGACGGCCGCGGAGCCCCGGCGGATCCCATGGCGCCGCCGGGTCGGGACAGCAGGGTCGTGCCGAAGGCGGGGACCGCCTCGGGTCGGGTGGGCTCGATGGGGGAGGAAGGCGCGCCGATCGGCGTTGCCGTTCCCGGGACGTCCTGGACTCCGGGCTCGATCCCGGCCGTCGGGGCCGACGCACCCGCGGCTGCCGTGCCCCGGGGAGGGCGCGGCGCGGGGCCGGTTCCCCGTCCGGGCGCCGGGATCCCGACGCCCGCCGGGACCGGTCGGGCCGCCATCTTCGGCGCCCGTGTCCCTGCCGTCGCCACGGCGGGCAGGTCCATCACCGACAGCAGGCCGCCGGCCGGACGCTGCGCCGCGGGGGCTGGCGGCCGCAACCGCAAGGCCGACAGCAGGTCACCGGCCGGACCGGTCGGCATCCGCCGGGCATCTTCCGGCGGGATCCCCGGAGTCGCCGGGGGCGTCTGCCCGGCGTCCCGGGCCGGGAGCAGCGTCCGGATCATCGGCAGGGCCCCGGGCCGAGCGGGGCGGACCCCGCCGATCGCGCCGGCACCTCGTCCCGTCATCGTGCGGCGCGCCGCGGGGGCGGGCCGGACCGGCCGGGCCGGGACGGTTGCGGGCACGGACGCCTGCGGCGTCCCGGCCCGGGCTTCCTGCGCGCCTGCGTCGCCCGTCCCGCCCGCGATCCCCTGAACTGTTGCGGTCCTGCCCGGACCCGGGCGTCGCGGTGCGGGACGCGCCGACGGCAGCGCCGGCCGGCGTTCGGCGAACAGGCCGGGCCGGGGGGTGCGGACCTCTTCCTCGACGGCCGTCTGGGACGCCCTCGATTCCAGGGTCAGGACCTCGGGCTCGACGGCCTCCGCGGTGAAATCCCAGGCCTCGGGGGGGCGATCCAGGCCGATCGATCCGGCCCAGGTTTCCACGCCGGACACCAGCCGGGGCTCCGTCACCCGCAGCCCGCCGCCGCCCGTCCCCAGGCGCGCCGCCAGCATCCTCAGCACCGGCCACGCGTCCGGGCCCAGCGGCTGCGCACGGGTGCCCGCCAGCATCCTCGCGCCGGACCACTCGATCACCAGCATCGATTCCGGTGATCGCCGCGTCTCGTCCGCCGTGCCCGCCATGGATCTCACCCCGTTCCTGGGACCTCCCGATCCGCTAGCGACCGCCCTTGACGCGCGGCCTGGTGCCGTTGCCCCCGGATCCGGGCTTGAACTCGAACCGGTCGTACACCAGTTCGACCTCCTCGAAGGCCACCGAGGTCCCCTCCATCGCGTTGAACCCCGGTCCCGCATACCGCGTCATGAACGCGCCGAAGAGGTTGAACCGGCCGATCTCGCTGCCGGAATCGTCTCGAACCACGACCGAGACGGTCTCGCGCTTGATCTTCGAGGTCCCGCCGTCCATCAGGGCCTTCATCCAGTCGAAGAACTCGCCCTGGGCCGCGAAGAAGCCCTTCTTCAACTTCAGGGGCGTGAACTGGCCGCGGCCCACCAGGTGGACCTGCCCGTCGTTATGGCCACCCTCGTAGAACGCCTCCGGGTCGGCCTTCCACTCCAGCCCGCTGACCTCGCGGAACTGGACGCACTGGATGCCGTCGATCTCGACGAAGAACGAGAACCCGATCGCGGGATCGGCGCGGCCGGATCCGACAGCCTTGGCGGCCTGGTTGCGCGAGTTGGAAGCCGCCGTGTTGCCGGAGGGCTTCGTCGCGCCGGCATGGACGGCCTGTGCCTGCTGATTCCGGGAATCCGCCATCGCTCACCTCCACTGCCCCGGGCCCGTGGCCGGATCACGCTCCCTCGGTCGAGCCTTGCATTTCCTGGGCCACCCGGACCGTGAGGAACTCGGCGGGCCGGACCGGGGCGATTCCCACCTCGACGTGCAGCCGTCCCGCATCCCGTTCCTCGAACGGGTTCGTCTCGTCGTCGCACTTCACGAAGAAGCCTTCCTCGGGCGTCTCCCCGCGGAACCAGCCCTGCTTCCACAGGTCCATCAGGAACTGCGAGATGTTGCGCTCGACGGTCTTCCACAGCGAGGGGACGTTCGTCTCGAAGACCACCCACTGCAGGCCCAGGGACAGCGTCTTGTGGATGGCGTTCATCTGGCGCCGCACGTTGAGGTACTTGTATGCCGCGTCGCTGCTGACCGTCCGGGCTCCCCAGACCCTCAAACCCCGGATGCCCTGGGTAGCCAGGCAGTTGATCCCCTCGCTGTTCAACTGCCCGACGTCCTCGTCCAGCAGCAGCACCGACAGGTCATCCGCGTCCGCCAGCACCTCGTTGGCCGGCGCCTTATGGATGCCCATCGCCTCGTCGCAGCGCGAGATGATTCCCGCCAGGTGGCCCGCCGGCGGGACGTCCTGTCGCCGGCCCTTGTGCTCCATCCGCACCCACGGGAAGTACAGCGCCGCGTGCCGGGAGTCGAACATCAGCCGGTACTCGCGGGTCCTCTCCACGTCCAGCGGGAACGGCGTGTCCAGCAGCGCGAAACGGTCGTTCAGCCGCTCGCATTGGGCGATCATCGCGTCGTGCACCACCTCGACGTCCTTCAGCGTCGCGAACGGCCGCCCCTCCTTGCCGGCGTTCTGCCGGAACAGCCACAGCGCGTCCGGCACGACCAGCAGGTCCACCGCCTCCACGTTCTCCAGCGCCGCCAGTCCGGTCCGTTCGCCCGGCCCGCCCGTCATGCCGATCAGGTCGTCCGGCGTCACGTTCAGCAGGCCGTCCTGGCCGCCTTCCAGCACCTCGTCCCGGACGTCCGCCGGCAGGTCCAGGCCCGAGGGCAGCCGCCCCGCCGCATCCGCCGGGTCCAGGCAGACCACCCTCACCAGCCGGGACCGGTCCGCGATCGTCCTCTCGATGAAATTGGCGGAGGCGGGGTGCAGCGACAGGTCGGTGAACGATTCGCGCCCGAACGGCGCGACGACCGCCATCTCGAACTCGACGGTCTCGACGTACGACGGCGCGGACGAGGGCAGATCCTCGTCCAGGGGCTGGTCGACCCGCCAGGACACGGTCTTCCCCTCGACGCCCGCCACCACCCGGAACGTCTCGTACCCGTCCCGGTACAGCCGGACCAGGGTGCCCGGACGGAGGCCGTGCGTGGACCGCAGCACCGCCGACACGTCGCCCTTCGCCGCGTCCAGCGTCAGGAAGGTCTGGGCCCGCGGCGCCCGCCGCCGGAACGAGACCGCGACCTCGTTGCCCCAGCCGCCCTCGCTGAGCGCCTCCACCCGCAGGCACGGCCCGCCGCGCCCGTCCGGGAAGGTCCGCGAAGCGCACGTGGCCGGTTCGCCGAAGGGCCGGCCGGTCCGGTGCGCGACCCTCACGACCCAGCACTCCTTGCCGCCGTTCTTGAAGAACGCCTCGACCGAGGGCTGCAGGAACCCGTCCTCTGGCAACTCCCCGAAGACGCTTGCAAACTGGCCTGGCGAGGTGATCTTCACCGGCTTCAGGGTCGGGCCGCGCCGCGCCAGGCCGACGAAGCCCGGGACGCCGCTGCGCATGAGGCCCAGCGCTTCCGTGCGCCGCTCGGTGACTGCCGTGTACACGCCGGGGGGACGAATGTCGGTTCCGACGGTCCTCACCGTTTGCCTCCGTCCAAGAGTTCCTGGCCGGGGCCGGCGGTCCGGGGAGCGGGCGTCGCCGGGCCCGGGGGAGTCCGTCGATGACAGGCTCCTAGCCCTGCCGGGTCCGGTTGATCTCCTTGTTGATCTCGGAGATCTCCTTGACCCAGATCTGGCGCTCCCGGTGCTCCATGTCGAGGACTTCGTCCGGGGACCAGTGGAAATGGTACGCGATGTAAGCTACCTCCTGGTACAGCTTGTCCAGGGGGTAGCTCACAATTCCCCCACGTTCAGTTCCCCTCCCAGGTCGACCTCGAACCCGTGCTTGCATTCCGGGCAGGTGACCTTGACGTGGCTGGTCCCGTCCTCGTTGATGCGCCGGTAGAAGTCCTGCAGGTACGCCAGGTCCGAAGCGTACAACTCCTCGATGATCGACGGGTTGATGGACTTGACGTCGCCCAGCCGCGAGATGACGCGCGACAGCAGGATCACGACCAGGTAGGCGCGATTCTGCTGGACGCGGTAGTCCTGCAGCGGGAGGATCTCGTCCTTGGCCGTCGCGAGGCGCATGACGCCCTTCTTGTGGACCTTGCCATCCTTGTCCACGTACCCGCGTGGCAGCGTGAACTCGAACTCGGTTCGAAAGGCCATGTGTGCTCCTGGTCCGTGTCAGGGGAGACGCGGCCCCGGGGGAATGCGCACCCCCCGGGGCCGCGCAGGGAAACCGCGAATCACGCCTTCTCGATCTTCTCGACCGCCAGTTCGATCTCCTCGACGTTGACGTCGGCGCCCTTGCCGTCCAGCGCGAAGCCCTTCCACTTGCACGGCCAGGCTTCGAAGAAGTTGTAGCGCATGACTTCGGTGCCGTCGTCGGCGCACAGGATGACCGAGCCCGACTTGCGCTCGACCTTGCCCTCGATGACCTTCTTGCGCCAACTCCACAGTTCGTCCGAGTTCACGTAGCCGCGCTTCAGCGTGATGTTGCTGTACTTCGTGCGGCCCGGACGCTTGCGCAGGAGGAGATCGTCGCCGTCCTGGTACTCGACGATCTCGGTCTCGGAGTCGAGGCCTTCGACGTTGCGGAACGCGGCCTGCGTCACGCCCTCGATCTCCACCTTGAAGTTGAAATTCCCGATGTGATCGAATTTTCTCCGGTTCGGCATGCTGGACCTCCATTCCTAAAGGAAAACCACCACCGCCCCGGACGTTGCCGGGACGAAACCAACAAGGAACGGACGTGGGGACACCCCGAGGGGCGTCCCCGATCCGCCGGCCCTGAAGGGCCCTGTCCTGCCGGGGCGGCGGCCCGCGGGCGGCGCGGCGACCGCCCCGGTCCGGGAACGCGACCCGGCTACTCGGACACCTCGCCGCCGGCGGGCATCTGGCCGATCCGGAAGATCACGAATTCGGCCGGCTTCACGGGGCACATGCCGATCTCGACGATCATCTGGCCCGCGTCGATGACCTCCGGCGGGTTCGTCTCGTCGTCGCACTTCACGTAGAACGCCTCTTCCGGCGTCTTGCCGAAGAGGGCGCCCTGGCGCCACAGGCGCATCAGGAACGCGCTGAGGTCGCGGGTGACCCGCTTCCACAGGCGCGGATCGTTCGGCTCGAACACGACCCACTGGGTGCCGATCTCGATGGACTGCTCGACCATGTTGAACAGGCGCCGGACGTTGATGTAGCGCCACGACGCGTCGCTGCTGATGGTGCGGGCGCCCCACACGCGGATGCCGCGGTTCGGGAAGGCGCGGATGCAGTTGATCCCCTTCGGGTTCAGGGAGTCCTGCTCGCCCTTGGTGATGCTGTAGCGCAGGCCCAGCGCGCCGCGCACGACCTCGTTGGCCGGGGCCTTGTGGACGCCTTTCTCGCCGTCGCTGCGGGCGTAGATGCCGGCCATGTAGCCCGACGGGGGCTGGAAGATGTTGCCCTTGACCGGGTCGTACACCTCGAGCCAGGGGAAGTAGTAGGCGCCGTACTTCGTGTCGCGGGGCTTCGGGATCTTGTCCACGCCGCCCTTCTCGATGACCTCGGGGGCGTCCAGGATCGCGAAGCGGTAGCGCATGTTCTCGCAGTGCGACAGCACGGCGTCCTGGATGACCGGGTCCGTCTGGCCGGGGGCGGCGACGATGTTGATGTCCTCGACGTCCTCCAGCGCCTTCAGGCCCGTGCGGGTGCCGGGGCCGTTGTCCGAGCCGATGTACAGGGCGGCCTTGCTGCTGACCTTCTCGCCCCGCTCCTCGGCCTGCTCGACAGTGCCGACGTTGACGATGTACGCGCGACCGCCGCCGTTGTTGAAGAAGCCGTAGACCGCGTGGGCCAGGAAGTCGCTGTTCTGGAAATCGCCGAACTGCTTGGTGAACTGGCTCCAGTTGGTGACCAGCATGGGCTGATTCACCGGGCCGACCTTGCACTCGCCGATGAAGGCGGCCGTGCTGGTGCCGACCATCTCCAGGGGCTTGGTACCGCGATCGACTTCCTCGACGTACACACCGGGCGACAGATAGGACGTGGCCATGCGAGCCTCCTTATGAGTTCCCTGCCAACCACCGACAGGTCGCCTGGCCGGTCATCCTGGTGCGTCCTCCGTCACGGCTGGCGCACTGCAAGATCCCTGCCAGTAACCCTCGCCAATTCCGAAGACCGCCGCTCCGACTCCACGCGGAACTTCACGTAGTAGAAGAGCGACGGCCGGACCTCCTCGTTCAGGGCCCTCCAGAACGACACGGATTCGTTGAAGTCGGCCTGGAGGTTCGGGTAGATGTTCAACTGGTCGTCCGGGAAGAAGGAATCCCCCTTCAGCATGTCGCCGATCAGCAGGGGATTCTCCAGCAGCGTCTTGACGATCAGGCCCAGCAGCAGGTTCTCCTCGTTGGGCGTGTTGCCGAACACCGAGAAGATGAAATGGGCCTGCAGGTAGGCCGGCGAGTCCTGGTAGTACTCGACCAGCCGGCCGTCCTTGGAGTACGTCGTCACCAGCGAGTCGGTGCGTTCCTTGTAGCCGGCCGAGAACGACAGGTGGTACAGGAACAGGTTGACGGTCGGCAGCGACTTGATGTTGTCCTTCTTCGGGCGGTCGTTGGACACGGTGACAGTGGTGAACCCCGCGTTCTTGAAGGATTCCTTCAGGAGTTCCTTCAGGGTTTCCCCGATGTCGCGAACGACCTCGAACTGGCTCATGCTGCGCGCCGATTCCGGGACGAGGTTCCTGGATAGCAGCGACCTTGCGGGTTGTCAATTCCCTCACCCCCCGGAAGTGGGGGAATTGATTCGGGGATTGGGGTGCGTTGTCCCCCCGCATGGACGGGGGGTGCTGCGGTTGTCGGGTGGGGTCCGTAGACCCCAGGGGAACGGGTGTCCCCAGGGAGCGCGGGCCGGGATTCCGTTGCGGGAACGAGGGGCTGTCGCGGGTTACTCAGGGCGGGGGACGCCCGCCGAGGACGGGCCGCCGAGACCCAGTTCCAGGGTGTAGACGGACTCTCCCTGGGTGGCGGCGATCTCGATGAAATAGGTGCCTTCGGCCAGTCGGACCTCGGGCAGCCGGTCGGAGGGTGCACCGGCGGCATGCGAGACCTCGGCCAGCGGCGAGCCGAACATGTCCCGCAGGGCGATCTTGGCCTTCACGTCGGGGTTGTCCCAGTAGACGGCGACGATGGCTGGCGTGGGGGCGTCCACCGAGAAGCGCTTCCAGTCGGACTCGTCCTCCGAGGCGGAGACCTTGTCGTCGGAGGTCAGCCCGATGGTCAACTGCTGCGCGCCCGAGCGGTTCTCGTCGCCGGTGCGCTGGGCGCCTCCGCAGGCCGTCGCGAGCGGCAGCGCCAGGACGCCCGCCGACAGCAGGGCGACGCGGATCCCGGTCATGGGGCACCTCGGTTGCCGGACGGGTCGAGGATTCAGCGGCCGGGCCGGAAAGTCAACCGCGGAAAAGAGGGACAGCCTCCAATTATTGTTCAAGCATTCCCGATGAATACACGGTCATGACAGCCGGAATGGCGGAGAAAACGGGTCGCGGGAAAAGAGAGGCTGGCCCTCTTTTCAGAGGACGGCCCGCAGCGCGACACCGGTGGCGGAGTCGTCCCGGGAGGCGACCTCCTCGGGTGTGCCCGCGGCGACCACCTCGCCGCCGGCCTCGCCGCCCTCCGGACCCAGGTCGATCACGTGGTCGGCAACCTTCAGGATCTCCAGGTTGTGCTCGATCATCAGCACCGTGTTGCCGGCCTCCACCAGCCGATCGACCACGCCCAGCAGCTTGCGGACGTCGTCGAAGTGCAGGCCGGTCGAGGGCTCGTCCATCACGTACAGCGTGCGGCCGGTCGCGACCTTCGCCAGTTCGCGCGCCAGCTTGATGCGCTGGGCCTCCCCGCCCGACAGCGTGGGCGACGGCTGGCCCAGATGCACGTAGCCCAGGCCCACGTCCTGCAGCGTGCCCAGGATCCTCTTCAGGCCGCGGTGGTGCGCGAACACGCCGACCGCCTCGTCGACCGTCAGGTCCAGCACGTCGGCGATGGTCAGATCCTTGTACCGCACCCGCAGCGTCGCCTCGTTGAAGCGGCGGCCGTGGCACTCGTCGCAGGTCACGAACACGTCGGGCAGGAAGTGCATCTCGACGCGCAGCACGCCTGCGCCCTGGCAGCGCTCGCAGCGGCCCCCGTGGACGTTGAAGGAGAAGCGCCCCGGGGCGTACCCGAAGGCGCGCGCCTCGCGGGTCTCGGCGAAGATGGCCCGGATCTGGTCGAAGGCCTTGGTGTACGTCGTCGGGTTGCTGCGCGGCGTGCGGCCGATCGGCTCCTGGTCGATGACGATGACCTTGTCCAGGTGCTGGACGCCGCGCAGGTCCCGGTACTTCAGCGGGGTCGTGCGGGCGTCCATCAGCAGGCGCTGCAGCGCGGGGCACAGCGTCTCGGTGACCAGCGAGGACTTGCCGGCGCCGGACACGCCGGTGACGACGGTGAAGGTGGACAGCGGGAAGTCCACGTCCACCGCCTTCAGGTTGTGTCCGACCGCGCCCCGCAGCGACAGGGTCCCCTGCCCGCGGCGGCGCTTCGCAGGCACCGGGATCGCCTTGCGGCCCGACAGGTAGGCGCCCGTCAGCGAGGCTTCCGAGGCCAGCATCCCGGCCGGGGTACCCTGGAAGATCAGATGCCCGCCCTGCCGGCCGGCGCCGGGGCCGAACTCGATCACGTGATCCGCGGACAGGATCGCGTCGCGGTCGTGCTCGACGACCAGGACGGTGTTGCCCAGGTCGCGCAGCCGGGTCAGCGTGGCGATCAGGCGGCCGTTGTCGCGCGGGTGCAGGCCGATCGAGGGCTCGTCCAGGATGTAGGTGACGCCGGTCAGCTCGCTGCCCAGTTGCGACGCCAGCCGGATGCGCTGGGCCTCGCCGCCGGACAGGCTGTTGCCGGACCGCGCCAGTGTCAGGTAGCCGATGCCCAGATCCTCCAGCAGCGTCAGTCGGGACAGGATCTCCTTGCGCAGTTCCGCCGCGACGGTCGCGCGCGCCCCCTCGAAGGCCAGCGCCTCGACCTCGTGCCGCAGCCGGCTGATCGCCATCTCGTTGAAGTCGGAGATGCCGTGCGGGCCCACCCGAACCGCCAGGGCCTCGGGGCGCAGGCGCCGCCCGTCGCAGGCCTCGCACGGGGCGTCGGTCAGGAACTTCTGGTAGTAGGCCCGCATCTCCTCGGACTTCGTCTCGCGCAGCCGGCGCAGCAGCGTGTTGGCCACGCCCTCGAAGCGGATCGCGACGCTGCCGTTGAAGTTCTTCGAGTGCCACTCGACCGGCACGCGGTGCTGGTCCCCGAAGAAGATCAGGCGCTTGTGGGCATCCGGCAGGTCCTTGAAGGGGCGGTCCAGGTCGATGCCATGGCGCCGGGCCAGGCCCTCCAGGATCTCGCCGGTCCAGCTGCCGTCGTCCTCGAACGCCCGGGCCCACGGCTCGACCGCGCCCTGGTGCAGCGACAGCGTGCCGTCGGGCACGACCTTGTCCGGGTCGATGGCCAGCGACGAGCCCAGGCCGTTGCAGGCCGGGCAGGCGCCGGCGGGGTTGTTGAACGAGAAGAGCTGGGGCGACAGTTCGGGGAAGGACAGGCCGCAGGGCTCGCAGGCGAGGTGCTCCGAGAAGACGCGTTCGGGCAGGCCCTCGGGAGCGACCACCACGCGGCCCTTGCCGGCTTTCAGGGCGGTTTCGACCGAGTCGGTCAGCCGCGGCGCGATGCCCTCCTTCAGCACCAGCCGGTCGACCACCACGTCGATGTCGTGCTTCTTGTTCTTGTCCAGCGAGACGATTCCCGACAGGTCGGCCACGATGCCGTCGACCCGGACCCGGACGTAGCCGTCGGCGCGCAGGGACTCGAACAGTTCCCGGAACTCGCCCTTGCGGTTGCGGGCCAGCGGGGCCATCACCACGACCTTCAGGGGCGGGCCGGCCGGGGCGGGAGCGGGCAGGGCCGGGTCCGGCCGCGGCTCCGGGAGGGACATCGCCAGGATCTCGCGGACGATCTGCGACGGCTCCTGGCGCGCGACGGGCAGGCCGCACCGGTGGCAGCGCTGCTCGCCGACCCGGGCGAACAGCACGCGCAGGTAGTCGTGGACCTCGGTGATCGTGCCGACCGTGGACCGCGGGTTGGACGAGGCGGACTTCTGCTCGATGGCGATCGTGGGCGTCAGCCCGCGGATGCTGTCGTAGCGGGGCTTCTCCAGCTGGCCCAGGAACTGCCGCGCGTAGGCGGACAGCGACTCCACGTAGCGGCGCTGGCCCTCCGCGAACACGGTGTCGAAGGCCAGCGAGGACTTGCCGGACCCGGACACGCCCGAGAACACGACCAGCCGGTACTTGGGGATCGAGACGGTGACGTTGGCGAGGTTGTGCTCGCGCGCACCGACCACGACGATCTCGTCGGACTGCATGGCACCCTCCGGGAACCGGCCCGGGAGGAAGGCCCCCGGGCCGCGTCGAAACCGTGCGATTGTAGGCTCCGGCTGCGACGGGATCCACGGGAGGGTCCGCGGGCCGGCCTGCCGCCTCCCCTCCTTGCGGTTTGCCTTCCCGGTTCGGCGGGTGGTATCCTCGATTCCGCATTCCGGGACTGGAGGACGCGCATGAAACTGCGGTACGCGGGCGCGACGGACGTCGGCCGCAAACGCAGCCACAACGAGGACCGGTACCTGGTGCAGCCCGAGGACAACCTGTTCGTGGTCTGCGACGGGATGGGCGGGCACGCCAGCGGCGAGATCGCGTCCCAGCTGGCCGTGGACGAACTGGGCCAGTTCTTCCGGCAGACCAGCGCCGACGCCGACGTCACCTGGCCGTACAAGCCCGATCACCGCCTGTCGGACCCCGAGGGGCGGCTGGCGGTCGGCATCAAGTGGGCGAACTTCCAGGTGTTCGACAAGGCCGGGTCGTCCCTGCAGTTCAAGGGGATGGGCACGACCTGCGTGTCGCTGTACGTCTTCGACGGCAAGATCGCGATCGCGCACGTGGGCGACTCGCGCTGCTACCGGTTGCGGGACGGGCGCATCGAGCAGATGACCGTCGATCACAGCCTGCTGGAGGAATACAAGAAACTGGCGCAGATCACCGAGGAGGAGATCAAGAACTTCCCGCACAAGAACATCATCGTGCGGGCGCTGGGCATGAAGGAGACCGTCGCGGTGGACACGCGGGTCGAGGACCTGAAGGCCGGCGACACCTACCTGCTGTGCTGCGACGGCCTGTCCGGCGAGATCGAGGACAACGAGATGCTGGCCGTGGTGCGCGAGCAGGGCCACGACCTGGATCGCTGCTGCAAGGAACTGATCGAGCGCGCCAACCGTCACGGGGGGCGCGACAACATCACCGTCGTGCTGGTCCGGGCCGAGGACGAGCGCAAGGGCTGAACCGATCCCGATGCGGGCCGTTCCCCGAGGGCGGGGGAGGGCCTCCCCCTGCACATCCCGGGGAAATCGCGGAAGAACCTGCCGGGGCGTCAACGGCCCGCGAGGGTGCGCACGACCCGGACGCCATTCTCGGGCCAGGCGGCGGGCGGGGATTGCAGGCGCCCGGGGGCGCAAAGGTGGCAGGGGACGATGTCCGGGGCGCGGGAAAGCGCCGCGGCGAGGCGGCGGCGATCGCCCGCGACGGCCAGCCCCTGCAGGTGGCCGGAAAGCCCCGGCAGCAGGGCAGAGAGGTCCGGCGTTCCACGGAACGGGACGACCTGCAGGACCCGCCAGCCGGGGGCGGCACGGGCCGGCAGGCCGGGCAGCAGCACGACGGCCGGCGGCACGGGGCCGGAAGGCGGCAGCACCAGGCCGGAGGCGCTGCGGGCCAGCAGGCGCGACTCCTCCAGGAACAGGCGCACCATCGCGGCGGCGGGCAGCGGGACCGGGCCCGGGGGCAGGTCGCGCTCGGCGAGGACCAGGGACAGGGCCAGCAGGCGGGCGAAGCCGGCCGGCGAGACGGGCGCGCCGTCCTCGACCAGCACCACGTGCGGGGAGAGGCAGCCGGACTGGTCGTAGATCGCGGCGTCCCGGGCGATGGCGCGGGCCAGGCGGACGGCGGCGCCGGGGCGTTCCAGGGCGTCGCGGAACAGCAGCACGGCGGACTCGCGGTGGCCGCCGACGATCGTCGGGCGGCCGGGGCGGGCTTCCCGGATCGCGGCGATGGTCGCATCGGATCCGTAGGCCAGCACCGCGGGGGCGTCCCGCACCTCGGCGAGCAGGCTCGGGTCGGAGGACGGGAGGTCCAGCAGCCTGACCGTGCCGGCCAGGGACGGGGCGGCGCGGGCGACCAGGGCGACCAGCAGGCGCGCGAAGACGGGCTCGACGGCCGGGGGCTTGAGGACGACCGCGTGCCGCGCCGCGAGGCCCTGGAACAGCGCCGCCGAGACCACGGCGGGCACGCGGCCGGCCAGGATCGCCAGCAGCGCGCGGGGGGCGGAAACGGCCGGGGACGGGCGGCCCATCGCGACCAGCCGGCGGCAGGCCGCGGGGGTGAACGGGGCGAAGGCCCGCCGGACGGCCTCGGCGAGGTGGGGGCCGGTCCAGCCGGTGGAGGCGGACAGGGCGGCGCGGTCCCGCGGGCCGGGCCACGCGGGGTCGAGGCCCGCCGCGGCCAGGTCGGCCAGGGCGTCCGCCAGGGCGGCGTCGGGAAGGTCGGGGAAGCGCGCGGGCATCCAACTCCTCGAGGTGGCGGGGGACGGGGCCCCCGCCCTACACGGCCCGGGTCGCGGCTTCGGACGAGCAGCCGCGGGGCGCGGCGCCGGCCGCCCGGACGACATCCTGGAAGCCGTCGCGCACGCGTGTCGCCGTGTCGCCGGTCAGCACGGCCACCGCGGTGTGCACGTTGGCCAGGTCGTAGTGGCACAGCACGCCGCGGGCGCCGTCCGGAACCTCGGCCATCGTGGCGGGGTCCAGCACGCGCGTCCGCATCCACGGCACGGGCACCAGCCGCCGCGGGCCCTGCGTGACGTGGGGGGCGTCATACGCCTGGGACAGCAGTTCGGTCATCCCGTACTCCTCCACCACGTCCGCGGCCGGCAGGCCCAGCAGGGCGGCGAAGTCGCGACGCAGGTCCTCCCGGGAGATCGATCGGCCGGTCGTCTTGGGGCCGCCGGTGTGCATCGCGCGGCTGCCGGCGGGCAGGCGCAGCGACGCTCCGCGTTCGCGCAGGCCGTCGAACAGGGTCAGGAAATCCAGCGTGGTCCCCAGCACGCAAAGCGGGTCGCGGGCCCGTGCGGCGGCCTCGAAGGCCGCCAGCGCGATGTCCAGGTCGATCGCGTCGCCGCGCCGCGCGCACACCGGGGGCGTGGTCGCGAACGCGTCCACCACGTCGTCCACCATGCACGACAGGGAGGAGTGGGGCCTGGCCGACCCCGGCGGGATCAGGTGCACGAACCGGCCGGGCAGCGACCCTGCCATCACGAACCGCTCGAAGCCCGCGACCGCCGACAGCCGGTACAGGGACCGGTCCCGGACCAGGTGCCGTCCCGGGGTGCCCGTCGTGGTGCCCGAGGTGTGGAAGACCGCCTCGGTCTCGGAGGGCGGGAAGTGGGCCAGCGTCATCAACTTGAAGCCGGTCTCGGGGACGGGCCGGATCGCGTCCAGGCCGCGCGACGGGTCGTCTTCCATCGCGTCCTGCGCCGCGGCGACCTCCAGGCACAGGGCGTCGAAGTCGCCCGGGTCGTCCCCGCGGGCGGCGGCCTCGATGAAGTCCCGGACAGCGGCCACCAGGGCCGGATCGATGGGGTTCGTGGTCATGGGTTTCGAGTTTCCTCGGCCAGGGCCCGACCGACGATGTCCAGCGCGCGGGACAGGTCGGCGGGCGGGATGGACAACGGCGGCGTGAAGGCCAGCACCTCGCCGCCCTCGCCCTCGGTCAGCAGGATCGTGCCGTCCCGCAGCGCACGCGCCACGACCCGGCCGGCCAGGTCGCCGCCGGGGCCGCCCCGCGGATCGCGCAACTGCACGCCCATCATCGCGCCCGCCCCGCGCACGTCGGCCACGGCGCCGGTTGCCTCCCGCCACGACCAGGCCCGCTGCCGCACGGCGGCCTCGATCCCGGCCGCCCGGGCCGTGAGGCCCCCGCGGTCCAGCGCCTTCAGCACGCCCAGGCCCGCCGCGCAGCCCAGCGGGTGCCCCAGGAAGGTGGATGTGTGCACCGCCTCGACGCCCTCGCGCCGCACGGCCCGCGCCAGCGCGGGCCGCATCCAGCAGCCCGAGATCGGCACGCCTCCGCCCAGCGACTTCCCCAGGCAGACCGCGTCGGGCACCACGCCCTCGGCGTCGCACCGGAGGAAGGCGCCGGTGCGGCCGACGCCGCAGTAGATCTCGTCCGCGATCAGCGGCACGCCCTCGGCGGCGCACGCCTCGGCCAGGTCGCGCAGGAACCCCGGCGGCGGCACCCGGATGCCGCCCCGGCCCTGGATCGGCTCGATCAGGACGGCCCCGCACGGGAACGGCCCCGGCGCCCGCACGGCGGCCTGCACGGCGTCCAGCACCGCCCCGGCGTCCGACCCGTCCGCGGCGGGCCAGGGGACGAACCTCGCCCGGCCGGCCAGCAGGTGCGCGAACGGCGCCCGGAAGACGGGCAGGTGGGTGGCCTCCAGCGCACCGGTCGACAGGCCGTGGTAGGCGCCCTCGAACGCGACGAAACCCGGCTTCCCGGTGGCGGCTGCCGCGAACTTCAGCGCCGCATCCACCGCGTCCGCGCCGTTCAGGGACAGCACGGCCTGGTAGTCCGGGGCCGGCAGCCGGCGCCCGATCTCCCTCAGGAAGCGGGCCTTCGCGTCGGCCGGGTGGACGTCCCCCATCCCGTGCAGCAGTCGCCCGGACTGCGCCCGCAGCGCCGCCAGCACCTGCGGGTGGCGGTGGCCGACCGTCGCCACCCCGAAGAAGGAGGTCAGGTCGATGTACCGGTTGCCGTCGATGTCGCGCACCCGGCAGCCGCTGGCGTGGCCCAGCACGATCGGGAAGCCGGAGGCGGCGTCCAGCACCACGGGGGCCTCGCGGGCAGCCAGGGCGTTCAGCACCACCTGCGAATGGCGGCGGCCCGCCCGCTGGCCCAGGATCCGGGACATCCCGCACCTCCGTTCCCGGGGAGGGAGGATACCACTTCGAGTCGCGTCACGGGCGGGACGGGAAGGTGCGTTCCCAGGCCGGCGTGAAGTAGTCGCCGGCATCCTGGAACACGGCCTGCGCGTGCGATCCGTCCCGGTCCATCACCCACAGCGCCTTTCGTCCCCGCCGCTTCGCCGACGTGTAGGCGATCCGGCGGCCGTCCGGCGAGAACGAGGGCTCCTCGTCGTTCGTCGCGCCGGACGTCAGCGGGCGCGCCTCCCCGGTCCGGACGTCCACGATCCAGATCGAGAAACGGTCCCCGGCACCGCGGCTCTGGTAGGCGATCCGCGTGCCGTCCGGGGACCAGTCCGGGCTGGTGTTGTAGTCGCCGGGCAGCGGCAGCGCGCGGGGATCGGTCCCGTCGGCCTTCATCACCCATACCTGCGGCCTGCCGCCGCGATCCGATACGAAGGCGATCCGGGTGCCGTCCGGCGACCACGCCGGGCTGGTGTCGATCGACTTCGAGGTCGTCAGCCGTGCCCGTTCGGAGCCGTCCGACGCGTCCAGCAGCCAGATGTCGGGATTGCCGTCCGGGGCCAGGGTGACGGCCGCGACCCGGCCGTTCGGCGAGAAGGCGATGCCCGTGTTCATGCCGGGGCGTTGAGAGAAGGGTTCGCCGTCGACGTACACGTCGGGATTGCCGGCCAGGTAGCCGGTCCACGCGACGCGGCCGCCGGGGGCCCACGCGGGCAGCATCACCCCCTCCGGGTCGTGGCTGACCTGCACCTGCACGGACGAGCCCAGTTCGGACACCCAGATCTGCTTGCGCTGGCCGGCCGCCTCCCGCCGCGCGTACACCAGGCGGGTGCCGAAGGCCCCCGGCAGCGTCGTGATGCACCTCAGCAGCCCGTTCATCCATCGGTGCACGACCGCCGGCGCCCGCCAGGCCGGCACCACCGCCTCGGCCCCCGGCAGCCGCAGCCGGTCGCCCTCCTCGGTCAGCCACGCATCCAGGCGGACCCGGACGCCGCCGTCGGCTGCCGCGACCTCGCCGGTGACCGCCAGGTACGCGCCCGCCTCGGCCCAGCCGAGGGCGTCGAAGGCCTCGTCGGACCACCACAGGATCGCCCCGGTGGAGGGCGCCGCGTCGACCGGCAGGCGCCGGAACGCCCCCGACAGGTCCAGGTCGGCCGCCAGCGCCTCCCGCACGGCGTCCGCGACGGGTCGCAGCGTCCCGTCGGCGGACAGGTCGGACACGAACGGGCCGGCCAGCCCGGGCGGGGCCGGGGGGTTTGCGGGGTCCCAGCCGAAGGAGCCGCAGCGAGGGTCGTCGCCTTCCCCGGCGAGCACGGGCCGGGAGATCCCGGCAGGCAGCAGCACGAGCAGCGTCACCGGAAGGGCCATCGCCAGCCCCGGCAGGGCGGGGAAGCCCTCTCGGGTCCGGGCGGCTCGACGGGCGATCGCGGGCATCACCAGGGCGTCACCGCTTGAAGAGGGCGCCGTCCAGGTCGATGACCATGCCGGCACGGTTGATGTAGTCCAGCGTCGGGGTGTCGGGCGCGGGCAGGTAGACCATGCCCCCCTCGGCCGGCGCGAACCGCTTCACGGCCGCCAGCGCGGCCGCGTTGAACTTCGAGTCCGTCGAGGATTCCACGATCTCGAAGGCCAGGATCTGCCCGGAAGAGTTCATCCGGGTGACCTTCACGCGCACCCGCAGCCGCATCAGTGCGTCCTCGGACAGGAACGGCGGGATCGTGAACTGCTCCCGGATCGCCAGGGCCACCTTGCCGGCATAGAGGTTCCCGGCCTGGCCCTTCGTGCCGCTGCCCCACACGCTGCCGTCCGGCGACCCCACGATCCGGTCCAGCGCCGTCGCCCTCTTGCGCGGGTCGTCGTCCTCCGGGGCGCCCAGGATGGCCGCCAGCGAGCCGGGCTTGCGCCGGTCCCGTTCGGCGTCCTTCCTCCTCGTTTCCATCTTCGGGAGGTCCTTCCGCGTCGCGTCGTCCCGGGAGATGTTGACGGCCTCCTCGATCTTCTCGGGCTGCTCGTACTTGGTCAGCTTGGGCAGGCCCTTCTGGTCCTGCGCCAGGCCCAGTTGCGGGATGACCGAGGCCTCGATGACGCCCAGGTCCGCCACCCCCGGCGAGTCGGGGCCGCGCCGGTCGAATCGCACCGCGTGCAGGGGGCACCGCGCGTCGCCGCACATCCGGCGGGCCAGCATCCGGGCCTCGACCTCGCCGGACGACTCGCCGACCGCGGTGGCCAGCATCACGGCCAACCCGAGGTGGACCGCCAGCGCGATGCCGGCCCCGAAGGCCAAGTCCCGCCGGCCGAATCCCCGCCGGTCCCGGTCCGCTGTGCCCGGTCCCCGCACCGATCAGTCCTCCGGCTCCGCCACCAGCCCGAACTTCCCGACGCCGGACGCCCGCACCCGCGCCATCACCTTCAGCGCCAGGCCGTACGGGAGGCTCTCGTCGGCGCGCAGGTACATCTCGCCGTCCCGCTTCAACTTCTCGTTGGCCGCCAGCTTCGCCACCAGCGCGTCCAGGCACGGCCGGAACAGGCGGTCCTCGTCGCGCCCCCACGCCCGCCGCCGCGCCCCGACGATCCCCTTCAGGTCCGGCGCCAGCGGCAGGCAGTCCACGACCATCGTCTCGCCCACGAAGAACTGCAGGTCCCCGTTGATGCTGAGGACCAGCTTCCTCTCCTGGGCCAGGTTCACCGGCTCGGCGTCGCTGCGCGGCAGGTTCACCGGCACCTTCTGGTCCACGCGCTCGACCTTCTCGGCCTGCTTCGCCTGCTGCTTCTCCTGCTGGACCTGCATCGTCTCGATGGAGGACGAGATCATGAAGATGATCAGCAGCACCAGCATCACGTCGACCAGCGGCGTGACGTTGATGTCGGCCAGCATCCCCTTGTGGCCCGGGTCGCCCATGCCCATGGCGGTCCCTCCCTAGTCGCGCAGGAAATGGCGGCGCAGGATGTTCAGGAAGTCGATGGAGAAGTTTTCCATCTCGACCACGAACACCCGGATCTTGCTGGTGAAATAGTTGTATGCCATGACGGCCGGGATGGCCGCCAGCAGGCCGATCGCCGTGGCCACCAGCGCCTGCGCGATGTGCGGCGTCACCGTCTCCAGGATCGGCTTGTCCGGCGAGATGTAGGCGAAGGCGTTCATGATGCCCCAGACGGTGCCGAACAGCCCGATGAACGGCGCCGCGGACCCTGTCGTCGCCAGGAACGGGACCAGCCGCTCCAGCCGCGTCTGCTCGTCCTGTTGGGCCCGGCGCAGCGTGCGTTCGACGTTCGCGAACCCGTGGCCGCCGGCCGTGCTGCCGCCCATGCCCAGCGACGCGACGCTGGCCTGCCCCTCGCCCTGCACCCGGTTCAGTTCCGCGAAGGCCGCGCGGTACACGCGGGCGATGGGCGCGTCGGGCAGCCGGCGGGCCGCGTCCTGGGCCTCCTCCAGCGTCCCGGACTTCCAGAAGGTCTCCAGGAACTCGGCGGTCTGCCGGCGGACCCGGCGGAACGCCAGCCCCTTGATGCCGATGATGAACCAGCAGCCCATCGACATGCCGATCAGCACCAGCAGGACCATCAGGACCATGCCGCGCGAGGCGACCACCTGCTCGAAGACGTTGATTCCCAGGGTTTCTGCCGGGGGCATCGCGTTTTCCTCCGCGCGTTGGACCGGGCGGATGATACCACCGGCCCGGGGTCATGGCGTGGCTGCCGACCCGTCCGCCGGGGTACAATGCCGCGGCCCCCGGTGCGAGGCGCCCGTGCACGACACGTTCGTGGTCTTCGGCATTCCCTTCCCGGCGTACTTCACGCTGCTGATGGGCGGGTACACCTTCCTGGTCTGGGTGGCGCACCGGGACGCGCCGCGGCTGGGGATCGACGGCAACGACCTGCTGGACCTGGCGATGGTGCTGATCATCGCGGGCATCATCGGGGCGCGGCTGCTGCACGTGGCGGCGGACGGCTTCTTCATGGACTACGTGCACCTGTGCACGGACCCGTTCGCGGTGAAGGGCGAGGTGCTGCCGAAGGGGAAGAAGTGCGCGGTCGACGACGACTGCCTGCCGCTGGCGGCCCGCGGATACGAGTCGTGCGACCCGTCCACCGGGGTGTGCCACCAGGCGCGGGACTGCCTGCGGGCGTTCAAGTTCTGGTACGGGGGGCTGACGTACTACGGCGGCCTGGGGCTGGCCATCGGGGTCGGGATCTGGTTCGTGCGCAGGAGGCGGATGCCGCTGTGGAAGGTCGGCGACCTGGCGGGGTACGGGATCCCGCTGGGGCTGGTCTTCGGCCGGGCGGGGTGCTTCCTGTCCGGCTGCTGCTTCGGGTCGCGGGCGGACCCTCCGTTCGGGGTCGCGTTCCCGGCGCACACGCCGGCCTGGGACCACCACCTGGAACTGGGCCTGATCGGGAAGGGGGCGCCGGAGTCGTTGCCGGTGTATCCGACGCAACTGTGGGAGGGGATCGCCTGCGCCGCGATCTTCGCGTACCTGTACTTCTGGCGGCGGAAGCGCCAGCGGTTCGACGGCCAACTGTTCTTCACCTACTGCATGCTGTACGCGGTGGTCCGGTTCGTCATCGAGTTCTGGCGGGACGATGCGCGCGGCGGCGTGCTGGGCCTGTCCACGTCGCAGTGGCTGGGGATCCCGCTGTTCGCGTTCGGGGCGTTCATGTGGCTGCGGGCCCGGCGCCGCGCCGCCGCGCCTTGATGCCGCCTTGCGCGTCTGGTACGGTGCTGCCCCATGGCCGGGTCCGATGCAGGAAAGGTCGTGTTCGCCCGTACCCGGCAGGGGGTCGTCGCCGGGGTCGTCGTCGACCGCACCCCGCCCCGCCTGTCCGTGCTGACCGAGGCCGCCGCCCGCGAGACGTGGACCGAGGACAAGGTCTTCTTCACGGCCGATGCGCGGGTGCCGCTGCACGCGGCCCGGCCCGCGGCCGAGATGCTGGTCGCCTTCAAGGAGCGCGTCGAGGAGGCCCTGGCCGGGGTGGACCTGCCCGGCCTGTGGGACGTGGTCGTGATGGACGGCGGCCGGTACTCGGTGGGCGACCTGGCGGACCTGGCCTTCCCGGCGCCGGGGCCCGAGCAGCGGGCGGCCGTCGCCTGGGCGCTGGCCCTGGACGAAACGCACTTCAAGCCGGTGCACGGCGGGGGGTTCGCGCCGCACTCCCGGGAGGCGGTCGAGGCCGCCGCGCGACGGAAGGTGCACGAGGCGCAGGAGAAGGAGCGCCTGGACCGGGCCGCCGCGCGGCTGCAGGCGGCGCTGGACTTCACCGAGACGCTGGACGAGTCGGACGCCGCGACCCGGCAGGGCGTGGCCTGGCTGAAGGCGCTGGCGGTGTTCGGGCCGGACGAGGACCGCGACGCCCAGCGCGGGCTGGACCTGCTGGAGGCGCTGACCGGCGGGACGGGCGGCGACGCGGACCTGCGGGCCTTCGAGCTGCTGGTGCGGCTGCACGTGTTCCACGAGGACGAGGTGCTGGGGATCCACCGGCACCGGCTGCGGCGGGAGTTCCCGGAGGACGTGCTGGCCGAGGCGGCGCGGATCGCGACGGCGCCGCTGCCGGACGTCGAGACCGCGGACCGGGAGGCGCTGCGGGCGGGCGGCGGGACGCCCGGGCCGATCGCGATCGACGACCCGTGGACCAGCGACGTGGACGACGCGCTGTGCCTGGACCTGTCCGGGACCGACGCCCGGGTGCACGTGCTGATCGCGGACCCCAGCGCGGCGTGCACGCTGGACGGCATCGTGGGGCGGGAGGGCGCGACGCGGGCGGCCAGCCTGTACCTGCCGACCGGCAAGGTCCCGATGCTGCCGCCGGTGCTGTCGGAAGGCATCCTGTCGCTGGACGGCGGGGCGGACCGGCCGATGCTCGACTTCGCGTGCTCGCTGTCGGCGGACGGGCTGGTGACGGGGTTCCGGGTGGTGCCGGTGTACGCGACGCTGGCGCGACGGATGACCTACGACCAGGTGGACGCGGTGCTGGCCGACCCGGCGTCGGCGGATCCGGCGGCAGGTGCGCTGCGGACGCTGCGGACGCTGGCGGAGGCGCTGCGCCGGCGGCGCATCGATGCCGGGGCCGTGCTGGTGGACCGGGACGACGTGTCGGTGCGGGTGGTCGATGGCGTGCCGATGCTGAAGCGTCAGGCGGCGGACTCGCCGGCGCGGCGGCTGGTGCAGGAGTTCATGGTGCTGGCCTGCTCGCAGGCGGGGCGGTTCGCGAAGGACAACGACATCCCGCTGGTCTACCGCAAGCAGTCGCCGCCCGACGACAAGGACCCGGCGGCGGGCCTGGCGCCGGGGTCGAAGGCGTGGGCGTACAAGATGCTGCGGTCGCTGAAGCGGGCCGAACTGTCCACGACGCCGGAGCCGCACTGGGGCCTGGGCGTGGCAGGATACACGCAGGTGACGTCGCCGCTTCGGCGGTTCCAGGACTTCCTGGCGCACGTGCAGATCAAGGGGTTCCTGCGCGACCGGAAGGCGCCGCTGGACGCGGGGCGGATCCTGCGGGCGTTCGGCGACCTGGAGGCGCAGGCGGACGCGCTTCTGGCGACCGAGCGCGAGGCGAAGCGGTACTGGCTGCTGAAGTGGCTGGCGCAGTCGATCGGGCGCGAGGTCGAGGGCGAGGTGGTGGCGGTGCAGGGGTCGAGGGCGCTGGTGGAACTGGACGAGACGGCGCTGGTGCTGCCGGTGCCGGGCCTGGGCCACGTGGCTCCGGGCAGCCGGGTGCGGGCACGGGTGCGCGAGGTGGACCCCCGCCGCGACCGCGTGACGCTGGGGGCCCTGTAGGGCGGGGGCCCCGTCCCCCGCCACCGTATGGGTGGGGCCCCGTCCCCCGCCTGTTCCCGCCCGAGCACGGAGGCGGAGTCCGCGGGTTTCCGCAGGAAACTCCGGACGCAGACGGAGTCGCCTCGGGCGCACTGGTTCCCGCCCGAGCACGGAGGCGGAGTCCGCGGGTTTCCGCAGGAAACTCCGGAC
>CALJUR010000136.1 GCA_937975765.1 uncultured Myxococcales bacterium
AACTGTATCACAGCGGGCCCCAGACTGTCATGTATTATCCGCCCGGGTTAGTAGGCGTGCTTCCCGGGACGGGGACGGCGAGCAGAACGAGCCGCGGGAGGAACCTGGGCGGTCTTTCGCGCGGGGCGCCTGATAGCGCGCCCTGCGATGCGTGAACGCGAATCGAGCCAGCGCTGCAGGGAACTTCGAGACTCCATAGACGGGCCACCTCGAAGAAGCCCCATCACGGAGATATCCTCATCCAAGGCTGGCCAATGGATTCCCTCGCCCTCACCAATCAGAACCCACTTGGACCTTTCGGCGGATGTCCCATGCATTAGCCTCGGGAACCATGCCAGAACCGGTATCCGCCATGACCCAGCAATGCAGGCATAGGGACGACGCATCCCGCCTCCGTGCCTGAGCGGGTCGGTTCAACCACCGGTTTGCGGCAACCCGGAACCCTTCGGACCGCTCCGCGCCTCTCCCGAACCCGGCCTGCCGCAAACCTCTTCTTGTCGGCCGGCCCATCTGTGCCGGGAGGACTGCCCATACTCCTACCCTACGAGTGCCTTTTCGACCGTCTGGCGGGGAAGGAACAGGTGGTTCAAATCGTCTGCGAATGCCAGGAAGCCGTATCGAAGGTAGAACGCCCTCGCAACCTCATCCTTGGCGTCCACGATGAATGCTGCCCACGCGACCTCGTTCTTGAGGGCACGGGTCATCGCATCCATGAGCAGGAACTCGCCCAGCCCACGCCCCCGAGCCTCGAGTGAAACCGCAATCCGACCTAGTCTGATCGCAGGGACACTCGGGTAGCGTGGCATCTTCGCTCGCAGGTCGGATGGGACCCGCTCGACAGGAACCCCTGCCATCGACAGCGTGTAGTACCCGAGGACCCTGGAGTCGTCGCCACGCGCCAGATACACGGCAGCGAACCCGCGCCGAGAGTCTTGCGATGCCTGATGCTGCAGGTACCTGTCGAGCGCGTCAACGCCGCACGCGAACGTGTCGGCATCGACGTGTCCATCCAGGATTTCAACCCGCCAGTCCTCGCTGCGCTTGCTGCTCACTTGCCGGCCCGCCTGCGAAAGGACCGGGCCGCCGATCGCAATTTCGCGGAGGGTGCGGGCGGATGAAGCAGCGCGTTTGCAAACGCGACCTGGTCCCGGCGCGTGAGTTCCAAGATGTCCTGTTCGCGCACCACCTGTTGGGCCGCCTCCGCAACCGTCGATACGATGAAGTCGGTCAGGCTCTGACCGCGCAGGGCGGCCGCGCGGACAAAGACATCCTTCAGTTCCGCAGGAACGCGCGCTTCCAAACGCTCCGTGCGGCGGCTGTTCGCGCTCGATAGCGTCATGATCGTCTCTCCAACCGAGCCAGTAGAAATGTACGGCGCATTGCCGTACTTGTCAACCTCCACGGTCTTCGAACTTCGAGCAGCCGCGAATCCTGGGTCAAGTAGAACATCGCGAGATGGACGAATGAGATCTCGCGTTGAGGAGAACGGAGGCGAATTCGGAATGGCAGGAGGAACGGCGGAGACATGCCCGGGTCCGGCGAACGGCTTGCGAATCACCCGCAATCGCGTCCAGCCGCAGGCCGGTCCGGCGCGCCCGTTGCCCGCGGCCTGACATCTGCAATCAGGTTGGAACCGCCGCGGGCCGCGGAGGCGAAGCAAGCAACGGGCGTGGCCCTTGCGCAGCGACGGCGGATGCTTCAGGTCCAGCGCCAGCACCACCGTGTCGAAGTGCACGCCGAGCTGCGTCGCGATGGTGCCGCGCTTCCAGTGCTCCACGAAGTACAGGCGCCGGATGCGTGCACGAAGGTCAGCGTCGATCATCGCCCACCCCCGGTCGCAAACGGCAATTCAGCCTGGCGGACCGAGATGTCGGCAACCCACGGCAGGATACTCGTAGCGATCGTTCTCGGAATGTTCGGATGGGGCTGATGCCGCTCGCGCAACGGCCCGGCAGGGCCGGCCGTGCGAGCGGCGTGACCGGCCTGGACGGGGCATGGCCAGGCGGCGCGGTCCCTGCAGGCCCGCCAACGTCAGGCCGAGGTTTCAAGCGCTGCGATGACCCAAGCGGGCCGCGTGCAGGGACCGTGACGACAGGGTCGTGTCCGTTCCAACTGCTGGTTGAACCAACCCGCTTCGCGGGGGAGTGGATGAGCAACGTTTCCGGGCCACCTTGAAGCAACGCAAGTCCTTCCACAACGCGGTTGACAGACCGATGTCGGCGGATCCTACCTCCTCGGACAAGGGGGCACTCCGATACGAGTGCCCAATTGAAACACACAGAGGAGGCGATGATGGGCCAGATCCGGGATCGAATGGAAGGGGATCTTCGGTTGCGGGGCTACCGGGAGCGTACGGTTGAGGAGTACCTGCGGTGCGCGGGGAAATTCGCGACGTACTTCGGCCGGTCTCCGTACCGGCTGGGCCAGGCGGAAGTCCGGGAGTTCCTGCTGCACCATCAGGAGTCGGGCAAGGCACCGGGGACGCTGAAGGTGTACACGGGGGCGTTGCGGTTCCTGTACGCGGTGACGCTGAACCGTCCCGAGGAGGTGGCGGGGCTGCCATGGCCGAGGATGCGGCGGACGCTGCCGGACGTGCCGAGCGGGACGGAGGTGGAGTTCCTGCTTTCGGCGATCACGTCGGTGAAGTCTCGGGTGGTGCTGACGGCGGCGTACGGGGCGGGCCTGCGGCTTGGCGAGGCGTGCCGGCTATGCGTTGGCGACATCGACAGCAAGCGGATGCTGATCCACGTGCGGGACGGCAAGCGAGGCCGGGACCGGTACGTGATGCTGTCGGTGCGCCTGCTGGAGGTGCTGCGGGCGTACTGGCGAAACGAGCGGCCGACGGGCGAGTATCTGTTTCCGGGCGAGGGCCGGTGTCCGCACATCGGCCTGGAGACGGTGCAGCGGTGCCTGCAGCGGGCGGTGCGGCGGTGCGGGCTGGCGAAGCGGGTCACGGCGCACACGCTGCGGCACGCCTTCGCGACGCACCTTCTGGAGGGCGGGACGGACCTGCGGACGATCCAGGCACTGCTGGGCCACGAGTCGATCCGGACGACGCAGACCTATGCGCACGTGACGCTCTCGCACCTGGGACGGACGCGGAGTCCGCTGGACGTGCTGGGCACACCCGAGGGCGAGGCGCTCGGGTAGCGCGCCGTGGAACAGCGGGAGCGCCACGGTGCGCGCCCGTCGTGCGTGGAACGACAGTCGCGGCCTGCCTTCGAGGTCGCGGACATCTTCCGTGCGCACGGCGAGGCGTATCGCCGGGAGCACGTCCTGACGCCCGGGCAGCATGCGGCGATGCGGGCCATCGAGGCCTGCCGGACCGCGACGCTGGGCGGGCACCAGGCCACGCCACGCATCGAGGACTCGTCATGAGAGGTGGAACCGGAACTCCGGGGTGCCAGGGCTTCCGATATTGGCCGTCCCAGGCGGCACGGCATCCGTGCGTCCCGAGCACGCCCTGGCGGTCCCTCGCGACATGCAGGGAGGCCGGCAATCCCGGATCCAGTGCCGAACACGACCGGCCAACGGGCTCCAACGTCCCCGCGAACCCCTTCCTCGACCCGTCCGACTTCCCCGTCCTGTCCGCCATGACCCTGCAATGTAGGCATAGGGACGACGCCCCCCGCCTCCGTGCCTGAGCGGGTCGGTTCAACCACCGGTTTGCGGCAACCCGGAACCCTTCGGACCGCTCCGCACCTCTCCCGAAACCGGCCTGCCGCAAACCTCATCTTGTTGGCCCGCCTTCCACGAGCGTGGCAAGAGTGTTGCCGCTCGTCGTAATCCGTAGAAATCTGGACGTGGTGGTCGGTCGGGCGT
>CALJUR010000137.1 GCA_937975765.1 uncultured Myxococcales bacterium
CCTGCAGCCCGCCCGAGCACGGAGGCGGAGTCGATGGGTTTCGGAAGGAAACTCTCGACGCAGCCGGAGTCGCCTCGGGCGCACCTGACGATGGCCCCGTCCCCCGCCTTCCTACGCGGGGCGCCGCCGGCGGGCCAGGAACCAGGACGACAGGGCGATCCCCAGCAGCAGGGCGGGTGACGACCCGGCCGATCCGCCCGCGGCGCACCCGCCGCCGCCCTTCGGCGAGGGCACCGCCTCGACGACCGGCACATCCGCCGCGACCTCCGGGGCGGCGTCGGGCGCATCGGATCCGGCGGTCGCGTCGCGGTCGGGGAGTCCGTCGGGCACGTCGAACGCGGGAGCGGAGTCCTCCTCGGCATCCGGCAGGTCCGGGGCGTCGGGTCCCGCGTCGTCCGTGGCCGCATCGTCCGTCCCCGCGTCCGTCGCCGGCAGGTCCTCGGCGATCCCTTCCGCGGGTACGTCGGCCGGCGGCAACTCGGGCTCGACCGCGTCCGGTGCCGCCTCGGCCACCTCCGCCTCGTCGGCGGGCCCGGCCTCCTCCGCCGGAGGCTCGGGCGGCCGCGGGACCGGCAGGCGCAGCGCCGTCGCCTCGCCGCCCAGCACGATCTCGAACGCGGTGCCGGACTTCCGCCGCCGCCACGCCGGGTTCACCTCGAACCGGGGCGAGTTGGATGCCGTCACGATGACCCGGACCCGGTGCCCCTTCGCGAAGACGTACGCGGTGCTCCACAGGTCCACCGACACGTCCACGGGCTGGCCGGGTACCACCTCGACCGGAGCCTCGCACCCGTCGCGCATCGACACCCGCTGGATGCCGTCGGTGATCAGGATCGACCGGCCGTCGGGATAGACGTCCGTCACGCGGACCGCGACGTCGGCGTCCTCGGCCGTCGGCACCACCCGCAGGTCGGCCCACACCCGACCGACCACGGTCAGCGGCTCGGCCAGCGGCTGCGACGTGAACAGCACCGCGTCCTCGCGCGATTCCACGCCGGACTGGTCCATCGGGCCCGGATCGTCCACCAGGTTGCGGCCGCCCACCGTGGGGAACGGGTGGTCGGGGTCCAGCGGCACGCCCGCGCGGGCGTCGCCTTCCTGCGGCGCGGTCGCCAGCGCGCCTTCCCCCGCCAGGTACAGCCGCGTCTCGTCGGCGGGAATCGGCCAGTCCTCGGCCCCCTGCCAGGCGTTGCCGGGCGCGTCCGGCTCGTCCGGCCCCATCAGGTAGTACTGCACGCGCGGCCAGGCGTCGATGACGTCGTTGTAGCCGTCGAAGCACCACTGCAGGAACGACAGCGTCGTCGCGATGAGGTCCATCCCGGCGTTCGGGGGGAAGGTGCGCGGGCCCGCGACGCGCCCGCCGGCATGGTAGTGGTCGGTCGGGCCGATGACCAGGTACTGCCGGTCCCGGATCGCCGCTTCCGGCGAGGAACGGTACAGCCGGTAGCCGTCGATGGTCCCCTGCGTGAACACGTCGTACCAGCCGCCGAAGTGGATCGCGGACACGTGCAGGTCGGCCGCCTGTGCCGGCAGAACCCGCATCGGCGCCCACCACTCGTCGCAGGCGCGGTGGGACTCGAGGTTGGACAGCCATTCGCGGGCGTCCACCCAGCCCAGCCAAGCCTCGACGTCCCGCTGCCGGAACACGCCGCCGTTGAACGCGGTGTAGGTGTAGACGTCGCCGGTGGCGATGGCCAGCAACTGGCACTGCAGGCCGGGGTCGGCGCCCGGGGCCATCAGGTAGGCCGGGATCGCCAGCGCCGAGGCGCCGCCCATCGCCACGCTGCCGTTGCACCAAGGCTGCGCCAGCAGCCAGTCCAGCGTCTCCTGGCCGTCCGCGCGGTCGGTGCGGAAGGCCTGGGGCTGGCCCTCGGACCCGCCCGCGCCCCGCGTGTACTGGAAGACCACGGCGTACCCGAAGGAGGTCGCCATGCCGAATTGCTCCTCGTAGTCGTACGGGTAGGGGGTGCGGATCAGCAGCGTCGGGAAGGGCCAGTTGGACTCGCGGTCGTCGGGCAGCATGACCGTCGTTTCCAGCCGGGTTCCGTCGGGCATCGAAACCCATTCGGCCAGCGTGACCGGCCCTGCCTGGGCCGGCTCTGCCAGCAGCAGAGCCGCCAGCAGGCCGACTGCCGGGGCCGCGCGGGAAATCCTCCGGGTCCGGGGGTGCATCGGGTGCCTCCTGACGCGCCGCGGCAGAACCTACCGAACGGGACGCCTCCGTGCAAGGGGCAGGACTTCCACCGGGAACCGTGTTTCGGGGTGGCCGGTCGGGATCCCTTCGTGCGATCCTCGGGGCGCGGACCGATGCCGGCCCGCCGAACCGCTTGCAAGGAGAAGTTCATGACCGGAAATCCCGCCGCGACTTCGGCGGTGCTGATCATCGGGAACGAGGTGCTGTCGGGACGGACGCAGGACGCGAACCTCGCCTTCCTGGCGGCGCGCTTGTCGGACCTGGGCATCCCGGTCATCGAGGCGCGCGTGGTGCCCGACGAGGAGGACGGGATCATCGAGGCGCTGCAAGCGTTGCAGGCGCGGGCGACCTACGTCTTCACGACCGGCGGCATCGGCCCGACCCACGACGACATCACGGCCGCGGCGATCGCGAAGGCCTTCGGGGTGCCCCTGGTGCGCGACCCCGAGGCCCTGCGCCGCCTGCGCGAGCACTACGCCGGGCTGGACGTCAACGAGGCCCGGCTGAAGATGGCGGACGTCCCGCAGGGGGCGACGCTGATCGACAACCCGGTGTCCACGGCGCCGGGCTTCCGGATCGGGAACGTCTTCGTGCTGGCCGGGGTGCCTTCGATCGCGCGGGCGATGTTCGACGCGCTGGCGCCTTCGCTGGCGGGCGGCCCTCCCGTGGTGTCCCGGACCGTGCCGTGCAGCATCCCCGAAGGCGACTTCGCGGCCGACCTGGCCCAGGTGCAGGCGCGCCATCCCGACGTCAGCATCGGCTCCTACCCGTTCTTCCGGCCCGGCCGCGTCGGCGTGAACCTGGTCATCCGGGGCACCGACCCGGCGGCGGTCGACGCGGCGGCGGCGGACGTCGAGGCCATGGTGCAGCGCCTGGTCCGGCAGCGTGGGGTTTGACGCGGCGCGGCCGCCGGCGATAGGCTGGCCCGTCCCGGAAACACAGGGGTTGCGACGTGGGTCGGACCGGCATCCTCCTCTTGCTGGCATTCGTGGCGTTGGCGTTCGGGGGCGGTCCCGCGGGCTGCTCGTGCGACCGGTCGAGGGAGGGTCGGGCCCCCGCAAGGGCTCCGGAACCGCTCCGGGAGCGCCTGGAGAACCCGCCCGACGAGGACGTGCGGCAGCCGCCGATCGAGGTGCCCGACGGCATGGTGCACGTGCCCCGGGGGGCCTTCCGGATGGGCTGCGACGAGGAGGTCGACGGCGCGTGTGCCGCGACCGAGCGGCCGTCCCGGCAGGTGTGGGTCAGCGGCTTCTTCCTGGACCGGACCGAGGTGACCGTGGCGGCGTTCACGGCGTGCATCGCGGCCGGCTCGTGTTCGCCGCCCGTCTCCGCGGGCGAATGCAATTACGGCGAGGCGGACCGCGGGCAGTTCCCGATCAACTGCGTGACGTGGGACCAGGCGGTGCAGCACTGCGCGTTCGCGGGCAAGCGCCTGCCGACCGAGGCCGAGTGGGAGAAGGCGGCCCGGGGCACGGACGGCCGCACGTTCCCGTGGGGCGCCGACCTGCCCGACGCCGGGGGCACCTTCCGGGCCAACTGGGGCGAGGGGCTGGCGCGGCACCTGTGGATGCGGGACCAGTGGGAGTACGACGGGCCCGTCGGGTTCTTCCCGGAAGGTGCCGGGCCCTACGGCGCGCTGGACCAGGCGGGCAACGTCTCGGAGTGGGTCGCGGACGGGTACCGCGAGGGATACGCGCCGGACGACACGCGGGACCCGGAGGTCGGCCCGACGGCCGAGGGGCGCGTGGTGCGGGGCGGCTCGTTCCGGGAGTATGCGCGCCGCCTGCGGACGTTCGTGCGCGACTGGCACGAGCCGACGTTCTGGTACAGCCACGTGGGCTTCCGGTGCGCGAAGGACGCCCCGCGGTAGGGCGCGTTTCCCGCCCCCCGCCTCCCCTCCCTGGCCCGGCCTATGCCGCGAACAGGACGGCCACGCCGGCGACGGCCAGCAGGGTCCCCGCCACCGCCTGCGCCGTGACGCGGTCGCCCCGCAAGTGCGCGATCGGCAGCAGCAGGACCGGCGTGATCGACATGATGGCCGAGGCGACGCCGGCCTCGGTGCGGTGCACCGCCAGCAGGGACAGCGACACGCCCAGGAACGGTCCGGCGACGGCGCCGCCCGACAGCATCAGCATCGCGCGGGGGTTCCGGGTCGCCGCGACCACGCGCGGCCAGACGCGCGCCGCGGTGAACGCGATCGCGAAGCCCCCGATCCCGGCCAGCACCCGGATCTGCGTCGCGCCGAACGGGTCCTCGAAGGAGGCCATGCCCTGCTTGGACAGGACCAGGCCGCCCGCCTGGCCCAGGGCGCCCATCCCGGCCAGGATGACGCCCTGCAACCGCGCCGCCCGGGCCGACCCGTGCCCGTCGTCCCGCCGCCCCTGCAGGACCGTCCAGGCCACGCCCGCGACGGTCATCGCCATGCCCAGCCCCTGCGCGGGGCGCAGCTGCTCGCCCAGGAACGCCCACCCCAGCAGGGCGGTCGCCGGCGGCGCCAGGCACATCACCAGCATCGACACGCGGGCACCGACCAGCACGAAGGACCGGAACAGGCACAGGTCGCCCAGCGTGAAGCCGACCAGTCCGGAAAGCGCCAGCCACGACCAGGCCTCGGGCGGGGCCTCCAGCGGCAGCGCCCGGCCGTGCACCGCCAGCCCGAACGTCGTCAGCAGCAGGAAGGCGACCAGCAGCCGGAACAGGTTGACGGGGACCGATCCGACGCGGTTCGAGGCGGCCTCGAACGCCACCGCCGAGCCGGTCCAGCAGAAGGCGGTGGCCAGCGCCGCCAGTTCCCCGATGCCGCCCGTCATCGACCCTCCGCTGCCCGCGCACGAGGCCGGATTGTACCTTCGTTTCCGGGACTGTCGCAGCGTCGTGCGATGTTGCATGATGCTGCCCGGAGGATGCCGTGGCCGACCCGCGACACGACCGGATCGCCGACCTGCTGAAGAGCCGCCTGGACGCGCTGAGGGAGCGCGACGGCGACCTGGGGGCACGGCGGGATCGGTTCCGTGCCCGCCGGGCCGCCGTCGTCCCCGCCGCGGCTCCACCCGGGGAGGCGACCGACGGGGTCCGCGTCGCGCCGGCGGCGTCCGGGGCTGCCGCCATTCCCCGGTTCGGGGAACCGTTCGTGCCCGCGCCGGACGCGGCCGAGGCCGTCGGCCGCACCCTGTTCGCCCGTCGGGCCCCGGTCCCGGAAGGCCCCTCCGAGGCCGAGGTCGAGGCGATGCGGGCGCGCTGGATGGAGGCCCATCGCGGGGCCACGCCGGCCGAGGCCGTCGGCGGGCACCCCTCGGCGCGCCACCGCGACCTGATCGAGGTGCTGGAGGTCCGGACCGTCCGGGTGGGCGTCGGCGACCCGTTCGAACTGCGGCAGCGGCTGGCGCGGACCCTGCCGCTGATCCCCGGCGTGCGCGAGGCGACCTCCCACCGGCTGCGCCAGGAAGGGTTCGCCGACCTGGAGGCCCTGTGCGCCCACGACCGGTTCGGGTCGCAGGCCCGGTGCCTGTGCCGGCTGATCCGGGAGGACGACACGGCCCGGCTGGCGGACGCCGTCGGCAACCGGCTGGGACGGTCGGCGCCGCTGGCGCTGGCCCTGGCGTCGCTGCTGGACCCCGCGGACCTGCTGTTCCTGGACATCGAGACGATGGGCCTGTTCGGCGGCAGCCCGATCGTCGTGGTCGGCCTGGCGCACGCGCTGGGCGGCGCGCTGCAGGTGCGGCAGTGGGTCGCGGCCTCCCCGGATGCCGAGGCGGCGCTGGTGCGCGAGGTCGCCGACGCCGCGGCTTCCCACGCCGCCCTCGTCACCTTCAACGGCCGTGCCTTCGACTGGCCCTACGTGTGCGGTCGCGCTGCCTTCTGGGGGCACCCGATCCTGTCCGACCCGGCCCACTTCGACCTGCTGCCGTTCTCCCGGCGGGCATGGCGCGGCACGACGACCGACTGCCGCCTGTCCACGCTGGCCCGCGAGGTGCTGGGCCTGCACCGCCAGGAGGACCTGCCGGGATCGCTGGTGCCGCGGTTCTACCAGGAGTACCTGGACGACCCCGCGCACCGCGCCGGCCTGCTGGCCGCCATCGCGGTGCACAACCGGTACGACGTCGAGGAAACCGTGCGGCTGTTCGGCGCGCTGCAGGCGCTGGGGGACGACGATGGCTGACCGCGCGGACCCGGCCGCCACGCCCGACGAGCGCGTCCGCGCCGCCGTCGCCTCCCTTGGGATGGATGCCTCCACCGCGCCGTTCGTGGCGGACGTGCGGACCGTGCCCGCCCGCCCGGCCCGCCTGCAACCCTTGCCCGGGGCCGCGGACCCGGCGATTGGCCGCTACCTGCTGCACCGGGGGATCCCGGCCCTGTACGCGCACCAGGCCCAGGCGCTGCAACTGGGCATGGACGGCCGCGACCTGATCCTGGCGACCGCCACGGCGTCGGGCAAGACGCTGTCCTTCGGCCTGCCCGTGCTGCACGCCCTGGCCCGCGACCCGGACGCGACCGCGCTGTTCCTGTACCCGCTGAAGGCGCTGACCCACGACCAGCTGGAGGTTCTGCTGGCGATGGAGCGGACTTCGGGCGTGGACCTGTTCCCGGCGGTCTACGACGGCGACACGCCCCGGGTGCGCCGTCCCCGCGTCCGGCAGCAGTCCCGCATCGTCCTGTCCAATCCCTTCGAGATGCACGAGACGCTGCCCTACCACCACCTGTGGCGGCGCTTCTGGTCGAACCTGCGGTTCCTGGTGATCGACGAGGCCCACCGCTACACCGGCGTGTTCGGGTCGCACGTCGCCCAGTTGCTGCGCCGGCTGCTGCGCGTCGCCGAGGCGTACGGGTCGCGCCCGTCGGTCGTGCTGGCCTCGGCCTCCATCGCGAATCCCGGCGAACACGCCCAGGCGCTGTCGTCGCGCCCCTGTGCGGTGGTGGACGACGACGGGTCGCCCGCCGGGCCTCGCCACGTCGTCTTCTGGAACGGCGCCGCGGACGGGGCGCCGTCGCCCTTCACGCAGGCCCGGGACCTGCTGGTCCGCCTGGTCGGCCAGGGGCTGAAGACGCTGTGCTTCACGCAGTCCCGCAAGGGCGCCGAACTGGTGGCCAGCCTGGTCGCGAAGGGGCGCGGCGGGGCCGGGTTGAAGGTCGCGCCGTACCGGGCCGGGTACCTGCCGGAGGAACGGCGCCGGGTGGAAAAGGCCTTCCGGGACGGGGAGATCCTGGGCCTGGTGTCCACCAACGCGCTGGAACTGGGCATCGACGTCGGCGACCTGGACGCGGTGGTCGTCGCGGGCTACCCGGGCAGCGTGTCCGCCTTCTGGCAGCAGGCCGGCCGAGCGGGCCGGCGCGGCGGCGAGTCGCTGGCGATCTACCTGGCCTTCGAGGGGATCCTGGACCAGTACGTGCTGCGGACCCCCGACGTGCTGCTGGGCCGCCGGTACGAACGGGCCACGATCGACCTGGAGAACGAGCACATCCTGGCCGGCCACATGCTGTGCGCCGCGACCGAACTGCCGGTGGCGGTGGACGAGGCGGCGCAGCCCGAGGGGCGCATCGCGCGGGGCCTGGCCGGCCGGGGGCTGCTGCGCAAGACCGAGGCCGGGTACGTCTACGCGGGCATCACGCGGCCGCAGGAAGCCGTGAAGCTGGACCGAATCGGCGAGGCCCAGATCGCGCTGGTCGACGCCGCGACGAACGACCTGATGGAGACGCTGGACCTGGAGCGCGCGCTGCGCGAGGCCTTCCCGGGCGCGGTGTACCTGCACGGGGCGAAGACCTGGGTCGTCGAGTTGCTGGACCTGCAGGAAGGCGTCGCCCGCCTGCGCCGCCAGGACGTGGACTGGTGGACGGTCGCGGTCACGGACAAGACGGCCGAGATCGTCGAGACCTTCGGGACGCGGGAACACGGCGGGGTGCAGGCCGGCACCGGGACCATCCGGATGACGCACCGGGTGACGGGATACCTGCGCAAGCGCTTCGATCACGTGATCGGCGGCGGTCCGCTGGACCTGCCCCAGCGCACCTTCCAGACCACCGCGATGTGGCTGGACGTGCCGGCCGCGGCCAGGCCGGGCGTGACCGACCTGCTGGGCGCGCTGCACGCGCTGGAGCACGCGATGGTGGGCCTGGCGCCGCTGGCGGTCTCGTGCGACCCGGCCGACCTGGCCGGCTTCTCGACGCTGCAGGCGTCGCATTCCGGCGGGCCGGCGCTGTTCCTGTACGACGGCTACGAAGGCGGTATCGGCCTGGCCGAAAGGGCCGCCGAGGACCTGTCGCGCTTCGTGGGCATGACCCGCGACCTGCTGGCCCGCTGCCCCTGCGAGTCCGGCTGCCCGGCCTGCTGCCTGTCGCCCCGGTGCGGCAGCGACAACCAGCCCATGGACAAGCGCGGCGCCGTGGTCCTTGCGGGCGAGATCTCGGGTTTGCGGTAGGCGGGAACCGGGGCGCGAAGGGGGAGATGCGGACCCCCGGATACGCGAAGGGCGCCCGAAGGCGCCCCCGCGTGCCGGTGGAAGGAAGAAGGACTACTCGGTCTCGTTGTCCACGAAGAACGCGGACGAACCCACCTGCGAGCACTCGGCGTACTGCGCGTTGGGGTCGCCGAAGATCAGCCGCTGGAACGTCGACATCTCGGTGTCGCAGTCCAGGTCGGCGTGCGCGTTCGCGGTGGCCTTCGCCTGGTTCAGGGTCGAGCCGTTCGTGTCGAACGAGTAGACGAAGTAGACTTCGTCCGTGATCTGGAAGGACAGGGCCGCCCAGGACTTCGTGTTCCAGGCGTTCGAGTTCGAATCGCACCGGCCGTCAGCGTTCACGTCCAGCGCGCCGCAGCACGTGGTCCCAGGGGTCAGGCCCTGGCTGGCCGGGAACTGGCAGTACAGCTTCGAACCGGCGGCCGAGATGTGCGGGGCGGTGTAGTAGTACGCCGCGCCCTTGTAGATCTTGTCCAGCTCGTCGATCGCTTCCGTCGTCTTCGCGCGCCGCATGTACTTGATGAACGCCGGCACGGCGATGACGGCCAGGATGCCGAGGATGGCCACGACGACCATCAACTCGACCAGGGTGAAGCCCTTCACGTTCAGCTTGCGGAACTTGTTCAGCATGTCGTCCTCCTCAAAAAATGCCACCAAACGATCAACCCGCCCGACTCTCGGGCTTGAACGCCCGCCCTCTCCCGAGGTCAGTACTCGGGCCTTGGGTATTGCAACCCGTGTGCCAACTGACAACCTCAAGGAATAAAAGGAAAATGGTCAAAGAAGGGGTCTGCGTGTTTCGGCGATGGACATTTTTTGGCACCCCGGGATGACGTTTTTCCGCCCCCGGGGTCCGGTTTCCCGGAGGCTGCGACTCCGGGTCAGGCCACGGCGGGTTCCGGCAGGGAGAGGGCGGCTTCGCGGTTCGTGTCCAGGGCGGCCTGGATCGCGACCTCCAGGGCGGATCGGATCGCGTCGTCGGCCCGCAGGCGCTTCTCGGCCTGCTCGCGTCCCTGCCCGATCCGCTCGCCGCCGAACGACAGCCAGGCCCCGGACTTCTCCACCACGCCCAGCCGCTCGCCCAGTTCGATCAACTCCAGGGTGTGGTTGATGCCCTCGCCGAAGACGATGTCGAACTCGGCCTCGGTGAACGGCGGGGCCATCTTGTTCTTGACCACCTTCACCCGGACGCGGTTGCCGGTGACCTCGGCGCCGTTCTTCTGCGAGCCGATGCGGCGCACGTCCAGCCGGATCGACG
>CALJUR010000138.1 GCA_937975765.1 uncultured Myxococcales bacterium
CCGGCGGCGCGGCCGGGGTGAAGCTCGGGCGGGTGCCGGAATTTGTGTCCGCCGGAACAACTGGACCAGCACGCCGATGCCCTGCAGGGCCCCGTAGTACCACGCCAGGATGTCCCAGCGCCCGGTCAGGGCACCGACCGCCCCGGCCATCACCAGGTCCGACTCCATCGCGGCCGGGACCCGTGCGACCAGCTTCCACAGGAACGTCCAGAAGGGCGGGAACGTCTTGTCGTTGCTGGCGTTCTTCGTCTCCGGCTGCGGCACGCCGGCCTGCAGCTCCTCGACCTTCGCGACATGCTTCACGTACCCCATCAGCAGCAGCGAGCACGCCCCGGACAGCGACAGCACGAAGTACGCCGGATGGCCCGTCTGTTCCGCCGCACGAACGCCCACCGCGCCGAACAGCGCGAAGAAGCCCAGCATGTCCGTGACCTTGTCCAGGTACGACCCCAGCACGCTGCACTGCCCGCGGAAGCGCGCCAGCATCCCGTCGGTGTCGTCCAGCACCATGCGGGCCGTCAGCAGCGCGCAGATGGCGGCAACCTGGTCCGGCGACCACAGCACCAGCGCCGATGCGGCCAGCATGGACAGGAAGGCCAGGATCGTGACCCGGTTCGGGGTGACCCAGCCCACCCCGTGCAGCAGCCGCACCAGCACGTACGACACCGGCCGGCCGACCAGGATCATCGAGATCTCCCAGTCGCTCCAGGCAGGCGGCGGGTTCAGCAGGCGCTTCAGGCGGTCCTTGTCGTCCTTCGTCATGACGGCCCCGTGGCTTCGCGGGTGCGGCGCGTGCCCTCGAACCCCAGGTACAGCAGGCCGGCGAGGTTGAACAGCAGCCCGCGCAGCCGCCGCACGAACGCCTGCGCGAAGCCCAGGTCCACCGGCAGCCCGATCAGCGCCCACAGCGCCGTCTCGCCCGCCTCGCTGATGCCGATTTGCACCGGCAAGATGGACAGCACGATGCCGACGACCTGGCTGCCCGACACGATGAAAGCGGCCTCGATGGGGTTCAACTGGCCGCCCAGCATCCACTGCACCAGCCAGTAGTCCGCGATCCCGACCAGCTTGCCGGCCATCTGGATCGCGAACATCTTCCATGCGTCCCGTCGCCGCGTGGTCGTGTACTCCTTCAGCAGCCCGTCGGTGTCGCGCGCCTTCTGCACCAGGCGGTCGGAAACGCCTTGGCGGACCCACGGGATATGCCGCAGCAGCCGGACGATCCGCTCGGCCCCGCGCGACCCGGCCAGCAGGAACAGCAGCGCCGTCGGGATCGAGGCGATGATCGCCGCCACCACGAACCCGGCCAGCATCCAGCCGCCGAACCGGTCGAAGTCCACCAGCAGCATCAACAGCGGGCCCAGGAAGATGATCACGTGCTTGCTGGCGCGGTGGGCCAGGTTCCAGGCCAGCACCGCGGACACGGCCTTGTGGCCGGGCACGTGCTCCAGCAGCATGTTGCCCTTGACGATCTCGCCGCCCTCGCCCAGCGGCGTGAACTGGTTGACGGCGGCCCCGGCCAGCCCGATGCCCAGCAGGCGACCGATGCCCACGCCCCCGCCCAGCGAGACCCGCAGCGACCAGGCGTCCAGCAGGCAACTGACGATGCTGCTGGCGATCAGCACCAGGAAGCCCAGCCCCACCGCGCCCAGGTGCCCGACGACGGTGTCGAAACCGATCCGCCAGATCGTGACGGCCAGCACGGACAGGCCGATCGACAGGGCCAGCAGGTTCAGCAGGCGCCGCCGGCTCATGGCAACCGTCCGTCGGGGGCGTGCGGGCCGTCGGGGGCCGCGCGCAGGGCCGGAGCGTGTTGCAGCCACGCGGTGTACGCGACGACGCCGGCGAAGGCGAACATGCCGACCAGGGCGAACGCGAAGGCGGCCTCCAGGATGCCCAGGCACGCGCAGACGCAGAAGAAGGCCGAGAAGAAGTCGCGCTTGATCACGAACTTCAGCACGTCCACGACCCCCCGGCGGGTGCCCGGCGCGCCATCGTCCTTCAGGAACGGGTAGGGGAAACGGGTCAGGTCGCCGGACCCGATCACGGTGGCCAGCCGGTGGTAGACATAGGCCGACGCCAGCACGAAGGCGGCGCAGGCGGCCACTCCCAGCCCGGCCACCAACCCGGATTCGTGCCGGGCCGCCAGGTGGATCGTCGTGCCGGCCAGGAAGGACAGCGTGGACGAGTCGTCGGCCACCGTGTCCATCCACTCGCCGGTGCGGGAGAACTGGAACTTCAGACGGGCGATCTCGCCGTCCAGGCAGTCGATGAAGGAGCCCAGGAGGAACAGCAGGCCGCCCGCCGCCGTCAGCAGCGGACCCCCCATCGCGACCAGCACGCCCGAGGACAGGCCCGCCGCCATCGCCAGCAGGGTCAGGTGGTTCGGCCGGATCCGCGTGCGCGCCAGCCGCCGGCTGATCCGGGTCGAGATCGGCCGCTGGACGTAGAACCCGACCACGCCGTCGATGTCCAGGGGCTTGCGCAGGCCTTGCAGCAGGCGATCCTCGACGAGGCGCCGCGCGGTGTCCGACCCGTCCAGCCGCGCGACCAGCAGCGGCGGCGGGACGCGGTCCAGGGCCCCCGGAACCTCCAGCGACCTCGCGGCCTCGGGGAGGCCGGCCCCCTGCGGCAGCATCGCGACGGCCCTCGCGGGGAAGGCGTGCACCAGGCCCTCCGCGACCGACAGCGCCCGTCCCGCGGCGACGCGCCCGGCGATGTCCGCGGCGTCCTTCGGCCCGACGACGACGTCCGAGTCCAGCACCGCGACCGCCTGCCCGGCCTGCGCGACCCGGCGGACCAGGTCGCCGTCCGTCTCGCCGGGCAGCCGTTCCACCACTCGCGTCGCGTCGCGCAGCCCGTCCGGCACGCAGGCCGTGACATCCCGCGCATCCAGGCCGCCGCCCGGCACCGCCACGATGCGGTCGAACCCCGCCCGGGCCAGGCCCAGCAGGCTGCGATGCACTCCCGTCAGGCCCAGGATCGGGCGCCCGAGGCCGGGACCGGGGTGGCAGAGGATCAGCAGCAGGTCGCCGGCCATGCTAGGAAACCGCCAGCGGTGCGGCGCCCGGCGCCGAGTCGGGGCCCAGGAGTTCCACGGCCCGCGGGCAGGGAGGCTCGCCGGCCTTGCGGTGCGCATTCACCCAGGCCACGATGCGGTCGTAGTCCTCGACGTAGTCGACCTCGCCCCAGAAGGTGCCCTTGACGTCGTGCGTCCAGACGTGGCGGCCTTCCGGGATGAAGCTGTACAGCACGTCCTCCCACCAGCAGCCGGCCTGCTGCGCGTCGATCATCGCCTCCAGGCGCTGGCGGAAGGCCGGCATGAACGCGGCGGCCACCTTCGCCATGCCCACGTACTCGGCGCTGGTCTGCTCGATCGGGATGTCCTTGCCATAGCCGACCAGCCGGTCGCCCAGCAGCGTGAACCGGTAGTCGGCGTCCGCGATCCGGGTCGTGTCGCACAGCATCAGCCGCTCGCGCGGGCTGTGCAACAGCGGGTCCAGCAGTGCCGGCTCGAAGAACAGGTCGGCGTTGGCGAACAGCGCGTCGCCCTCCAGGCGATCCCGGGCGAACCACAGCGACGCGATGCTGTTGGTCACGTGGTAGAAGGGGTTGTGCACCAGCCGCGCCCGGGCGCCGACCTCCTTGCGCACCAGGTCCGCCTGGAAGCCGGTGATGACGGTCACGTCGGTGATGCCGCGGGCCTCCAGCAGGTCCAGCATCCGGGTGACCAGGGGCCGGCCCCCCATGTTCAGCAGGCACTTCGGCTGGTTCTGGGACACCCGGATCAGCCGGGTGCCCGCCCCCGCGGCCATGATGAACGCCTTCATACCTCCCCCTTCCCCGCGGGGCGCAGGACGTCGCGCAGCGCGGCAACGACGCGGTCCACGTCCGCGAAGGTCTGGGACCCCAGGTGCGACACGCGGAACACGGTGCGGCGCAGCGGCTCGCCGTTGGGTGCCAGGACCATCCCGCGTTCCTCGCCCAGCCGGCGCACCAGCACCGGCGCCTCGATCGATTCGTCCAGCAGCCGCAGGGCCGTGATCGCGTTGGAGGGGCGCTGCGGCAGCATCGCCAGCGGCAGCCCCTCGATCCCGCGCCGGAACCGCGCGGCCCGGGCGGCGACGCCGGCGACCTCGGCGTCCACGTCCAGGCGTGCCAGACGCGCGTGCAACTGCAGCACGATGCCGACGGCGACCGTGTACGGGGTCTGGCCCCGGGTGCCGTCCTTCAGGTAGTCCGACAGGTGCAGGTACAGCGTGCGGCGGGGGGCCTGCAGCGCGCGCTCCTTTGCCCGCGCGCCCATCGCGACGAACGCCATGCCGGGCGGCAGCGCCAGCCCCTTCTGCGTGGAGAAGACCGTCGCGTCGACGCCCCAGTCGTCCATCCGGTACGGGTCCGCGCACAGCGTGCTGACCGCGTCCACGACGAACAGGGCGCCGGTGCCCTTCAGCGCGCGCCCCATGGCCTGCACATCGTACAGCACGCCGGTGGACGTCTCGTGGGCGTTGACCAGCACGCCGGTGAAGGCGCCAGAGGCCACCTTCGCGGCGAAGGCGTCCACGTCCAGGGACTGCCCCGGCGACAGCGGGATCGTCTCGAACGGAACCTGGTGGATGCCGCACAACTCCGCGAAGCGGTGGCCGAACGTGCCGCCGTCCACCACCAGCACCCGGTCGCCGGCGCCGAACAGCGACGAGACCGCCGCCTCCATCGCGGCAGTCCCGGACGCGGTCATCAGCGCCACGTCGCCGGAGGTGCCGACCACGCGCCGCAGCCCGTCCATCACCTCGAAGGTGAGGTTCGAGAATTCCGCGGTGCGCATGTAGGGCAGGCGGGCCGCGCCGACCTGCCGGATCGACTCGTCGATCTCGACGGGGCCGGGAACGAACAGCGTGAAATCGGGATGAACCATCTTCTGCCGCCCAGGGGCCGCTGCCGGGTCCGTGCAAGAACCGGGCCGAGATTATTGGCGAAAATCCACTTTGCTGTCAAGGATTTGTGACGCGGGCCCGAACGGGCGCGTCTCCCCGTCGGACAGGCGGTTTCCCAGGGCCTGGAGCATCGTTCATCCAGGTCCGACCGCTTCCCGGGAGGCCCCGGCTCCTCCCGCGGGCCCCCTCCTTGCGACGGGCGGGCAACGCGACTATCATCCGCGCAGTCGTCGGCCGGACCGACCGGCCGGCAGTGCCAGGCCACGCAACCAAGGAGAAACCCATGTCGACGATCATCGAGGTCATGGCCCGGGAAGTGCTGGATTCCCGTGGCTTCCCAACGGTCGAGGTCGATGTCGCCCTGGAGAGCGGCGCGATGGGTCGCGCGATCGTCCCGTCCGGCGCGTCCACCGGCACCCACGAGGCGCTGGAACTGCGCGACACCGAGGACAAGAAGCGCTTCCTGGGCAAGGGCGTGCTGACGGCCGTCAACAACGTCAACGAGATCATCGCCCCCGAGGTGCTGGGCATGGACGCCCTGGACCAGCGGGCCATCGACACGCTGATGCTGGAACTGGACGGCACCCCCAACAAGACGCGGCTGGGCGCCAACGCGATCCTGGGCGTGTCGCTGGCCGCCGCCCACGCGGCCGCCGACGCGGTCGACCTGTCGCTGTTCCGCTACATCGGCGGGATGTCGGCCCACGTGCTGCCCGTGCCGATGATGAACTTCCTGAACGGCGGCGCGCACGCGGACAACAACCTGGACATCCAGGAGTTCATGATCCTGCCGCACGGCGCCCCGACGCTCCGCGAGGGCGTCCGCTACGCGGCGGAAACGTTCCACCACCTGAAGAAGATCCTGAAGGGCCGCGGCCTGTCCACGTCGGTCGGCGACGAGGGCGGGTACGCCCCGAACCTGAAGTCCAACGACGAGGCGCTGGCCCTGCTGGTCGAGGCCATCCAGGCCGCGGGATACGTGCCCGGCCAGGACATCGCGCTGGCCATGGACCCCGCTGCCAGCGAGTTCTACGACGCCGAGAAGGGCGTGTACACGCTGAAGGCCGACGGCAGCACGTTGACGACCCCGCAGATGGTCGACTACTGGGCCGGCCTGGTCGCGAAGTACCCGATCGTCAGCATCGAGGACGGCATGGCCGAGGACGACTGGGACGGCTTCAAGCTGATGACCGAGCGCCTGGGCGACAAGATCATGATCGTCGGCGACGACCTGTTCGTCACCAACCCGAAGCGGCTGGCCCGCGGCATCCAGGAAGGCTCCGCGAACGCCATCCTGATCAAGCTGAACCAGATCGGCAGCCTGACCGAGACGCTGGACACGATCAACCTGGCGCACGCGCACAGGATGCACGCCGTCGTGTCGCACCGGTCGGGCGAGACCGAGGACGTGACGATCGCGCACCTGGCGGTCGCGATGAACACCGGCTACATCAAGACGGGCAGCCTGTCGCGGTCCGAGCGCATCGCGAAGTACAACGAGTTGATGCGGATCGAGGAGGCCCTGGAAGGCACGGCCCAGTACGGCCTGCGCTGCCCGAAGGCCTGATCCCGCCCCGCGCCCCGGCTCCGCGTCGAGGTTCGCCTCCTTCCTTCCCCGGGTTCTGTCCCCGCATGCGAAGTCCGGATGGACGACGTCCGCGTTTCCAAGGTATCCTTCCCCGGTTCGCGGGAACGGGGGAGCGATGAAGCGGTGCGCGGTGGCGGTGGCCGGGCTGGTACTGGCGATGGCGGCGTGCGGGGGGGGGGACGGCGCCCGCGACCCGGGAGGGCCGGATGCCGTGGACGAGCCGCAGGGCGACCTGGCGGTTCCGGAGACGCAGGACGGGACGGCGGACGTCCCGCCCGAGGCCGTTGCGGACACCCTGCCGGACGTCGAGCCGGACGCCGCCGACGGGGTGGAGGATGCCGTCGGGGACGCGCCGGACGCGCTGCCGGCCGACGCGGCCTGGGCCGGATCGGACCCGTTCCCCGTGGACGGGACGTTCTACGCGTTGCATCCGGCGGCCTTCGCCCGGATCAGCCGCTACGCGACACACGTGTCGGGGCCGGTGGACGCCCGCCCGGACATCGGCCACCGGGGTTCGTTCGGGACCGGCAACGGCCGCGTGTTCGGCTTCGTCGGCCTCGCGGATCCGCTGAACACGCTGCACTCGCTGGTCGGCCCGACGTACGAGCGCCGGCCGAACTTCTTCGGCGACTACGCGATCCGGCTGGCGCGCCCCCAGGACTCCACGCCGCCCGACTTCGACGAGGAGTGGGCCGGCCGCAGCCTGTCCGCGCCGGTCGTGCTGACCCGCGGGCGGCTGGGGGACCTGGAACTGGACACGATCGACCTCGGGCCGCCCGGGGGCGCGGGACTTCCTGCGACCTGCTTCGTCCGGGGACTGCTGGTGCGGAACCGCGCGGCGACGGAATCGCCGGCGGTGACGGTCGTCGTGGCGGCCAACAACGACCTCCTCCTCGCGCAGGACGGGGTGCTGATCGAGGGCGGGCCGGCGAAGGATGGCGTGCGGCGGACGGTGACGACGGTGTTCGCGAGCGTCGAGGGGCGGGCCGCCCGGGCGGAGGGGCAGGCGCTGGCGCTGGACGTCGGGCCGCTGGCCGCCGGCGCCGAGGTGCTGCGGGTGCTGGCGCATTGCACGGGCGAGGAGACGACGGCGGGGGCGGGTCGGGGCACCGTCCCGGCGGCCGGGGCGCCCGGCGTGGCCGAGACGTTGTGGGCGCTGGCCTACCCCGAGACCGAACTGGCGGTCGCCCTGGACGATGCGGCGCAGGAGTACGCGGCCTGGGAGGGCGGGCTGGTGCAGGTCGACGTGCCCGACCCGATGGTAGCCGACTTCCTGGACGGCATGAAGATGACGTTGAAGGCCCAGACCGCGGCGACGGGGGCGACCTGCCCGATGTCCAACTACACGCGCACCTGGGCCCGGGACAACATCGGGCCGGTGATGGCGATGCTGGCGCTGGGCGGGATCGAGGACGTCGAGGCCATGCTGGATTACGTGGACGCGGCGATCCGGTACGGCGGTGACCTGTCCAACAGCTACGACGCCGACCTGGACGTGGCGAACGCGCCGGCCGCGCCGGACTGGGCGACGAAGGGGCCGCTGGCGGCGCGGGTGGCGGCGGAGACCCCGTCCTACATGGTGACGATGTACGGGCTGCACCAGAGGTACACGGGGGACCTGTCCCGGGCCGTCGAGCGCTGGGGCCTGCTGCGGCGCTGCATGTACGACGTCGGGTGGGGCGTCGACCGGCTGCTGCCGTTCACCGGGGACGAGACGTACCGGGCCGCCATGAACGCCGCGGCCAACATCGACCTGGAGGTCGCCCACCACGACCTCAGCTGGTCGGCGAACTCGGCCTTCCTGTGGCTGGGAGCGGCGCGAGAGTTCGCGCGGCTGGCGGACCTGCAGGGGCAGGTGGACCAGCGCGAGGAGATCCGGGCGCTGGCGGACGAGGTGGCGACGAAGTCCCTGCCCTACTACCGGCTGGAGGACGGGTGCTGGTCGGCGTTCGTGTGGCGGAGCACGCTGGAGAAGGCGCCGCCGTTCGAGGACGTGGCGTTGCAGGAGATCTGGTCGGGGTACAAGGATGGGGACGACGCGGGGGCGCAGCAGGCGCTGGATTGCCTGGTCACGCGGCTGGGGCGTGCACCCGGGGAGATCGTCAGCCCCCTGGGCGAGACCTGGCAGGGGGCGCTGCTGAACGCGTGGGAGGGCGTCTACACCGGCATGCTGCCGGGGTACGTGCTGGCGGTTCTGAACGACGCGGGCCACCCGCAGGCCCCGGACGCCTTCGCGGCCGTGCGGAAGTCGCTGGACACGTCCGGGAACCTGCAGGAATACATGATCTTCGACGACCACTCGGGCTTCTCGGTGGCGTACGACCCCGTCGGCGGGCTGGGCGACTACACGGCCAAGTTCCGGCCGTGGGAGGGCGGCATCGTCGCCGAGGCGGTGATGCGCCACCTGCTGGGCTTCCGGCCGGACGCGACGGCGCGCACGGTGTCGCTGCGGCCGCACCTGCCCGGGGGGTGGCCCTCGGTGCGGTTCCAGGGCCTGCGCGCGGCCGGGGAACGGTTCGACGTGCAGGTGGAGCGCCTGGACGGCGGGCGGGTCGCGGTGACGGTGGCACGCCGCGCCGGGTCCGCGGATGCGCAGGCCTGGGCCGTGGACGTGCGCTGGGATGCCCCGGCCGGCCTGCCGTCGTTCGAGATCGGCGGCACGCCGGTGCCGGAGGAGCAGGTCGCGCGGACGACGTCGCGGTTCGGGACCGTCTCGGCGCGGACGCCGGGCGCCCCGCTCGCACCGGGCGGCACCGTGACGTTCCAGGTGACGCTGCCGGGACGGTAGGGCGGCGGCCCCGTCCCCCGTCCCCCGCCACCCGGGAGGTCGTGGCGATCGTCCGGTGCGGCCTGGAAATGTAGGGCGGGGGCCCCGTCCCCCGCCATCGGGTGGGTGGTGGTTCCCGGCGGCCCCGGGGTGATCCTGTTGCCGGAGGGTTCCGATGCGGAAACTCCCGTGCTGGGTCCTGGTGGTGGCGTGGGCCGCGGGGTGCGGCGGGTCGGGAGGAACGGCGGCCGACCCGGGGCCCCTGGACCTGGCGTACGACGTCGCGTTCGGGGACACGGCGCAGGACGGGACGGCCGGGGATGCGGAGGAACGCGACCTCCCGGCGGACACGATCGTGCCGGACCTCCCCGGGGACCCGGCGGTCGACGAGGGGGCCGAGGCCGCGCAGGACGCGGCGCAGGGCGACGACACCCCGGCGGGGGACGCGGCAGGGGATCCTTCCTTGCTCGATCCGGCCGGGGATCCCGCGGTCGATCCCGCGGACGATCCGGGTGCAGACGGGCCTCTGGACGTCGCGGCCGACGTCCTCGGCGACGCGGCGGACCTGCCCCCCGACGCCTTCGAGGAGCCCTGGACCTCGCTCTTCGATCCGGCGAGGATCCGGGACGCCTCCACCGCGGAATGCCTCTTCACCAACCCGCACACCGCGATCAAGGACGGCGTGCTGCTGGATGTCTGGAACGTGTCGTACCGGTCCTGGGAGTCGATCGACGGCCAGTTGCAACCGATTCTCATCCGGGGCTTCGCGGCGCGCCCGCAGGTCGCCTCTGTCCCGCTGCCCGGCGTGGTCCAGGCGCACGGCCTGGGCGGCATGTCCGAGGAGGCCCACGCGACCGGCACCGCGGCGCTGCTGGGGACGTTCGCGATCGCGTACACGGGGCCGGGCGGCGGCAACAAGCCCGACAACACCTCGGAGGGGCGGCCGGCCGGGTACGAGGACGGCTACCGGATGTTCGACACCCTGGCCGACCCGCGCGGGTCCTGGTTCTGGGGACACGCGGTGGCAGGGCTGCGGGGCCTGACGTGCCTGGCGATGCGCGACGACGTGGACGCGACGCGGCTGGGCATGACCGGCTTCTCGGCGGGCGGCGTGGTGACGCTGATCGGCGCGGCCGTGGACGACCGGGTCAAGGCGGCCGTGCCGCTGTCGGCCTGCGGCGCCTGGGACGTGGCGACGCAGTCCCCGAAGGCGTGGCAGCACGAACTGCTGGCGAAGGCGGGCCTGACGACGGCCAGTCCCGAGTGGACGGCGCTGCTGGATCACCTGGACTCGGCCCGGCTGCTGCCCGCCACCGCGGCGCAGGTGCTGATGGTGAACGGGTCCGCCGACGAGTTCTTCCCCCTGACGGCGCACGTCGCGACCTTCGACGCGATCCCGGGGGACGCCAAGCGCACTGCCGTCGCCGGCAACTTCGACCACGGCTGCTTCCAGTTGACGTCGATCGAGGACAAGGAGGACGTCGAGATCCGCGCCTCCGACGCGGCGAAAGGCGGCCAGCGGATGTGGTTCCGGCACGTCTTCGGCACCGACGCGGACTACGGGTACGTGCCGCTGGCCCCGGCCAACGTGACGTTTGCCCAGGCGCTGCCGGGGGCCTGGATCGCGGGGGCCGTCGTAGACGGGGGAGGTTCGCGGCTGGACGTGAAGGAGGTCCGGCTGTGGGCCAGCACCGACGCCAAGCTGTGGTTCAGCCTGGAACTGGTGTCGAAGGGCAACGGTCTGTACGCGACGAAGGCCAACGAGTTCGTTCCGCAGGACCCGGCCACGCTGGCCTGGTACGTGGACGCGGCCTACAAGACGAAGGATCTGGTCCTGCCCGAGACGTTCTCGATCTCGACCCGGCCCTCGCTGCCGGCGGGCTTCGTGCCGGACATCCGCGGCATCACGTCCTGCTGGTAATCGGCGTGGCCTGCTGGTAGTTTGCGACCCATGGACGCTCCCGTTCGAAACCCCGACGTGCTGACCGTCGCCCAGGTCTCGCGCCTGGTGAAGACGCTGCTGGAGACGTCGTTCTCCCGCATCCGGGTCGAGGGCGAGGTCACCGGCTTCAAGCGCGCCGCGTCCGGCCACGCCTACTTCTCGCTGACGGAACGGGACCCCGAGGGCGGCACGCTGAAGCTGGACTGCGTGATCTACCGGTTCGCGCGGGCGGCCGCGTCGGTGGACCTTCACGACGGCCAGCGCGTGGTGGCGTCGGGCCGGATGACGTCGTGGGGCGGGACCAGCCGCTACCAGTTGAACGTGGACGCGGTCGAGGAGGCCGGGATCGGCGACCTGCTGCGCCGCCTGGAGGAGTTGCGGCGCCGGCTGGCGGGGGAGGGGCTGTTCGACGAGGACCGCAAGAGGCCGCTGCCGTTCCTGCCGCGGTGCGTGGGCATCGTGACGTCGCTGCGCGGGGCGGCCCTGCGGGACATGGTGCGGACCATCCTGGGGCGCTTCCCGGCACGCATCCTGGTCGCGGACAGCCTGGTGCAGGGCGAGGGGGCGGCCGAGGGGGTCGCGAAGGGCATCGAGTTGCTGGGCCTGGTGCCCGAGGTGGACGTCATCATCATCGGGCGCGGCGGCGGGTCGCTGGAGGACCTGTGGGCCTTCAACGAGGAGGTCCTGGTCCGGGCGGTGGCGGAGTCGCGGGTGCCGATCGTGTCCGCCGTCGGGCACGAGGTGGACCGGGTGCTGACCGACGAGGCGGCCGACCTGCGGGCGCCCACGCCCACGGCAGCCGGCGCGATGGTGGTTCCGTCGATGCAGGACATCGACGCGTCGCTGCTGGACCTGCAGGTCCGGGCGGTGGCCGCGCTGACCCGGCGGGTCGAAGTGGCGGGCCAGCGCCTGGACGACCAGGAGGCGCGGCTGCGGGCGGCCGGGGGGCGCGCATTCGACCTGCCCCGGCGGCGCGTGGACGAGATCGGCCAGCGGATGGCCCGGGCCGGCGACCTCCTGTTGCAGGTCCCGGGGCACGGGTTGGGCGTGCTGGCGGCCCGGCTGGCCTCGGCGCACCCGGCGCGCCGGCTGCTGGAGGAGCGTCGCCGCGCGGCGGGCCTGGCCGACCGGTTCCGCGCGCTGGGGCCCCGCCTGCTGGAACCCCACGGCACCGCCTGGGAGGCGGCCCGGCTGCGCCTGCTGCCGCTGTCGCCCTACGCCCCGCTGGACCGGGGATACGCGCTGGTGCGCGGCCCTGACGGCCGGCTGGTCCACCGGCACGACCAGGTCGCCCCCGGCGATGCGGTCGACGTGTGGCTCCACGCCGGCACCCTGGACTGCCGGGTTGCCTCGACCCGTCCGGAGGGCCCTCCGGGCCGACCCTCCGCGTGATATGCTTGCCCCGTTCCCTTGCCGTCCCGCCGGATCCCCGGAGGTCGCGATGCCCCTGCGCGTCATCCCTGCATGGCTCCTGCCGATGCTGGTCGCGCTGGCGTGCGGTGGGGGGGGAGGCCGGGACGCGGGCGGGGAGGCGCCCCCGACGGACCTGCCCGACGCGGTCGAACTGCCGGAGGCTGCCCCGTCCGATGCCCCGGACGAGCCCGAGGGGCGCGACGTCTCCCCGGAAGCCGTGGCGGATGCGACGTTCGACATCGCGCCCCCGTTCGCTGGTGTCGCGCCATTCGTCCGCGTGCTGCATCCCACCGGGCGTCCCGTCGTCGCGGTACCGGGAGGCCGGGTCGTGCTGGGCGGGCTGCTGGCCGGCGCCGTGGACGCGCTGACGATCGAGGGGGCCGGCGCGCCCGTCACCGTCGTGCCGCAGGCCTGGTGGTCCAGCGACCCGATCGACCTGCAGCTCGGCGACAACGCGTTGACGGTGACCGTCCGTCGCGGCGACTTCTCGGCCTCGGACACGATCGTCGTCACGTCCACGCCGGGCCTGGACGCCCCGGTCCCGGTCCTTCGTCCCGACGCCGGGTTCGTCGGCGACACGGTCCGGTTTCGGGTCGCCTTCGCGCTGGGGGCTTCCGCGCCGGCCGACCTGGATCGCCTGGCCCTGTACCGGGTCGGCCAGGACGGCCTGCCCGCGGGCGAGGGCGACTTCCTGGGTCGCCCCCGGGACGATGGGCTTCTGGCCGAGCACGGCGACGAGATCGCCGGCGACGGCGTCTTCTCGGTGCGCGCGACGGTCTCCTGCGAAGCGGACGGACCGCTGCGTTTCCGGGTCCAGGTTCCGGTCACGACCGGTGACGGCTACCTCGCGTACTCGCCCGTCGCGGAACTGGACTGCATCCCGCGGGTTCCGAGGGAGGAATGCCAGGACGCGGTGGCGGCCGTGAACGCGGCCGCGGCCCGCTGGGAGGCCACCCGGGCCGGCGGGGAGGCAGTGGCGCGGCAGGCCGTCCTGGACCTGCTGGCCGGGATGCCGGATGTGGCGGAATCCGGGGCGGGCGAGGGGTCCGGGGCATGGCTCCGAATGTCCTCGGGGCTGCTGGGCGTGGCGTCCCTGGCTCCCGAGGGCCTGAGGTCGGGGCCGGCCGCCCGCCGGGTCGCCCTGCTGGACCCCGTGACGTCCAGTCCTTCGGGCCAGGACGAGGTGACCGCGCTGGAACAGGCCCTGCGTGTCCGCGACTGCCCCCGCCCGGTGCGGTCGGGCCCGTTCCACGGGGCCGAGGTCGGGCCCTCCCGGCTGCGGGCCTCGACGGGAGTTGGCCTGCTGGCCCTGGCCGCCCACGGGGACCTGTTCTTCGAGGGGATGTCCCGGGTGGCGCGGGACGCCCTCGGCTGGACGCACGACGCGCCGGTCGAGGCGCTGGAACTGGGCGCGCCGCTTTCCTGCGACGCGCTGCTGGCCGGCCCGGTCGCGTGCTCGGACCGGGTGGCCTGTCCGGGCGATGCCGAGTGCGTGATCACGGACGCCGACGGGACGGACCTGTCGGGCGTTTGCGTGGACCACGTGCAGGCCGACCTGCGCCGCGGGCGGCTGGCGGTGGCGCCCGGGGGCCTCGCCGTGCTGCCGGCCTTCCTGGAGCGGCACGTCCGCGACCCGATGCCCGACAGCCTGGCCTACCTGGGCGCGTGTCGCAGCCTGGACGCGGGTCCCCTGGCCGCGGCCTTCCTGGCGGCCGGGGCCCGGACGGTGGTCGGCTGGACGGGGCGCCCGACGTCCGACGGGGCCATCCGGATCGGGTCGGAGGTGCTGGCCGGCCTGGCCTCGGGCACGCCGATCGGAACGGCCGTCGCGGCCACCGCCCCGGACGCGGCCTCGCCGGACGGGGCCCGCCTGGTCGTGCTGGGCGACGAGTCCTGGTCGATGGCCGGGGGCGACCTGGTGGACGGCGGCTTCGATCGGGGCGACCTGGCGCCCTGGAGCGTGTCCGGGGACGCGCGCGTCGTGACCCGGTTCGGGGAGTCCCAGCCGGTCGCGGGGAAGTTCCTGGCGGCGCTGTCGACCGGCCTCGGCTACGGCGTGCAGGGCGCCGTCCTGCGCCAGCCGCTGTGCCTGCCACCGGGCGTTCGCACGCTGTCCTTCTGGTGGCGCCTGTACTCCGAGGAATTCCCCGAGGGCTGCGGCGCGAAGCACCCGGACGCCTTCGCGGCGCGGCTGGCCAGCGACGGTGGGGTCGAGGTGCCGCTGCTGACCCGGACCATCAACGACCTGTGCGACCCCTCGGACTGCCAGGCCTGCTGCCGGGACGGGGCGTGCCAGGGGCTGCAGGACGCCGAGATGAGTTTCGACCAGGGCGGGGTCCGGAAGACGCCGTCCTGGCAGAAGGTCGAGGCGGACGTTTCGGCCTTCGCCGGCCGGGGGCCGGTGGACCTCGTCCTGGAGGCCCGGGACCGGGGCGACTCCGCGTTCGACACCGCCGTGCTGGTCGACTCGATCGAGATCCGCTAGCCCCGGAACGAGGGACAGCCTCCCTTTTTTCCGCAGCCCGCCAAGGCCTTCCGGCTTCTTCACTCCCATCCTGGGCCCGTAGAGAATTGGAGGCTGTCCCTCTTTTCGATCGAGGGCCGGGTGGCGTCAGCGGCGCCGGCAGGCGGGCTCCAGGGCGCAGTCCAGGCACGCCGGGCCGGGCCGGCCGTTGCAGCGGCCCGAGATGCCCAGGTGCGACAGCGCGAAATCGAAACGCACCGGGTCGACCGGGTCGAACTGCCGCAGCGCGTCGGTCAATTCCAGGGCGTCGCGGAGGCCGGGCCCCGAGCGGCGGTCGGGGATCAGTCCCAGCAGCCGCGCGATGCGGCAGACGTGCACGTCCATCGGCATCACCAGCGCGGAGGCCGGGATCGAGGGCCATGCGCCCAGGTCGATGCCGTCGTCGCGGACCATCCAGCGCAGGAACAGGTGAAGACGCTTCATCGGCCCGGTGCGGCCCTCCCGCGGCACCAGGAAGCCCGGGTCCAGGTCGCCCGCCCCGCGACGCACCGCGGCCGCCAGTTCACGCAGCCCGTCGGTGACGGTACCCCCGGTCCGCAGCGCGGTCGCGACGGGGGCCTGCAGGCCTTCCGCGTTCGTCAGCACGGCGCCCGTTCCCAGCAGCAGGCCGGCGACGTTCGCGGGGCGGGCGAAGCGGTAGCCCAGCCCCTCCACCAGCGCCTGCGCGGACTCGCGGTCCAGGCCCGCCACGGCTGCCGCAGGCTCCGGGCCCAGCCGCGCGAACAGCGCTTCCAGCACCGGCAGAAAGGCCGCGACCCGCCCGAAGGCGAAGGCGGCCGCCACGAAGCCGGTCGCCTCCCGGTCCGCCCGGGACGCATGCCGTCGCGGGAAGCGCAGGGGGTCCCGATCGACCTCCTCGGGCCGGTGCCACCGGGCGTACGCCGATTCCAGCAGGCCGGCCAGCAGGGCGGGATCGGGTGCGTGCCGGCGGGCCGCGCGGGGCCGTTCGGCGACCGGCCGGGTGCGGGTGGGCGAGGTCCTCATGGCGCGGCCGCCCCGCTGTGGCCGCAGGGCGTCCCGTCCGGCAGGCGGGCGTCGGCCTTCCTCCGGTACAGCACGATCGGGAAGTCGCGGCGATGCAGCAACTGGGGGTCCCGGAACTCCCGGTAGCGTTCGAACAGCCCCGACCACAGGGGGTCCGCGTCCAGGCGCCTGGGCTCGAAGTGGGACCGGCCCGCCGCGACCAGAAACCTCACCCCGTCTGCGCAGACCGTGCGCGCGAAGTCCAGGTCGGACAGGTTGCCGGTGTTGAAGCGCTTGCCGTTCGTGTCCGCCTCGTCCGCCGCCATCCGCCGGCCCGCCTGCAGCGCCACCAGCGGTGCCAGCGTGGAGGCCCCTGTGACCGTCTCGTCCTCTGCGCTGCCGTCCCGCACGGCGGCCGCGATGACGTCCACGGTGCTGAAGGTCAGCAGCTTGTTCCACAGGGCGTGCCGCCACGGCGGCTCGTCGATGCCCCGCGTGCGCTGGTCCTTGAAGTACAGGGCCTTCGACACCGGGCCCAGCGCCTGCGCCGCCCGGGGCTCGCGCCACTCGTACGTCACCACCTGGCCGGCCGCCTGTCCCTCCTCGGGCCACAGCGCGTCGGACAGCGCGGAGCCCGCCAGCGGGTGCGCCGCCAGCACCGCACCCCCCAGCGCCGGCAGGATCAGCGTCCGGCTCCAGTTCGCCGCCCCGACGCCCGCCAGGACCCAGCCCGCCCCGGTCGCGGCCGGCAGCGCCAGGAAGAACCACATCGGCACCAGGTAGAAGTCGTAGGTCTCGGCCAGGGCGGCCCACTGCACGACGTACAGCGCGCCCGCGGCCAGCCCCAGCCGCGCGAACGCCCACGAGTCGCCCGACTGCAGGTCGAAGACCCGCCGCCAGGCGTTCCCCGCCACACCCGTCTCGCCGTCCCCGCCCGCCCCGATGCCCTTCCCGCGCCGCCGCCCGTCGCGCCGGCCTTCCGCGCGCGCCGGTCGTCGGAACCACGCCTCCAGCGCCAGTCCGGCCATCGCGATCGCCGCCAGCGTCGCCGCCATCGCCTGGGGGAGGTGGTAGTACAGCCACTTGGCCGTGTCCCGATCGCCCAGGAAAGCCGACAGGTTGCGTGCGATCGCGGCCAGCCACGCCACCGGGTTCGCCCCGGCGAACACGGGCACCTTGTCCGGGTCCCGGACCGCCTTGTCCAGGTGGTACGCGACGACCCCGTCCCAGAAGGCCCCGCCGCCCAGGATCCAGAAGACCGCGCAGACGCCGCCGAAGGTGCCGGCCACTCCCATCGCGAACCGTCCCGCCGCCCTGCGTCCTCCCGACGTCGCCGCCAGCCCCAGCACCGCGACGCCTGCCAGCGCGTACAGCCCGCACCCCAGGCCCAGGCCCGCCAGGGCACCCGCGACGCCGTGCCGCCCGCGCGACGCGGCCAGCAGCCCGCCGGCCAGGAACATCGTCATCAGGTTCTCGCCGTTCATGTCGGTGGAACCCATCAGCACCTGGTAGGCGAACAGGTGCAGGACCACCGCCGCCAGCGCCGTGGCCCGGGACGCCCGCCGGGCCGCCAGGTACAGGCAGGCCGCGGCGATCGCCTGGGCCGCCACCGGGATTGCCTTGGCCAGGCCGATCGAGAAGCCGCCCAACCCGAAGACCGCCGCCGGCGCCAGCAGGTGGACGGGCGGGTGGGCGAAGAAGAAGTCGCGGTAGGGGATCGCGCCCTCGGACAGCCGTTTCGCCAGGTAGAAGTAGATGTTGTCGTCGGTGCCGGACGGGTGCAGCCCCGCCACCTTGAACAGCAGGAACGCCCCGACGATCGCGCCCACGGCCACGGCCTCGATGGCCACGGCGACCCGCGGTGGAAGGGCAGGCCGCACGCGAAACGGCGTCTTCTCCCCGGTCGCCCACAACAGCAGGGCGAACAGCAGCGCAGGCACCCGCACGGCCACCGGCAGGAAGGCGAAAGGCCCGCCGGGGATCGCCGCCAGCCCCACCAGGATCGCGATGGCGAAGTGGAATGGCCGGGCCGGGATTCGCGCGTTCCCGGGGATCGGGTCCCGACCGATGCGGGGCGGACCGCCGGTCGCCACGCCGTCCCGGTGCTCGTCCCGGGTGCCGGACGTCGCCTTCCCGACCGTCTGGCCCCGCCCCTTCCGTCCGGCTTCCCGTTTCACCTGCACAATCGCTCCAGCAATGCCTCGGCGGCCGCGAACGGGTCCATCCTGTGCCCGGCCACCGCTTCGACCAGGGACCGTGCCTCCCCGTCCCGGTCCATCAGGCGTCGCAGGCGGCCGGCCGCCTCCCGGGCCACCAGGTCCGACAGCAGCGCCTCGACTCTCGCGCGCTCCCGGGCCTCGCGGCCCTCGCGCGTCCGGCCCCCCGCCAGCAGCCGCTCGACCTCGTCCCGCAGCACGTCGATTCCCTGGCCGCTCCGTGCGGACACCCGCAGCACCTTCGGCCGGCGGCAGCCCTCCCCCGCCAGCGAGATCGCCCCTTCCAGGTCCGCCGCCGCGTCCTCCGCCCCGTCCAGGTCGGCCTTGTTCACCACCAGGACGTCGCCGATCTCCAGCAGCCCGGCCTTCTGGGCCTGCACGTCGTCCCCCTGGCCGGGTGCCAGGACCACCACGGTGGCCTCGACGTGCCGCAGCACCTCGACCTCGCCCTGCCCGACGCCCACCGTCTCCAGGACCAGCCGGTCGAACCCCATCGCGTCCAGGACGCCCGCCACCAGCGCCGCCGACGGCGACACGCCGCCCAGGCTGCCCCGGCTGGCCAGCGACCGGATGAACACCCCCGGGTCCTCCGCGTGCCGGTTCATCCGGACGCGGTCGCCCAGCAGGGCGCCGCCCGTGAACGGGCTGCTGGGGTCCACCGCCACCACGCCGACGCGGTGTCCTCCCTCTCTCCAGCGCCGCACCAGCGCGTCGATCAGGGTGCTCTTGCCGGCGCCGGCAGGCCCGGTGATGCCCACGCGGCGGGCGTTTCCCATCCGCGGGTGCAACCGGGCGTAGACGGCGTCGCCGCGGGGGTCCCCGTCGTCCAGCCAGCGCATCAGGCGTGCGGCTGCGCGGATGTCCCCGGAAGCGACGCGTTCGGCGAGGTCGTCGATTTCCACGGCGGTAGTGTAACGCACGGCCCGCCCGCCCGATATTCCCCCGGGGGATCGGGGGAGGTGCGATGGACGATCGGATGGACGTGGGCCACCGGGCCGAGGCCGCGGTGGCCGACCTGCTGTGCCGGCGAGGGTATGTCGTGGTGGATCGCAACGCCCGGGATCGGCGCGGCGAACTGGACCTGATCGTCCGCCGCGGACCCGAGATCGTCGCGGTCGAGGTCCGGTCGCGTCGCACCGGCGACGAGGACGACGCGGCCGGCAGCGTCAACACCGGGAAGCGCGGCCGGGTGCGAGGGGCGATGGAACGCTGGCTGGCAAACCGCCCGGAGGACTACGAGGAGGTCCGGTTCTTCGTGGCGGCGGTGGCGTGGAGGGACGGCGTGCCCCGGATCCGGCTGATCGAGGACGCCTTCTGACGCCCGTGGGCACCGTGCCCCGTCCCCCGCCCCCCGCCATCCCATTGCCGGGCCCCGCCCCCCGCCTCCTGGTCCCAACGATCCCCGGCGGCTTCCCCGGCATCCCTGGCGGGGCACGGGGGCCCCGCCCTACATTGCCAGCCAGGGCCCGTCCTCCGCCTGGATTGCCCGTCTGCTGGCGGGGCACGGGGGCCCCGCCCAACATCGGGCCGGGCCTTGCCCAGCGCCTTCCGGCCCCGCCGCTACGTCCCGTTGCCCCGCAGCAGCCGCGCGACCGGTGCGAAGGTCCGCCGGTGGATCGGGCACGGTCCCAGCCGCTCCAGCGCCTGCAGGTGCTCGGCGGTCCCGTACCCCTTGTGCCGCGCGAACCCGTACCCCGGGTACTCGCGGTCCAGTTCGGCCATCATCCGGTCCCGCGTCACCTTGGCCACGATCGACGCCGCGCCGCAGGCCAGCGACAGCCCGTCCCCCTTCGGCCATGCCCGCTGGGCCAGGTCCAGGCCCGGGATCGGCTGGTTGCCGTCCACGATCACGATCCCGATCGGCCCGCGTGCCGCCGCGCGCACCTGCTGGACGGCCACGTGCATGGCCTGCAGGGATGCCGCCAGGATGTTGATCTCGTCGATGCGACCGGCGTCCACGACCCCGACGCCCACCAGCGCGATCTCGACGATCCGGTCCCGCAGCCGCTCGCGGGCCTTCCCGGTCAGTTTCTTGGAGTCGTCGATGCCTTCGATGCGGGCGCCAAGGGGGAACAGGACCGCCGACGCCACGACGGGTCCGGCCAGGCACCCGCGTCCGGCCTCGTCCACGCCCAGGACGGGCAGCAGTCCGCGTGCCTCGGCCCAGCGTTCGATGAAGCCCGGTCCGGGAGGCGGTTCGTCGAAGAGGTCAGACGGCGGGTTCATCGACGGTCTCGGCGGTGCCGGAGACCGGAGTCTGCGCCAGGTGAACGCGCTTCTCGCGGATCTTCGCCGCCTTGCCCTTCAACTCGCGCAGGTAGTTCAGCTTGGCGCGGCGGACGCGTCCGTGCTGCACCAGCTCCAGCGCCGCGATCATCGGGCTGTGGGTCGGGAACACGCGCTCGACGCCCACGCCGTAGGAGATCTTCCGGACGGTGAAGGACTCGTGAGCCCCGCTGCCCGACCGGCCGATGACCACGCCCTCGAACACCTGGATGCGCTCCTTGTCGCCCTCGCGGACGCGGAAGTGCACCTTCACGGTATCGCCCGCCTGGAACTGCGGGAGGTCCGTACGCAGGTGGATCTGCTCGAGCATCTGGATCGTCTTGTGCATGCCGCACCTCGCAAATCGGTTCGAGTTCCAAAAAGCGCCGTACTATACTCGCAACCCCAGGAGCCGGTCAAGCACGATTGCGACGGCGGCCCGGACGGACAGGTGGTTGAAGCCCGCCCGGCCCTGGATCGGCTCCAGACGAACGTCCGCCCCCTTGACCAGTTCCTGCGCCAGCCCCCAGCCGGTGCCGAAGACGACCAGCCAGGACCGGTTCCCGCCCGCTTCGAACTCGCGTCGCAGTTCCCCGAACGACATGACGCCTTCCTGGAACCCGGCGCCGGTCACCACCACCCGAGGGGGCGTGCCGTGCCGCGCCTGGAGGTCCGCCACCGCGTCCTGCAGACTGCCGACGACGAGGATCCGACCCATCGCCTGGCCCCGCGGGTGGTCCGCCTTCGTGCCCTCGCCATCGACCCAGTGCTCGGCGACGCGCCGGATCATCGCCTGCTGGGCGTCGATCGGGGTCACGATGTAGTACGGTTCGCACGCGTACGCATGGGAGGTCCGGGCGATGTCGTGGATGTCGACGGACGTCACCGACGTGGTCACGACGTCGTGGTGCCGGTCGTACACCGGGTGGTGCACCAGCGCGACCGCGATGCGGGGGCCGGCCATGCCGCTCACCGATCGTCCTCCGGCCGGGGCCGTCCCAGCCGCGCCGGCCCTGCGGGGGCCGTCGCCTTGCGCCGCTCGACGACCACCTCGACGATGCGCGCCGCCAGGTCCGGCCGCATCCGGCGCGTCTTCGCAACGGCCGCCTCGCGCCGGTACCGCGCCACGTCCGCGTGGTTCCCGGACAGCAGGACCTCGGGCACCGCGTGCCCCTCGAAGACCGGCGGCCGCGTGTACTGCGGGTACTCGACCAGGCCGCCTTCGTGCGACTCGTCGGCGATGGAGGCCAGGTTGCCCACGACCCCCGGGACCAGCCGCGCCACGGCGTCCAGCACCACCAGCGCCGGCAGTTCCCCGCCGCTGAGCACGTAGTCGCCGATGGTCACCTCGTCGTCGCACAGGTGCTCGGCGACCCGCTCGTCCACGCCCTCGTAGTGTCCGCAGACCAGCGCCAGCCCGCCGGGATGTCCCGCGTACCGCCGTGCGGTCGCCTGGTCGAACGGCCGGCCGGACGCCGACATCAGCACGACCTTCGCGCCGGGCTGGCCCTCGCGCGCCGCCCGGATCGCGTCGGCCACCGGCCCGGGCTTCATCACCATGCCCGGCCCGCCGCCGTATGGCACGTCGTCCACCGTCCGGTGCCGGTCGTGCGTGAAGTCGCGGATGTCGATTGCCTGCACCGCGATCCGCCCCGCCGCGATGCCGCGCGCGACGATCGAGTGGCCGACCGCCTGGCGGACCATGTCGGGGAACAGCGTCAGGACCGTGAAAGGGTAGGGGCCCGGGTTGCCGGATTGCGGCGCGTCGCGGTCGACGGTCTCGTCGGGGGCGCTCACGCCGGCTCCTCCAGCGCGACGGCCTCGATCACGACGGCTTCGGTCCCGATCGCCCGCACGAAGTCGGCCACGCACGGGACCAGCACCTCGCGCCCGTCCACGTCCAGCACCAGGATGTCGGTCGCGCCCCGGAAGACCGAGGTGACCGTTCCCACCCCGGTCCCGTCCGGCAGCCGCACCGGCAGTCCGGGCAGGTCCTCGTAGTAGAACTCGCCCTCCCCCGGCGGCGGCAGGTCGGCGCGCCGCACGATCAGCCGCGCGCCTTTCAGGGCCTCGGCCGCGGTGCGGTCGGGCACGCCGTCGAAGGCCACGATCCGCCCTTTCGCCGCCCCGCGCACCGACAGCACCTTCGCCGTCCGCGCCGCCCCGGAGGGCATCCGCAGGCGCGCCTTCATGCCGGGGAAGGGCAGGTCCGATCCGGGGTTGTGCAGGTGCAGGGTGACCTCGCCGCGCAGCCCGTGCGCCACGCCGACGATCCCCAGTTCGATTTCGCGATCCGGCTGCATCGACATTCCGTGGCGAGGGGGACGGGCAGGCCGGGCGTCACCGAAGGCCGCCCGTCGCGGGCGACCGGCGCGTCACTCGATGATCTCGAGGACGGCCCGCTTCTTCATCTTGGTCGCCGCGGCGTTGACGACGGTCCGGATGGCCTTGGCCGTCCGCCCCTGCTTGCCGATCACCTTCCCCATGTCGTCCTTCGCCACGCGCAGTTCCAGCACCGACGTCTGTTCGGCCTGGACCTCGTTGACGGAGACGTCGTCGGGGGAATCGACCAGGGCCTTCGCGATGTAGGCGACCAGTTCCTTCATCTCCACGGCCATGGGTCCCTCACTACTTGGCGGGGGTCGCGTTCGCCGCCGTCTTCAGCAACTGGGCCACCGACTCGCTGGGCTGGGCGCCCACGGACTGCCAGTACTGGATGCGATCGGCGACCAGCGTGATCGCCGGGGGATTCTGCATCGGGTCGTACGTGCCCAGTTGTTCGAGGTAGCGCCCGTCCCGCTTGCCACGGGAATCCACGGCCACGATCCGGTAGAACGGGTGCTTCTTCGCTCCAAAACGCGCCAGCCGCAGCTTGACCATTCGACTCTCCTCCGCCGTCCACAGGGGACTCAAAACCGCCGTAGGGTACCATGCCCGCCGGACTTTGCAAGCGGTTTCGTCGTCCGGGTCCCTCGGAACGCTTGACTTCACGGGGCTTCTCCAGTATCTTCCGACGTTCCAAAAGGGCGGGGGCCTCGCGCCCCCTGGCCCGGGATCCGGGAGGCCCCCGTGCTGCGCTTCACCGTCGAGGAGATTCCCGAGTCCGGAATGGAGGTCGCCCGCGAACTCCCCCGGGCCTGGGTGGAACCGCTGGTCGGCCCGCAATTCTACGGAAGGGACCCCGTGATCAAGGCCGCCTTCGCGCTGAACCGCGCCGGCCGCACCGTGATCGTGCGCGGCCAGTTGACGGGCGGCCTGTCCTTCGCGTGCAGCCGCTGCGCCGAGGAGGCGCCCTACGCGATGGACCACTCGTTCACGCACGTCTTCGTCGAGGCGACCGCCCGCGCGGCCAACGTACCCGGCGAGGTGGACGAGGACGAGGATCTGGAAGTCACCTATTACGACGGCGAGCACGTAAACCTGGAACCGGTGGTCGCCGAGGAGATCGTGCTGGCCCTGCCCGTGGCGCCCCGCTGTTCCGAGGGGTGCAAGGGCATCTGCCAGAACTGCGGCAAGAACCTGAACGAAGGTCCGTGCGCCTGCGCGTCCGACGTCGTCGACCCGCGCTGGGCCCGGCTGAAGGAAATCAAGATCTAGGGAGGAATCCATGGCGGTCCCGAAGAAGAAGACGTCCAAGCAGCGCTGCGCGTCGCGCCGTGCGAACCACGACAAGATCGAACTGAAGTCGCTGGTGTCCTGCTCCCGCTGCGGCGAGCCCCGGATGCCCCATCGCGCGTGCCCGAAGTGCGGCTTCTACAAGGACCGCATCGTCGTGGCCCCCGAGCCGACCGGAGCGTGATCCCATGAGGATTGGCCTGGGTGCGGACCATGCAGGGTGCGCGCTGAAGGCCGCCCTCGCCGTGCACCTTGCCGAACGCGGCCACGAGGTCGTCGACTTCGGCGCCTCGACCCACGCCGTCTCCGTGGACTATCCCGACTATGCCCGCGCCGTGGCCCAGGCCGTGGCCGACCGCGACGTGGCCCTGGGCGTCCTGGTCTGCGGCACCGGCATCGGCATGTCCATCGCGGCGAACAAGGTCCCGGGCGTCCGCGCCGCGCTGGTGCACGACGTCACGACCGCGCGGCTGGCGCACCAGCACAACGACGCGAACGTGCTGTGCCTGGGCGCCCGCGTCACCGGGCCGGCGGTCGCCGAGGACTGCCTGGACGCCTTCCTGGCGGGGGCCTTCGAGGAACGGCACCAGCGCCGGCTGGACAAGATCACCGCCATCGAGAAGGGGCGCCTGCCATGAAGTGCCCCATCTGCGGCCACCCCGACAGCCGGGTCGTCGATTCCCGCGAGGTCTCGGACGGCGGATCCATCCGGCGGCGCCGCGAGTGCGAGAACTGCCGCCGCCGCTTCACGACGTACGAGCGCCCCGAGGAGTTCGTCCCGCGCATCATCAAGAAGGACGGGCGCCGCGAGGAGTTCAAGCGCAGCAAGCTGCTGGAGGGCCTGACCCGCGCCTGCGAGAAGCGGCCGGTATCCCAGAAGGACCTGGAAGCCTTCGTGGACCAGTTGCTGCAGCGGATCCAGGACCAGATGCTGACCGAGGTCGAAAGCGGCTGGGTCGGCGAGCAGGTCATGGCCTTCCTGCGCGAGCGCGACCCGGTGGCCTACGTCCGGTTCGCCTCCGTCTACCGCCAGTTCACGGACATCACGGCCTTCGAGGAGGAGATCCGGGCGCTGCTGAGCCCGGGGAAACGCCGCGGCCGCAAGGTGCGCGCGAAGGGGACCCCCGGGGGGGGCGAGGGATGACGTCCGACCTTCGCTTCATGCGGAGGGTGCTGCGCCTGGCCCTCCGGGGCGCCGGGCGCGTCAGTCCGAACCCGCTGGTCGGCGCGCTGGTCGCGAGGGACGGCGTCGTGCTGGCCGAGGGGTGGCACCACGCCGTCGGCGACGACCACGCCGAGATCGACGCGCTGAAGAAGGCCGGCCCGGCGGCCCGCGGCGCGGACCTGTACGTGAACCTCGAACCGTGCTGCCACTTCGGCCGCACGCCTCCCTGCGCCCCCGCCGTGATCGCCGCCGGCATCCGGCGCGTGGTGATCGCCCACATCGACCCGAACCCGCTGGTGGCCGGCCAGGGCGTCTCCATGCTGCGCGCCGCGGGCCTCCAGGTCGAGGTCGGCGTGCTGGAGGACGAGGCGCGCGAGGTCAACGCCGCGTTCCTGACCTGGATCACCGCGGGCCGCCCCTTCGTGACGCTGAAGATGGCCATGACGCTGGATGGCCGCACCGCCGCCCGGGACGGGTCCTCGCGCTGGGTGTCCTCGGAGGCCAGCCGCCGCCAGGTCCACCGCATGCGGGCCGTCGCCGACGCCGTGATGGTGGGCGCCGGCACCGCGCTGCACGACGACCCGCTGCTGCTGCCCGTGCTGGCCCGGCCGCGCCGCAGGACGCTGCGGGTGGTGGTCGACGAGGCCGCCGCGCTGCCGCCGGGGTCCAGGCTGGCGACGACGACGGGGCGGTCCCCGGTGCTGGTGGCCGCGACGGACGCTGCCGATCCCGCGCGGGTCCTGGCCCTGCGGGCCCGCGGGGTCGAGGTGCTGCGACTGCCCGCCCGGGAAGGCTTCGTCCTGCCGGGAACGCTGCTGGCCGAACTGGGGCAGCGTGGCGTCGGTTCGGTGCTGGCGGAGGGCGGTCCCACGCTGGCGGCGTCGCTGCTGCGGGCGGGCCTGGTGGACCGGCTGGTGCTGTTCGTCGCACCGCGCCTGCTGGGCGACCCGGCCGCGATGCCGCTGGTGGGCGACCTGGGACTGCGGGACCTGTCCGCCGCGCGCCCCTTCGACGTCGCCGCGGTGCGGCGGTGCGGCCCCGACGTCCGGATCGACCTGCGGCCGCGGGAACCCCGATCCTGACCGCCCGCTGCCGCCCCGGCCCGGTCCCGCGATCCGGGACGCGTCCCTCGCAAGCGGCTATACTCGTTCGCGGCGTCTTCAGGGAAAGGGACCCGGCATGTTCACCGGCATCATCGAGGCCCTCGGCACCCTGCGCGAGGTGCGGCGGGAGCGGGGCGGGCTGGCCCTGCTCGTGGACGCGACGCTGCCCGGCGAGCCGCTGGCCGTCGGCGAGAGCGTGGCCGTGTCCGGCCCGTGCCTGACCGTCGAGCGGGTCGTGCCCGGCGGCTTCACCGCGTTCGCATCCTCCGAGACCGTCGCCCGCACGACCCTGGCCCGGGCGCGCGCCGGGCAGGCCGTGAACCTCGAGCGTGCGCTGCAGGTCGGCGGGCGCCTGGGCGGCCACTTCGTGTCGGGCCACGTGGACGGGATCGGCCGCGTCCGCCGCGTCGCCCCTTCCGGCGAGGCCCGCGAGGTCACGATCACGGCGCCCGACGCGATCCTGCCGTTCCTGGCGGCGAAGGGGTCGGTGGCCATCGACGGCATCAGTCTGACGGTCAACGACGTCCGCGGCGCCGACTTCACCGTGATGATCATCCCGCACACCCTGGGGGCCACCACCCTGGTCCAGGCGGCCCCCGGCGACGACGTGAACCTGGAGGCCGACGTGATCGCGCGCTACGTGCAGGCGGTGGCCTCGGGCCGCGAAGGCGGCGTGCGGGGCAGCCTGTCCGAGGCGGCGCTGCGGTCGCTGGGATGGACAGGGAAGGAATAGGGATGCCCGCGGCGCGGCCCAGGCCCGGTCTGCCCCTGCTGCTGTACTTTTTTCTGCTGGTCCTGCAACGGAATCGTTCGACATCCGTCCATCCCGCGGATCCGGGCAGCGACGAGGATCTCTACCGTCGCTACGCGGAAGGGGACCAGAGGGCCTTCCGGGTGCTGCTGAACCGGCACGGGGGCGCGGTGCTGGGGTACCTGACGCGGTTCTTCGGGGACCGGGAGATGGCGAACGACCTGACGCAGGAAGTCTTCCTGAGGGTGATCTCCGCCGCGGGGGACTTCCGCGGGGAGAGTTCGTTCCGGACCTACCTGTTCCGGATCGTCCGCCACCTGTGCATCGACGTGATGCGGTCGCGCGGCGCGCGGCCGGACGCGCGGGCCCGGTCGCTGGACGGTCCCGTGGGCAGCGATCCGGACGGCCGCTCGCTGGCCGAGGTGGTGCCGGGGAAGTCGCTGCCGGGCGACGCGCGGACCCTGTCGGGCGAACTGTCGCAGGCGCTGGAGGCGGGCCTGGCGCGGCTGACCGACGAGCAGCGCGAGGTGTTCCTGATGCGCGAGGTCGAGGGATTGCGGTTCCCCGAGATCGCCGAGGTCCTGGGGGTGAACGAGAACACCGTGAAGAGCCGGATGCACCACGCGGTCCTGAACCTTCGGGAATCGCTGGCCGGCTTCCGGGAGAGACCATGACTCGCGAGCAGGCCAGGGAACGGCTGCTGGACTACGCGTACGGCGAGATGTTGCCCGGGGAGGCCGCGGCCTTCGAGGAGGTGCTGCGGGCGGACCCGGAACTGCAGGGGGAACTGGAGGCGGTCCGGCTGGTGCGGGAGGCGTCGGCGGGGCTGCGGCAGCCCGAACTGCCGTCGCGGGTGCGGCAACGGATCCTGCTGGCCGCGCGGGCCGAGTCCCGCAAGCGGGCGATCCTGCGGCACTGGGAGGGCCTGCAGAGGCTGTTCCTGTCGCCGGTGTTCCTGGGGACGGCGGCGGTGATCGCGGCCGTCGGGGTGGGCGTGCACCTGATCCTGACGCAGGGGACCGAGGACCCGTGGTCCCGGATCGACCGGGAACAGCGGGTGGCGGTGCTGTCGCAAGGGGAACCGGCGCCGATCGAGGGCGCGGCGGTGCCTTCGGCGGCCCCGGGCGCGGAGGAGGAGGAGGAGGCTGCCGGCAAGGCGGTGGCGCCGGAGATGACGGCGACGCGGGCGCCGGCGGCGCCGGCGGATCGGACCGGGGGGGAGAAGGCTTTCGCCACCGTGGCCCCGGTCCGGGATTCGAAGGCGAGGCCGGCGAAGGAGATGGCGGGACGGACGAGGGCGGCGGGCGGGGACACGGCCGGGGCCGGTGCCCTCGGGGGCGTCCTGGGGGAACAGGCGTGGGGTTCCGGCGGCCTGAAGGGAGGCGGCGGGGGCGTCGCGACCGGGGCGGGCGCCGGGATCGGATCGACGGGATACGGCAAGGCGGCCCCGCCGGCCCGGGAACCGGTGGCCTCGCGGCCGATGGCGAAGGCGGAGGCGTCCGGGCCCGCGCCGGCGGCGGCTCCCAGCGCGGCGGCCCCGGCGCCCCTGGCGGAGACGGGCGCCTACCGGATGACGGACTCCCTGGATGGCGAGCGCAGGGCAGTGGCGCAGGGCGAGGTCCGAACGGCCCGGAAGACGGCGGCCCGCGAGGATTCGGACCGGTTCGCGACACCGCCTCCTGCCGCGGCCTCGGCGCCGGAAGCGGCCTCGACGGCCGTGGCACGGGTCCCGGCCGAGTCCCCGGCGGACCTGGTGGACCTGGCCCGGGAACTGCGCGCGGGCGGGTACCTGGCGGATGCGCTGGCCGCGTACCGGCGGGCCCTGACGGCCGGCCCGACCGGCGACCTGCTGGCGGACGCGCTGGCCGAGGCGGCGGAGGTCGCCAAGGAACTGGGCCGGAACGCCCAGGCGGACGCCTTCCTGTCGCGGCTGGAGAAGCTGCCCGGCGGCGCCGAACGTGCCGCGAAGATCCGCGCGAAGTGATCCAATTCAGGGACAGTCACCATTATTGATGTCTCAAGTGGCGGAAATTCCTGGATACTGGTGGGGGCATTCGCCCTCGCGCAAGAATTCCAACGGGTTGCGTGATGAATCCGGGTGACCGTCCTCCATCTGGCGGGTGCGGCGATCTATCTGGGTGCAATGAATGCAAAGGGTTACCTCATGAATAATGGTGACTGTCCCTGATTTGGCCTGATTTGGCGGGTCAGCGGCGGGTGGCGGCGCCCCACAGGAACTTGTGCCACTGGACGTTCAGGCGCAGGGGCAGGCGGGAATCGAGGATCCAGTCGGCAACCGTCCCGGCGTCAATCGAGCCCCAGGCCGGCCCGGCGAACACGGCGCCGACCCGGTCGAAGAGGCCGACAGAGGCCGCCCATTGGCACGCCCAGTCGAATTCGCCGCGATCGCGGACGACGAACTTCACCTCGTCGCGGCGGGTCAGCCGGGAGAGGTTGGACGGGTCGAAGTGCGGGGGAGGCAGGTTGGCGGGGGCGGAAGCGGCGGCGCCCGGCCCGGTCGCCCCGGTGCGGAATGCGGGGGTGTCCGGCCGGATCCCGCCGGGGGCGTGGACGGTCCGGGAAGGAGCCCCGGTGAAGGCCCGCACCGTCCCTGCATGCGCCCAGGGCGTCTTGACGTCCACGGCCAGCACGGCCTCGCGCGGCACGGCGTGCAGCGGCAGCGATCCGTTGGTCATCACCTGCACGTCGCGCCCGGCCGCCAGCAGCGCCCGAACCAGGTCCGGGGCGTCCGGCTGCAGCAGCGGCTCGCCGCCGGTCACGCAACACATTCCCGGGCCGGCTTCCAGCACCCGCGTCACGACGTCCGCCAGCGGGACCTCCTCGCCGGCCTCGTCCTGCGCGTAGGGCGTGTCGCACCAGGTGCAGCGCAGGTTGCAGCCCGCCAGCCGCACGAACACGCACGGCCGCCCCGCCTGCGTCCCCTCGCCCTGGATCGACCGGAAGACCTCGACGACCTTCATGGCGGCGATCCTACGCCGTGTCGCGCCGCGCCGGAACCCGCTTCCCGGTCCGCGACCCGCCGCTTCCTTGCCGGGGTGCCGAAATGGCGATAGATTGCCCGGACGCGCCCGCCGGAGAGGCGCGACGGACACGGAGGCACGACTTGGACCCGAACCCTGTACGGACGCAGTTGGCCGCGGCGCGGGCGGGCGTCGTCACGCCGCAGATGCAGGCGGTCGCCCTGGACGAGGGGCTGGACGCGGAACTGCTGCGGGAATCGATCGCCGCCGGCCGCGTGGTGATTCCAGCGAATCCCGCCCACACCGCGCTGCACCCCGTCGGCATCGGCGCCGGCCTGACGGTCAAGGTGAACGTGAACCTCGGCCGATCGACGACCACGTCGTGCCTGGCCGAGGAGGTCGAGAAGGTGGGGGTCGCGCTGAAGTACGGCGCGGATGCGGTGATGGACCTGTCCACCGGTTCCGACGTGGACGCGGTGCGCGGCGCGGTGCTGGAGGCGTGCAGCGCGCCGGTGGGCACGGTGCCGATCTACCAGGCAGCCGAGGCGGTCGAGGAGTTCGGGGACCTGCCCCTGGAGGCCTTCTTCGAGGTCGTGGAGCGGCAGGCCGGGCAGGGCGTGGACTTCATGACGATCCACGCGGGCACGCTGCGCGAGCACCTGCCGCTGGCGCGGACCCGGAAGATCGGCATCGTCAGCCGCGGAGGCGCGCTGATCGCCCGGTGGATGGAACTCAACGGGCGCGAGAACCCGTACTACGAGCACTTCGACCGGGTGCTGGACATCGCGGCCCGGCACGACGTGACGCTGAGCCTGGGCGACGGGCTGCGGCCGGGCTGCCTGGCCGACGCCTCCGACGCGGCGCAGTTCGCCGAACTGTCGACGCTGGGCGAACTGGCGCGGCGGGCGTGGGCGCGGGACGTGCAGGTGATGATCGAGGGGCCGGGCCACGTGCCGTTCGACCAGGTGGCGCCCAACATCCGGCGCCAGAAGGAGGTGTGCCACGGCGCGCCCTTCTACGTGCTGGGGCCGCTGGTGACCGACGTGGCGGCCGGGTACGACCACATCGCCGGCGCGATCGGCGCGACCATGGCGGCGCACGCCGGCGCGGACTTCCTGTGCTACGTGACGCCCAAGGAGCACCTGGGCCTGCCGGACGCCGAGGACGTGCGGGTCGGCGTGGTCGCGTTCAAGATCGCCGCGCACGCGGCGGACATCGCGCGGGGGCACCCGGCGGCGCGGGCCCGCGACGACGCGATGGCCCAGGCGCGGTACGACTTCGACTGGGAGAAGCAGTTCGCGCTGGCGCTGGACCCCGATCGCGCCCGGGAGTACCACGACCTGACGCTGCCCGGGCCGGAGAGCCGCGAGAGCCCGTACTGCTCGATGTGCGGGCCGAAGTTCTGCGCGATGCGCAACGCGGCGCCGGTGCTGCGCCCCGACAAGAAGTTGTAGGGCGGGGTCCCCGTGCCCCGCCCGGGGCTCGCCCGAGCACGGAGACGGAGTCGATGGGTTTCCGCAGGAAACTCTCGACGGAGGCGGAGTCGCCTCGGGCGCACGGAATGTAGGGTGGGGCCCCGTCCCCCGCGTCCCTTCAACGGAGGCTGTCCATGTCCGACCCGATCCTGCGCGAAAGCGACCCCGAGGTGGCCCGGCTGATCCAGGCCGAGGAGCGGCGCGAGTTCGAGAAGGTGCGCCTGATCGCATCCGAGAACTACGTGTCCCGGGCCGTGCTGGAGGCGACCGGCAGCATCTTCACCAACAAGTACTCGGAAGGCTACGCCGGCAAGCGCTACTACGAGGGCCAGCAGTGCGTGGACCCGCTGGAGTCGCTGGCCATCGCCCGCGCGAAGTCGCTGTTCGGGGCGGACCACGCGAACGTGCAGCCCTACTCGGGCAGCCCCGCGAACCTGGCCGTCTACTTCGCGACGCTGAAGCCCGGCGACACGGTGATGGGGCTGGCGCTGCCGTCGGGCGGGCACCTGACGCACGGCTGGAAGGTCAGCATCACGGGCGCCTTCTTCCGCAGCGTGCAGTACGGCGTGGACGCCGAGACCGGCCGCATCGACATGGACGCGGTGCGGGCGCTGGCTCTGGCGGAGCGGCCGAAGCTGATCATCGCGGGCGCCACGGCCTACCCGCGCATCATCGACTTCGCGGCCTTCCGGGCGATCGCGGACGAGGTCGGCGCGAAACTGCTGGTGGACATGGCACACATCGCGGGCCTGGTCGCCGGCGGGGCGCACCCCAGCCCGGTGCCGCACGCGCACGTCGTCAGCACGACGACGCACAAGACCCTGCGGGGCCCGCGCGGCGCGCTGCTGCTGTGCCACGAGTCGATGGCCAAGGACATCGACAAGGCGGTCTTCCCCGGCCTGCAGGGCGGCCCGCACAACCACACCACCGCCGGCATCGCGGTGGCGCTAAAGGAGGCGTCCACGCCGGCCTTCCGCGAGTATGCGCACCAGGTCGTGAAGAACGCCCGGGCGCTGGCCGAGGGGCTGGCGGCGCTGGGCTTCAAGTTGATCAGCGGCGGCACCGACAACCACCTGATCCTGATCGACGTGACCCCGCGCGGCATGACCGGCAAGGCCTACGCGCAGGCGCTGGACCGGGCCGGCCTGGAGTGCAACTACAACACCGTCCCGAACGACCCGCGCAAGCCGTTCGACCCCAGCGGGCTGCGGATCGGCACGGGCGCCGTGACGTCCCGCGGCATGGGTGAGCCCGAGATGGCCCGCATCGCGGACTGGTTCGGCAAGGTGGCGGCCGCCGTGGACGACCCCGACGCCCTGGACCGCATCGCCGCCGACGTCTGCGACTTTACCGCCGCGTTCCCCTGCCCCGGGATCCGGGTGGGGTGAACCGGCCTTCGGGAATCCTGACGTGACGTGCGAGTCCCCGGGGCGCGTTCAGCGCGTCCGGTCGGCCACGCGGTCGAACAGGACGACGGCCCGGGAGCGGACGAACGACTCGACCTCCAGCGCCGTGGCCTCGTCGTAGGTGTGGACCGTCAGGTTGCGCCAGTGCAGCAGCGCCCAGGCGTCCTCCTCGTCCGAGGCGTCCAGCAGGCCCATCCGCAGCGCGGCCTGCAGGGCCTGGCGCGGCGATCCGGCCTCCAGGCCCTGGTCCCGGGCGCGCGCCTGCAGGGCCTTCCACATCGCCTCGAAGGTGAACTCGAACCGCTGGATCAGCGCGTCGCGCAGGATCGGGGCCGGCACGTCCCGGGCCGCCAGCAGTTCGTGCAGGGCCGCCAGGGCCTGCCGGAAGCGCGGGTCTCTCACGCCGCGGTCGTCACCCGGTTCCATGGGATTCCCTCCGTCAGGACGCGCCGGCGCAGGGCCTCGGGGACGGCGCGCAGGTCCACCAGGTCGAAGTCGCGCAGCGTTGGCACGCGGTCTTCCAGGTCCGCCAGGATCCGGGCGGCGGTGGCCGCCGGCAGTGGCGAGGGCCCCCGCACGGCCAGATCGATGTCCGACGCGACGTCCGCCCGTCCGGTCGCGAACGAGCCGAACAGCCAGACCTCCCAGCAGGCCGGGTCCAGGTGCAGGAAGACCGTTTCCAGCACAGCCTCGCGGATCCGGTCCAGGCGATCGCTCATGGCCGAAGTGTAGCGGTCTTCCGGGGATTGTCGCAACGAGGGCGGGTGATAGGTCTCTGGCGGGCGGAAACCGGGGCCCCGGCGTGCATCGATTCCCCGGGCGCGGCCAAACGGTGGATAATCGTCCGGGACCCGGCCCGAAACGGAGGACCGACATGAACCAGCCTTCCTGCGCGAACTGCAAGCTGCGGGCAAGGTACGACCGCGCCCCCAGGTCCCTGCTGGGCCGGCTGTGGCGCTGGCACGCCGGCTGGTGCCCGGGATTCAAGGCCTACCTGCGATCCCTGCCCGACGACGAGCGCCGGCAGATCGTCGAACGGTACGGGCTGCGTCGATGAGGACCCCGGGGAGGCCGGGGCGGACGCAGGGGCATCCCCCGGCCGGACCGGACGGAGGCATCGGATGGAAGACAAGGCGTTCCAGGACTTCTACCCGGACGAGGTCGCGCAGTGCTACGGGTGCGGCCGGCTGAACGACGCGGGGCTGCACGTGCGCAGTTTCTGGGAGGGGGACGAGGCGGTGTGCCGGCACCGGCCCGCGCCGCACCACATGGCCGTGCCCGGGATCGTGTACGGGGGCCTGATCGCCTCGCTGATCGACTGCCACGGCACCGGCACGGCCGCCGCCGCGATGTACCGGGACCAGGGCCGTCCCATGGACAGCCTGCCGCCCCTGCGGTTCGTGACGGCCTCGCTGCACGTGGACTACCTGCGCCCGACCCCCATGGGGGTGACGCTGGAGGTGCGGGCCCGCGTCAAGGAGGTCAAGGGGCGCAAGGTCGTGGTCGAGGAGCGGCTGCTGGCCGGCGGCGAGGTGTGCGCCCGCGGCGAGGTCGTCGCGGTGCTGGTGCCCGAACACCTCCTCCCCGGGGCGGCCTGAACCGCCCGGCACGCCCCGAACCCCCGCGCCGCACTTGACGATCCGGCCCTTCCTGGGGCAGAATCCCCCGGGTTTCTTCACGGATCGGAGGCCCCCGGTGGCGGATTCCAAGGACTACAAGGCGACGCTGCGGCTGCCCCAGACGTCGTTCCCGATGAAGGCGAACCTGCGCGAGCGCGAGCCGCAGATCCTGGACTTCTGGCGGCGCGGCCAGGTGTACGCCCGGATGCAGCAGGCGGCGGCGGACCGGGGCGGCGCGCCGTTCCGGTACCACGACGGCCCGCCCTACGCGAACGGCCACATCCACCACGGCCACATCCTGAACAAGGTCCTGAAGGACATCGTCGTCAAGATGCGCAACCTGTCCGGCCGGCCCACGGAATTCCGGCCCGGCTGGGACTGCCACGGCCTGCCCATCGAGCACGCCGTCGAGAAGGAGATCGGCCGCGAGGCGGCGCGCAGGGACCCGTCGGGCCTGCGCCACAAGTGCCGCGACTTCGCCCGCAAGTGGGTGGACACCCAGTCGTCCGAGTTCCAGCGGCTGGGCGTCTTCGCGTCCTACGACGACCCGTACCTGACCATGTCGCACGACTACGAGGCCCTGACGCTGCGCGAGTTCGGGCGCTTCGTGGGCGCGGGCGCCGTGTACCAGGGCCGCAAGCCGGTGCTGTGGTGCCACGTCTGCGAGACCGCGCTGGCCGACGCCGAGGTCGAGTACCAGGACGTCACCGGCCCCAGCATCTACGTGCGCTTCCCGTTCACGAAGAGCGTGGGCGAGAAGGTGCCGGAACTGGCGGGTCGCGAGGGCGGCGTCATCATCTGGACGACCACCCCCTGGACCCTGCCGTCGAACCTGGCGATCGCGTTCGACGCCGAGGCGACCTACGTGGCCGAGGACGTGGGCGGCGACACCTGGGTCCTGGCCGAGGCCCTGCGCGAGCAGTTCCACCGGGAGATCGGCCGTCCGGAAGGCACCGTCATCGCGACCTTCCCCGGCCGCGCGCTGGAGGGCGCCGCCTGCCGGCACCCGTTCGTGGACCGCGACTCGATGCTGATCGTCGGCGAGCACGTCACGATGGACACCGGCACGGGCTGCGTGCACACCGCGCCCGGCTTCGGCGAGGACGACTTCGTGGTCGGCGCGCGATACGGCCTGCCGGCGTACGCCCCGGTCAACCACCAGGGGCGGTTCACGTCCGAGGTGCCCGAGTATGCCGGGCGCGTGGTCTTCGACTGCGACGCCGACGTGATCGCGCGGCTGAAGGAGATCGGCGCGCTGCTGCACGCCGGGAAGATCTCGCACGCCTACCCGCACTGCTGGCGGTCCAAGAACCCGGTCATCTTCCGGGCGACGCCGCAGTGGTTCATCCAGGTGGACAAGCCGATGCGGCCGCAACTGGCGGCGCCCGACACGGGCGCGGTTCCGCCCGGGCACGGAGGCGGAGGCGACCCGGGCCGATCCAATGACGCGACCCTGCGCCAGCGGGCGTTTTCCGCCATCGAGGACGTGAAGTTCATCCCGTCCTGGGGCCGCGACCGCATCAGCGGCATGCTGAAGTCGCGCCCGGACTGGTGCGTGTCCCGCCAGCGCCACTGGGGCGTGCCGATCGTGGGCACCTCGTGCAACGCGTGCGGCCACGTGCAGACGTCGCAGGCGCTGATCGACCACATCGCGGGCATCTTCGAGAAGGAGGGCGCGGACGCGTGGTTCGACCGGCCTCTGAACGAACTGCTGCCCGGCGGCTGGAAGTGCGCGAAGTGCGGGTCCACGGACCTGAACAAGGTCAAGGACATCCTGGACGTGTGGTTCGATTCCGGCGTGTCCTACGCGGCCGTGATGGAATCGCGCCTGGCGACCGCGGACGCGCCGCACCCGCAGGTGGACCTGTACCTGGAGGGCAGCGACCAGCACCGCGGCTGGTTCCAGTCGTCGCTGCTGGCGTCGGTCGGCACGCGCGGGCAATCGCCGTTCCGGGCAGTGCTGACCCACGGCTTCGTGGTGGACGGCAACGGCAGGAAACTGTCGAAGTCGGAAGGCAACTACATCGACCCCGCGAAGATCATGGACGCGAACGGCGCGGAACTGTTGCGCCTGTGGACCGCGGCCGAGGACTACCGCGACGACATCCGGCTGTCCGACGAGATCCTGAAGGGCTGCGTCGAGGCGTACCGGAAGGTCCGCAACACGTGGCGGTTCATGCTGGGCGTGGTGTCGGACCTGGACCCGGTGACCGGGCCGCTGCCGGCCGGGCAGATGCTGGACGTGGATCGCTGGGCGCTGGCGCGGTTCCACGAGGTGGTTGCGAAGGTCCGGAAGTCATACGACGAGTACGAGTTCCACGCCGTCGTGCGCGCGCTGATGGACTTCTTCATCATCGACCTGTCGGCGTTCTACCTGGACGTGACGAAGGACCGGCTGTACTGCGGGGCGCCGGGCGGGACCGATCGGCGGTCGGCCCAGACCGCGGTGCGCGCGATCCTGGAAGGCACGCTGTCCCTGATGGCGCCGATCCTGTCGTTCACGGCGGAGGAGGCTTACGGGCACCTGCCGAAGGTCCCGGGCGCGCCGGAGTCGATCTTCCTGCGGCCGCTGCCGGCGGCGGAGGACTTCCCCGACGACGCCGACCTGCGGCACGACATGGACGCCTTCCTGGAGGTCCGGTCCGTCGTGCTGAAGAAGCTGGAGGAGGCGCGGGCCGCGAAGGTGCTGGGGCACCCGCTGGAGGCGCGCGTCACGGTGACGGTGAAGGCGGGCGGTACCTACGACGCGGTGCTGCGGCGGTTCCAGGCCGCGCTGCCCGAACTGTTCGTGGTGTCGCGCGTGGCGGTGGTGCGGGCGGAGGCCCTGCCCGGCGTGGACGGCCCGGCGGCGGTCGAGGTCGAACGCATCCAGGGGCCGAAGTGCGCCCGGTGCTGGAACCTGGCCGAGGACGTGGGGACGCGCGAGGACGCCCCCGACCTGTGCGGCCGCTGCGCGGACGTGCTGAAGGCGGTGGCGCCATGACGCCCGGGCGGCGCGCGACGTGGACCCGCGGCGCGGTCTCGGTGGCGCTGATCGCCGGGATCGTGGCGGCGGACCTGGTCTCCAAGCGGTGGATCGAGGAGAACCTGGCCACGCCCAGGCACCTGGTGCCCGTGACCGCCCCGGCCGGCATCGCCGGCATGACGGTCGGCGACGTGGTGCGGACGCGGTTTGCGGACCTGGCGGACGCCACGCAGGCCGGCATGGTGTGGCGGCTGCCCCCGCAGGTCGCGCTGGACCCGGGCGACCCGGTCTTCGAACTGGAGTCGTCGCGCAACCTGTCGGCGGCGGGCTTCTTCGTCTTCGACCCGGGCCACCGAAATCGGTTCGCGCGGCGCATCGACCGGAACGACGCGTGGCTGATGGAGCGGGCACTGCAGCGCGAGAAGCCCGGGCTGGACCTGGCCGAGACCCGGCGCCAGGTCCGCGAGGCGCTGTCGCACGTCGGGGTGGCGGAGTTCCTGAAGTCGCGGCTGCCGCACCTGTCGGACGAGGACGCGGCCGAGGTGGCCCGCACGGGCCTGCACCCGATCCCGGTGACCGGTGCCGAGGCGGACCCGGCGGCGCCCGCGACGGCCGGCGAGACCTTCCTGGTGGGCCAGCGCGACATCGTGCTGGTCCCGGGCTTCCTGGACCTGTCGTACGCCGAGAACCCGGCCGGGGCGTTCAGCCTGCTGGCCGGCATCGACGACGGGGTGCGGCGGACGCTGTTCTTCACGCTGTCCATCGTGGCGCTGATCGCGGTGGGCTGGCTGCTGGTGCGGCCGCCGGCGCGCGGCTGGCTCCCGGTGCTGGCGCTGTGCGGCATCATGGGCGGCGCGATCGGCAACCTGGTCGACCGCGTCCACCTGACCTACGTGGTGGATTTCATCCACAACTACTACGGGGACTGGCACTGGCCGCGCTACAACATCGCCGACATCGGCATCTCGGTCGGCGTGGTGGTGCTGCTGCTGGTCACCGCGTTCGCCCCGCAGCCGGCGAAGGAAGCGCCGCCGCCCCCGAAGGCGTGACGACCGGGGGCTTTCCCGCGGCGATGCCGGAGAATCCCCGTCCCTCGATGCCCGATCCAGGCTAGAATCGGTCCGATATGCTGGCGGCGGAGGTCCGGATGTCGAGGACGGGCAGGGGCTTGTACCGCAACGTCGTTTCGTACTTCGGGCTGCTGGTCGCGCTGTTCGGCGCCCTGCTGATGCTGGGCTCGATGATCGGCGAGTTCAGCCAGGTCAACCCCAGCCCGTACATCGGCATCTTCACCTGGATGGTCTTCCCCACGGTGATCGTGGGCGGCCTGCTGGTGGTGCTGGCCGGCATGCGCCGGGAGAGCCTGCGGCGGCGGCGCGCGGGCACCGACGAGGCGATGCCGTACCCGCGGCTGGACCTGAACGACCCGCGGCAGCGCAAGGGATTCGCGGTGGCGCTGGTGGGTGGCGGCGTGCTGGCGGTGCTGTTCGCGTTCGCGGGCTACAACGCCTTCCTGTTCACCGAGTCGCCGGTCTTCTGCGGCGAGGTCTGCCACACGGTGATGGAGCCCGAGGCAGTGGCGCGCAAGGCCGGCCCGCACGCCCGCGTCCGGTGCGTGGACTGCCACGTCGGCGAGGGCGTGGAGTGGTACGTGAAGTCCAAGCTGTCGGGCCTGCACCAGGTCTGGGCGGTGATGATGGACAACTATGAACGGCCGATCCCGACCCCGATCTCGAACCTGCGCCCGGCGCGCGAGACGTGCGAGCAGTGCCACTGGCCCGAGAAGTTCTTCGGCGCGCAACTGATGCAGAACCCGCACTTCCGTTACGACGAGGCGAACACGCCCGAGCAGGTGAGCCTGCTGCTGAAGACGGGCGGCGGCAACCCCGCGCAGGGCCTGTCGTCGGGCATCCACTGGCAGATGATCCTGGGCAACCGCATCGAGTTCGTGGCGCGGGACGACAAGGTGACCGACATCCCGTGGGCGCGGGCGACGTCGCTGGACGGCAAGGTGCGGGAGTTCGTCGATCGGCGCAGGCCGCCGACGGAGGACGAGAAGGCGACGCTGAGGGTCCGCACGATGGACTGCATCGACTGCCACAACCGGCCGTCGCACGTGTACGTGCCGCCGGAGACGGCGGTGGACCGGGGTATGGCGGGCGGGACGATCCCGAAGGACCTGCCGTGGATCAAGAAGGTGGCGGTGGACGCGCTGGTGCAGCCGTACGCGGACAAGGAGGCGGCGGCGGCCGGGCTGCGCCGGGCGATCGCGGGCTTCTACGGGGAGAAGTACCCGGAGGTGGCGCAGGGACAGGCGAAGGACGTGGACCGCGCCGTCGAGGCGGTGACCGGGATCTGGACCCGCAGCGTGTTCCCGGCGATGAAGGTGGACTGGAGGACGTACGCGTCGCACATCGGCCACCGGAACTGGCCGGGGTGCTTCCGGTGCCACGACGGCGAGCACGTGATGGAGGACGGCACGCCGATCACGACGGAGTGCGTGGCGTGCCACACGATGCCGGTTCGCGGGTCGCTGATGCCGCTGGGGGCGATGCCACCCACCAGCGACCAGGGCTGGCACCCGTGGGAGCTGGCGGGACGGCACGCGTCGCTGCCGTGCACGAAGTGCCACGAGGCCGGGTACCGCCCGCCGACGGGCTGCGTGGAGTGCCACCGGATCGACGTCAAGGCGCCGATGATGAAGGACGGCTGCGACTCGTGCCACCAGGAGGTCGGGAAGCGGCAGCCGCAGGTGCCGTGCCAGGAGTGCCACGAGGAGCAGAAGGGGCTGCACCGGAACGGCGGGCACGCGACGCGGGAGTGCACGGACTGCCACAAGCCGCACGGGTGGATGGCGGCGGGCCGCGACACGTGCCTGTCCTGCCACGGGAACCGCGAGGCCCACTACGTGCCGCGCGCCTGCGTCGAGTGCCACGGGAAGGCGTTCCGGGGCGAGGAAGATGGCGAGGTGCAGGCGAAGCCGGCGGCGGGAACCTTGTGATGATCGACCGTTACGTGGATCGGCCGGAGTTCGCGCCCGTCGAGGGGGAGACGCTGCCCCGGGTCCTGCAGGACCAGGGGTTCGTGCCGCCGCCGAGGGGGTTCCTGGCCTTCGTGGCCGAGGTGCGGGACGTGCCGGGCGGGACGGCCTGCCGGTCGTGGGACTGGCACGGGACATCGCGGGCGACCGGCTGGTGGCCGGCGTCGACGGTGAAGGTGTTCGCGGCGGCGGCGGCGCTGGATGCGGTGGCGCGCGAGGGGTTCACGGCGGCGGCGGTCGCGGAGATCGACGAGCCGGGAGGGACGCACCGGGAGTCGATCGCGTCGATGGTGCAGGCGGCCGTCGGGCCCAGCGACAACGCGGCGTTCGACCGGCTGGTCTGGGTCGCGGGGCACGCGCAGTTGCGGGCGTGGCTGGCGACGCGCTTCCCGGCCACGTCGCTGTGGCGGGGGTACTCGGGCATGGCGCGGGACCCGGCGACGGGGTTCGGGACGCTGGCCCGTGCGCCGGCGGTGACGCTGCGGGAGGGGGACAGGTCGGTGGCGCGGCCCGGGGCGATCGACGAGGCGTCGTGCGACGTCCCCTCCCACGGGAACCGGACGACGTTGCAGGACCTGGCCGACTGCCTGCGGCGGATCGCCCGGCACGACCGGCTGTCGCCCGGGGAACGGCTGGTGGCCCGGGAGGGCGATGCGCGGCTGCTGCAGGAGGCGCTGGCCTCGCCGCGCGAGCGGGGCGAGGGGATGGCGGACGGCCTGCGGGCGGCGTTCGGGGCCGGTGCGCGGGTGCTGCACAAGCCGGGGTTCGCCTACGACTGGTTCAGCGACGTGGCCTTCGTGGATCTCCCCGCGCCCGCCCCTTCCTGGATCGTGGCGATGGCCGGCCGCCCCGGCCGCGACAGCCTGGACGCCGCCGCCCACCACGTGGGCCGCCTGCTGTCCGCCGGCCTGTAATTCAGGGACAGTCACCATTATTGGTGATGTAAGTGCCTGATTATTCAGGAACATGGGCGCGCGCTTCCGCTGTTGCTAATAAATACCGTAGGTTAGGTGCGCAATAATGGTGACTGTCCCTGTTTAGAAAGTTGACCCGGGGGAGGGGGCGGGAATAGAATCCGCCCGCCGGAACAGGGAGTTTCCATGCGCCGTGCCGGTTTCCCGCCCCGGGCCATGATGGCCCTCGCCTTGCTGGCGATCGCGATCCCGCCCGTGGCGGTTCGTGCCCAGGAAGCCGTGGCCGAGGCGCGCGGCCTGCCGTCCTGCCCGCAGGCCCTGGCGGATGCGATGATGGCGGTCCCGTTCGACCCGCTGCCGAAGGAACTGTCCGCCAACTCGCACTTCGTCGTGTCGGACGAGAAGTCGCACTGGCTGTTCCACGACGCGGCGAAGGATCGCGGCGGCGCCCTGATGGGCGTCGGCACCGACCCGAACTACCTGTTCGCCGGCTGGGCGCGGCCCGAGGTCCTGGTGCTGCTGGACTTCGACCAGGTGGTCGTGGACGTTCACGCCGTGTACCGGCTGGTCTTCCTGAACTCCCCGGACCCGCGGTCGTTCGTCGCCGCGTGGTCGAAACTGCAGGCCCCCGTGGTCGAGGGCTGGATCGAGAAGGCGTACCCGGACGAGGCGGCGCGCAATCGCGTGCTGAAGGCGTTCCGGATGTCGCGCAACCTGGTCGAGTGGCGCCTGGTCGGCATGATCAAGGCATACAAGGCGCAGGGCGTGAAGACCTTCCTGGACGACCCCGTGCAGTACCGGTACCTGGTGGACCTGTTCCGGGCCGGCCGGGTGTTCGCGATCCGCGGCGACCTGACCGGCACGCGGGCAGTCCGCGGCGTCGGCAAGGCGCTGTCCGACGCGGGGGTCCCGCTGCGCGTGCTGTACCTGTCCAACGCCGAGAAGTACTTCGAGTTCACGAAGGACTACAAGGCGAACATGCGCTCGCTGCCGTTCGACGACCGTTCCGTGGTGCTGCGGACCGGCGGCGGCTGGCACGGCGGGCCGCCCTCCCCGGACGGGTTCTACACCTACGTGGTGCAGCCGGGCACAGCCTTCCACGCCTGGATGCAGGACGGCGTGTACGCGTCGTTCCCGGCGCTGATGCTGCGCCGCAAGAACCTGAAGGAGCCCGCCGGCCTAGCCACGCTGGAAGCGCTGCCGCCCGCTCCGCGCAAGCCCGCCCCGTCCCGGGGGGCGAAGTGAGCAGCGCCCTCCCGCCCCGCCCTCGCCCGGCCTTCCCGGGCCGCCGCCTCGGTTTCGGCACGTCGCTGGCGCTGATCCTGGGCAACACCGTCGGCGTGGGCATCTTCCTGACCCCGGGCGAGGTGGCGCACGCCTCGCCCGACGTCGCGACCTACCTGGCGCTGTGGGTGCTGGGCGGCCTGATGGCGGCGGCCGGGGCGCAGGTCTTCGCCGAACTGGGCGCGCTGTTCCCGCGGGCCGGCGGCGACTACGTGTTCCTGGACCGCGCCTTCGGGCGGCCCGTCGCGGTCGCGTGGGGGCTGCTGTCGGTGCTGTTCTCGTTCCCCGGGTCCATCGCGGCGCTGGCCGTGGGGGCCGCCGCGACGCTGGAGGCGACCACGTTCGGCGGCTTCCTGGGGGTGCCGCTGCTGCAGGTCGGCGAGTGGACGCTGGCGGGGCGCGAACTGGTGGCGCTGGTGGCGGTGGGGCTGCTGGCGGCGGTGAACTGCCGCGGCGTGCGCTGGACGGGCCGCACCCAGAAGTTCCTGGCCTGGACGCCGATCGCGCTGTTCCTGCTGATGGCGCTGTGGGCGGTCTTCGAGGGATGGATCGTCCCGGGCGGCGTGCCCGACGTCGCCTCGCTGCCCGCCGTCCCGGACCCGGCCGCGCCCTCCCCGGTGGCCCCCTCCCTGTCGCTGAAGTCGCTGGCGGCGGCCTCCTGCGCGATCTTCTTCACGTTCTCCGGCTGGAACGTGCTGACGTACATGGGGGGCGAGGTCAAGACCCCGGGCCGCACCATCCCGCTGGCGATCCTGGCCGGGGTGGGGCTGACCGTGGCCCTGTACCTGCTGCTGAACACCGCATTCCTGGCCGTGCTGGGCCTGCCGGGCGTGGGCAGCGTGCCGAATGCCGGCGTGGCGACCGCGCGCCACCTTCTGGGCGACACCGGGGCCGACGGGTTCGCGGTGGTGATGGTGATGGTGATCCTGGCCGGCCTGAACGCCACGCTGATGGCGGGGTCCCGGATCGCCATGGCGGTCGGCGCGGACGGCTACCTGTGGCCCCGGCTGGCCGAGGTGCACCCGCGGCGCGACACGCCGATCGTGGCGATCCTGGCGCAGGCGGG
>CALJUR010000139.1 GCA_937975765.1 uncultured Myxococcales bacterium
GGCCTCAACACCCCGTCGATCCTACGCTTGGACTATTTCCCGACAGGCTCCTAGTCCCCTGGCTCGGTCTCCTCGACCGGGCGGTCCAGCAGGTCCCGGACGACCTCCAGCAACGTCGCGGGCGAGAACGGCTTCTGCAGGAACGAGGTGTAGGGGCTCAGCAGGCCCGACTGGACGATCACCGAATCCGTGTACCCGCTGGTGAACAGCACCCGGATCGCGGGTCGGCTGGCGCGAAGCGCCCTGGAAAGGTCGCGCCCGTTCATTCCGGGCATGATGACGTCCGTCACCAGCAGGTGGACCGGCCCCGGGAACCGGGCCGCCACCTCGATCGCCCGCTTCCCGTCCTGCGCCTCCAGGACCTGGTACCCCGCGCCCTCCAGCACGACCCGCACCAGCCCGCGCACTGCGGCCTCGTCCTCGGCGACCAGCACGGTTTCGCTGCCCCGCACCATCACCATCTCGGGACGACGGCGCGACTCCTCGGCATGGTCGTCCTCGATGCGGGGCAGGCACACCTTCATCGTCGTCCCGATGCCCGGCTCGCTGTAGAACCAGATGTGCCCGCCGCTCTGCTTGACGATGCCGTACACGACCGCCAGACCCAGCCCCGTGCCCTTGCCCGGCCCCTTCGTCGTGAAGAACGGCTCGAACAGGTGGGACTGGGTCGCCAGGTCCATGCCCACCCCGGTATCGACCACCGCGACCATCGCGTATCGGCCGGGAGGCATCCCGATCTTCGCGGCGTGCCCGGGGTCCTCGATGTCCAGCGTGGAAACCTCGATCGACAGCCTGCCGCCGTTCGGCATCGCGTCCCGGCTGTTGACGGCCAGGTTGATCAGGATCTGGTCCATCTGGCCCGGGTCCACCTTCACCCGCACCGGCACGTCGGACAGCCGGGTGAACAGTTCGATGTCCTCCCCGATCAGCCGGCGCAGCAACTTCTCGGTGGCGGTCACGACCTCGTTCAAGTCCAGCACCCGGGGCTGCAGCACCTGCTTGCGCGAGAACGCCAGCAACTGCCCGGTCAGCGCGGACGCCCGCTTGCCCGCCTCGCGGATCTCCTGCACGTCCCTCCATGCCTCGTCGCCCGGGTCCAGCCGATCCAGCAGCAGCCCGCTGTATCCCAGGATGGCCGTCAGCAGGTTGTTGAAGTCGTGGGCCACCCCCCCGGCCAGGCGCCCGACGGCCTCCATCTTCTGGGCGTGCTGCAACTGGCTCTCGAGTTCCTTGCGCCGGCTGACGTCCTCGACGACGCCCTCCCATCGCACCAGCTTGCCCGCATCGTCCCGCAGGGCAAGGGCGCTTTCCGACACCCAGACCCTCTGGCCGTCGATCCGGTGGGCCTCGTACTCGAACCCGCGGACTTCGTCCTGTTCGGACAGTTCGCGCAGGAACGCCTCTCGCCGCGCGGGGTCCGCGTGCATCCGGGCCAGGAAGTCCCGCGAGTCCCTCAGCACCTCGGAGGGCGACGGGTAGCCCAGGATGCGCGCCAGGGCCGGGTTGGCCGCCACGATCCGGCCGTCCGGCAGGCACTGGTAGATGCCCTCGACGGCGTTCTCGAAGATCGACCGGTACCGGGATTCGGCCGCCCGCGTCTGCGCGTTCAGGTGGGCGCTCTCGAGGGCCGCGGCCAGGTAGTCCGATGACAGCGTCGCCATCGCCCGTCGCGAGGCCGGGAATCCTTCCAGGACGTCGGACATCAGCAGCGCCACGCCGAAGAGGTGCTCGCCGAACCGCACGGGGACGAAGAAGGCGCTGCGGGTCAGCCCCTCCAGCGCCCGCCACCTCGGATCGGTCCGGCAGTCGTTCAGGTACACCGGCTCCCTGGACTCGGCGACCGCCGACATGAACCCTTCGCCTTCGCCGGGCCGGTAGACGAACCCCCGAACCTTCTCCTCGATCTCCGGGGGCAACCCCACCGAGGCGGTCATCCGGAGGCTGCCGTCCTGCGGGTCCAGGGCGAACCACTCGGCACGGTCGGCACCGCAGGAACGGGCCATCGAGTCGACGAGAAGGGGCCCCGTATCCTCCGGTTCCAGCCGGGAGATCCGGCCCTGTGCCGCCAGCAGGATCTCGACGACCTTCCGGCGCTCCTCGGCCTCGCGCTCCTCCCGGACCCGGTCGCTGATGTCCCGGAACACCACCTGGACCGAAGGCTTCCCCTGGTACACCACCCCGGACGCGGACACCTCGACCTCGAAGGAACTTCCGTCCAGCTTCAGGAAGCGCTCGCCGATCGTCGGCTCCTGCAGGCCGGACTGGATCATCCTTCGGATCCGGGCGTTGACCTTCTCGCGGTCGTCCGGGTGCACGTAGTCCACGACCCGCTGGCCTTCCAGCGAGTAGCCCGGCGGCGCCCCGACCAGCTTCAGCGCCGCGCTGTTCGCGAACACCACCATGCCGTCGCTGTGCACGATGATGCCGTCGGGGGACAGGTCTACGAGGCTGCGATACCGGGCCTCGCTCTCGCGCAGCACCACCTCGGCGGCCAGGCGCTCGCGGACCTCGCCGCGCAGGAGTTCGTTCGCCTGCTCCAGTTCCTCGGTTCGTTCGTGAACCCGGGCCTCCAGTTCCTCGCGGGCGCTCCGCAGCCGTTCCTCGACGGATCGTCGCAGCGTCACGTCGTTCAGGACGACCACGCTTCCGGTCTTCTGCCGCCGGGCATCGCGGATGGAGTTCATCCGCACGTCCATGTACCGGGTTCCCTGGCGCGTTTCGAGGCGCCTCTCGACGGTGGCCTCGTCCCCCCCGGACTGTTCCAGGGCGCCCAGCGCCACGGCCACCTCGGGCACCAGTTCCACGATGGTCCGGTTCTGCAGGGTGCCGCGGCTGGTGTCCTTGCCGAACAGCATCCAGGCCGCGGGGTTGCAGTACTCGACCGCGCCGTCGGACCTCAGCAGGAAGACCGGCGAGCCCAGGCTCTCGAGGATCCCGATGAACTTGGTCTTCGTCTCGGCCTGCACGCGCGCGGCCTGGGCGAGTTCCCGGGCCGTCTCCCCGACCCCCTCGCCCTCGGTCCACTCGTGGCAGAGCCCCAGCATCATGCGGTCGAAGTGCCGCGCCTGCCGGTCCCGCAGTTCCTCGAAGTCCTGCGGGGCGGCGTGGGCCCGCAGCAGGTCCACCAGGGCGTCGCGGCAGACCATCGTCAGGCTGATCAGCAGGTTCAGGCCGATCCCGCGAGGCCGGATCTGCCGGGCGGCCATCCGGCCCATCATCTCCGCAGGCATGTGGGCCGGGTCGGCCACTTCCAGCAACTTCTCGCCGAGACCCTGGCGCGCCGCCAGGATCTCCTCGGTGGCGCACAGGGCGCGTTCCATGTGGCCGGCCATCTCGGCCCAGTCGAAACGCGCGTTCGACACGGCGCCCAGGAACCCGGCGCGGCCGGCACCCGCCATGATGCGGTCCAGCAGTTCCTCGCGGTGGTCCTGAAGGATCTGCGCCAGCAGCGCCATGTCCCTGTCCCGCCCTGCTCCGGAATCGCCGCTAGTATGACACGTTTCCGGGTGTCGCAGCAGGGGGATCCGATGGTACGATCCCGCGGGTTTCCGGGCCATGCTCCGCGGGAGAACCGATGATGAGGAACGCGACCGGCTCGATCGCCTTCGCCTTCGGAATCGTACTGCTGTCCACGGATTGCGGAGGCCAGGGAGGCGCGAACGACCCCGGCCCGGCCGACCTCGCAGACGTCCCCGACGAGGTGCAGGCGGACCTCCCCGGCGAGGAGGCATCCCCGGATGCCGACGCCGTCGACCCGTGCTCGTACGCGGCGGTCCCGAAAAGCCCCCCCGACCCCACCCGGACGAAGTTCGCGCTGACGATGTTCCACTGGAACACCCAGTACGTCGCGGGCGGGCTGGTCTCGACCTGGGAGGGACTTCCAGTCACCGCCTGCGGCCTTCTCTTCGGCGACGATGCGCTGTGCGAGGGCTGGACCGACGACGTCCTGGTCGACTGGATTCTCCAGCAGTCCTTCGAGCCCATCCTGGACATGTACCTGGACCATCCCGGGTGGAAGGCCACCTTCGAGTGCCCCGGGATCATGATCGAGGCGATGGAGGCGCGACACCCGGTCATGCTGGCGAAACTGCAGGGCGCCGTCCTGTCCGGGCAGGTCGAGATGGTGTCCTTCCACTGGTCCGACCAGTTGTTCCTGGCGTACCCGGCACGCGACCTCGAGAAGTCGCTGGAGTTGAACGACCGGGTCTTCCAGCGCACCTGCCTGCCGGTGTCGCCCGTCGTGTTCAACCAGGAAGGCCAGAGCGGTCCCGGCAAGCACTCCTTCATGGCCCGTCACGGCTTCACGATCGATGTCCTTCACGAGAACCTGTTCCGGTACTTCCAGTGGGGAACCACGCCCTGGCCGGTATACACGGATCGGGGTGTGACGGTCCTGGCCGGCATGGAGGAGGGGCTGAAGGACGGGCCCGGCGTCGATCCCTCCTCGGGCATCCAGGTGGTCTGGCCGTTCTTCGACGACGGGGAGGTCCTGGCCACGCCGGGCAACCCGTACCTCGCGCCGGTCATATCCCGGCACGATCCCGCCCAGGTGGCGACCTACGAGGCCCTTCTGCAGGCGTACGCCGACCAGGGGTACACGATCAGCAGCATCGCCGGGTACGTGGCCGACCTGGCCGCGCGGGAGGTGGAGTTCCGCCCCCTGCCGGCCATCGCCGACTCGACCTGGCAGCCGATCGACACGGAGGGCATCCACCAGTGGATGGGCCGGCACGGCGGCCTGGGCGACGCGTGGCCGTACGAGCGGGACAACGACCACCGCACCGCGACGTACCGCACCAGCCAGGCCATGGCGGCGGCCGGGGTCCTCCTCGACGCGGCCGCGGACGGCGGCAAGGACGTTGGCGCGATCCGGGAATCGCTGGACGACGCATGGAGAAACCTGCTGAAGGCCGAGGTATCCGACGCGACCGGCATCAACCCCTGGCCCGGCGAGTTCGTCTACGGCATGTCCTTCAACGATGCCGCCTCGTCCGCCGCCGAGGCCGCCATCGCGTCGCTGCTTGCCCTGCTGGGCTGGCCGCACGCCCTTGTCGACGTCGGCGCCGGGACCGCCAACCGGCTGGATGACCTGCCCGTGGCCGAACCGCCCGACCCGGCCGACCCGCCGCTGGAGGTGACGGTCGATGCGCCGTCCCGCGCGGTGGAAGTCCGCTGGTACAAGTCGGTCTCGGACAGCGTCCAGATGCACGTCCTCCTGGGCCCGATGGCGGACCCCTCGAAGCCTGCGGACGAGGCCAACCGGCGGGTCATCGTGGCATTTCCCCGGTTCGAGGACATGCTCCGGTACACGCCGGGGCTGTCCGAGGACGAGGTCGTCGAACAGCCTCTGCACGACTTCACGCTGCAGGACGGGCGGCTGTACCTGCCCCTTTCCAACGGGCTGATCGGGCTGGGGAACGACTGGTGGGTGATCAAGCATTGCACGACCGTGCACCTGGCAGCCGAGGTGAGCGTGGCGGGGGAGACGGACTTCGTCCGGTTCGTGGATCAGACCGCCATCCCCGACGAGTCGCGGACCTGGGTTTTCACCGTCTTCCGGGGGTCGAAGGAGGACGCGCTGGCCCTCGCACGCCGGCTGAACACCCACCCCGTGGTGATGCGTTGAACGACCACGACCTCACCCGGCGCGCGGCGCTGGCCGATCTCGTGGCCGTGGAGGCCGGCGACCGGCTGATGGCGTACTTCGGCCGGCTGGCGGGATTCGAGCACAAGGGCCAGGTCGACCTGGTCACGGCCGCCGATCGGGCCGCCGAGGCCCACGTCCGCGAACGGCTGCTTTCGGCCTTCCCCGGGGACTCCTTCCTGGGCGAGGAAGGCGGGGACGGGCCCGGCGGCAACCTGGGGCCCTGGCGATGGATCGTGGACCCCCTGGACGGCACCACCAACTTCGTCCACACGTACCCCGTGTTCGCGGTGTCGATCGCGTTGCAGCACCAGGGGCGAACCGTCTACGGGTGCGTGCACGCGCCTGCCTTGCGCGAGACCTTCCGGGCGGTTGCGGGCGCGGGCGCCACCCTGAACGGCGCCCCGATCCGGGTCTCCGGCACCGGGCAGGTGTCGGAATCGCTGCTGGCCACGGGCGCGCCCTACAACCGGCGCGACATCGTCGACCCGCTGCTGCGGCCGATCCGCCGGGCCATCCTGAGCGCGCACGGCCTGCGCCGCGAGGGCTCGGCGGCGATGGACCTCGCGTGGCTGGCCGCGGGCCGGCTGGACGGCTACTGGGAGGAAGGCCTGCACGCCTGGGACGTTGCGGCCGGGATCCTGCTGGTCGAGGAGGCCGGGGGGCGCGTGACCTCGTGGGACCTGGGCCCGCACGACCTGTACCGGGGGCCGCTGCTGGCCTCGAACGGCCGGATCCACGACCAGTTGCCGCGCGTCCTGTTCGAGGGGTGATACACTCCGGCCAGCAAGGAGGGACACCATGAACGCCAGGAAGATCCGGGACGGCATCTTCTGGATGGGCGCGGTCGACTGGGACCGCCGCTGGTTCGACGCGCTGGTGCCGACCCCGCAGGGCACGTCCTACAACGCGTGGCTGGTCCGGGGAACCGGGAAGACCGTGCTGCTGGACACCGTCGACGACTCGATGGTGGACGCGCTGATGTCGCAACTGGTCGCGGTTCCCCACCTCGACTACGTGGTGGCCCACCACGCCGAACAGGACCACTCCGGCGCCCTGCCGCACGTGCTGGCCCGGTACCCGGAGGCGGTCGTGCTGTGCACGCCGAAGGCGGCCGGGATGCTGGCCGACCTCCTTCCGGTGCCGGCGGAACGCATCCGGCCCGTCGCCGACGAGGAGATCCTAGACCTGGGCGGACGCACGCTGAAGTTCCTGCACATGCCCTGGGTCCACTGGCCCGAGACCATGACGTCGTACCTGGTCGAGGATCGCGTCCTGTTCTCTTGCGACCTGTTCGGCGCCCATCTGGCCACGGCCGACCTGTTCGTCGCCCCGGACGCGATCCTCGAACCGGCGAAACGGTACTACGCGGAGATCATGATGCCGTTCCGCGCGCAGGTGGCAAAGCACCTGGACCGCCTGTCCTCGATGCCCCTGGACCTGATCTGCCCTTCGCACGGGCCGGCGCACGACGACACCCTCTTCATCCGCAGCGCCTGGCAGAACTGGGCGGTCTCGGCGCCCCAGGACCGGGTCGTCGTGCCGTACGTCTCGATGCACGGCAGCACGCGGCGGATGGTCGATCACCTGGTCGGCGCCCTGTCGGCCCGTGGTTTTTCGGCCGAGCCCGTGAACCTGCTGGTGACGGACCTGGGGGCCCTGGCGATGGCCCTGGTCGACGCCTCGACCGTGGTGTTCGCGACCCCGGTGGTCCTGAACGGCCTGCACCCGCTGGTGCAGTCCGCGGCCTACGTCGCCGGCGCCCTGAAGCCCAAGACCCGCTTCGCGGCGACGATCTCGTCGTACTCGTGGGGCGGCAAGGCCGACGACCAGGTCCGGGCCCTCCTGTCCGGCCTGAAGGCCGAGTTCCTGCCTCCGGTCGCCTGCAAGGGCGCCCCGAAGACGGGCGATTTCGCGGCGCTGGACGCGCTGGCCGACGCGATCGTCGCAAGACATCGCCCGCCGGATCGGTAGAATACCCGGGCAACGGAGGTATCCGTATGAGCCGAGCGCGCTTCCTCGTTCCGCTGTTGCTGGCGGCCGCGGCCCTGCCGGCCTCGGCGGAGGTCCTGCCCTCGGACATCGCGGTGGTGGACGACACGGACGGGAAGATCACGGAACAGGTCTCGACTCCGAACGGCTACCTGGCGATGGCGACGAAGAAGTTCTACCTGACCCACGCCGACCTCTACGACGCGGTCTTCGTCTTCTCGGCCGTGGACATCTCCGGCATGCTGACCAACGTTCAGCAGGGCTGGCCGGTCCGCAACGACACGAAGGGGATCGGTCGCGACCTCCTCTACAACAAGACCGCCGACTTCGGCAGCCGGGGCCGCCTGCGCCAGGCCGTCAAGATGGGCGACATCAGGACCCTGAATGACGACCCGGACAAGACGTACACGGGACTCCTGTTCTTCGACGGCCTGACCTGCATCGAGCTGATGGCGCACGAGTTCGGCCACCACTGGATGGCCTCGATCAAGTTCAAGACCGAGGACGGCGTCACGCACTGCCTGGACCGCGCGTGGGAGGGCAGCAGCGAGCCGCAGCCCGGCGAGATCCTGTGCGACGGCTGGTCCGAACAGGGCTACAACCAGCACTGGTCCTACTTCTTCAACTCGAAGTCGCTGATGTACGGAATGTTCTACGAGGAGACGTCCCCGGGGAACTTCAAGATGTGGTACGACGTCCCGAAGTTCAGCGAACTGGACCAGTACCTGATGGGCCTGCGCGGGCCGGGCGAGGTGCCCCCGCTGTTCGCACTGAACGGCCCCGACGGTCTCCCCCCCATGGGCTCCGCCTCGATGCCCCAGCGCATCAGGTACGAGGATGCGAAGAACGTCACGGGCCAGCGGTTCGACTTCACGATCACCGACATCATCCGCGAGAACGGCGAGCGCCGTCCGGCCAGGGAACCCTGCCACTGGAAGGGCGTCATCATCGTCGTGGCCAGCAAGTCGGCCCCCGCCACCCCGAAGATCCTCGAGAAGATGGCCCGCTATGCGAACCGGTGGGAGTCGTTCTACTCCTACGCGACGGACGGCCGCGGTTCGTTCGACATGACCATCGACGGCCGCGGCTACGGCACCGACACCTGCCCTTCCGGCAACGCGCCGCCCCCCGACCAGGGCCCCGAGCCCGTGCCCGAGCAGGTGATCGCCGAGGAGGTCCCGTCCGAGGACGCGTCGGTGGCCGAGGACGGATTCGGTCCCCCGGACTGGGCCGGAATCGATCTTGGCGGCGGCGAGGCGATCGCAGGGGACGAGGATGCCGCCCCCCGCGAGGTCGTCGGCGGCGAGGACGGCGCGACGACCGGCGAGATCCCCGCCGGCGGCATCTGCGTGCCCGGCGCCCGGAAGTGCGACGGGAACAGCGTGCGCGAGTGCTCCCCGGACGGGATGTCCTGGGGGCTGGTGCGCAACTGCGCGGACCTCGGGATGGTGTGCACCGGCCAGGGCGCCTGCGTCGAGAAGGAGAAGACCTCCGGCAGTTGCGACGCCGGCCACCGCCCCGCCTCGCCTTCCTGGCTTCTGGTCCTGCTGCCCCTGGCGGCGTGGTCGTTGCGTCGTCGCACCGTCTAGGGGGACTCCACGGAATCCATCCGCCAGGGTTCGGCCTCGACCGCCCGCCGGGCCTCATGGCTCTCCGGCACCTTCGCCTCGCTGCGGCACCCGGCCTACCGCGTCTACTTCGCCGGCCAGTTCTTCAGCCTGATCGGCACATGGATGCAGTCGGCTGCCCAGGCCTGGCTGGTGTACGACCTCACCGGCTCGAAGGCCATGCTGGGCCTGGTCAGCCTGGCGGGCTCGATCCCGATGGTGCTTCTGTCCACCTGGGGCGGCATCCTCGCGGACCGCTACCCCCGCAGGCGCATCCTGGTCGCCTGCCAGGTGCTGCTGGCGCTGCAGGCGCTGGCCCTGGGCATCCTGGTGCAGACCGGCGGAATCCACATCGCGCACCTGATGTTCCTGGCGGCGGTGCTGGGCACGGTGTCCGGCATCGAGATGCCGTCCCGTCAGGCCTTCGTGGTCGAAATGGTGGGCCGCAAGGACCTGATGAACGCCATCGCGCTGAACTCGTCGGTCTTCCACGCGGCACGCGTCCTGGGCCCGGCCCTTGCGGGCCTGCTGATCGGGGCCATCGGTGCGGGATGGTGCTTCCTGGTCAACGGCCTGTCGTACGGCGCGATCGTGGCGGCCCTGCTCGCGATGCGCCTGACCGGCCCGATTCCTGCGCGGGTTCAGGGGTCGGCCCTCGACCTGGTCTTCCAGGGCTTCCGGACGGTGCTGCACACCCCCGGGATCCTGGCCCTGATGCTGGTCCTGCTGGTGGTCGGCGTCTTCGGCTGGTCCTACGTCATCCTGATGCCGGCCATCGCGCGCGACGACCTGGGCGCCGGGCCCGAGGGATACGGCCTCCTGATGTCCGCCGTCGGGCTGGGATCCGTGGCCGGCGCGCTGTCCGTGGCCACGCTGCGCGAGGTGCGCGACGGCCGGGCCTGGATCGCCGGCCTGGTCCTGGTGTTCGCGGCCTCGGTCGCCGCGCTGTCGATGACCCGCTCCTACGCGCTGGCCTGCGTTCTCCTGGTGCCTTCCGGCTTTGCCCTGACGGCCTTCTTCAGCCTCAGCAACACCCTCATCCAGGCCGCTGTCCCGGACGACCTCCGCGGCCGCGTGATGGGCGTCTATACCTTCGTGCTCGCCCTGATGATGCCGCTGGGCTCGCTGCAGGCCGGCGCCCTGGCCCAGGTCCTGGGATCCCAGCCCACCATCCGCCTGGGTGCCGGGGTGTGCGTGCTGGCGGCCCTGGCGACGCTGCGCTGGATGCCCCGGGGGATGCGACGCTAGCCCGTTTCCGGCACCGTGCGCCCCGTCAGGGGCACGACGCCCGGCATTCGCCCTTGCAGCAGACCCCGCCCGCGCACGCCACGTCGTCCAGGTCCACGACGTTGCACAGCGAGTCCAGCGTCCGGCATTCCCCGATCGGCGCGGAGCAGGCGCCCCAGCAGCAGGAACCGCCTCCGTCGCACCCGGCCCCGGATTCCCGGAACCGCAGGACGCACCTCCGATCCGCCTCCCGGCACGCCACCTCCCGGCAATCATCACCGGCGCCCACCCACGAGCAATCGTCCCCGTTGGAGCAGGGCCTGTGCAGCCACCCCCGCATGTCCATGAGGTCGCACGTGCACTCGCCGTCCCCCGAACGGGCCAGCACGTGCCCGACGCGAAGGTCCACGTGGTCTCCGGGGGTCAAGGGGCCCTCCAGGAGACGTACGCCTGCAGCGACCGCGAGGCTGGAACCGTCCGGGAGCTTGCCGGCCGCCAGCGGGTCCGCCTGGACGGCCAGGTTCCAGGACCCGGCAATCGAGTACCGGAACGCGTTGACCGCCTCCAGCATCGCCTCGCGGAAGGGGTTGAACGTCAGCGACGAGCCCCCCAGGCTGCACTTCTGTTCCGGCGGAAGTTCGTTCCGGTTGACGAACCGGTACATTCCTCCCGTCAGGCAGGCGACCTCGACCTGCCTGGGGTCGGGGTCCGGGTACCCGGGCGCCTGGATCTGCACGAACGACACGTGCACCGGGACGCGGTTCCCGGCCAGAAGGTTCCCCTCCCCGTCCACCACGTCGGCCGCGATCCGATCCAGGAAGGCGTCGTACGACACATCCGAACACGCCGCTTCCTGGTGCACCTCCTTGTAGAGGGAACTCCCGACCCGGTGTCTCAGCATCGGCATGAAGTCCGGCGAGTCCGGATGGCAGGTGTCGGGCCCGTCGGTGATCACCAGGACGTGACGGACGCGGGCAGGAACGCCGTCCTTCAGGAACCCGTAGACGCTGGCGACCGAGGACCACAGGGGCGTCCGGCCGCGAGGACCGGTCGGCAGCCGGTTGAACATCGTGCTGCCGGTGATCAGTTCGCGGTTCGTGCCGAAGCAATCTATCCTTCGCAGGGCCTCGCCGAGGTCCGGGTCCAGGTCGCACACGACCGCGGCCTCCGGCCCGACCCCTTCCCCGAACTGGAACACCCCGGCCCGATCGTTCGCGTTCAGCAGGCTGAACAGCGAACGGATCGCCGTGAAGCGCTCCCCGTCCGTGTCGGTGGCGTGGTCCTTGAAATCGTTCTCCCATGGCCCGAACGAACCACCCATCACCTCCAGCCCGCTCTCTGTCTCGACGAAGCCCTTCATGGATCCCGACTGGTCGACCATCACGGCCAGGGCCGTCGCGTCGCGATCCTCCGGTGCGGAGCGCGAGGCGGTCTTGTCGAACCCCAGGTATCGCACCGCCAGGGGCACGCCGTTCCCGGCCCCCGGAACGCCCCGGCACGCGTCCTTTCCTGCCGAGTACCTGTCCGTCCTGGGCTCCAGGCAATCGATATCGATCCGGAACAGATCGCTGGCGAAGGTCCCCTCATCCACCGTGTCCGACACGACGTTCTTCCGCAGCCTGTCGCCCGGCCGGATCGAGAGGTCGTTATCCCGTTCCCCGGAATCCTCGCTCACGCCCCGGTTGGTTCCCAGGATGCCGATCCCGAACAGCAGCAGGTCCGCATCACGAGGCGCCTGGACGCGCGAACCGCACTGTCGCATGTACTGGCCACCCTCGTCCCGGTATCCTGGGAACAGCGAAACGTACCGCATCCCCTGGTACTGGGGGACCAGGCGCCCAGGGGTCTCCTCCGAGCAGGCCACCGCGCACGCCAGCCACGCGATCGACAGCAGCCATCCGCCTCGATTCCGTCCCGGCATCGTTCGACCTCCACCTGTCGTGTCGAGTCTCAGGGCAGCGTCCTCACGCACCGCGCACCCGTGCCGGCGTTGCGGTCCGTCGGCAACGCAGACGCCCGGGCCGGGGAACGGATCTCCGCACCTGGGCTGTTGAAGCCGCCCCCCCGGACGACGCGGGTGGACGCGGTCGGGCTGGTCCACGCGGTCCCGTTCACCGGTGCGCCGTTGTAGTCGGCATGCCAGTAGTCCTGGCACCACTCCCGGACGTTGCCGGCCATGTCCAGTGCACCGCTCCAGGAGGCACCGTTGTTCTTCGAACCCGCGGGCGCGGTACCGCTGCAACCCGAGGTCGCGCAGGGGTCACACGCCCAGGGCGAAACACCATCCCCGTCCTCGTCGAAGTTCGCGGTGTTGCCGGCGCACTTCGGTTCCCCCGAGTCCCCCCACGGGTACATCCGGTGGACTGACCCGTTCGCGGCATACTCGAACTCCGCCTCGGATGGCAGGCGTCCGCCCATCCAGGAGCAGACCGCGCCCGCCTGCGCCCAGGTCAACCCGTTCTGCGGGTGGGTTCCCCGGCTTTTCGCGCTGGTGTTCGTCCCCCAGCCGTTGCCGGTCCAATCCGTCGTGTCGGGCGCCGTGCAGGTCGTCGGCGAGGCTGCCTTGCAGGCCTCGTAGGCCAGGACCGTGACCTCGTACTTCCCGACCAGGAATCCCTTCGCGAACGTGACGTCGTGGACGGGCCTCTCCGATGTCGCGGACCCGTCTTCCGAATCAGGCGCCCCCATCGGGAATGTCCCCGCCGGAACGTGGACCCAGACGTCGTACTGCTTCCATCCCGTCGTCACCGGGTTCGCGTACTCGCAGTGCCGGTATTCGTTGCACGTCGCAGTGTACCCGGAAACCACCGGGCATCCTTCGCCGTCCGGAGCCGCGCTCCACCCCGACTTCGTCTTCTCGGAGATGCACTGCTTGCAGGGGTCCGCCGGGTTGTGCTGCCCGTTGGTGTAGCAGATCCCATCGATGAGGCAGGTTCCGCTCTGGACGGTGTTGACGCATCCCTCGTGGGGGTCGCAGTCGGTGGTGCACGACAACGAGTCGTTGCAATCGTTCGTGACGCTCTCCTGGTTGCACTGGCCCTCGGCGCACTTCGTGAATCCGGTCCACTTCCCCGCGGAACAGGTGCCCTCCGTGCAGGTCGCGCCATCGGCGGCGTCCGAGAACGCGCTGGGGGTGGTCCCGGACTTGCATATGCGGCAGTCGTTCGAATGGTCGGGTTCCCCGTCGTGATAGCAGGCTCCCCCGATCAGGCAGTTTCCCGAGATGAGCGGGTAGCGGCATCCAATCCCCGAGTCGCAGGCGTCGTACGTGCACGACAACCCGTCCCTGCAATCGGCCTGCTCCTGTTCGCCGCAGGCGCCCCCCAGGCACTTTGACGCGGCGAGGAAGGTGACGCCGTTGCACCGCGACGCGACGCAGGTCTCCCCGTCCGCGGCCATGCTCCAGCGGGTGGAGTCGATGGCGGGCTGGCATACCTGGCAGCCGTTCTCCGGGTTCGTCCATCCCGTGCTGTAGCAGGTGCCGTCGATCAGGCAGTTCCCGCCCCAGATGGGATAGGTGCACCCCAGGAACGGGTCGCAGTAGTCGTTGGTGCAGGACTTCCCGTCGTAGCACTTCAGGGTCGTGCAGTCGTACACGCCCGTCCTGCATTCATGGCTGGCGGGATCGCAGTGCTCGCCGTCGACGGTGCAGTGGGTGTCGTTCAGGCACTCCCAGCATTCCTGGCCATCCTCCGACGGGAAGGGGCGATTTGCGGGGCATGCCCCGCAGACAATCCCCTCGTTGGGGTGGCACATCCGGACGCCCTTCGCGTTCTGGGCGCAGTGGAACCGTGTCGAGTCGCTGCACGGCACCGTGTCGGAACAGGCGGGCACGCACCCTCCGGTGTTCGTCTCGGCGATCTTCAGGCATCGCATCCCGTTCCGGCAGTCGAAGTCGTAGGCGCAACTGCCGCACTCCTGCATCCCCTCGCGGCACGCCCCTTCCTGGTAGTTGCACACCTGGGTGCCGGTGCACGTACCGTCGTACGAGCACGATGGACACGAGTAGGTAACGGGGATGCAGTACTTCCCCGCCGTCGTGGCGGCATAGCAGGTCGTGGACGCGGGACAGTCCGCGTCCTCCACGCAGGAAACCAGGCAGTGCTTCCCGGCGCCCAGGGGCAGGCAACTGGAACCCCCGTCGCAGTCGCCGTCCGCCTGGCAGGGCCTGCACTCGACGGTCGGGGGGACGAACGTCACGTCCACTCCGGGATCCGCCCCGTCCTGGCCCGGGTCCGCCGGGGACGTTCCGTCTTCGGGGACGTCCGGGACCGTGAAAGGCAGGCAGATTCCGTCCACGCAGTCTCGGCCTTCCGGGCACGGATTCGTCGATCCGTTGCACTGTTCTGCCGTGCAGAAGTTTCCGGCCGGATCCTTCCCGACCAGGCTCCCGGCCACGCACGTGTCGCCCGTCTCGCAGTCGGCCGTGCCGAGGCACCCCCGTTCCTGGCAGCGGCCCTGCCAGCAGGTCTGCCCGACCTCGCACTGCCCGCTGAGGCGGCATGCGGTGCGCGTGGGGCAACTGCACCATCCCGGGTAGTTGCGTCCGGGCTCCGCCGCGACGCAGGTGCATCCCTCGCCGCAGGACCCGCCGGGGTTGTCGCACACGAAGAACCGGCCGTCCACCAGGTCCTTCCCGCAGGCCAGGATGGCCAGCGGGACCAGCATCGCCAGGGACATCCGGGCCTTCGCGACCCTTCCGCCGAAAAGATGCGGCATCCCTTGCATCCTCCACGATTCCCGCGTGCCCCGCCTCAGAAGGCCGAAAGCACCTGCAGGTTCATCCCCCCGGGGTACCCGTAGGACACGTAGAAGTCCCACCCGTAGACCTCGATGCCGACTTTCCGGTCCGAGTTCAGGACGTGGGCGCCGGGCTGCATCGTGATCCGGGCCACCTTCCACTGGTTCGAGGCAGTGACCTGGAAGGTCGATGCATTGACCCCCTCCCCGTCCAGCGTCACCTTGGCGCCCACCGGGGCCACGATGGAAACGTGGTTGTACCGGAACTTCGTCGGCACCAGGAACACGTACTCCGTCCGGAACTGCTCGGTCGGAACCCCCAGGATCAGCGACGGGTCCCCGATGTTCGCGTCATCGCTGCACTGGTTCTGCCGCGAGCAGGCCACCCCGAGGATGCCGCTGTTCATGTCGTAGCAACTGCAAGTCCCGCCCGCAGCCTCGCACAGGTCCTGGGACGTCGTGTTGATGCAGGACGAATGCGCGGAGTACGGCGCGTTCTGGCCCTCCAGGAAGTGCCCCACCAGGAAGGCCTTGTCCGAGGACAACTCTACGTGGTCGGTGATCTCGAACTCGTGCCATGCTCCCGCGTCCAGCCTGGGGATGGTGATTCCCGAAGCCGTCGTCACGATCTGCGTGCCGTCCCGGATCGCCAGCACCCGGACGAGGTCCGGTGCCTTGCCGCGCGGCATCGCGCGAGCGATTACGTATTGTCTGCCGGCCGTGCCCAGCGGCGGCATCTGCTCCTCCAGGTGGTCGCATGCGGCGATGGCGGGACAGTCGGAGTCAACCGTGCAGGTAACCGACGGATCGTAGGAACACTTCCCGTTCGTGCACCGGGATACCGGGGCGTTCGAACAGACATGTCCCCCGAAGACCGCGACCTTCCCCGTCGCCTGGACCAGTGATCCGGTCAGGTCCCCACCCACCTTGGATGCCTCGAGATTCAAAACCTGTCCCTTGTGCAGTGTGAAGTTCCTCGCGGCCTTCGCCGGTATCGCCTGGACCGACGCCCCTGCCGCGACATCCGCCGTCGGGGTGACCGTGACCTCGGTCGTCCCGTCCTCGACCGCCACCACGGTCAGGAACGAGGCCAGTTGCTGCCCATCGGAGTTCATCCCGATCGTTGGGAAGGAAAGCACCCGGTACTCCCGCCCCAGGGACAGCGAAGGCATCAGCAGCGACGCGTCGTTGGAGTAGACCCCGACGTTCTCCAGCGGGTTGAACTGGTAGGCCACGATCGGCAGCGTCGAGGTCACGTGCCAGGCGTGATCGGAGATCCCGGACCCGCTGATGTTGTTCGGGGGCAGGTCGATGATGGTGACGGTCCTGGGCAGGGCTTCGTAGGTCTTGTCGTAACCCGATGCGCTGGTGACGCGCACCTTGGCCTTGAAGGTCGCATCGATGTTCGACACGACGATCGCGTACGGGGCGTTCTCGCCGCCCCCGTAGGTCGTTTCCGACGATTCGCGATACTGGTCCAGATCGGTCGCCCAGTAGTCGCACCCCTGGTTGGTCAGCAGGTACTTCGCATTGTACTCGCAGGGGTTCCAGCAGGACCCCAGGTGGCACATCCGGCCGGTCCCCTCGGGGTCGCAGTCCTCGACGAACCCGAACGCGCTGCCATCCATCTCGCATTCCATCACCGAGGTCCCCTGGCAGACCCGGTACCCGGGGACGCAGGAAACGCACTGCCCGTTGACGCAGCGCATTTCCCCGCACAGCGTCTCCTGCCAACCGGATCCGTCCAGCCGGCACTGCCGCGCGATGTTGACTTCGGGACAGTCCACGGAACCGGGGGCACAGGCGACGCACTCGCCCTCGTGGCAGGCATTCTCCCCGCAGTCCTCGTCCGTCTCCGAGGTTCCGGATGCGTTGCACAAGATCCTGCGGTTCTGCCGGCACGACCTTGCATCCGGCTGGCACACGAGGTCGGGTCGGCACCGACCTTCCAGGCAGTACCCGTCCCCGTGACAATCCCAGACGCTACGGCAGGCCACGCAGACCTTCAGGGTCTCGTGGCAGAACGGGGCATCCTCGTCGCAATCCAGTTCGCTCCCGCAACGCGTGGCATCCGGGCCCGGGTCCCACAGGCCGACATCCTCGCCCGCGACCTCCGTCGTCGGGTCCAGGTCGCCCCCGGCATTCGTATCCGTCCAGGCGTCACCGGGCGCGCAAATCGCGGGCGGGGCCTCGTCCTCCCGGACGCAGACGCCGGGTGCGTTCCCCCCGACCGTGCACGCAACGCAGCGCCATCCTCTCCCGCAGTCGTCCTGGGTGCGGCATCGGAAAAGGCGTCCGCCGACGAGATCCTGCCCGCACGAGGCGCCTGCCGGCAGGAGGGACAGCAGGACGGCAATCCGGAGGTGTTTCTGCAGCAACCCTGCGCTCGTCAACGGATTTCGCAGCGGACTATAGCATGTTTCCGGGGCCGAATCCCCCGGGGGCTCAGTACACGGCCAGGGTCTCGATGTTCATGCCGCCCGGGTAGCCGTAGGAAACGTAGAAGTCCCAGCCGTACACCTCGATGCCGACGCGCTTGTCCGCCGAGATCGTGTGCGATCCCGGGTTCAGCGGCAGCCGGGTGACCTTCCACTGGTTCGACGGCAGCACCTGGAACACGTTGGACTGCAACTGCGACCCGTTCAGGTTCACGGTCGCGTCGACGGGCGCGACGATCGACACGTAGTTGTTGCGGTACTTGATCGGGACCAGGAACACGTATTCCGACCGGAACTGCTCGATCGGCACGCCCATGATCTGCGAGGGATCCCCGATGTTCGCGTCGTCCGGGCTGCAGTTCGCCTGCCTGGTGCAGGTCAGGCCGCTGCCGCAACTGCACGACTTGCCCGTCCGGGTCGAAACCTCGCACAGTTCGCCCCACAGGCACCCCACGTCGCAGTCCGACTGCCGGGTGCAGGATTTCCCGACATCCGTCGCGTATCCGGTTCCGTCGTCCACGCAGATGCAGGCCTTGTCGGCCACGCCGGTGACGCTCTCGCACAGGTCGGAGTCGTAGCAGCCGTCGTGCGCCGCGCCCGGCGCGTTCTGGCCTTCCAGGAAATGCCCGACCATGAACGGCTTGTCCGACGAAAGTTCGATGTGGTCGGTGATTTCGAACTCGTAGAAGTCCCCGGCGTTCAGCGTCGGGATGGTCAGCCCCGCCTTCGTACCGGAGATCTTCGTGTCGTCCTGGACGCCCAGCACCCGGAGGATGTCCGGCGCCTTGCCTCGGGCCATGGTCCGGGCGATCACGTACTTCCTCCCCAGCGTGCCCAGCGGCTGGATCTGCTCCTCCAGGTGGTCGCATGCCGCGACCGCGATCGGCGCGTTCGCGCAGACGTGACCTCCGAATACCGCGATCTTCCGGGTCGCCTCGATCAGCGACCCCGTGAAGTCCCCGTAGGTATCGGCCGCCTCCAGGTTCAGCACCTGTCCCCTTTTCAGGGAGAAGGTCTTCGGCGTGTTGGCCGTGAAGGCGGTCACCCCCGACCCCGCCGCCACGTTCGCCTTGGTCGTCACCGTCACCTCGGTGGTCTCGTCATCCTTCCCCTCGGCGGCCACGATGGTCATGAACGAGGCGAGTTGCTGATTGTCCGAGTTGACCCCGATCGAAGGCCACGACATCACGCGGTACTTCTTGCCCAGCGCGGACGTCGGCAACAGCAGTGACGCGTCGTTGGAGAACACGCTCACGTTCTCCAGCGGGTTGAACTGGTAGGCCACGATCGGCAGCGTGGAGGTCAGGTGCCACGCATGGTCGGAAATCCCCGAACCCCGGATGTTGTTCGGATCGAGGCTGATGATGGTGGCTGTCTTCGGCGGCGCGTCGAAGGTCTTGTCGAACCCCGACTGGTTCGTGACCCGCACGCTCGCCTTGAAGTTCGCGTTGGTGTTCGACACGACGATCGCGTACGGGGCGTTCTCGCCGCCCCCGTACTTCTTGTCAGCCGCCTCCCGGAACTGGTCCAGGTCGGTCGTCCAGTACTCGCAGCCCTGGTTCGTCTTGAACTTGGCGTTGAAGTCGCACAGGTTCAGGCAGGTTCCCAGGTGGCACAGTCGCCCGGTGTTCTCGGTGTCGCAATCCTCCTGGAACGCGAACCCGCTGCCGTCCAGCACGCATGCCATGACGGCCGATCCCTGGCAGATGCGCTGGTTCGGAACGCAGGCGACGCACTGGCCGTTCACGCAGCGCAGGTCCCCGCACTGGGTCTCGTCCCACCCCGACCCGTCCAGCCGGCACAGTCGGGCGACGTTGATCTGCGGGCAGTCCACGGAACCGGGTGCGCAGGGAAGGCAGCTCCCCTCGAAGCAGACCAGGTCGCCGCACTCCTCCTCGGCGATGGACAGGCCGTCGGCGCTGCAGATGCGAGCCTTGTTCCGCGAGCAGTTGCGCGAGTTCGGCTGGCAGACCATCTCCGCGTGGCAGGAGCCCTGCACGCAGTACCCGGTCCCCTGGCAGTCGTTCGTGGTCCGGCACGCGACGCAGACCTTCACGTCCTGGTCGCAGTAGGGCGTGTCGCCGCCGCACTCGTTGTCGCTGACGCAGCGGGTGGCATCGGCCCCCGGGTCCCAGCCCGCCGACCCGTCCGACCCGTAGTCCACGTGGATCTGCCCGAAATCATAGCCGCCTTCGTCCGTGGTCTCCGATCCGCCTGCGCACGCCAACGCCACGCCCGCCGCCACTGCCAGCGCCCACCGCACCCTGCGCATCCCGTTTCCTCCCGCGGATGGATCCGTCGAATTGTATCTGTTTCGAAAATTCCTGCGATAGGTGCTTTTCGATGCAGGGCGGGGAACTGCCGTCCCGGGGTCAGAGGGAGGTCCTCCGGGCGGCCCTGGCGGCCGTCGATACCGTGACCTGGTGTTCGCCCGGGGCGGCCTTCACGTACAGCGTTCCCGACGACGCGTCGTGGAACCAGCCCATCTCCTGCGACTGGAGATCTGCCAGGCTGCCCGCCGCCGGGTAGGCTTCGGCCCCTTCCTTCACGGACGCGGGCGCCAGGACGACCGCGACGACCTCGAACATCGTCCCCGACCGGAACTCGTCGCCGTCCTGGGTCGTCAGCGTGATCGTCGTCCCCGACTGTGCCTGCCCGACCTGAGCGCCGTCGAACAGCCGGAACGTGCTGGCATCGCCCGGATAGACGCGGGCCCACAGCACCCCGGGGGTCGTCGCGTAGGAATCCACCAGGTCCGGCCGGGTCGTCGGGGCGATCGCGTCGATGGTCGGCCGCAGCATCGGCACCACGGACCCCTTGCGCAGCAGCAGCGTCAGCCGGGTCGGCGGGGCCGGGATCGTGACCGTCCTCCCGCCCTCGTAGGCGGCACCGGTGAACCAGTGGTACCAGGTGCCCTGGGGCAGCACGACCTCGCGCGACGTGGCCCCGCGGGTCACCACCGGCGCCACCAGCAGGTCGTCGCCGAAGAAGTAGGTGTCCGCCGGGTGCACGCCCAGTTCCGGGTGCACCAGGCCCAGGGCGCGACTGATGGGCCGACCCGTGGCCGCCAGTTGCGTCGCGTAGGTCCACTCGTACGGGAACAGGCGCAGGTGCAGCCGGGTGTATTCGCGATAGTTGTCCAGCAGCTCCGTGTCGTCGGATCCGTCGGGGTTCCTGAACTCCCAGGCCACGTCGTTCGAGGAAGTGCCGACCTGCATCACGGACGTCAGCGCGGTCTGCTGGTACCAGCGCATGAACGTCTCGCGGTCCGGCGGCGAGTGCCGGTATCCTCCGGTGTCGGCCCCGAAGAACGGGAACCCCGACGGGCCCAGGTTCAGGTCGTAGGCCAGCGATGCGGGCAGGCCGCCGACGAAGACCTTGCCGTTCCCGTCCTGCGGGTCGATAGGGTCGCCGTGCAGGGACAGGTTCGCGTCCAGGTCGCCGGGCCAGATCACGCTGACGTTGACCTGGTCGCCCCAGGTGCCGGCCCGGCACAGCAGGAAGCCCCCGTCCGCGGGCAGCGTCTCGTTGTAGACGCGGTGGTAGAACGTCTTGTAAAGGGAGTGCATCGTCCGTTCGTCGCTGCCGTCGAAGAACTTCCAGACGACCCGCATTCCCAGCATGCCGGGGACGACGTCCTCGGCGTAGTCCAGTTTGAACCCCTCGATTCCCATGTCCGTGTAGCGGCGGATGAGGGCCTGCCACCACGAGTAGGCCGCCGGGTTCGTGAAGTCGATCGGTTCGCCCCACTTGTTGAACTCGACGCCAACGGTCGGCGGGAAGTACCCCCCGGACAGGGCCCCGGCCCGCAGCGCCTCGGTCTCCTGGCACGTCTCGTCCCGGTAGGAGACGTACGGCGTGTGCCACAGGGCCATCCGGAAGCCCAGCGCGTGGGCCTTGTCGATCATCGCCTGCGGGTCGGAATACCGGTCGTCGTGGAAGTCGAACGAGTTGACGCCGTTCGCGTAGGGGCGGTCGATCCAGTACCCGGTGGTGGCCAGGTCCAGTTCGCGGATCTTGTCCAGGTCCGCCTCCACCTCGACCTGGCCGGGGATCTCGTCGCGCCAGACCCAGGGCCCCAGCGCCCAGCGCGCGGGCAGCCGGGGCGCGCCCGTCACCGCGTAGTAGTGGCGCGTGACATCGATCGCCATTTCCGCCCCGAACAGGTAGAACTCCAGGCCCCCGGTGCTGTCCAGGCCGGTGCCGAACACGGCGTCCACGCGATCCACCTGGGCCTTCGCGACGTCGAAACTGCCCGGGTATCTCGACGCCACGAACAGGCCCCAGCCCCGCGTGCCGATCACGAAGGGCACCGGCACGTGCGCCTCGTTGTAGTTGCCCTCCAGGCGGTCGTCCATCTCCAGTTGCATCGCGCGGACCATTCCCCGGTGGTTCACCTGGTCCAGGTACGCGCCCAGCCCGTAGAAGGCCTCGTTCGGGTCCGCGATGGGCCTCACGCGCAGGTACGCCACGTCGTCTCCTGCGGCCTCCGGCTTCAGAAGGAAGCGCACGCGCCCGGCTGCCTGCACCCGGATCGACAGCGTCGCGTCCTTCGCGTCGCCGTACGCCAGCCGGACCTCGGCGGAATCCTCGTCGTGCGCCCCGATCGCCATGGCGGTCACGTCCAGCCACGCCAGGCCCCAGGGAGGGTCGTACCCCGTGACCTGCGCCTGGATCGGCCACGGGTCGTAGTTCGTCGCGTCGTCCAGTTCGTCCACCCGCCCCAGTTGCAGGGCAGCCGCGTCCAGCACGGCCAGCACGTCCGCGCCGCGGGCCAGTTCGATCCGCATCGCCACGCGGTCGACCTTCAGCGAGTAGCCGCCGCTTGCCAGGGTGATCGACTCCGGCCCCGGCCCCGAGGTGTCCTCGATCCCCTCGCCGACCGCCTCGTCCGCCGTCGTCTCCGGTGTGGCGTCCTGGGTCAGGTCGCCCGGCAGATCCTCCCCGGCCTCGACGGGAACGTCCGCGGTCGCCTCCTGCGCGAGATCCGCCGCGGTGTCGCCGCCCGCGTCCTTCGCGCCCTCGCCCCCGCAGGCCCAGAGGATCGCGGTCGCCAGCAGTGCGGTCGCCCGCCACGTCCCCTTCCCCCGGTTCCGTCTCATCGCGCCCTCCCTTTCAGGCATCCTGTGCCAGGAACGTGGAATCGTAACCGATCCTCACCGAGGCCAGCATCCCGCACGCCGCGTGGGCCTGCCGGCCTCCGGCATAGCGTCGCACCACCGGCCACCCCTGGGCCTTCAACGCGTTCCTGAACCGGTCCAGTTCCTCGACCCCGGGCGCGGCGAACCCGTCCGGCCGCGGGTCGTTGACCTCGACCAGGTTGATGCGCAGCGGCAGGTCCCCCAGCAGCGCCTTCAGGCCCTCGACCTCGTCGTCCCCCGTGTTCAGCCCGGCGATGGTCACCCACGCGATCGTCACGCGTTCGCCGCACGAGGCCGCGTATCTCCGGATCGCGTCGCACACCTCCGGGACCTCCCACCTCGCCGCGACCGGCAGCAGCGCGGCCCTCCTCTGCTGCACCGTGGAAGTCAGCGACACGATCAGCCGGTAGGGATGCCGCTCTTCCGCGTACCTCAGGATCTGCGGCACCAGCCCGACCGTGCTGATGCTGATGTTCTCGGCCTTCACGCGCCCGCCGCACGGGTCGCACAGCACCCGGGCGGCGCGGATCACCTCGTCGTAGTTGGCCAGCGGTTCGCCCTGCCCCATGAAGACCGCGCCGGTGATCCGGCCGTCGCCCAGCCGCCGTGCCGCCAGGAACGACGCGATCATCTCCCCGGCCGAAAGGTTCCTCCCGAGGCCCAGTCGCCCCGTCGCGCAGAAGGCGCACCCCATCCCGCAGCCCGACTGGCAGGACAGGCAGACCGTGAAGGCGTCCTCGCGCTGAAGGGGGATCCTCACCGCCTCGAACAGGGCTCCGTCACCGGCCTTCAGCAGCAGTTTCACGAAACCGTCGGCGGGGTCCCGCGCGACCTCCACGACCTCGGGCCGGGAACGCTCCGTCGTGGCGGCCACCGCGTCCGCGATGCGTCCGGCGACCGGTCTCCGATCCGGGAACCCGGGCCGGTCGTCGCTGATCGCGTGCGCCAGGATCCGCCGTGCCTCGCCCTCGTTGGCGGGCACCCCGCAGGAACGAAGGTGTGCCACCAGGTCCGCGGGGATCATGGCCAGCAGGTGGGGCTTCGCCGACATGCGTCCTGATCTACCAGAAATCCCGCGTTCGTGACGCGAATTCCGGCGCCCGTGATATCCTGCGCCGCCGCGGACCGCCCGTGCCCGCGCCCCGTCCAGCGGAGTCGTTGCCTTGGTGCTGGGCCCCGTGACCATCGGCGCCGGCGAGGCCTTCTCTACCTTGACCGCCCTGACCTGGGCCGTCGCGGTCGTGCTGTTCCGCCGCGCGGGGGACCGGATGCCCCCGGTGGCGCTGAACCTCTTCAAGGGTCTCCTGGGCCTGGTCCTCTCCGTGCTCACGATGCTCGTCCTGGGCGTGGGGTTCGTCCCCGAAGGGGTCACCGTGGCCGACTTCGCCCTGGTGTTCGTGTCCGGCGCCGTCGGCATCGGGGTTGCGGACACCCTGTTCTTCATGGCGCTGAACCGCATGGGTGCGGCGCGCCTGGCGATCGTCGACTGCACCTACAGTCCCTTCGTCATGCTGGCGTCCTGGGTCCACCTGGGCGAACCGGTCTCCGCCATGCTGGTCCCGGCGGTCCTCCTGATGGCCGTCGCGATCATCGTCGGCGCGTGGGAACCCGGCGCGTTCCAGCGCAGCGCGTGGCGCCGCGAGAAGGCCGGCATCGCGCTGTCGACCCTCTCGGTCCTGCTGATGGCGGTGGCGATCGTCGCGATCAAGCCGATCCTCGACACGAACGACGCGTGGTGGGTCCTGACGGTGCGCCTGGCGGGCGGCGTCTGCTTCCTGGCCGTCCAGGGCGCCCTGCCCCGCTTCCGGGCGGAAGTCCTGGCCGCGCTGCGTCCCTCCCGCGCCTGGCTGCGCGCCGTGCCTGCCTCCTTCGTCGGGACCTACGTCGCGATCTTCCTGTGGACCCTGGGCATGAAACTGACCTACACGAACACCGCCAGCGTCCTGAACCAGTTGTCCAACGTCTTCATCCTCCCCCTGGCCGCGATCTTCCTGCACGAGCGGCTGGGCACCCGCCAGGTCGTGGCGATCGTGCTGGGCTTCTCCGCCGGCATCCTGGCAGTCCTGTAGGGCGGGTGCCCCATCCCCCGCCTGCACCGGCTACGGGGTGTCCGGGACCGGCTCGGAGGGGATCGGCAGGCACTCGCCGCCGCGGCAGGTCATGTCCGTCCCGCAGGGAGAATCCTCGGGACGCGCCGACCACGCGGTCGGTGCGATGTCGGGGTCGCAGGCCTTGCAGGGATCCGACGGGTCCGGTTCGCCGGCCTCGCGGCAGACGGCCCCGATCAGGCACCAGCCCGACCACAGTTCCGCCGTGCAGGTCCCGTCCCCGTTGCAGGCATCGTCGGTGCAGGCGATGCCGTCATCGCACGCGTAAACCGTCCCGGTGCAGGTTCCGGACGCGCAATGGTCGCCGTTCGTGCACGGGTCGCCGTCCCCGCACGGGTTCGCATCGTTCGCCACGTGCAGGCACCCCGTCGCCGGATCGCACGAGTCGTCCGTGCAGGGGTTGTGGTCGTCGCAGTCCCGCGGTCCTCCGGGAATGCAGGCACCCCCGCTGCACGCGTCGCCGAAGGTGCACGCGTCGCCGTCCTCGCAGGCCCGCCCGTGGTTCGCATGCGTGCATCCGGTCACCGCGTTGCAGCCGTCGTCCGTGCAGGCGTTGCCATCGTTGCAGTTGATCCACGTGTTCCGGCAGTATCCGTCCGTGCACGCATCCGTGGTGCAGACGGTGTAGTCGTCGCAGTGGGCCAGGAACCAGCACTTCGGCGACTTGCCGACCCACAGGTACCATCCGTCCAGCCACCCGGTGTTCACCTCCGGATCCAGGTTGTCCACGACCAGCGTCCAGGTCCCCAGGTACTCGTGCTCGAGGAAGGCGTCCAGGGACTGCCCGGACGGCAGCGGCACGCCGATGTCGTACGTCTCGTACACGTTCGCCTTCGCGTCGGTCGGAACGGCCTCCTTCAGCACGACCTCGGTTCCGTCCGGCCCGCGCAGCGCCAGCCGCAGGTATCCGCGATACGTGCTGCGGGCCTTCACCTTCACCTGCAGGTCCCCCACCAGGCCCGTCCTCGTCACCGCGACGGGTACCTCGAAATGGGGATTGGCCGCCGTCATCTGCACGGGCACGTCGGGCGACGCGGCGTCGCGGCGGAACGAGCAGTAGTTCCCGTTGCACCGGACGCTGACGCAGTAGCCGAGGTCCGGTCGGCAGGCGGTGTCTGTCGAGCACGCCGAAGCCCCGGACGGCCGCACGGCGTCGTTCACGCAGGGGACGCACCCCGAGCGCCAGTCGTTGCGGCACGACCCGGACTGGCAGGCATCGGTCGTGCACGCCTCGTAGTCCTCGCACTGCGCGTTCGATGTGCATTCCACCGAGCCGTTCTCGAGGAAGGTCAGCATTCTCGCCATCGCTCCCGACAGCAGGCCGCCGCCCGACCTTTCCAGCAGCCCGGCATACGGCAGGGTGGATCCGATGGTCCGGTAGGTTCCGTTCCTGAAGGCCACGCTGGTCGAGAACTGCGTGGTGCCGCCCTCGACCCGCAGGATCTCCTTCCCGCCCTGTTCCGGCAGGTGCTCGATCGCGTCGTTGCCCGCATTGACGGCCGCGTCCTGGCTGCAGTCGAAGACGTACCCCTCCAGGAAGTTCCGCCCGCTGACCGGTCCCTCCAGCTTCGGTGCGCCGGAGTGGACCGTCCGCACCTTGAAGTACGGGTGCAGAACGGTGTCGGCCTGGACGCCCGCGGGCTTCGTGAAGAATTCGCCGCCCTCCAGGACCATGCGCCCGCCGCCATCCAGGTAGGCCTTCAGGCGCGCGGCCTCGGCCGACGTCACCTGGTGGTACCGCCCCGAGACGCCCAGCACCGCCCAGATGCCCTGGTACGGCTGCAACTGCGGCAGCAGGTCCAGGTCCTTGACGACCTGCGCCTTGCGCCCGGCCGCCCGGATCGCGTCGCGCACCGCGATCGCGGACGGGTCCGTCCAGCCGTTCGGGGACCAGACCACGTAGCCGTCGCGCAGCAGCACGTTCAGGTTCAGCGAGGCCAGCGACTCGAAGGGGCTGTTCCTTTCCTCGGCGCCCGGGTCGTACTCGTCCACCGTCCGCAGCCCGGTCCGGTACCGGTCCGCCGCGGCGTCGTCGCACCCGGGGACGGCGTCCATCGCGCAGTAGAACCAGCCCTTCTCGGTGGCTGCCGATGGGATGCCACAGACGGCCGCAACCGCCACGCCCAGCGTCTCGCAGCCGTTCGCCTGGCCGACCTCGCCGGAGGGTTGCAGGAACGGCGGCACGTCCATCGGGGTCGAGTCCACGAAAGAGGCCGGGTACCCGAAGATCTGCCACGTCCCGTAGTAGGCGTCCACGTCCCGCATGCACAGCACCAGCCGGACCCGCTCGCACACGTTCATCGTGACGTCCGGGATGGGCGTCGGCGCCGCGACGGTCGCGATCGTCGTCCAGTTCGCCGACGAGCAGGTGCCGTGGGTCGGACACCGCACGGCCATCGCCTTCACCAGGTGGTTCGGCACGCCCGCCGCGACGCGCACGTCATCGATCTCCCAGGCGTCCAGGTCGGCGGTCGTCGAGTCGCCCGTATCCACCAGGAATGCGACGCGCAGCGTCTGGGCGGCCCGGATCCCCGATGGCACGGCGGCCGTCTCGATGCTGTAGGGCAGGTCCTCCGTCGCCGCGCGCGACCAGATCACCTCGGCGGTGGAAAAGTCGCCCGTGTCCGACGCCAGGACCTTCAGGTTCACCGTCCGACCGGGGATCCCGTGCCGGTACTTCATCCGCCACTGGACCGAGGTCGAGTTCGTCACGTTGAAGGAGATCGTCGCCGACGCCCGGGCGTCGATTGTCGGCGTCCGGGCGTAGCTCTTCGCGCCGTCCACCGAGGGAAGCCACGTGAACCGCAGATGGCCGTCGGGTCCCAGGTCGCCGGTCCCGGTCTGGGACCAGTGGTCGGCGGCCGGGCTGCCCAGGTCGAGGAAGCTCCATCCCCGCTGGGCGATGGTCGTGGTCCCGTCGAAGGACTCGACCAGCGGCAGCGGCGTCAGGCAATCGTCCGAGAAGACGTGCTGGCAGTCCTTCACGCCGGACGCGGGGTCCTCGACGCACCTCTCGGCGCTGCACGGGTTCCGGTCGTCGGCGTAGGCATGGCACCACGCGTCGTCCAGGCAGCACGCCTCGACGTTCGGCGCGTGGAAGCACTGGCCCAGAAGGCAGGTGTCGTGGGTGCACGGCGACCGGTCGTCGCAGTCCGACGCCGTGGTGCAGCATCCTGCCCGGGGCAGCCGCATGCACCGCGAGGCCGTGCAGATGTCGCGGGTGCAGGTGTTGCCGTCGTCGCAGTCCGAGTTCACCCGGCAGCAGTCCGGATCGCGGGTCCACGTGCAGGTGTTTCCGATGCAGCGGTCGGTCGTGCACAGGTTCGCGTCGAAGCACTCCAGGTCCTGCGTGCAGCATCCGGGCTTGTGCTGGCTGCTGTCGCACGTCCCCGAGACGCACCGGTCCCACGTACACGGGTCGCCGTCGTCGCAGGCGGGCAGATCCACCTGGCGGAAGACGTCGCTGTTGGCCTCCCCCGGGGTTCCCTGCCCCACCCCGCTTCCGTAGGTCCTCGACGAAAGCCCGAAGTCCAGGAACTGCCACGCCGACGGGTCGTCCGGGTTCGTCGGCTGCATCACCAGGGCGTTGTCCAGCAACGGGTTCCTGAGGGCGATCGAGGCCGTCGTGGGGAACTGGTCCGAGGCGAAGTCGATCCGATCCAGGTAGACCTCCTGGGCGCCGTCCCACAGCGCGACCATCCTCCAGGTTCCCGGCATCAGCCCGGCCAGGGTGACCTGGCATCCGGGGATGCCTGCGTTGCGGGCGGGGTCCGGGTCGACGCACGCCAGCAGGAAGCCCCCGGCCGGGATGACCTGCGGTTCGGGCAGCACCACGCTGACCAGCGTCTGGTAGGACCCGGTGTCCACCTGGAACACCAGGGAATCACCGCCGATGTCCACCGGGGAGAAGCCCGGGTTGTGCAGTTCCACGTAGGCGAAATCGATGGCGGAGGGGACCAGCCGGATCTCGTTGAGGACGACGGCCGAGGTTCCCGGGGTGCACGGTTCGCCCACGGCCGAGGCCACGGAGGGGAAACCTTCCTCCGGGGGCAAGGAGGCCTCCGTTGCGCCCCCCGCGACACCATCGCAGGCGCAGGCCCAGAGGACGCCGAAAACGATGACCCGCCGAAATTCCCTCGACCCTGCGTGACCCTGCATGGCGATCCTCCGCGACACCTGTCCCTTATCGGTACCAGTCTAGGATTTCGTGAGATCCTCCGCCATCTTCCGGGGGGCCGAGGGCTACAGGACTTCCCGCAGCACGTCCGACAGTTCCTCGATGGTCAGGGAAACGGGATTCGCGCGGGTGCTGCTGGCGTTCCGGGTGGCCTCGACGATCGCCGGCAGGTCACCCCCCGATACGCCGCATTCCGACAGGGTGAGGATCCGCAGTTCCCCGCGAAGTCGCGCGACGTGCCGGACCCCGTCCTCGGCGACCGCGCCGGGGTCGCCGGTCAGCAGGCGGGCCACCTCGTCGTACCGCGCCAGCGCGGGCGATCCGGGCATCCTCTGCCGCAGCGCCCGGAGGTTCGCCTGCATGACCGGGCCCAGCAAGCGGGCGCAGATCGCGCCGTGCGCCACCGGGAAGCGTCCCCCGATGGCCGCCGCGAACCCGTGCACCGCGCCCAGGCCGGCGTTGGCCAGCGCCATGCCGCCGAACAGGCTGGCCACGGCCATGTTCTCGCGGGCCTCCAGGTCGGTCCCGTCGTGGAAGGCGGCCGGCAGGGACCTCGCTGCCCGCCGGATCCCCTCCCGGCACAGCGCGTCCGTGAACGGCTGCGCCTTCAGGCAGGTGTACGGCTCGATCAGTTGCGTCAGGGCGTCCATCCCGGTGGTCGCGGTGACCTCGGGCGTCATCCCCAGCGTCATCCCGGGATCGACCAGTGCCAGGCGCGGCAGCAGGTGGGGACTTCGCAGGCTGGCCTTCACGCCGTGTTCGCGCGATGCCAGCACGGCGTTCCGGGTGGCCTCCGAGCCCGTCCCGGCGGTCGTCGGTATCGCGATGAAGGGGACGGCGGGCTTCTGCATCGGCAGGCCGCGGCCGATGACCTCCAGGTAGTCCAGGGGGTCGCCGCCGTTGCCCAGCAGGCCGGCCACGGCCTTTCCCAGGTCCAGGGCCGAGCCTCCCCCCGCCGCGACCACCAGGTCGCACCCGGCATCGCGGGCCGCGCGCGTCGCGTCCCTCGCCATCGACACCGTCGGTTCGCCGCCGGCCGCGAATGCCACGCATTGCAGGCCGGCGTCGGCCAACGAGGTTTCCACCGTCGCGACCCGCGCCGGATCCCGGCCCGTGACCAGGAAGACTCGCCGACCCATTCCCGCGGCCGCCGTACCCACCTCGCCCGCAACGCCCGGTCCGAAGAGCACCCGCGCAGGCAACGTGACCTCGAATCTCATCACCATGCCTCGTCGCCGGGGAAGACGGTCTCGGTCCAGGTGCCGACCCTGGGCCCGGCCATCATCGGCTCTACGGCGGCGCGCCACGCCAGGTAGTGGGCGGTCTCCTTGTGGGCCAGGGTGGCCTCCTGGCTTCGGTACACCTCGATCAGCATGAAACGTTTCGGGTCGTCCCTCTCCTGCACGAAGTCGAACCGGGCAATCCCGGGTTCGGTCGCGCTGTTCCTCGCGTTCTCGATCGTGGCGGCCCGGAACTCTTCCAGGCATTCCGGCTTCACGTGGACCCGGACCAGCAGCACCTTCATCGACGCCTCCGGCAATGGCACTCCCGGGATCCTGCCCGAGGTCCGTTCGTTCCGCCAACCGCGCGACGACCCGCGCCAGGGCCTTTTGACATCGCGGAGGGCCGCGGTGATACTATTTTGCCCTTCAACGGCCGGTGGCCCGTGGCCCGTCTTCCGTTCCCGTCGCTGTCGATCGTGGTCCCGGCCTACAACGAGGCCGACCGGATTGCCGCGACGCTGCAGCGGATTCACGACTACGCCCGGCAGGCGCTGGATTCCTTCGAGATCCTCGTGGTCAACGACGGTTCCGCCGACGACACCTCCAGCGTGGTCGCCCGGTTCGCGTCCGGCCATCCCGAGGTCCGGCTGCTGGAAAACGGCCGCAACCGCGGCAAGGGCTACACCGTGCGCCACGGCGCCATGGAATCCAGGTTTCCGTACATCCTGTTCACGGATGCCGACAACTCCACCCCGATCGAGGAGGTCGAGAAACTGGCGTCGGTCGCGTCCCCCGGAACGCTGGTGATCGCCTCCCGCGGCCTGGCCGATTCGCGGCTGGAAGTTCCGCAACCCTGGTACCGCCTGGCCATGGGCCGGACCTTTCGTCGCATCGTGCAGGCACTGGTGGTGCCCCGGATCCAGGACACCCAGTGCGGCTTCAAGCTGTTCGGGCGGGAGGTCGCCGACGCGGTGTTCCCGCCCCTTCAGGTCCGGGGGTTCGCGTTCGACGTCGAGGTGATCGCCCGCGCCCAGAGGCTGGGTTTCCGGGTCCTGGAGATCCCGGTTCGCTGGCTGGACGATCGGCGCTCCCGGGTCTCGCCGGTTCGCGATTCGGCGCGCATGCTCCGAGACGTCGTGAAAATCTGGTGGCGCCTGAAGGACGTGCCCCCCGCGGCCCGCGATTGAGTCCCTGCCCCTGACCTTCCCGTTCGTCGCCTAGACCACGATCCGCCCGTGCGCCGAGATGCGTTCGAGCGTCCCCGCGAACTCTCCGGCCGCCTCCGCCATCGTCGTGCCCGGGTCCGACTCGGGCCACAGGTGCGTCAGGACCAGGCGGGGCACCTTCGCGCGCGCGGCCATGCGCCCGGCCTCGCAGGCGGACAGGTGGACCCGGTCGATCCCCTTCGGGCCCTGGTAGGTGGCCTCGCACAGCAGCGCGTCGCACCCCTCGAAGGCTGCGGGCAGCCCCTCGTCCCAGGACGTGTCCGCGCTGAATCCGATCCGGCGATCCCCCTCCTGGCAGACCAGCGCGAAGGTCGGGATCAGGTGCCGGGTCGGCACGAACCGGAAGGACATCGGGCCGGCCGTAAACGGCGCGGGGAGGTCCACGAAACGGAACACCCGCGAAAGTTCGCCGGGCCCGGCCCAGGGCTGGAAGGACTCCAGCAGGGCGCAGGATCCCTCCGGGGCGTGCACCTCCAGCAGATCCTTCCCGGGACGCGGGTTCCAGCGCAGGTACAGGCCCAGCGGGAACAGGTCGGCCACGTGGTCGGCATGCAGGTGGGTCACGACGATGGCGTCCAGTTCGTGGGGGTCCAGGTACCGGAACAGGTTCGCCAGGACCCCGTTGCCGATGTCCACCAGGACGTTCGTCGTGCCGGACCGGAACAGGTACCCGCTGCACGCCTCCCCGTACTTCGCGTACGAGCCCGACGTGCCCAGCGCGACGACATCCATCCCGACCTCCCGCGCCATCCTCCCCGCGCCGCCATTGTAGCGGAGTTCGGCTACAATCGACCCACTCCAGGAGAACGCCATGAAACGACTGCCGACGGAATCCCATCTGGACAAGGTCGTCGAGATCCTTTCCCGTTCCACCCTGTTCGAGGGCCTTTCCGAGGCCAACGTCCGCAAGCTGGCGCAATACGTCGCGGTGGTGCAGTGGGACCCGGGCGAGGTGATCCTGAAGGAGGGGGACGTCGCGGACACCTTCCTGGTGCTCTTGGCAGGGAACGCCGCCGTGGAGGTGGCGCAGAAGCCCGGCGTTCCCCCCGTCCAGGTGGCTCGCCTGCAGGGGGGAGACCTGGTCGGCGAGATGGCCCTGCTGCTGGAGCAGCCCCGAACCGCCTCCGTCGTCGCCGAGTCGGCGGTCGTGGCCGTCGAGTTCCGGTCTGCCGTCTTCCTCAAGCTGTTCCAGCAGATCCCCTCGTTCGGCCCGGCCGTGTGCCGTTTCCTGGCGCGGCGGGTCGCCCAGGTCTCGCACCGGGTGCCGGTGCCCGAGGCCGGGGATGCCCGGGGGCCGGATGGCGCGGCGGCCGACTTGCTGCCCTTCCCCTTCGTCCAGCGCCACCGGGTGCTGCCGCTGAAGATCGAGGGCGACGTGCTGACCCTGGGCGTGGTGATGGACCCGGACGCCCACCTCGTCGAGGCCGTCCGGCGGCAGGTCCCCGGGGTCAAGGTGCGTCCGGTCCGGATCCAGAACGCCCTGGTGGACGATTTCCTGCGGACGCGGATCGGCGAGCCTTCCGCTTCCCCCTCCACGTTCGTGCCGAAGGTCGCCGCGGCACCGGCGGTGGCCGCCGGCCCCCTGGACCTGGGTCGGACGCTGCGTCGCATGGTGGCGGAAGGGGCATCCGATCTCCACCTGTCCGCGGGCACCCGGCCGCGCTGGCGGATCGACGGCGAGGTCCGCGAACTGGGGGATGCCGCACCGCTTTCCGAGGACCATGTACTGGACCTGTTCCGGACCGTGCTTTCCCCCGGGCAGCAGTCCGAACTGGCAGCCTGCGGCGAACTGGACTTCGCACACTCGGTGCCCGGCGTCGGGCGCTTCCGGGTCAACGTCTTCCGCCAGGTCCGCGGCCACAGTGCGGCCATGCGGCTGATCCCGGAGAAGGTGCCCCCGCTGGAAGGCCTGGGGCTTCCCCCGGTCGTGGCCGGCCTGGCCGACCTGCACAACGGCCTGGTCCTGGTGACGGGCGCCACCGGCAGCGGCAAGAGCACCACGCTGGCCGCGCTGGTCGATCGCATCCGGCGGACGCGCCGCTGCCACATCCTGACCCTGGAGGACCCCGTCGAGTTCGTGCACGAGCCCGATGCCGCCCTGGTCTCCCAGCGCGAGGTCCGCACCCACACGAAGTCGTTCTCGGCGGCCCTGCGGGCAGCGCTGCGCGAGGATCCCGACGTCGTGCTGGTCGGCGAGATGCGCGACCTCGAGACGACCGCGCTGGCGCTGGAGACCGCGAACACCGGTCACCTGGTCCTGGCCACGCTGCACACGCGCACCGCGATCGGTACCGTCGAGCGCATCGTCGGCCAGTTCCCCGCCGACCAGCAGGCCCAGATCCGCACGACCCTGGCGGACGTCCTGAAGGCCGTCGTCTGCCAGGTCCTGTGCCCGCGCCGCGGGGGCGGTCGCGTCGCGGCCGTCGAGGTCCTGGTGGCCAACGCGGCGGTCGCGAACCTGATCCGCGAGGGCAAGCCCCACCAGATCCCGACGCTGATGTCCACCGGCCTGGCGCAGGGGAACGTGCTGCTGAACCAGTCCCTCGATCGCCTGGTCGCATCCGGCGTCCTGGACCCCAGGGAGGCGATCCGGGCGTCCTCGGACCGGGCCGAGATGGCGCGCAGGCTGGGGATCACGGATGCGACGGCCGCGGTCGATGGCGCGCCCGAAGCGGTTCCGGGCCAGCCCCGTGTCAGCGGCCCCACCTCCGCAGCGGGTCGCGGATCGTTGCGCCGGTGAGCTGCCGGTGCTGCGAAAGCCTCACGCGTCCCAGGTCCACGTCCGACAGGTTGCGGGCCACGTTCTCCAACTGCTGCCGGAAGGACGATGCGGGGGCGGCCGCCGGCATGGGCGGGGGTGGCGGAGGAGCCTTCGGTTCCGGAGCGGCCGGGTGCGCCGGGGCCCGCGATCCCGGCGAGGGCATGTCCCTCACGCCGCGAGCCGACAGGTCCAGCCAGGGATTCGCCTCGGCCAGCCGCGCCAGCAGGACGTCCGCGTTGCGCAGGTTCACGGCCAGTTGCTTCGCGACCCTCCACAACAGCCGGGCGGCCAGGGTCGCCGACGACCGGGCCAGGCCGACCAGGGCGTCCGAGGTCAGTTCGTAGACCTTCGTCGTGCCGACGGCCCGGCAGGTCGCGCTTCTGGGCTGGCCATCCACCAGGGACATCTGTCCGAACATCTGCCCCGGTCGCAGCACGGCCACCCTCGACCGGGCCATCCCGATCCGGACATCGACGTTTCCGCTGGCCAGCAGGAAGGCACTGTGCCCGGGGTCGTGCTGGCGGCAGACGCATTCGCCGTCCTGGAACGAACGTTCCAGCAGGACCGCCGACAACGCCCTTAGTTCGGGTTCCGGGAAATCGGGCAGGAGGAACTCCAGGTCCCGGATGCGGTCGTCCATCATCGCACCCCCCGTGTCCCGCCCGCCGGAGGCACCGCCATCACCGCGGCCAGCGTGGCGTCCAGCGCGCGCAGCCGGGCGCTGATCGTCCGGGACAGGTTCAGCAGGATCCTCGCGACCAGGTCGGGACGCGACCGGCCCAGGGTCTTCAGGGCCTCCGTCGTCAGCGCCACGCAGACGGTGGGTTCCGTCGCGATCGCGGTCGCCGACCGGGGGCCGGGATCGACCAGGGCGACCTCGCCGACCGGCTCGCCGGGCCCGACCGAGGCCACCTGGACGGCACCGCGGGACGGCGTTTCCACCTCGACCCGGATCCTCCCGGACACCACGATGAACGCCGTGCGTCCGGCCTCGCCCTGCCCGAACAGCCTCTGTCCCGCCGCGGGCCGCGCCGACTTCAGCAGCGGCACGACGGCCTGCAGCGCCTCGGCATCGAATCCCTGGAACAACGGCAGGCGCGAGAGCACCTCGACCACCGCCTCCGGCATCATGCACCTCCCCCCGGCACGCCGCCCCCGCCGGACGCGCTTTCGACCAGCCGGAAGATCTCCACTTCCTGGCTCCTGCCCTTCAGGCTGACCGCTCCGCCCGGCTGGCATGCGAACTCGTCGCCGATCCGCGACCGCACGCTGTCGCTGAGGACGATCTCCCCGCCCTTCGCGACGCCCTGCAGGCGTGCGGCCACGTTGACCGCGTCCCCGATCACCGTGTACTCCATCCGCCTCTCGGACCCGACGTTCCCCGCCACCACGACGCCGGTGTGGATCCCGATCGACAGCCGGATGTCCCGGCCCGGAACCACGATCCACTTCTCGTTGGCCACCTGCACCCGGCGACGGATCTCCTCGGCCGCCCGGCAGGCCTTCACCGCGTGGTCCTGCAGCGGCGCGGGCGCCCCGAACACCGCCATGACGCAGTCCCCGATGTACTTGTCGATCGTTCCTCCCTGCCGGAAGATCGCGTCGGTCGCGATGGTGAACAACTCGTTCAGCACCCCCACGACGACCTCCGGGGGGAATCCCTCCGCGAACGGCGTGAACGAGGCGACATCCGCGAACAGGATCGTGATCTCCCGCCTCTGCCCCCCCAGTTCCAGTGCGGTCTTCCGGGACACCACGTCCTCGACGACGTCCGGGCTGAGGTACCGGCTGAGGTTCGTCCGGATGCGCGTCTCCTCGACCACACGGTCCCGGTAGGACCCCAGGTCCCTCGCCATCGAGTTGAACGCCTCGGCCATGCGCCCGACCTCGTCGCGCCGGCGTGCCTCGACGCGCACGTCGAAGTGTCCTTCGGCCACCCTGCCGGCCGCCGCAGCGACGTCGAGGACGGGCCGGGACAGGTGTCGCCCCAGGACCAGTCCGACCACCAGGGACAACAACGCGAAGACCAGTCCCACGACCACCGCGGTCATCCAGGTCGAACGCACGGCGGCATAAGCCTCGTCGCGGTCCTGCTCGACCACCAGCCCCCACCGGAGAAGCGGGACCGGCACCAGCACGCCCAGCAGCCGCTCGTTGCCGATGTCGTAGGACGCCGCGTAGCTGACCCCCACGTCCTTCAGGAACGATCCGTCCTCGGGCAGACCGAAGGCCCTGCCGCGTTCCCCCAGCGGGGCCAGCATCCTCGACGGGTCGGAATGCAGCACGACCTGCATCCGGTCGTCCACGACGAACACGCGGTCCGTGTCGCCGGTGAATCGCCGGGCGCTGGCATCCGCGACATCCTCGCGGGAAGGTTCCAGGTCCAGCGAGGTCCACAGGTATCCGTACAGGGTCCGTTCCTCGCCCCGGTAGGCCGGCACCACGATGGGCAATTGCGGATGCCCCGCGGGGCCCTTCGCGACCTGGCTGAACGCGACGCCCCGGGCCTCGGCCACGCGGAGGATCGCGGCGTCCAGTTGTCCGGGGCGGGACGCGAGGGCGCCGGAGTCGCCGGCGACGATCGAGTCCAGGTGCCGGCCCTCGCGGTCGTAGATCGCGATCCCGTCGATGGCTCCCGAACCCATCAGGTGCGCCTTGATCGTCCGGACCCGGTCCTCGGCAGGCACGCCGCGCTCGGCCAGGGCGGCCGAAGCGATCCGCATCTCGGTCAGCACGCGATCCATCCGGTTCACCAGGGCCAGGCCGACCTCCGAGGCGACGGCCATCCGGAACTCCTGCGCCGCCTCCTCCAGCCGGGCCAGGTTCAGGCGCACCAGGACGATCGTGGCGACCAGCAGGGGCAGCAGCCCCAGTGCCAGCAGCGCCAGCGTGATCCGTGCCTGCAGGCCGATCCGGTTCATTCCCACCTCCGCCGTGATCTGCAGGTGTTCAAAGAACATGCTAGCGCCTTGTCGATGCCCTGGCAAAGCCCCCGGGATTGACGAAACGCCAGTCACGGCCCATTGTTGGACATACCCGGACCGGAAATCTCGGAATGAGCGATCGGGCCCCTCCGGAACCATCCCTCGACCCCGAAAGCCTGGCGTATGCCGAGGATCTCCTGGATTCCTGGCAGCGCGACCCGGCGTCGGTCGGTCCGGGCTGGCGGGACCTCTTCGGTTCGACGTCCCCGGAACCCCTGCCCCGCGCGGACGTGGCGGTCCTGCAGGACCGCGTCGACCAACTGGTCCGTGCCTGGCGCGTTCGAGGCCACATGGTCGCACGCATCGACCCGCTGGGGCTTCCGCGTCCGGAGCAGCCCGAACTGGACCCCGCCTACTACGGCTTGTCCGAATCCGACCTGGATCGCGTGGTATCCACCCGGACCCTGCAGGGGAGTTCCACGCTGACCGTCCGCGAACTGCTGCAGCGCCTGCGCGACACGTACGCGCGATCCGTCGGCGTCCAGTTCATGCACATCAACGACCTGGCCCTGAAGACGTGGCTGCAGGAACGGATGGAAGGCTCGGGGAACCGCCTGGAACTCTCGGCCGAACAGCAGGTCCGGATCCTGACGCGACTGACCGATGCCGTCCTGTTCGAGGACTTCCTCCAGAAGAAGTTCCTGGGGGCCAAGCGCTTCAGCCTGGAAGGCGCCGAAAGCTTCATCCCGCTGCTGGACCTGGCCCTGGAGCACGCCGGCCGGCAGGGCATCATCGAGGTGGTGCTGGGCATGCCGCACCGCGGCCGGCTGAACGTGCTGGCCAACGTGATGGGCAAGTCGCCGCGCCGGATCTTCCGGGAGTTCGAGGACTCCCAGCCCGTCGCGGGCAGCGGCGACGTGAAGTACCACCTGGGGCACACGACCTGGTGGACCACGTCGGACGGCCGGCGGATCCACGTCTCCCTGGCCTTCAATCCCAGCCACCTCGAGTTCGTGAACCCGGTCGCGATGGGCCGCATGCGCGCCCGCCAGGACCAGGCCGGGGACACCTGGCGGTCCCGCGGGATGCTGGTTCTGGTCCACGGCGACGCGGCGTTTGCCGGGGAGGGGATCGTCCAGGAGACGCTGAACATGAGCGGGCTGGCCGGCTACACGGTCGGCGGCACGCTGCACATCATCGTGAACAACCAGGTCGGCTTCACGACGTCCCCCGAGGAAGGCCGGTCCTCCACCTACGCGACTGACGTGGCCCGCCTGCTGGACGTCCCGATCTTCCACGTGAACGGGGAGGACCCCGAAGCCGTGGCCCAGGTAGTCCAGTTGGCGATGGACTTCCGGAGGGCCTATTCCCGGGACGTCGTCATCGACATGTACGCGTACCGGCGCCGGGGCCACAACGAGGGCGACGAGCCCGCGTTCACGCAGCCGGTGATGGTCCGGGCGATCGAGTCCCGCCCCTCGGTGCGCGAGGCCTACCTGGAGTTCCTGCTGAAGATGGGGGGGATCACCCGGGAGCAGACCGACGGCATTGCCGTCCGTCGCCGCAAGGAGTTCGACCGGGAACTGGTCGCGGCGCGCAGCGAGGCATCGCCGGCGCCCTCGGGATACGGCGGGCGATGGCGAGGGATCGCGGGCGGCCGGGACGCGGACACGCCCGAGACCGACACCGGGGTCGAGGCCGGTCGCCTGTCTGTCCTGCTGGAGTCGATGTCCCGGGTTCCGGAAGATTTCCACCCGCACCCGAAACTGCTGCGCCTGCTGGAGGCGCGACGCGGGATGGCGGCGGGGACGCGGCCCGTCGACTGGGCCGCGGCCGAACTGCTGGCCTACGGCTCGCTGGCGGTCGAGGGTACCCGGGTGCGACTGTCGGGACAGGACGTGCGCCGCGGCACCTTCAGCCACCGTCACGCCGTCCTGTACGACGCGCAGGACGGGCGACCGTACCCGTTCCTGCAGTCTCTGCATCCGGGCCAGGCCCCGGTCGAGGTCCGCAACAGTCCCCTGTCCGAGACCGGCGTGCTGGGATTCGAGTACGGGTACAGCCTGGACAGCCCGGAGGCCCTGGTGGTGTGGGAGGCGCAGTTCGGCGACTTCCTGAACGTGGCCCAGCCGATCGTGGACCAGTTCCTGGCCTCGGCCGAGGCCAAGTGGGACCGGCTGTCGGGGCTGGTCCTGCTGCTGCCGCACGGCCTGGAGGGCCAGGGTCCCGAGCACAGCAGCGCGCGCATCGAGCGGTTCCTTCAACTGGCGGCGAACGACAACCTCCAGGTGGTCCAGCCCACGACGCCCGCCCAGTTGTTCCACGTGCTCCGGCGCCAGGTGCGACGTCCCTGGCGCAAGCCCCTGGTGGTGATGACGCCGAAGAGCCTGCTTCGCCATCCGGCCGTGATATCCGACCTGGGCGAACTGGCCGGGGGGCGCTTCCGGCGGGTGCTGCCGGACGACCGTCCCGCGGGCAGCCCGACCACCCGGGTCCTGCTGTGCAGCGGCAAGATCTGCCTGGAACTGCACAAGGCGCGCCAGGAACGTGGTCGCGACGACGTGGCGATCGTCCGGCTGGAGCAGTTGTACCCCCTGGCCGACGAGAGCCTGGCCGAGGTGCTGTCGCCCCTGGCCGGCATTCCCGCGGCCTGGGTCCAGGAAGAGCCCGCGAACCAGGGCGCGGCCCCTTACGTGCAGGGACGGTTCTGCCGGGGCTTCCCGGGGAGCCTTCCCTTCGCCGGGGTCGTGTCGCGGCCCGCCTCGGCTTCCCCGGCGACGGGTTCGCACCGCCGGCACGAGGAGCAGCAGCTTCGCCTGGTCGAGCAGGCGTTCGGGACCGGGCAGGACTAGGAGGATGCCATGGCCGTCGAGTTGAAGGTTCCCCCGGTCGGCGAGTCGGTCACGGAGGGCCAGGTCGGCGAGTGGCTGAAGACCGAGGGCGACCCGGTCCGGCAGGACGAACCCGTGGTCGTTCTGGAGACCGACAAGGCCACGATGGAGGTCCCGTCCCCGGTCGACGGGCGGATGGGCCGGATCCTGAAGGCGCGCGGCGAACGCGTCGTGGTCGGCGAGGTGCTGGGGTACGTCGAGGAGGGCGGGACCGCCACGGCCGCCACCCCGCCGGCCCCGGCCGTGACGGAATCTCCCGGCGGCAGCGAACCTCCTCTCGTCGTGCCCGCCACCAGGGAACCATCCCGCGTCGCGCCGGCCGCCATCGAACCGTCCCGCGTCATGCCCGCCGCCCGCGCGGAGGCCCTGCGCACCGGGGTCCCGCTGGAGTCCGTCACCCCCACCGGTCCTGGCGGCCGCGTGCTGAAGGAGGACGTGGTTCGCGCCGCGCAGGCCGCACCGGCAACCCCGCCCCCGGCGGGACGCGAGGACGAGGTCGTGCCGATGACGCTGCTGCGTCGCCGGATCGCCGAACGCCTGGTCCAGGCGCAGTCTCAGGCGGCCCTCCTGACCACCTTCAACGAGATCGACCTGTCCGCCTACCTCGCCCTGCGCAAGCGCCTGCAGGATGCCTACGTGGCGCGGCACGGGGTCAAGCTGGGCCTGATGTCGATCTTCGTGAAGGCGGCCATCGACGCCTTGTTGCGCGTCCCCCAGTTGAATGCCGAGATCCGGGGCCAGGACGTCGTCTACCACCGCCGCCACGACATCGGAGTGGCCGTCGGCGGCGGTCGCGGCCTTGTCGTGCCCGTGCTGCGCGATGCCGACGGGATGAGCCTGGCCGCCATCGAGAAGGCGATCGCGGACTTCGCGGAACGGGCCCGCCAGAACCGGCTGGAGTTGCACGAACTCCAGGGGGGCACCTTCACGATCAGCAACGGGGGGGTCTACGGCAGCCTGCTGTCCACCCCGATCGTCAACCCTCCCCAGTCCGGCGTGCTGGGGCTGCATGCGATCCAGGACCGCCCCGTGGCGCGCGACGGGCAGGTGGTGATCCGCCCGATGATGTACGTGGCGCTGACCTACGACCACCGGCTGGTCGACGGCCGGGAGGCGGTCTCCTTCCTGGTCCGGGTGAAGGAGGTCGTCGAGGACCCGGCCCGCCTGCTGCTGGAGGCCTAGCGGCGCGCCCTGCGGGGTCCTCCGTCCTGGCGGTTGCGGCCGGACCGGACCTCGACATCGCGACGCCTTCGCGCTAGGGTTCGCTCCCGGTCCGGTGCCCGGGCCATCACTCGGGAGGGGATGCCATGGAGACGATCCGACACGACCTGCTGGTCATCGGCGCCGGCCCCGGCGGCTACGTCGCGGCGATCCGCGCCGCCCAGTTGGGCCTGGACGTGGGCTGCGTCGAGAGGGAGGACCTCCTCGGCGGCACCTGCCTGCGCGTCGGCTGCATCCCCAGCAAGGCGCTGCTGGAATCCTCCGAGCATTACGCCCGCGTCCGCGAGGGACTCAAGGAGCACGGCGTGGTGATCGGGGGCGAGGTTTCGCTGGACCTTCCCGCCCTGATGAAGCGCAAGGACCGCATCGTCAAGCTGCTGACCGGCGGCATCGACGGCCTGTTCCGGAAGAACAAGGTCCGCCGCTACAAGGGGGCCGCCCGGTTCACCGCCCCGGGCAGAGTGGTCGTCGAGGGGGCCGAACCGGTCGAGATCGAGGCGAAGAACGTCGTCCTCGCGACCGGCAGCGTGTCGGCGGCCCTGCCTGGCGTGCCCCTGGGGGACCGCATCGGCACGTCCACCGAGGCGCTGTCGTACCCCGAGGTCCCGAAGCACCTGGTCGTCATCGGCGCCGGCGCGATCGGCCTGGAACTGGGCTCCGTCTGGGCCCGCCTGGGCGCCCGGGTCACCGTCGTCGAGTACCTGGATCGCATCCTGCCCGGCACGGACTCCGGCATCGCCTCGATCGCCCAGCGCGTCCTGAAGCGCCAGGGGCTGACGTTCCGCCTGTCTGCCAAGGTGCTGTCGGCCCGGCAGGAGGGGGACGAGTGCGTCGTGGAGGTGGAGGGCCTGGAGCCGATCCGATGCGACCGCGTGCTGGTGGCCGTGGGCCGCGCGCCGAACATCGCGGGCCTGGGCCTGGACACGATCGGCATCGCCTGCGACGCGAAGGGCCGCATCCCGGTGGACGCCGCCTTCCGGACGTCCGTGCCGGGCGTGTACGCGATCGGCGACGCGATTGGCGGCGCAATGCTGGCGCACAAGGCCCACGAGGAGGGGATCGCCTGCGTCGAGGGGATCGTCACGGGCCACGGCCACGTGAACTACGGCGTCATCCCGGCGGTCTGCTACATCGACCCCGAGGTGGCGTCGGTCGGGCGCACCGAGGACGACCTGAAGGCCGCCGGCATCGCGTACAAGTCGGGATCCTTCCCGTTCAAGGCCAACGGCCGGGCGATGTCGCTGGGCCAGACGGACGGCGAGGTGAAGGTGCTGGCGGACGCGGCGACGGATCGCCTGCTGGGCGTGCACATCATCGGCCCGCGTGCCGGCGACCTGATCGCGGAGGCCGCGGCGGCGATGGAGTTCGCCGCCAGCGCCGAGGACCTGGCCCGCACCTGCCACGCCCACCCGACGCTGCCCGAGGCTCTGAAAGAGGCCGCGCTGGCCGCCCTGGGCCGCGCGATCCACTCGTAGGGTGCCTTCCGGCGTCATTCCGCCATCAGGCGTACAGGGCCACCTGCCGGCGCACCAGCCTCCACAGGACCCAGGCGATCATCGCGGCGCCCAGCATCTCCACCCCTTCCTCGAGATTCGCCAGCACCACCACGACGACGTCGTTCCCGCCGGTCATCCGGATCCAGATCGCCTGCACCGTCTCGACGCCGATCCCGCCCGCCAGCAGCAGCCCCCACCCGATCAGCAGTCCGCGGCGAGTCTCCTTCGGCAGGGCCTTCAGGAATTCCCGGTAGGCCCATGCCAGGAACCCGACGATCACCAGTGCCGGCCCGATGAACACCCCGAACAGGCCGCCCCGGAAGGTCCCGTAGTCCTGCGCCACCCGTCCCGCCGCGATCTCGTGCAGGCCGACCGCCTTCTCGACCCCCATCAGCGCCACCAGGACCGCCAGCCCGTACCAGTGCGACACCCACGTGCCACCGGCCGCGTGCGACATGTCCCGGGCCCTCCAGGCGCAGGCGGCCGCGGCTATCAGCAGGCACCCGGTCTCGAACCCGACCGGCACGATCCCGTTCCAGTCCGCGTCCAGCCAGACCCGGAAGGGGTCCACCCAGCCCTGCCCCGAATGGCCGGCCAGCCCTACCAGCGTGCTGACCGCGGTGATCGCCAGCGTCACCGCAACCAGTCCCTGCTGCAGGCGATCGCCTCCACCCGCCCTCTTCATGCCCGGCTCCCCGCGGTTTCCTGCCACTCTGCCCGGGTCGGCGCGATTCTTCAAGGCCCTCCCGAATCCGCCGGAAATTCGTAAATTCGGGGACAGTCACCATTATTGCTACCTCAACTGGCTGTATTTTCACGCCTATTGATACTTATCCAACATCTTCCAGCAGTTGCGTGCGGAGTATTGGTGACTGTCCCTGATTTGGGGACGGTTCCGGACCTGCTAGAAACGGGCGCTGCAGCCGCCTGGGCGGCGGGGGAGCGGGTCGTCAAGTTCTTCGGACAAAGCCGGATCCCCGGCCTCGTCGAGGGTGTCGCGATCCTCTTCGGCCTGCTCGGGGGGCGCGTCCTCGACCCCGGGTTCGCCGCCACCCGGTTCGTCGGCCCCCTGGAGGGGCAGGCAGCTCACCCTCGCCAGCAGGTCGCGTTCGAAGTCGGGCACCTCGATGGCGACGGCGTCCCCTTCCTGGATCCCCGTCCTCTCCGCAATCGGCATCCCGGCATCCTTCCATACGCCGTGCCAGTATACCTGCCATGTGCAGGCGCCCTCTTCCGGCACGATTCCCCCGACCCGCACCGTCACACCCGTGTGCGTCGCGGGCTGCCAGTCTTCCCGGCGGTCGTATTCCGATTCCCGGTCGTGCACCCAGACCAGCGCCCCGTTCTCCAGAGCCGCGGCCCGCGCATCCACCGCTTCGTCGCCGGTCGCCTGCACGTCGTCCAGGTGCCCCGTGACGTACGCCGCGCCGCAATGCAGAAGGACCTCCGCCACGCTGGCCAGCCAGATCGGAAGAGCACACGTCTGAACTCCAGTCACCGAATACGATC
>CALJUR010000140.1 GCA_937975765.1 uncultured Myxococcales bacterium
CAGCGCGGCGCAAGGGCTGGCGCGTCGACCACGTTCTGCGCATGCTCAAGAACCCCTTGTACGCGGGTCTGATCGCCTCCGGTGGGGAACTCCACGAGGCCGAGCACGAGGCGCTGGTGCCGCGAGAGGCGTGGGAGCGGGTCCAGACGCTGCTCGGCGCCCGGCACGACGATTCGAAGCCCGAGGCGCGGACCCGGAACCCTGGCTACCTGCTGGTCGGCCTGCTGCGGTGCGGGTCCTGCGGGGCCGCGCTGACCCCCGCGACTGCCCAGGCCCACGGGAAGCAATACAGGTACTACGGGTGTGGGACCCGGGCCAAGCAGGGTCGGAACGCGTGCCCCTCCCGGCCCCTGCCGGCCCAGGCACTGGAGAACTTCGTGGTGGATCGGATCCGCGAAGCCACGAGCGGGCCCGCGGGCAGGGCTCTTGCCGCCGACGTGGTCGCCGCGATCCGGGCGAAGGTGGACAGCGAACGCGAGGACCTGGCGGTCGAGCGCCGGGGACTGCCGACGCGGATCGCCGGCGTTGCCGCCGAGAAGGCCCGGCTCGCCCGGAACCTCCAGCGGACCCGGAACGCCGCGTCACGCGCCACGCTCGAGGACCAGATCGGGCACCTCGCGGACGAACATGCCGCCCGGGAGCAGCGCCTCGCGGCCATCGACGCACGGCTCGCTGCCCTGGACGCCGCCCGAATCGAGGCCGACTGGATCGCGGCGGCCCTGCGGGACTTCGGGAGCCTGTGGGGGGCCATGACGCCCGAGAACCGAGTGCGGCTGGTACGGGCCGTCGTGGACCGCGTCGAGGTGGACGAGGAGACCGGGACGATCGAGGCGCACCTCGTGTCGCTGGCCGGGGCAGGCCCGGCACGGCAGGGCGCCTTCGCGGGGGTGGCGGGATGACAATCGAGCCGAACGGCGACGGGCACGGCCAGGGCGGGACCGTGGTCTTCCGGGGGAGTTTCCACCGGATCCGCAAGGAGCGCCGTTTCGACCTGGCCGAGGGAACGGCCCCGGATCCCCTGGAGAGGCCGGCGACCCTCGGACCGTGGACGGGACCGCGCCCCGCGAACGTCGCCGCCCTCCTGGCCCTCGCGCACCACGTCCAGCGCCTGATCGACACCGGCCGGATCGCCGACCGCGCCGCTATTGCCCGCCGCCTACACTGGACCCGCGCCCGGGTCAGCCAGGTGATGGACCTGCTGCTTCTCGCTCCCGACATCCAGGAGGAGGTGCTGTTCCTGGACGCCGGCACCCGCGTCACCGAGCGCTCCCTTCGCGCCGTCGTTCGCCACGAGGACTGGCGGGAGCAGCGGCGGGTCTGGCTCGATCTGCGTCCGTAGGAGGGCGACCCTACCTGTCAGCCGAGGCGGTCATGGAATCGGGCCAATGAGGTCCTCTGTAGCGGTACGGACGCATTCCGTTGACCGGGTCGATGACCTCGGTCACCGTGCGATGCCGGATGATCGTGGATGGAGGCAGCGGGCGTCGGAGGGTGAACGCCCCATCCGAAATCGGAACGTTCCGGGACCGACCGGACTGGGACATCTCGCAGGCCAGACCCTGCAGGTCACCGATCGAGATGAACGACATGGGCACATCGATGTCGATGATCGTCGGCACGCCCACCTGTTCCAGCAGATCCTGGCAGTGCAGCCGAGCCGCGATGCCTTGGAGGAACTCGCTTCCCCGGATGATGTAGTGCCCGCAGTATTGGAGCAGTGCCCGGTCGTCCCAGCAGGCGTAGACCCGCTGGTTGTCAATCCCGGACTGCTGAGCGGCGGCCTTCTCTACTGCGTCCTTCGTGAGCCAAGGCCGTGCGGACGTGAACAGCTCGACGGCCTGGCGTGTCCTTTCCTCGTGATCCGCGAGTTTCAACCCGTCCCGAATGTAGCTGTCGATCGTCAGGGGCCTGCATCCGTGGAAAGCGCGGACGGCGTCGTACGAGTCGCGAAGCCGCTCGGCCAGCCCGTCGCATGCCCGGGACCCCGGCTCGCTCAGGCGCGTCGGATACCGGTCGGGCCACGTCCGCCGGTCACTCCAAACGAACACGCGCTGCGTGGCCGGGGTCGGCTCGTTCATCGGGCCGCCGTCGCAGCGCGAAGAGTGAAGCATTTGTGGATCGAGAGGTGCCGGTTCATGTGGAACGTCGAGGAGACCCACGAATCCATCGGATCGCAAGGGAATACCAGCCATTCCCGATCGCGCGTTGCGCAGGTCATTGCCAGATGGAGAAGCTCGCGGTCCTCGAACTGCGGCGTTCGGTCTGCGAGGTACGTCACGGCGTCGATGAGTATCGCCACGTGAGCATCGCCAGCCACATCGTTCTGGTCGGCAGCAGCACCGCGCCCAATCGCCTGAATCATGAGGGAGATGTCCCCGTCTGACAGGTACCGCCGGACGCCCTCTTGGTACTCCTCGGCGATGGCCAACCTGCAGTTCGTCGGATCCGATCGATAGTGAAGACCGTAGCATCCCTTCCCATGCTCGGGCATGGGCCGCAACTCGGTCCTGCCGAATTCCAGGGCCCACATGAAGAACGAGGCGTCGTGGAACTCGGAAGGCACGAGGTCGAGGTCCGCGTCGTGGGACATGAAGCTGAATGCGCGGTCTGGGTCGGACGAGAACGAAATGAACGGCGAATGCGCCGAGAAGGTTCGTGCCTCCTCGTTCGCTTCCCAGCCAATATGCGCCGCTACCATCCAGGCCAAGGAGTGTTTCGGGGCTCCCGAGTACCGAGTCCCGGCCGACGCGAACCTGGCGATCAAGCCCGTGCCGCAGAAATGCGTGACAAGGGCATTCCAACGGTCGCCCCGAAGGTCCGGCGGGATCGAATCGCCGCGGAAGAGGACGATGTCCGACACGAACTCCATCTCCTGAATCGTCGCACTTCGCGTCCATGGGGCGGCACGGCGGGACGACAGCGTCGGGCCGTAACCCGTGAGTCTACCCGGAATGGACGCTTCGCGGCAGTCCGTCACGCGTCGCTGTTAACCGCTGCCGTTTGCACTACGACGAAGGCTGAAATTGCTACAGTCACAATGACTTGCGCTCTCTTGTTGTCAACCGCTCTCGTCCGCTCTCCGCCCCCCCGAGAGCACCCCGGCCGCTCTCCGCGCCGCCCGCGGTTGACAGACCCCGGCCGTGGCCCCCGCACCCGTCCCCGGAAACTCCCACAAGAATCCGCGCTTGTACGCGGACCCCTGCGCACGCACCCGTGGCGCGTCGTGGGGATGTTCGCGATTTGGGTTGGCTCCGATTGCGTCGGCGAAGGCGAACAAGAGCAAGAGCGGGGGCGGGAGAGCGGGCTTCGGCTCACTCCTTCGTGGCTGCGTGGGCAGCAAGCCAAGCCCGGCCCTTGGGGGTCAGGCGGTATCTCTGGTGCTTGCTTCGCGGTCTGTCAGGGATCGTTCTTTCGACGAAGCCGTCCGCCAGAATCCGGTCCATCGCGCGAAGGAAGTTGCCGGTGCGATTGGAATATCCAAGGAATCCTGTCAACTCCGGGGCGCTTCTTGGTTCCTCATTGCAAGCCTCAAGGATGCGGCCCTCGGTCTCGGTGAGGACAAGATGATCCTCGTCATGTACCTGATCATGAACCTCATCATGATCCTTCTCATGATCCTCGACTTGCCGCGCCTCTCTCCATGTGACGCCCCCAGCGCCAGCGTGATCTTCACCTGTGGCTGCCGCCGGATGCACGGGTAGCCGTACCATGAAGTAGCTGTGGTCCTCGTCGAAATCGAACACGGGTGGGGGCGAGCCGTTGTCCTTCATGGCCCGCAGGATCTTCGGGATGCCGGTCGAACGTCCCTCCGTGAACTCCAGTTCCTTCAGGAACTCGCCGATTCGCCGGTTGCGATAGCGACGCGGGCGAGCGCGGCCGGCGCGCAGTTCCTCCAGGCGCACCGAACGATCCGGGCCCGGGTAGCTCAACACCACCAGTTCATCGCGGTCGATCCGGACCTCGACGGGTTCGCGCACGTCGTACCCGCGGTGGTAGATGGCATTGACGACGCACTCCTCGATGGCTGCGTAGGGGAAGTTCTCGACGTGGGTGGCTTCGGCCCGGTCCGGGTGCTTGATGATCGTCTCGCTGATGTAGTTGCGCCGGATGTAGTCCAGGGCCTCGCGGATGATGCGGTCGAGGGGCCCCCGGAACACCTTCTCCGTGAGCCGGTCTCCTCCGGCACCTTCGGGAAACCAGACCACGTCGATCTGGGTGACCGGAAAGAACCGGTGAGGCTCCGGATTGAAGAACAGCAGGCCCACGTTCAGGGGCAGCGTGAACTCGTCCGGGCCGGCGACCACGTTCATCTGGCGGCCCAGTTCGACCAATGGTGCCGTGGCCGCCGCGTCCGCCAGTTCCGAACCGACGGCAACGAGGTAATCCCGCATCAGGTTCCGGGACAGGTCATCCACCTTGGCCTGCTGGTTCATGCGATCGTCGAAGGGCACCGTCGCCGCCAGGGACATGAGTTCCGTTTCATCGGCACCCCGGGCACGAACGGTGCTGGAGCCCTTGCGGATGAAGTAGGCGAACTCCCGCTCGGTCTTTCCCAGCGACACCCGCGCCTTGTAGGGACGCGTCTGCCCGCCTGCTGCCCACAGGACCAGGATGTGGCGATCTCCGATCTGGTAGGGGACCACCAGCGGGTGGTAGGGCGGGACGATCGCGTTGTTGCCGAGGCTGACGATCTCCTTCTGGATCCTGTCGATCTGACCGGTATCCAGTCCAACCGGGGGCAACACCGGCTGGCCGTCGTGTTCGGCAACGCCAAGAACGATGTACCCGCCGCCCAGATTGTGGAAGTCGTTCGCGAACGCGCACAGGGTGTGGAGCGTCCGGACGGGATTCCACCCCTCCTTGAACTCCAGGCGTTCCCATTCCACGGCCTTGCCGTGAAGCAGCGCGTCGATGTTGATCGGCAGGGGCACGTTCGACCTCGTTCCGGGTATCCGGCCGCTTCAACGGCTGGGACCCACCGAGTATCCCATTCTCCAATCGCTGCGCAAGCGATTCTGGAAGATCAGGAGGAATGGGGGAGCCTGGTTCACGACACGAACAACTACGTGGACAACTACGAGAACAACATCATCAACAACGGCATCAACACCAACACCAACATCATCAGCAGCAGGACCATCAGGAGGACGAACAGGACGAGCACCAGGATGATGGGCGACGTTGCGGGATAGGCGGTTGTTGCGCGGCGGGCGCAATAAGGCCATTCCAGGCAACAGCGATCCCCGCGGTGCACTGCTGGAGCGGTTTTCACTCCAGGAGCCGGTTTCGGCGTTTGGTGAAAGTCTTCCCGCAGACTAGATCGCCTGGGCGATCCTCTGCAGAATGAAGAAATCCCACAAGAAACGCCCCTGCTCCATCTGCGGCATGTGGTTCGAACCCGACCCCCGATCCCGGGGGCGGCAGCGGGTCTGCGGGGACCCGGGGTGCCAGCGGGAGCGGCACCGCCGGGCGTGCGGGGCCTGGCACGCGCGCCAGCCGGGGTGGGATCGCGAGACGCGGCTGCGGAGGGGGATCGTCCGCAGCGACCGCGCGGTCCCTCCTGGCGTGGACCCACGGACGGGAATCGACTGGGAACGCGTGCGAGACGCAGTCGGCGTGGAAGTCTGCGCGGTGATTGAGGAAACGACAGGACTCCTCGTCCAATGGGCGCGAGACGCAATCCTGGCGCAAGTCCAGGGAGTTGCAGGCGAATCTCCGCGACTCCTCCCGGTTGCCACGCGAGACGACATCGACCCGCCCGCCCCCCCATGCCAACCTGCCCGGGACGCGTGGCCCGGGCGCACGGGGTGCGACCGTGACGACAACGACGGCAGCGATCGGGGTGAACAGGCGCCATGAGCGACGAAAGCAGGCGAGTACCCATCCGGGACGGCAACGAACCGGCCGACGACCGCATCCCGGCGGCGATGTACGTCCGCATGAGTACCGAGCACCAGCAGTACTCGACCGAAAACCAGGCTGACGCGATCCGGCAGTACGCGGACCGGCAGGGTTTCCGGATCGTCGAGACGTTCGCGGACGAGGGCAAGAGCGGCCTGAGCATCGAGGGGCGGGACTCGCTGCGGCGCCTGATCGACACGGTCTCGTCCCGCAGGGCCGCGTTCAAGGCCATCCTGGTCTACGACATCTCGCGGTGGGGTCGGTTCCAGGACGTGGACGAGAGCGCGTCCTACGAGTACACGTGCCGCCGGGCCGGGATCGCGGTCCACTACTGTGCGGAGCAGTTCGCGAACGACGGGACGCCGACGTCGGCGATCATCAAGGCCGTCAAGCGCGCCATGGCCGGCGAGTACTCCCGCGAACTGTCCACGAAGGTCTTCGCGGGCCAGTGCCGCCTGGTGCAAATGGGCTACCGGCAGGGCGGCATGGCGGGGTTCGGGCTGCGGCGCATGCTGCTGGACATGACCGGCGCCCCGAAGGGGACCTTGCGCCACGGCGAGCAGAAGTCGCTCCAGACCGATCGCGTGGTGCTGGTGCCCGGCCCGGACGAGGAGGTCGCGACCGTCCGGTGGATCTATCAGGCATTCGTGGACGAGGGGCGCCGGGAGCGGGACATCGCCGACACCCTGAACGCCCGCGGGCTGCCGACCGACCTGGGCCGTCCCTGGACGTGCGGCACGGTGCGCCAGGTCCTGTCGAACGAGAAGTACATCGGGAACAACGTCTTCAACCGGCACTCGTTCAAGCTCAAGCAGCGCCACCGCGCCAATCCTCCCGAGGAGTGGGTCCGCAAGGACGGGGCGTTCGAGGGGATCGTGGACCCGGAGACGTTCTCGCAGGCCCAGGCCATCCTCCAGGAGCGGGCGAAGCGCTTCACGGACGAGGAACTCCTGGACCGCCTTCGGGCCCTGCACCAGCGCCACGGCCGGGTATCCGGAATCCTGATCGACGAGGACGACGGGCTGCCCGGGGCGTCGGCGTACCAGAGCCGGTTCGGGGGGCTGCTGCGGGCGTACCGCCTGATCGGGTACACGCCGGACATCGACTACTCGTTCCTGGAGGTCAACCGCCGCCTGCGCGAGAGGCACCCCGCCATCGTGGCCGAGGTGGTCGGGCAACTGCGCACCCAGGGCGGAAGCGTCGAGCAGGATGCCGACCACGGCCTCTTCCAGCTCGTCGAACTGGCCGGGGAGGTCTTTTCGGACCAGGACTCGGACTTCGTCTGCAAGATCACGGGGCGGGTCGATCGCCCCCTGCAGCGCATCCGGGAGTTCCGGAATCGCGCCAAGCCGGGCATCGCGGTCACGGTGGACCTGCTTTCGACGGGCGTGGACATCCCGGACCTGGAATGCATCGTCCTGTTGCGCCCCCTGAAGTCGCGCATCCTGTTCGAGCAGATCCTGGGCCGCGGAACCCGCCGGGGCGAGCGGTTTCCGGACAAGTCCCACTTCACCGTTTTCGATTGCTTTGACGGAACGATCCTGGAGTACTTCCGGAACGCGACGGCCATCTCGGAAGGCCCCCTGGGGGGTGTGGCCCGGTCCAACGCCGAGATCATCGAGGCGATCTGGCGCAACCAGGAACGAGACTACAACGTGCGCTGCCTGGTGCGCCGCCTGAACCGGGTCGCGAAGGAGATGTCCGGCGATGCCTTCGCCCTGTTCAAGGCCCACATCCCGGACGGCGACGTCGCCGGGTTCGCCAAGGGGCTGCCCGACCGGATCCGCACGGACTTCCAGGCGACGATGGCCATCCTTCGCAATCCGGACTTCCAGAAATTGCTGCTGGACTACCCGCGTCCGCCCCGGACCTTCGTGATCGCCTACCCGGTCGAGGACGAGGTCAGCACGCGGTGGATGATCCGGGATGGCGCGGGGGCCGAGTACCTGCCCGAGGACTACCTGGCGGCTTTCGCGCGGTTCGTGAAGGACCACGCTTCCGACATTGATGCGATCGCCATCCTGCTGGATCGGCCTCGGGACTGGGGGATCGATGCGCTGCGCCAGTTGCGCGACCAGTTGGCCGGAACCAAGGAACGCTTCACGCCGGACAACCTGCGGCGGGCGCACGAGGCCCAGTACCACAAGGCCCTGGTGGACATCATCTCGATGGTCAAGCACGCCGCCCGGGCCGACTCGCCCCTGCTGACTGCCGAGGAGCGGGTCGAGCGGGCCTTCATCCAGGTCACCGCCGACCGCACCTTCACGCCCGAGCAGTGGCAGTGGCTCGAACGCATCCGCGGACACCTGGTCGAGAATCTGTCGGTCGCGCCATCAGACTTCGACGTGGTCCCGGTCTTCGAGCGCTACGGCGGCTGGAACCGGGCGGACCGTGCGTTCGACGGCGCGCTTGGGGACCTCCTGAAATCGTTCAACGAGGCAATTGCGGCATGAGCGACGTCGTCCAGAAGCTGTGGGGCTTCTGCCACACCCTGCGCCACGACGGGATCGATTACGGCGACTACATCGAGCAGATCACCTACCTGCTGTTCGTGAAGATGGCCGACGAGCGGGGGGTCGCTCTTCCCGAGGGCTGCGACTGGACGGGGCTGTCCGCCCGATCCGGCACGGAACTGACCGACCACTACGTGGACCTGCTGCGCCGAATGGGCCAGCAGCGCGGCCTGCTGGGCGACATCTTCGCCCAGGCGATCCCGCGCTTCAACAACCCGGTGAACCTCAAGCGCGTCATCAACCTCATCGACGAGACGCACTGGACCGAGGAGGCGGTGGACGTGAAGGCCGCCGCCTTCGAGGGCCTGCTGGAGAAGGCGGCGAGCGAGGGCAAGAAGGGGGCGGGCCAGTACTTCACGCCGCGCCTGCTGATCCAGGCCATCGTGCGGTGCATGAAGCCCGATCCCCGGGTCCACCGGGAATTCACGGTCTGCGACCCGGCGTGCGGCACGGGGGGCTTCCTGGTCTGCGCCTATGAGTGGTTCGTCGAGGTCACGAAGGGCGGGGCCATGGACCGGGACCTGGCGGCCCGGGTGAAGAAGGGGACCTATTTCGGCCAGGACCTGGTCCAGCGCCCGCGCCGCCTGGCGCTGATGAACCTGTACCTGCACGGCCTGGAACCCGAGATCCGCCTGGGCGACACCATCTACGAGGCACCGTCCGGACACCGGTTCGACGTGATCCTGACGAATCCGCCCTTCGGGACCAAGGGGGCGAACCAGGCCCCCGACCGGGACGACTTCGTGGTCTCCACGTCGAACAAGCAGCTCAACTTCCTGCAGCACATCCTGACCGTGCTGCGGCCGGGCGGTCGCGCGGCGGTCGTGGTACCGGACAACGTCCTGTTCGCCGACCAGGCGGCGGACGTGTTCAAGGTGCTGACCGAGGAATGCGATCTGCACACCGTCCTGCGCGTGCCGAACGGGACGTTCACGCCGTACAGCCCGGGCACCAAGACGAACGTGATCTTCTTCACCAAAGGCCCGCCGACCGAGACGGTCTGGATCTACGATGCCCGCACGAACGTGCCCAGCATCACGAAGAAGGACAGGCCCCTGACGGCGGCGCACTTCGCGGTCTTCGAGGCGTGCTTCGGGGCGGACCCGAACGGCCGGTCCAGGCGCGATCCGAAGGACTCGCCGGACGATCGCTGGCGGTCGTTCCACATCAGCGAGGTCAAGGCCCGGGGCTTCAAGCTGGACGGGTTCAAGTGGCTGAAGGACGAACTGCTGGAGGACGGGGGCGACCTGCCGGAACCCGAGGAACTGGCCACCGAGGCCATCGCGGAACTTCGCGCGGCAGTCAATGAACTCGACGAGGTGGTCCGGATGCTGGGGAATGGGGACTCGAATGGATGAGCACGAGATCCCCGAGGGGTGGGAACGGACGACGATCGGCCAGATTGCGGAGATCAACCCTTCGAAGCCACCCGCGTCCGCGTTACCGGCAGACGCCCCGGTGACATTCGTTCCGATGCCGGCCGTCAGCGCGGAGTCCGGGACGATCGAGGCACTCGCGACGCGGGGCTTCCACGAAGTACGGAAGGGGTACACCGCATTTCGCGAAGGCGACGTCCTGTTCGCCAAGATCACGCCCTGCATGGAAAACGGAAAGGCAGCCATCGCGCGCGATCTGGCCAACGGTCTGGGTTTCGGGTCGTCCGAGTTTCACGTGCTGCGGGCGTCCGGGGCGGTGTTGCCTGAGTTCCTTCATCGGTTCGTGCGCCAGCAGAGCTTCCGGGATGTCGCCGAATCGAACATGGGTGGCTCGGTCGGCCAGCAGCGCGTGCCGGAATCGTTTCTCGATGGCTTTGTGTTTGACCTTCCGCCGCTTGCCGAGCAGCACCGAATCCTCGCCAAACTCGACGAGGTGCTCTCGGGGGTGAACGCCTCCCGGGACCGGCTGGCCTGGGTGCCCGGGATCCTGAAGCGCTTCCGCCAGGCCGTGCTCGCGGCGGCGTGCTCGGGGCGGTTGACGGAAGCGTGGCGTGCCCAACAGGGAAGTGACGGTGGGGACGGAGACGGTTTTCCGCCGGGGTGGACTTCAGCGACTCTCGGGGAGCTTTCTTCCCTTGTAACCAGTGGGTCCAGAGGGTGGGCGAAGTACTACGCGGGCAGCGGCGCCATCTTCATCCGGTCGCAGGACATCAGCACCGACGAACTTCTGCTGGACGACGTGGCCCATGTGAGCGTTCCCCAAAGCGCAGAAGGGGCAAGAACGAGGGTTCAGCAGGCAGATCTGCTTGTCACCATCACGGGAGCCAACGTGGCGAAGGCCGCTCGCGTAACCACATCCTTGGATGAGGCATACGTCAGCCAGCACGTTGCGCTGATCCGGCCGCACGATCCGAGTACATCGCCGTTCTTGCACCTGTGGCTGCGAAGTACCGAGCACGCAAGAGGCGAACTGCTTGACTTGGCCTACGGCGCTGGCAAACCGGGCTTGAACCTGTCAAACATTCGTGATGTGCGAGTTGTCCTACCCCCTGCGCCAGAGCGCGACGAGATCGTTCGGCGAGTTGATGCTTTCCTGGTTCTTGCCGATTCCATCGAAAGCCGTGTTGCTGCCGCAAACGCTCGTGCCGACCGCCTCACCCAGGCCGTGCTCGCGAAGGCGTTCCGCGGCGAGTTGGTCCCCACCGAGGCCGAACTGGCTCGGCAGGATGGGCGCCCCTTCGAATCGGCCGACGAACTGCTCGCTCGCATCCGCGCGACGCTCGTCGAAGCCCGTCCAAAACGGAGCCTCCGGGGTCGGCGTCGATCCTCCTCGACCTGATTCCGTTTCCGATGTCGCAGGCCCGGGATATGATTCGGCGACGCTGAACGGAGCTCGCGTTTGGACGAGCCCGACTATGGCCAGGAGGGCAAGATGGCTCGCAGGACGTTCTTCAGCTTCCATTACGTCCCGGATGTCCAACGGGCCTGGGTGGTCAGAAATGCCTGGGTCACCAAGGAACGGGAGGAAGCCGGTTTCTTCGACTCATCCGTATTCGAGGCCAAGAAGCGGGAGAGTCCTGATGCGCTGAAACGCTTCCTGCGAGAGGGGATCGACGGCACGTCGGTCACCTGCGCGTTGTACGGCACCCAGACGGCATGGCGTCCATGGGTTCGATACGAGTTGGTTCGGAGTTTTATCCACGGCAGCGGGATCCTGGCAGTCGATATCCACGACATCCAGGATTTTCAGAGGCAGACAACCGTGGCCGGTCCGAACCCCCTGGACCATCTTGCGTTCAAGATCGATGGCGACCGGCTGAGGTTCTTCGAGAAAATGGGTGAAAGCGAGTGGCGGGAGTACACGGACGCTCCCTCCATGCCGCTTGCGGCGGTCGTCTATGACCTGGGCGACAAGACCTACCATACGTTCTCGACTCTGTTCAGTTTCTATGGCTGGAACGCGAACTCTGGCTATAGCAACATTGGTGCCTGGATCGAGTCGGCGGCGCGCCAGGCTGGGAGGTAGCAGCGGCCATGCCCAGGGTTGCACAGAGGGCGTTCGTGATGGCGTTCGTGGAGGCTCTTTCCAGGCGCTCCGCGGCGGTCTTTGTCGGCGCGGGCATGTCGCGGGCCGCGGGTTACGTCGATTGGAAGGGGCTCCTCCGGTCTGTCGCAACCGATCTGGGCCTGTCTGTCGATAAGGAGACCGACCTCATCGAACTGGCGCAGTTCCATGAGAACGAGCACGGGGGCCGCGACCAACTGAACGCTGCGATTATCGACGAGTTGGTTCGGAACGCCGCGCCGACCGAGAGCCACGAGATCCTGGCCGTTTTGCCCTTGGACGTTGTATGGACGACGAACTACGACAGTCTGATCGAGGACGCGTTCGAGGCTGCGGGCAAGGTCGCAGACGTCAAACGGTCGCCCCCTGATCTTGCGAATACCCGAAAGGGCCGAGACGTGGTCATCTATAAGATGCACGGCGACGTGACTCAGCCGCACGAGGCCGTGCTGACCAAGGATGACTACGAACATTTCGCGGACAAGGACAAGCGCGCCCTCTTCGCCGAGGCTCTGCAAGGCGATCTCGTGAGTCGCACCTTCGTCTTCCTGGGGTACAGTTTTTCTGACCCTGACGTCGCGTACATCCTGGCTCGAATCCGGTCTCTGCTCGGGAAGAATCGTCGAACGCACTACTACGTGACCCGGCGACCGCAAGAGGCCGACTTCCCGGACAAGGCGGACTTCGCGTACCACATGGCGCGATTCAAACATCGGGTGAACGACCTCAAGCGCTACGGGATCCTCACGGTGCCGATCGACGATCACTCGCATGCCACGGTACTGTTGCGGGAAATCGCCAGGCAACAGCGGCTCCGGACCGTCTTCTTCTCCGGAGCGGCTCACGCAGACACGATCCGGCCCTTGGCCGAACTCCATGACCTGTCACGCCGACTAGGAGTCAGGCTGGTCGCCGATGGCTACCGAGTCGCGTCGGGTTTCGGGTACGGCATAGGAGACAGCTTTGCGCTTGGCGCCATCGAAGCGTTGAACGGCGGGTCGGGCCCAGCGGGGTGGGAACGCCTGACGTTGCGGCCGTTCCCGAAGGTGATCCCGGCCGGAGTGGACCTGGAGGCCTTCCAGACCGACTACCGGCGAAACATGATTCGGGGCGCGGGCGTCGGGGTCTTCGTCGCCGGCGTGAAGTCAGATCCCGTCAGCCACGCATCGATCGATAGCCCCGGAGTCCGCGAAGAGTTCGACCTACTCGTCGCCCAGGGTGGGTATCCGATTCCGATCGGCTCCACTGGAGGGATGGCCAGGACCCTGTGGGAGACTGTCCGGGAGGACCCGGACCGGTTCTTCGCGGGGATCGACGTGGCAGCGGACCTGGACGTCCTTGGTGATCCGGGTGCCAGCGCCGCCGATCTTCTGGAAGCGGTGGCGAGGATTCTGCTGACGTTGAGGGAACCGCGGGTACCCGGGTAGGAACGAGCGTCCCCTTCTCGAGGAGTCGCGTCGATGCGACATGCGTTCTTCAGTTTCGACTACCGGGACGTGTGGACGACCAACGTCGTCCGCAACAGCTGGGTGACCCAGGACCCACAGGCCGCCGGCTTCCTGGACAAGTCGCTTTGGGAGGAATCCAAGCAGAAAAGCGACGCTGCGATCAAGATGTTGATCGATGGGGCGCTCCAAGGGACGTCCGTGACAGTGGTCCTGATCGGGCCCAGGACAGCAAGTCGCAGATTCGTGCGGTATGAGATGGAGCAGAGCCTGGCGCGGGGAAACGGGTTCGTGGCCGTGCACGTGGGGGGCATCAAGGACGCTCGCGGGAGGACCCGGAGGCGAGGTAAGAATCCCCTGCACTCGCTCTTCGATATGCGGGATGGGACGCGCGTTCGGTTGTCGGACATCTACCAGACGTATGACTGGATCCCGCCGTGCTCACGTTCCGCGAGGCGAAGGCGGGTCCGTCAGAACCCCTCGGCCTCGATGGCGTCGGCGGCAGCGTTGGCCTCTGCCCCCTCATGGTCGCGCAGGTAGGCGACCATCGCGTCCCGGATGAAGGCCATTCGAGTCTTGAACCCGAGCGCCTTCCAGGCGGTGTCGAGCTTTGCGACCACCGTCCGGTCCATCCCCAGGGGCAGAACCTGCGTGGCAGTCTTGTCGCGGGCGGGGCGCCTCTTGACGGGACCGACCTGGATCTTGCCCTTGGCGGCCTCGGACAACTTCCACATCAGGTAGCGGCGGTCGGTGGACCCGGTCTCGCGCCCGATCACCCGGGCGTACTCAGCGCGCAGGTCCTCGATGGTCATGTCGCGCTTGCGCTTGGTGGCGGGCTCGCCCTCCGCGGGCGCCATGGCCTCGGGGGAGGCGTCCGTCGCGGACCCCTCGACCGGGATCGGGCCGTAGCACCGGGCGTCGGCCTTGGTACGGAGTTCCTTGCCCTTGGTCGTCCGGATCACCGCGTGGCTGGTTGGTTCGACCTCGATCACGGCCACCTTGTAGCCCTGGACGGTCACGTACTCGCGCCCGACCTCGGCGCTGGCGAACGTGGTCTTCGGAAGCGTGATCCCCTGGAACTCGATCGTGTTCGTTGTGTCCATTGTGGTCCTCCATGTCCATGCGGGTGGCAGGGCCCGGGGACCTCCCCCGGGTCGGCCCGTCCGCGTCATCCCTTGTTCTTGGCGCGCACGCACTCGGGTTTGCAGAACTCGTAGACCGACCCGTCGCGGAGACGGACGTCGTACCAGTCCTCGGTCCGCCCGGCGTTCGCGAACGATCCCGGGGCCGGGTGGCGCCCGATCACCTCGCAGGCGTACCAGCGGGTCCGTCGCGACCCCTGGTGGTTCCAGACCTGGACCTCGTGCGTGGTGGGCATCGGAAACCCCCTTCAGTCGTTGCGGTCCGCGATGGCCTGCTCGACGACCTGCTTGACCAGGATCTGGGCCAGCGTCATCTCGGTCTCGCCGCCCTCGGCCAGCTCGATTCGGATGGTCGTCGCGATCATTCCGCGCCCGAGGATTCCGCACCCGATGTCGGGCTCGACGCACCAGCCGGCGTTCTCGCTGCACTCGCAGATGCGGGCGGCGATCCGCAGCGTCTCGGCCTGGATGCGGCGCCAGTGGGTGCCGGCCTCGCGCCAGCGCAGCACCAGGTCCAGGGCGTTGCCGCCGAGGGTCTTCCGGGTGTCCGTCTCGATCAGGTTCTTCATCGCGCTGCCCATGGGTTCCTCCTTACAAATCAGCAGGTTGTCTCCGCTCCGTGAGGGCATGTTTGCTCGACGATCGGGGCATTGCAAGGGAAATAACCGCTTTATATCAGTTGGTTACGAATGAGCTTGTGGGCGGTGTTCGGTGACTCTCACCGTGACGATACGGACGGGGGTGAACTACCGGGTCGGCATCAGGGCCACGTGGTGTCCCACTGAACGGATGAGGACGCACCCGGAACTGGGGGCTGGACGGCATGGTACTTCGCGACACGGAACTCGATCGCGCTGGATTGGAGGGCCCGGTTGAACCATTCCAGGGGAGTTCCCTCGGCGGACCAGACCAGGGGATGGAAGTCGGGCGCGGTCAGCCACATCACGATGCGCTGCACTCGGGAAAAATCGGCAGGCGCCTTGCCCTTCCTTCCGTCCGGAAGGACATGTGGTCCCCATGGGCATGGAAGGCCGACGCGCGCGTACCCGATAAGGCGCGCGTAGTAGAGTGCTTCGGGAATGATGCCGACCTTCTGGTTGCCCTTGATCTTCAACTCGAAGAGGTGAAGGACCGTTTCGTCCCGTGAAAGGCTCCAGAGGTCGACCTGTGACTTGTTACCTGGGGCGACCCCGGTACGGCGGGAGACCGGTTGCTCGAACAGGCCGACCGGCAGTTGGCGATGCATTAAGGTGGGTGCGTCCGGGCCCTGGACCGGGAAGGCCGCAATGACTGTGGGATTCCCGGCCATGTACAGTTCCATGTCGGCCTCGCGCACCCTGATCGGAAGCGGCTGATTGCCCTGTGGCCCGGGGCGGGTGCCCGGGGAGTTGAACCTGGGGTGCGTAGGCCAGCGCCAGGGCGGAACGCTTCCGGCGTAGTTGCAGACCAGGCGATCCGGGAAGATGCGCTCGAGTTCCTTCACCAGGAAGAGGGACCGCCAGATATGCCGGTCGGTCCTGGTGGCCGGCGAGGACGGCCCGCTCCACCCGGAGGAATCGATGCGGCAAGTACAGCGCACGAAGCATCCCCTGCGGGCCGGGAGCCGTTCGATCCAGTACGCCAAACACAGCAGGAACGAGGGCGCGGCCGGTAAGTCCGTCTGGAGGTTCTGGTGGAACGCGGCGAGGGGAAGGGTCACGCTCAGATCCAGTATCCGGCCACTGTGGTCCCAGGCGGCGTCCCACTCGACGCCGGGCAGGCTGGACCCCGGCACGTCGATCGGCCGACCGAGGTGCGTCCGGACCTCCTGGCGCACCCTTTTGAACGCATCGCTGATCATTCCAACTTTCCTTTCTCAGGGATCTCGAACACTTCTCCGTCGGCCAGTCGCATCACGTTCGGGAACCATCCCACGTGGCGGTCCCAGTCGGCCCCGTGGATCGGGACCAGGAAGCGGGGCTTCACGGCCTCGGCGAACCGGAACAGGTCCTTGGGCGCGGCGTGACCGCTGGTGTGGATGCTGGTCACCTTTGCCCCTGCAGTCTCGAACCACGACTGGATGTGCTGGTGCGTCGGGTGTTCGAGGTAGCCAGACCACATGGAGAAAACCCAGGCATCGTCGGACGTGGGGCGGACGCCAGCGCGCTCGTAATCCTCGAAGAGGCCCCACCGCAGCATGACGACCAGTTTCTCGGGCGTGGCGTTCAACCGGCGGGCGCTGCATCCGTGGGGAACGCAGCGCTCGGGGATGAAGTCTGGCCGTCCAAGGCGCCATCGGTACATGTCGGCCATCTTCCTGGTGACCACGACGGTCAGGTTGTCGGAGCCGGGCTTGGGGAGCCGCCTGCTGAATCTGGACAGTCGATCCAGGACGTCGGCGGAATACACGTCGACCACGAGCGTGCGCCCGGCCTTCAGGCAGGCGCGGTACAGCGTGACCGTGCGGTCCACGTTCTGGGCTGACCAGGTCACGAACACCCGGCCCGGGGTGGACTTGAACAGGTCCACGAACCGGGCCTCGAGGTCGCTTTCGGTCGGGAACGCACCCTTCCGCCCGAGGGTCGTGCCTTCAAGTAGCAGGACGTCAATGTCTCGCGGCGGATGGTCGAGGAGCCGTTGCGAAAGGGCCGCCTTCCGGCCCGAGAACCGGAGGTCGCCCGAGTAGAAGACCCGCCGGCCGCCCACCTCGACCAGGAATGCGTGCGCGTCGAATGCAGAGTGGTCGACCAGGAACGGCGTCACCTTGAATGGACCCGCGACGAAGGGCCGGGAACTGCGATAGTGGCGGAAACGGTGGGTCCGCGGCAGGCTGAAGATGTCGCCCATCAAGCCGATCAGGTCGTCGGTTGGGGCGCCGCTCCAAACGGGCCACTCGGGGGGCAGCACCTGCAGCAGGCCGTAGTGGTCCTGGTGCGGGTGCGACAGCACGACGGCGTCCACCGGCCTGGACAGGTCCAGGGTCGTGGGGAGCAGGGTCGCGTCCCGTTCGCGGTCGGGCTCGGCGTTGAGCGGGCGTCCGATGTCCAGCAGAAGGCGGTGCCCGTCGCAGGCGATCTCGACGCAGTTGCCGCCGATCTCGTGCGCGGAGCGGTGAACGGTCAGTGTCGGGTTCACGGAATCTCCTATCACGGCGAATCTACCACGCTGCCAGGTTCGCGGAACCGGCGACTTGAAATGAGAAAGCGTCGGTCCTGAGAAGGCTATCGGAAGCGCTTCCACAAGAACCGGGCAAACAGCACGAGGAACACGATCGCGAACAGGCCCGGCGAGTCCATGGCGTATGGTCCTCCGAGTGCCCTGAGATCCCGATCATCAGCATCACGACGCAACTCTAGAACCCGCCTGCGACATCCTGGGGCCGCTTGCGGTCCACACCGGCCGGCGATGTCCGCGATCCGGGGGTGGCCGGCTCTTGATTGGTTGAGGGGCAAGAGGCCCCCGAACCCGGACGCGACCACGTGGTCGCCCCAAACGCCGGTCGGGATGGCGTCTATCAGGATGGACGGTGACTTAGACGGGGTAGGGCCGGAGGCGTCCTGTGAATCGTCACTGGATGCATTACGTCGCGTCGTGATGTCCTGGGGGAAGGAAGGCCCGGCGAGGACACCATGGGCGCGAACGTCACTGGATGCATAACGCCCCGCGGTGGTGTCGTTGGTGTGGCCTGTGGTCGTGGCGAACGCGGAGATTCCGTGAAACACGCCGGGAGGGACAACGCCCCCGTGGAGGAAGAAGAGGGCATGGACGCGCTGGGACGATCGAACGTGCCTGGCACGCACCCGTTCGTTGCTGGCGAAATCGTGCCTGGATGGGAAACGCCCCCGGGGCGTGGAATCGCCCTGGGAGCACGGGGCAGCGAACACGCCGGGAACGTGCCCCCTGGGTTCGATTGGAATGGCGATGGCGGGCCGGCGGCGGTGAATTACGCCTGGAGTGAGCCCCGTCGGCAGCAGGACGCCGGAGAGGACGGGGTGGTCCCGTCCCGCGCGAGAGGAGGAACGGACATGAACGAGCCCCTGTTGACGGTCGTTGAGGTTTCCAAGGCGCTGGCGTTGTCGAAGACCTACGTGCGCCGCCAGATCGTGACCGGCGAGTGGCCGAGCTACCGGTTCGGGAGGTCGCGGCGCATGGCCCGGGCGGATGTGGAGGCGATCCTGGCGGCTGCCCGGCAGGGAAGCGTGGCCCATCCGGTTGGCACTGGTGCGGACGCGGAGCCGTCGGCCGGGTGAAACACACCTGGAACGGGCCCCCGAATCGGGCGTGAACTCATTCGGGCAGGGGGCTGAAACGGGGCAACGAGCAGCGGGAGTGTCGATGCTGACGATTGCGGAATTCGCGGGACGGCTCAAGGGCGTGCGCAAGGGCGCCCGGGACTGGAGCGCCCTGTGCCCGGCCCACGACGACCACAACCCGTCCCTGACCTTCCGCGCCGACGGCCGGGGCATCCGGTTCCACTGCCACGCGGGGTGCTCACGGCAGGAGGTGCTCGCCTCGATGGGCCTGGAGGAACGCGACGTGTTCGAGCCGGAGGACCGTGGGTCCCGCCGGTCCAGGATCGAGGCGACCTACGACTACTGCGACGAGACCGGGCAACTCCAGTACCAGACCGTGCGGGTGTTTCCGAAGAAGTTCTACCAGCGCAGGCCTGCGACCCCGCACGATCCGCCCGACCGGATCCGGCGCGACCCGGATGGCCGGGAATGGGTGGAATGCCTGAAGGGTCCTGACGACAAGCCCATCCGGCGCGTCCTGTACCGCCTGCCCGAGGTGATCGCCGCGGTCGGAAAGGGCCGGACGGTCTTCGTGGTCGAGGGTGAGAAGGACGCCGACGCGATGGCCGCCCTGGGCGTGGTGGCGACGACCTCGCCGCAGGGGGCCGGAAAGTGGGATGCCGCTTTCGCGAAGCCCCTCGCGACCGCGGCCCGCATCGTGGTCTGCCCCGACAACGACCCGCCTCCGAAGAAACCGAAGGACAAGGGATTCCCCGGCCAGCGGCACGCGGCGGACGTCGTGCGCTCCCTGCTGAAGGCCGGCGTCGCAGCGGATCGGGTCCGGGTGCTGGAGTTCCCTGGGATCAAGGACGCGTCGGACTGGATCGCCGGTGGCCGGACGAAGGACGCGTTGAAGGATCTGGTGGCCGCCGCGCCTACGGGCCCGGAGTGGCTTGCCGCCTGGGAGCCGCAGCTGACGGGCAAATCGGCCCGGGCTGGGAGCGACTCGTCCGCGCCCACGCCGGCGCCGGACCCCCGACCCGCAATGGCGGTGGACGGGGATCTGGCGGCCATCGTCGCGGGCGTGTGGCCGGTCCTCCTGGACCTGAACCAGCCCGGACCGACGCTGTTCCGGTCGCCGGATGCCTCGTTGATCGTGGGTGTTCGGGATGGCGACGACGGACCCGCGATCCGGGTCCACGGGATCGACTCGGCGCGCCTGCTGCTGTCGCAGGTCATCCGCTGGTACCGGCTCGATGCCGACAGCGGCGACGAACGACCCGCGTATCCGCCCGACAGCGTCGTGAAGTCGGTCCTGGCCGAGCCGTCGATCCGGCTGCCTGCCCTGGTCCGGATCGTGTCGGTGCCGATCGTCGGTCGGAACGGCGAGGTCCAGACGGACGCCGGCTACCACGCGGCGAGCCGGACCTGGTACGCGCCGGTGGCGGGCTTCGAAGTGCCGTCGGTGCCTGCCGAGCCCACTCCCGAGGACGTGGCCCAGGCGCGGGACGTGCTGCTTGAGCCCCTGGCGGACTTCCCGTTCGTGGGGGCATCGGACCGGGCGCATGCACTGGCGGCGATCCTGCTGCCGCTCGTGCGGGAACTGATCGACGGGCCGACCCCGCTGCACATGGTCTCGAAGCCGGCTCCGGGCACGGGCGCGGGCCTGTTGTGCGACGTGATCGCGATGATCGCCACGGGGCGGGCTGCCCCGGCCGGCGTCGTGCCCACCGACGAGAACGAGACGCGCAAGCGGCTGACGGCGGCATTCCTGGAAGGGGTGTCGATCCTGATGCTCGACAACGTGACGCGGATGCTGGGCGGGTCCGCGCTGGCCTCGGCCCTGACGGCGACGTCGTGGACGGATCGGGTGCTGGGACGGTCCAGCAACACGACGCTGCCCATCCGTTGCCTGTGGCTGGCGACCGGGAACAACCCCCGGACCACCAACGAGGTCGTCCGTCGCATCGTGCGGATCGGGCTCGACGCGAAGGTGGAGCGGCCCTGGGAACGGGACGGCTTCCGGATTCCGGACCTGCGTGGCTGGGTTGCCAGGCGTCGGGGGGACCTGGTGGCGGCGGCCCTGACCCTGGTGCGGGCCTGGGTCCGTGCGGGACGGCCCTCTGGCGATGCGTCGCTTGGCAGCTACGAGGCCTGGGCCGCGGTCATGGGGGGCATTCTGGACGTCGCTGGTGTGGGTGGCTTCCTGGGCAACCTGTCGGAGTTCTACGACCAGGCGGACGTCGAGGGGAAAAACGACCGGGCCTTCGTTGAGGCCTGGTGGGACAAGCACGGCGACAAGGCCGTGGGCGTTGCGGACCTGTACCCCCTGGCCGTCGAGGTGCTGGAACTGGGGGACGGGAGCGAACGGTCCCAGCGGACGCGGCTTGGGCGGTCGCACCTGGTCCGCCTGCGGGACCGGGTCGTTGCGGGGCACCGGGTCTGCGAGGCGGACAAGTACCAGGGGGCCCAGCGCTGGCGTCTGGAGGAGGTCCTCGGGGAATCGTTGGTGAACGTCGGGGTCGCGACGTTCACGGGCGGAAGTGCTGGAGATGACGACGGACCTGATGGGTCTGTGAACGTCGTGAACGTTGCTCAACCCCGTGTACGCGCGGACGCGCATGCATGCTCGGGATCGTGCGCATGCGCGAGGCCCGATTGCCCGGACGTTCACGACGTTCACGAAGGGGCGGAACGCGTGGGCAACCATGCGAAAACGACCACGAATCCCGTCGTGAACGTTGCGGTGAACGTTGTGGCTCCGGAGCCCGACCCGGAACTCGCCGCTGACCACGAGGATCTGGATGGCCTGGTGCCGGGAGGTGACGCGTGAAACTCGCCGCCTTCATCGAGCAGGTCCGGGAGGCCGGGGGCGTCGTGACCCTGGACGGGGAGGGTGCCGTCCGTTGCCTGGGCAACCCCGAGGTGATGACGCCCGAGGTCCGGGCCGCGGTGGAACGCCATGGGGAAGCGATCCGGAGGTTCATCGAGAAGGAGCGCGCCGCGACGCTGGCGAGCACGACCACGTCGTCGCACGGGTGGTGCGAGCGATGCGGGCGGGTGGTCTGGGTCGGGACGGGTGCGGAGCGGCTGCCGGACGGCGAACTGGTCTGCGGCGACTGCCTGGCGCCCTGGGACATCGAGGCGGGGTCGGCTCCGGTGGATGACGTGGGCGAAGGCGAGGGCAGGGGGGACCGGTACCCCCCCACCGGCATGGTTCCTTCTGTGGGGGACGCCGGCCGCCGGTCCCGCGCGCGGCCCGCAGCCGCTAGCCGGGCCGCGCGAATTATTGCGCCCGGGATGTCCGGAATGTCCGGAATGCCCGGGATCAATGTCCGGGTTGGATGCCCGGAAAGGAGGTAGCGAGATGGGAACGAGGACGGGGTCGAAAACGGTGCGTGGGGACAAGGGCGACCGGCTCGTGAACGAGATCCGGGCGGTCTGCGACGGGGTCCGGGACCGGCTGTGTCGGGTGGTGCAGGGGAGGCGGCCGGGACAGGCCAGTGCTGACCTGGCCGACGCCGTCCTGGAGGACGTGGTGTGGCTCCGCGTCCAGCAGCGCATCGGGGCGAAGCGAGGGTAGGGGGATGGCCGGGAAACCGCGAGATGGCCGGACGTTCAGCGACGCCTGGGCCGCCCAGGTGCTTGGCGTGAACGAGCGGACCGTGCGGCGCTGGCGGGCCCAGGGCTTCCTGGTGAGCCGGGCCGACGGCTCGCTGGACCAGGCGGCGACCGTGGCCCGGGTCAACGGCGGCCGGGATCCATTGCGGGGCGGGAAGCCGGATCGGGTGTTCGCGGGGGCGGCTCCGCTATCCGAGTTGTCGGCGACTACCCTTCGCAGACCGGCACCCCCGGTGGAGCGGACGTTCGAGGAGCGGGGCGACACGGGCCTGGGCAGCGTGTCGGGGGACGCCGGGAAGCTGCTGCGGGCTCGGGTCCTGTCCGAGGCGGTCAAGGCGAAGTTGGGCCAGCTTCGCCTGCGGGAGCGCACCGGGGAGCTGATCCCCAAGGCCCAGGCGGTGCAGGTGTACGCGGACACCCTGGCGGCGGCCCGGGCGACGCTGGAGGCGATGCCCCTTCGCCTGGCGAACCGCTTGGTGGGCCAGGACGCCGCGGCAATCCGGGCCGCGTTGCAGGCCGAGGTCGAGGCGATCCTGAAGGAGATGGCGAATGGATTCGACGCTGCCGGATGAGGAGAGGGTGTGGGCCGAGGCCGTGCGGGAGATGCGCCGGGTCGGGTCCGACGCGGTCGCACCCCGCCCGAGGCTGTCGATCACCGAGATTGCCGAGGCGAACCGGGTCATCCCGTCCGAGTCGTCGTCGGTGCCGGGGATGTACTCGTCGGCGCTGACGCCGTACACCCGCGAGATCCAGGACATGCTTCATCCGGACAACCCGGCCCAGGTGGTCGCCTACGAGGCAGCGGCACAGGCCGGCTGCAAGACGACGACCTTCGAGAACTGGCTCCTGGCCGTGATGGGCGGCTACTACCCGGCCCGGATGCTGGTGGCCCTCGACACCGACCTCAACGCACGGGACTGGAGCAAGGACAGCCTGGACGCGATGATCACGGCGTCCCCGCTGCTTCGCGAGCGCGTTCGCAACCCGGTCTCGCGCCAGAAAAGCGAGACGGTCCTGGGGAAGTGGTTTCCGGGGGGCAGGCTGCGGATCGTCGGGGCCCACTCGGCATCGGCACTGTGCCGCATGGCCGCGAAGTACGTGGCGATGGACGAGGTCGATCGCTGGAAGGCGAATGTTGGATACGAGGGCGCGGGCGTCTCGCTGCTGCTGGCGCGGCAGACGACCTTCGGCGCGGCTCGAAAAGCGTTCCTTTGTTCGACCCCGACCGTAGAGAACGACTCCGAGATCCACGAGTGGTTCCTGCGGGGTGACCAGCGCTACTACCACGTGCCGTGCCCCCGGTGCGGGGAGTTCCAGCCGCTCGATTGGCGGGATCCCGAGACGAAGGAGTACCGGCTGATCTGGACCCCGGGTCGCCCCGACGAGGCGCACTACGTCTGCCGGGCCTGCGGGGCCGCGTGGGACGAGGCGGACAAGAACACCTTCCTGCCGGCGGGACGGTGGGTGCCGTCGCGACCGGACCTGGGCGGCGGGCTCATCGTGTCGTTCCATCTGAACGCCCTGTACGCCCCGCTTGGCTGGCTGTCCTGGGGCGAGATCGCCGCGGAATGGGAGGCGGCGAATGCGGTCGCGAAGACCGGCAGCATCGACAAACTGCGGTCCTTCGTGAACGTCCGCCTGGCCCAGGTCTTCGCGGAGCCGGGCGAGGCCATCGACGCCCACGAACTGGCCGATCGGGTCGAGCCGGACTGGGGCGAGGCCATCCCCGAGGGCGTGCGGACGATCACGTGCGGCACCGACGTGCAGGACAACAGAGTCGAGACCGTTACGGTCGGCTGGGGCCTGGGCTGGGAGGCCTGGATCCTGGACTACTCGGTCATCCTGAGCGACCCCCGGGACGAGGACGCCTGGGCCCGCAACGACGCGGTGGTGCGGCGGGTGTGGCGGACGCGGGACGGTCGGGAACTGCGGGCCGCCGCGACCTGCGTGGATTCTGGCTACCTGCCCCAGCGGGTGCTGGAATACTGCCGGCCCCGGCTACGCTGGCACGTCTACGCGATCAAGGGAGAGGACTCCAAGGGCCCGATCTGGGACCGGCGGGTCCGGCATTCCGGGAAGGGCCGCACCCGTGCGCCGTTCTTCCTGGTCCACACCATCGCGGCGAAGGACGATCTGGCCGCGTACCTGCGAGTCGTCAGCCCGGGTCCGAAGTACGTCCACATCCCGGATCGCATCGTGGCGGCGGTGCCGGATTTCCTGGACCAGCTCACCGCGGAGCGGCGGGTGAGGACTCGGGACCGGAAGGGTAACCCCGTCGTCGAATGGAAGAAGGTGGCCGAGGGCAGGCGCAACGAAGTGCTCGACACGATGGTCTATGCGCTGGCCGCCGCGCACTCCCTGGTCATGGGCGGGTTGCGGCTGGAGGTGCCGGTCGGGCCGGTCCACGTGCCGTTGGCGACCCCGGCGCCGGTGCCCGGTGAGGGAACCGAATCGCCCGAGGCGGCGGCTCCCACTGCTCCTGAACCCTCGCCCGCCCCGCCGGCCCGCCCGAAGCGGCCGGTGAAGAAGCGGATCGACCCGTTCTACAGGGGCTCGCACGACCTGGAGCGGGAGCGGCAGAAGAAGCCCTTCGGGGACATGTCGGACTGGTGGACCCGGCGCGGGCCGCGTCGGGACAGGTGGTGACGATGGCCGGCAGCAGGAATACCAGCAGCACGCTTCCGAGACGCCCGCCTCGGTGGGTCCGGGATGCGACCTGGACCGAGACGTCCCGCGACGACCTGGTGGACGTGCTGGCAAGCACCCTGCTGACCCGGATCCTGGCCGACTCCGAGTGCGTCAACCGGACCGACACAAGCCCTTGGAGTGATGCGGATTCTTGCCTTGCTCTTCCTTCGGAAGCGAGCCCTGATGCGGTCACGGAGCGGGGTCGCGGGGACCCCGCCGCGACTCGCGAGACGGGGAGGACGGCATGAGGACGAAGGGCAGGGCAGAGGCGGCGCGGCAGGCGCTCGGAGACGTCCCGGCGCAACTGGCCGCGCTGCACGACATGACGGTCGATCAGATGCGGGAGCGGTGGCTGGTTCTATACGGGCAGCCGACCGCCTCCCGGAACAAGGCCCACCTGAGAAAGCGCCTGGCCTGGCGCATCCAGGAGGTCGCCGAGGGGGGGCTGACGCAGCGGGCGCGGGATCGCATCGAGCAGATCCTGGACGGGCACTTCCTGCCGGACATCACGCGACGGGCTCGGGAGGCGGCGCAGCCGGTCTTTTCGAAGGTCCCGGCACCGGCGCAGACGGCCCGGGATCCGCGCCTACCCCCGGTCGGCACGGTCCTTCGCAAGGTCCACCGGGGCGAGGAACACCTCGTAGCGGTCCTCGACAACGGCTTCGAGCACCGAGGCGTGCAGTACCGGACCCTGACGGCGGTTGCGAAGGCGATCACGGGCTCGGGCTGGAACGGCTTCCTCTTCTTCGGGCTGGCGACCCGCTCGGGTGCGGCCAGGAAGGTGGCGTGATGGCGGCGTACCGACCCACGGCCCGGATCCAGGAAGCAGCATTCGCGGTCCAGAGATGTGCCATCTACACGCGCAAGTCCACCTCGGTCGGGCTGGAACAGGATTTCAACTCGCTCGACGCCCAGCGCGAGGCCTGCGAGGGCTACATCAAGTCCCAGGCCGCCGCGGGGTGGCGTCTGATTCCCGAGGCATATGACGACGGCGGCTTCACCGGCGCCAACCTCGAGCGACCGGGCTTCCAGCGGCTCCTGGCCGACATCGACGCCGGCCGGATCGACATCGTTGTTGTTTACAAGGTCGATCGCCTGTCCCGGTCGCTGCTGGACTTCGCCGGGGTGATGGATCGGTTCAACCGGCGGGGGGTGGCCTTCGTCAGCGTCACCCAGAACTTCTCGACCGCGAACGCGATGGGTCGGCTGACCCTGAACATGTTGATGAGTTTCGCGGAGTTCGAAAGGGAAATGATTTCGGAGAGGACCCGCGACAAGATCGCGGCCTCCCGCCGGCGTGGGAAGTGGACGGGCGGGCGGCTGCCCTACGGCTACGGGGTTCGGGATAAGAAGCTGGTTGTCAACAAGGTCGAGGCCCAGGTGGTCCGGGAAGCGTTCGAGGCGTACCTCGCGACGCGGTCCCTGCTCGGGGTGGTCCGGGCGCTGACCGAGAAGGGGTGGGTGCCCCGGGCGCAGACGGCCAGGAAGAAGGGGTGGCGCACGGATCACGTGTACCGCATGCTCCGGAATCCCCTGTACGCCGGCCTGATCGCCTCGGGCGGTGAACTCCACGAGGCAGAACACCAGCCCCTGGTCTCGCGCGAGACGTGGGAGCAGGTGCAGGCCCTTCTGTCCGCCCGGCAGGACCCGGACCGGCCCGAGACCCGGCGCCGCTCGCAGGACTACCTGCTGACGGCTCTGCTGCGGTGCGGGTCGTGCGGGGCCGCGCTGACCCCGGCGACCGCCCGGGCCCACGGCAAGCAGTACCGCTACTACGAATGCGTGACCCGGAAGAAGCAGGGGCGCGGCGCCTGTCCCGCCCGGCCCCTGCCGGCCCAGCCGCTGGAGGACTTTGTGGTGGACCGGATCCGCGAGGCCACGACCGGCCCGGCGGGTAGGGCGCTGGCGGTCGACGTGGGAGCGGCCATCCGGGCGAAGGTGGACCGGGAGCGCGAGGACCTGGCGCTCGAGCGGCGGGGGCTGCCGACGCGGATCGCCGGCGTTGCCGCCGAGAAGGCCCGGCTCGCCCGGAACCTCCAGCGGACCCGGAACGCCGCTTCCCGCGCCGCCCTCGAGGACCAGATCGGGCACCTCGCGGACGAGCAGGCCGCCCGGGAACAGCGCCTCGCGGCGATCGAAGCCCGGCTTGCTGCACTGGACGCAGCCCGGATCGAGGCCGACTGGATCGCGGCGGCCCTGCGGGACTTCGGGAGCCTGTGGGAGGCCATGACGCCCGAGAACCGGATCCGGCTGGTCCGGGCCGTCGTGGACCGCGTCGAGGTGGACGAGGAGACGGGGACGATCGAGGCGCACCTCGTGTCGCTGGCCGGGACTGGCCCGGCGCGGCAGGGTGCCTACGCGGGGGTGGCGGGATGACGATCGAACCGAACGGGGACGGGCAGGGCGCCGGCGGGACCGTGGTCTTCCGGGGCAGTTTTCACCGGACGCGGCGCGAGCGCCGTTACGACCTCGCCCCCGGCCCCGCTCCGGAAGCGGACGAGCGACCCGCAACCACCGGCCCCTGGATCGGGAAGCGGCCCGCCAACGTCGCCGCCCTCCTGGCCCTCGCGCACCACGTCCAGCGGATGATCGACGACGGCCGCATCGCCGACCGCGCCGAGGTCGCCCGGCGCCTCCGCTGGACCCGCGCCCGCGTCAGCCAGGTGATGGATCTGCTGCTCCTCGCTCCCGACATCCAGGAGGCGGTGTTGTTCCTGCAAGCCGGCAGCCGAGTCACCGAGCGGTCGCTACGAGAGGTGCTGCAGCACCCGCACTGGCGGGATCAACGACGGGCGTTCGATGGCGATGAATCCGGGTACGGACCCCGCCAGAAACCGAAGTGCTGAAAACGACGGGGAACGGCCTCGATCCTATTTCGGTACGCAGCAGCGCATGCTTGCGGGGTTGTTGCACCTCAGGGGATCGGGCGGCGACATGCACAGCAGGAATGCAGTATTGCAGGAGTTCATCCCCATCGCCCCGATGATGCAGTCACCCAGAGAGTCCCCTGCGCCCTCCACGCAGCAGAAGGGGGCGTCGTTGGGGCAGACGAGACCGGACTGCCCGTTGGGAACACAGCCGTACCCGGTGGAGCACGCGAAGTCCGGCGCCGGGCAGGGGGTGCCTCCGGGGCCCGCCGAGTCGAGGCAGCAATACTGAAGCACGCCGCACGCCGCATCGCCGATGCAAGTCAGGCCCTGGTCGCAGGTGCCCATGACCCCGCATGCGTGCCCTTCGGTTCCGACCAGGGCAGCGTTGATGCAGCAGTTCGCAAAGCCGGCCGGACACTGGCCGCTGGCGGTCGAGCACTGGAGGCCGTCCGCGCAGGTGTTGCCGGTCCCGCACGCCTCGTAGAGGCCGGGAGCCGGGGAGACCGGGACGCAGCAATCGGTGTCCGGGATCAGGCAGATCGGCATTCCCTGGAACGTCCAGGACTGGCAGGACAGGCCCTCCTCGCAGGTGCGGCCGGGGGCGCAGGGCATGCCTTCCTCGCCGTAGGGCAGCATGTCGCACAGGCCCCAGGTCGCGCCGGGTGTCGCATCGGGCCTGCACGGCAGCCCGCCGGGGCAGTCGGAGGGGGCGGATTGGGGATCGCAGGTCGGCACGCAGAAATGGCCCCAGGTCGGTCCGAGGACGGTCGTGCAGACCTCGCTTTCCGGACAGCCGTCACGGAGCTGCAGGCCGTCGGGGTTCCGGTCGCACGTCCCGCCCTCCAGGCACACCCGGAGTCCCTCGGGGGAGGTGAAGGACGTGAAGCAGGCCTCGAAGTCGTAGGTGCTCGGCTCAAGCGGGATCGGGACGCAGGCGAAGATGCGATCGGGGGGAGTCCCGGAGTACGTGATCCCGACCTGCGTGGTCCTGCCGACGTATCCGCAGTACAGCCCGGGGCCGCAGGCGTCGTCGGCCAGCGGATCGCATTCCGACGTGCACATGAAAAGAAGCCCTTGAGTCCCCGAGTTGTCCCGCCAGGGGACCCCGACGCAGGTACCCCCATCGCACAACAGGGACTCGCCGTCGGTGATGCAGGGCGGATAGCAGACGTCCTGCTCGTGGATGCCCGCCGTGGCCGGCAGGCACGCATTCGGGGCCGGACAGTCCGTGGCCGGGCACGTGTCGCACGCGTTGCCGACGTCGTCGTGGTCGTCGTCGAACTGGTCGGCGTTCGGTGCCAGCGGGCAGTTGTCAGTCGCATTGACGATGCCGTCACGGTCCTGGTCGAGCACGCGGTTCATGTCCGGGACGGTCGCGTCCGACCCAGTTGCGCGCAGGCGGGCTGCCAGGCGGCGGGAGATCGCCCCGACATCCACCGCCAGCAGGGCGGTCGTGACCTCCTGCTTGAAGGCCGTGGTGATGGCGGCACCGGCAAGATCGATGGCGGTCCGATTCAGCACCTCCTGGATGTTCGACTCGACGGCACCCTGGCGCGCGGCGGCCACCGTGATCAGCACCGAACTGACGGCAAGAAGATACGCATTGTCGTCGTTGTCGCCGCCCGCCACGTTCATCCCGATCGCGCTGACGTCGGGGGAGTATCCGGGCCCGGTGATGGCCAGTGCGGCGTGCAGTTCCGATTCCGCCTGCGCGACCGCGTCCGCGAAGGGCTTTCCGCCGGCGACCAGCGCCTTGATCCGGTTGGTCGTCAAGTGGGTGATCATGTTGATGTAGGCCTTCTGCTGCCCGTTGCCCTCGGGAACGAAGAACGCGTTGAGCGCCAGGGTGGACGCCGAGAGCAGCCCGGTCACCTCGTTGTAGTAGTAGCCGCTGCCCTGAAGGCTCACGGGGCCGGTGGCGTCGAAGGCGATCGAGAATTCCCCCAGGTCGTTGTTCGTGTTGGTGTTGAACACCTGACCGGTCGGGTTCAGGCTGGCATCCAGCAGGGACACCTGGACGGCCGACCCGACAACGAAAGGCCCCTTCTGCACGGCGCCGCTCAACTGGATGGAGCCCCCGGTTCCCTCGTCGGTGTTTGTGTCCGTGGCTGGATCCCCTCCGGGATCCGAGGGGAGGGTATCCATGCCCGGGTCGATGAACGAATCTTCACCTGGATCCAGGACGCCATCATCCCCAGGGGCCGAGACATCTTCGTCCGGGCGACCCGGGTCGGAGGGCAAGCCGTCATCCGGGGTGACGGGAACATCATCGGGCCCCGCCGCGTCGGTCGTCACGTCGGTGGAGGGGGTGCCTTCATCCTCGCCACAAGCGTTCAATGAAGCGGCGAGCAGGGTGCCCATCCCGATGATTACGAGGGCAGTCGTGAATTTGCGGACCATGATGTCTCCTCGATGATGACAGCGAATGAATGGGAAACCAAGCGAAGCGCCTGGCAACGGGACGCGGCTAAGGGAGATTTCCCCGATCAACGTGTAGCCTCGCGAACCCAGGGCGATCACCCGACCACGCGACGGCCTGCGACGGAGGATTTTCCGGCGCGCCCCTCGGGCCGATGATAGGTGGGGGGCGGTGTCAACGCAATTCCGAAAACACCGAGACTTGCGGAATGTCACCCGCGTCGGCTTTCGAAGGCGAAAGGTCCGCGCTGTCGCCTGTCTGTGTCGGATGGGACCACCCGTCCGCACATCCCCGTTCGAATCGTGTCGAAGCCTCCTTTCTCTCCTGGAGCGGCTTCTCGCATGGGCGGGAGTTGTCCGGGTAGTTGTTTGCGGTGGCCACAAGATCCCGGAACGTCAGGGGGCGGGCAGCCAGAAGAGTTCCTCGCTCGAGCCCGGATCCGCCCAGATTCGCCCCCGGGCGACTCCCAGGAGCCGGCCGTTATAATCCAGTTCCAGCGACGGGATGGGGTCTCCCAGTACGCCGTCGAAGCCGAGATTCATGACCTCGGGGCCGACCGACAGCCAGATCCGGCCCCCGGTGTCGCCGATCACGAGAAACCGCGTAAACCTGGACGTGCTGGCCGGTCGCT
>CALJUR010000141.1 GCA_937975765.1 uncultured Myxococcales bacterium
GCAGCCGCGACATCCACGCCGCCGCCCCGTACGACACCGCGATCGCGCCGGCCAGGATCGGCATCAGGTGCAGGTCCCACGACGCGTAGAACAGCGCGCTGGCCAGCAGCAGCACCGCGTTCTGCCAGGCCGCCCGCCGCGGCACGACCCAGTGCAGCGCCAGCACCGCCGGCAGGAAGTAGAAGAACTCCACCGAGGACGGGCTCACGGCGTTCCTCCCGGCGCGATTCCGCCAGCCGCGGCCTCGCCGCCCTCCACCAGGAATCGCATGGGCCCGTCCAGCAGCCACGCCGCCAGCCGCCGGTTGGCCTCGTCGGTCGGGTGGTCCAGATCCTGGCCGAAATCGGCATCCTCCAGCGGGTGCTCCCAGGAGAGGTCGATCAGGGGCACGCCCAGCGCGCGGCACTGCCCCGCCATCCAGGCGGAGAAACGCCCGATCGGGGCCAGCCGGGCGCGGTCCGTGATCATCCCGTGCATCCGGGGGAACAGCAGCACGGTCACCTCGATCCCTCTCGCCTGCCAGTCCGACACCATCGCGTGGAAGGCCGCCACGTCCGCATCGTCGAACAGCCGGTCCGCCCCGCGCTCCACGTAGGTGCGGAACCCGGCCAGCCTCTCGCGATAGCGCGCCTTCAGGGCCTCGGCGGCCCGTTCGGGCGACGCCCGGCCCTTCAGCCAGTCGAGGATCGCGGTGCGGCCCCGGTACTGGACCAGCGCCGAGAACGGGAACAGCCGGGACCAGCGGTGCACGACGTAGTTCTGGTTGTAGGGCGTGACGCCGTCCCGCGCGACGTCGGCCAGCCAGTCCGTGAACGTCCAGGCGCGGGCGGGCAGGTTCACCAGAGGGTCGTCGTCCGGTCCCAGCCTGCGGAAGTCCCACCACTGGGTGACCAGGATCACGCGCCGCAGCGAGGGCCGGACGCGGTTCCCGGCGGGGTCCGCCTGGTCCACCAGGGGGCGCAGGCGGTTCTCCCAGGTCCAGCGGTACGACGACGCCTTGCCCCAGTCGACCGGCACGGCGACCAGCCTCTGGGCGCCGTGGGTGCGCCGCGCCAGTTCCCCGGCGACGAACTCGAACGATCGCAGGTGGCTGGAGCCCAGCACCAGCACCGTCGGGTCGCCCCGCTGCAGGTCGTCGAGGCCGTCCTCCGCCTCGGGGTAGCCCGGCGGGGGCACGACGGCCGACAGCGCGAGATCGACGCCGGCCACCAGCATGGACGCGGCCAGCACCACTGCCGCCAGCCCGAGCCAGGAGCGCGCCTGCGCCGTCATCGTCGTCCGTCCTTCCGGATCGGCCAAGCGTACCAAAGGACCGCCGGCGACGCCCACCCCCCGCCCCCTGGCCGCACGCGGCCGTCCCCGTGCCGGACCGCACGGCCCGTGCCGGACCGCACGGCCTCCGCCGTCCGACGCGTCACCTTTCCCGTGTATTTCCCGTAGGTTGCACGACCCGTTTCGGCGGCACGCCCCTTGCGAAGGCGAGTGTCGGGCCCGCCAGCGGGGCGCGCCCTCATTGCACGGAGGCATCGATGCGAACGAACCTGCGAACGACCGCCGCCACCTTCCTGGCGGCGGCTCTGCTGGCGGCGGCGACCGGGACGACGGCATCCGCGAAGGACCTGTCGCCGTCGGAGATCCTGCAGCGCATGGACCAGGCGATCAGCGGCTACGCGGACCAGGCCATGGACGTGACGATGACCATCATCGACGCGGACGGCGCGATCAAGTCCTACGACTTCGGCATCCAGCAGAAGGGGCTGCACATGCGCATGATCCGCATGCTGTCCGGCGAGTTGAAGGGGATGTCCACGCTGGTCGAGGGCCGCGATCGCATCTACGTGTACCTGCCGGGGTTCAAGAAGGTGCGCCGGGTGGCCGCGCACAACCTGAACCAGACCTTCGCCGGGTCGGACTTCACCAACGACGACATGGCCGCCACGACATGGGCGGACGAGTACGACGCGACGCTGGTCTCGCAGGACGACGCGTCGTGGACGCTACTGTGCCGGCCGAAGCCGGGCTCGAAGGCCCAGCACCCGGAGGCGCAGGTCACCGTGACGAAGCAGGGGTTCTACCAGCAGGTGGCCGAGTACCGCGACGCGACCGGGACGCCCGTGCGCCGCCTGGTCGGCAGCGACCTGAAGGACTTCCACGGCGTGGCGCGATACTCCAGCGTCGAGATGACCGACGTCCGGACCGGCCACCGCACGATCCTGTCGATCCGGGACTTCCGGGTGAACCGCGGCCTGGCGGACGCCCTGTTCTCGACGCGCCAGTTGGAGTGGGGAAACTAGGCGCCCGCCGCGGCAGGACCGGGATCGCCGGACGGGGCACTAGTCCCGGTGGAAGCCCAGATCCGCGGGGTTCCTCCCCCCGGGCACGTGCGACAGGGTGCCGCCCCCGGCCTCGAACGCCTTCCTCTCGCGCGCGGTCATCGCCGCCAGTTTCGCCAGGTCCGGGTCCGTGGCCCGCTTGTCCGCGGACAGGTGGTTCTTCGACCAGTAGTCCAGCACCAGCGCCGAGTCGCCCAGAACCCGCCGGAGGCCCAGGCGGCGCGCCACCTTCAGGGCGTAGTAGCAGCCCAGCAGCTCGCCGTAGTTGTTGGTCCGTCCCGGCGACAGGCGGATCGTCCCGAACGGCGTCAGCGCGTGCGACGGGGCCTCCAGGTGCGCCAGCGGCGTGCCGTCGCGGTCGGTCACGTTCGCCTCGGTGCCGGTCCCGCGTCCCGTGCCGGCGTCGAAGTACACCGCGTCCTCCGGCAGTTCCAGCCGCTCCTGGGCCTTGCGAAGGGCCTTGTCCTCGTAGTGCGCGCCGGCGTCCAGCCAGGCCTGCGCCTCGGCCCGCGTCGCGAACCCGCGGTACCGGGCCCCCTTGCGGCCCGCCACCCGCGCCTCGCACTCGGCCCAGGTCGGGACGATGCCCTCGTCCCCCCCGGCGGACCAGGCATAGACGTTCTTCGCGGCCTTCGACCCCACCGCGCCCTCCCTTCAAGGCGTTGTCCCGGAACGTCCCGCGGCGTCAGGCGACGGGGCGGCGGACGCGGCGCAGGCCCAGCAGCAGCCCCGCCATCAGGATCACCGGCAGCGCCTCCCCGGAACGCGCAGGGCCCGAGGCGCAGCCGCCGCCCTTCGATGCGACCGGGTTCACCGCGGGCGGGCACGCCTCGCCGACGCAGGTGTCGCACCCCTCGTCGATCGTGCCGCTGCAGTTGTCGTCGATGCCGTTGTCGCAGGTCTCGGCGGCGCCCGGGTGGACGGACGCGTCGCCGTCGTCGCAGTCCGCGTCGGTGCAGAACCCGTCCCCGTCCACGTCCGTGCAGGCCTCGCAGCCCTCGTCGACCTGCCCGTCGCAGTCGTCGTCCATCCGGTTGCCGCAATACTCGTTCGCGCCGGGGAACGCGTACTCGTCGCCGTCGTCGCAGTCCACGTCCGCGCAGTAGCCGTCCGCGTCCTCGTCCGTGCAGTCCTGGCAGTCCTCGTCGGTCTGTCCGTCGCAGTCGTCGTCCACGCCGTTGCCGCATCGCTCGGCGGCGTCCGGGTGGACCGCCGGGTCCGCGTCGTCGCAGTCCACGTCCTCGCACCGCCCGTCCTGGTCCGCGTCCGTGCACGCCGCGCAGCCCTCGTCGGTCTGCCCGTTGCAGTCGTCGTCCACGCCGTTGCCGCACGCCTCGGCCGCGCCCGGGTGGACCGCCCCGTCGCCGTCGTCGCAGTCCGTGGGCGCGCAGGTCCCGTCCTGGTCCGCATCGATGCACGCGACGTACGGACAGTAGCCCCAGCCTTCCCAGCCCTCCACCAGCGGGGACACGCACGCCGCGCCCGAGGCGCATTCCGTCCCGGAGACGCAAACCTGCCGGCAGAAGTACCCGCCGCCGTCCTGCACGCACGCCAGCCCGTCCCCGCAAGGAACGCCGGTGCTGCCCGCGATCTTCAGGCAGGGCTCGCCTTCCGGCTTGCCCGAACTGGCCCGGCAGTCCGTGTGCGCACCCAGCGCCCGCCAGCACGCCAGGCCCACCGCGCAGTCGCCACCCAGCATGCTGCACTCGTCGGGCGGCATGCAGGCCACCAGTTGCGACTCGCACTTCGTCCAGGCGCACTCGCGGTAGGCCGTCTCGTCCGTCAGCGACCCGCACTGGACCTGGAAGCACTGGAAGACCGCGTTCAGCAGCGTCTGCGCCTGCGTCGTCCCGGAATCCCAGCACTCGTTGATGCAGTTCCGGTCCCCGCTGCACTCCACCATGCAGTCGTAGGCCTGCTCGCAGGTCCGGTCGCCGGTGACGCCCGGGAAGCACGTGTTGATCTCGGTGCCGCAGTTCTGGTAGGCGCACTGCTGGAACTGGCTGTCCGACACGTTGCCGCACCGGTCCTGGAAGCACTGCATCATGCCCATGAAGGCCGACTGCGCGTCCTGGGTGCCGCGGTTGTAGCAGGTCTGCTGGCAGGTCTCGTCGGAGTTTCCGCAGTTCACGATGCAGTCGTAGACCGCCTGGCAGTCGAAGTTCCGGCACACGTCGTTGTTGCAGGTGCCGTCCAGCTGGCTGCACGCCTCGGCGCACTCGCATTCCTGGCCGGTCTTGCGGCAGTCCGGCGGCGGCAGCGACAGGTACTCGTTGATCCACGGCACGTAGATGTCCACGCGGGTGTGGTTGGCGATGCCGCGGCACGGATCCTGGCCGTCGTTGCCGACCGTGGAGTTGACGCCGATGACCTTCCAGACACCCTCGATCTGCAGCAGGCCGGGGCCGCCGGAGTCGCCGAAGCAGACGCCCTGGCCGCCGTACTGGCTGACGTAGTCGTGGCGCTGGATCGTGATCAGTTTCATCGTGCCGGATCGCTTCACGCCCGAACCGGTCGAGTTGACGCCCTCGGTCGCCCCGAAGCCCACGTATGCCACCGTCTGGTTCAGGAAGCTGCCGTCCATCCCCTTGGCGTTCAGTGCCGCGGGAGCGACGTTCGCGACGGCCTTCGCCAGGTGCACCAGCGCGATGTCGTTGTCGGTCTCGCCGGTTTCGGAGGTCGCGTAGTCCGGGTGCGGGTAGAAGGCGTCGGCCTGGTAGAAGGTGCCGGTCGTCGGCGGCTGCGGGTTCTGCTGGCTGCCGGTGGGCAGGGCGTCGTTGCCGATGAAGAACCGGGTCATTTCGTGGGTGACGGGGAACTCGTCGGTGGGCGTGACGCAGTGCGCGGCCGTCAGGACCCACTGCGGGGCGATCAGCGTCCCGGTGCAGAACTCGCCGATGTAGTAGCCCTGCATGCTGGCGGTCAGCGCGCCGATGGCCGGCCAGCCGGTTTCCAGCGTGCCGTTGACGATGAAGGAATTCTGGCGCCCCAGTGCCGGCAGGGAGGGCTCGGGGCCGCCGGGCGAATCGCAAGCGATCGCGGCGGTGGCCAGCAGCATCGCCAGGACGCACCGGGCCTCGCGACGGACGGGACGGATGTTCATGGTGTCTCCTCCAGGGGCCCGGTCGAGGTCCGGGCGTCGAATGGGGTATTCAACGGCTCCTGGCACCGCCTGTCAACCGGAGGGGCGACGCGCGCACCCCGCGTGCGTTTCCGGCGCGCGGGAAAGCGCGGGAGGGCCGCACGTCCGCGGACGCCGGGCGACCTGGCCGTTGACGCTGCGGTCGGGCCGCGATTACGATGCCCGGGTGTCGATTCTTCGCCATCCTCGCGGTCCCTCGCGCCCGCCTTGCCCGGGTCGCGCGCATGCGCTCGGGTATCCCTGTATCCTTCCCCTCGCCATGTTGTCGGCAGGCCTGCTGGTTCCGCGTCCCGCGTCCGCGATCCCGTATCCCGTCGAGGTCCGGGTGGACGACGAGGCGGAACTGGACCAGGCCTACTACGACGGCGACCTGACCGAGGACGAGCGCGACCGCCTGCGCGAACTGTTCCGGCACCCGGTGGACGTCAACACCGCCGACCGCGACGCCCTGTACGACCTGCCCGGCGTGACCTTCGAGATGGCGGACGCGATCGTCGCGGCCCGCGCGGCCTCGCCGGGCGGGCGCTTCGGGGGCGTCGAGGACCTGCTGGCGGTGCCGGGCCTGCCCCGGGACGTGTACGACCAGTTCCTGCCGTTCGTCACGTACCGGGCGGTGGTCGAGGCGCGGGACTGGTCGGCCGAGGCGACCGTCGGCGCCGTCTGGCGCACCCAGGTCCAGCACCCGGACGACGATCTGCCCGGCATCGGGCTGGCGGGCCGCACCGACTTCCTGCGGCACGGCTCGGCGGGCTTCCTGGTCGCGGTGCGCCCCCGCCTGGGGAAGGTCCACGACGCCCCGGCCGGCGGCACCCTCTCGGCCCAGGGAAGCGAACTGCGCCTGGACCCCGGGGCCTTCTGGCTGGCCTGGGACGGCCCCCGCTGGTCGGTCATCGGCGGCTCGTACCGCATCGGCTTCGGCCAGCGGCTGACGATCGACAACTCCCGCAGCCAGCGGCCGCACGGGTGGACCCTGGCCGACGACGCCACATGGAGCCTGCCCGAGGGGACGGTCACCCCGCAGCGGGGCTTCCACGGCATCGCGCTGCGGGCCAGGCAGATCGACCTGCCCGTCGGATGGCTGGACATCACGGTGTTCGGGTCGGCGTGGCCGAAGGACCTGTACTACACCGACCTGCAGTACGACCGCCCCGACGGTGCACCCTACCTGCAGGACCGGGACGGCACGATCGATCCGGACACCGGCTGGCGCCCGGGCATCCGGTACCCCACCCTGCCGAACGTCCTGTGGGAGGTCGTCGCCGGCGCGAACCTCGGCTGGTGGCACGACGACCGGAACGCCGTGGGAGCGACCGGCTACGTGTCCTGGCTGCACCTGGACCCGCAGGCCGAGAACCTGCGCCTGGCCCCGTCGTCGCCCTACCCCGAGAACCGCGACCTGTTCGGCGCGGCCGGCTTGGACTTCCGGGCCGGCCGAGGCATCTTCGACCTGGCCGGCGAGGCGACGGTCACCGATCGCGGCAGTCCGGCGGCGGTGCTGAAGGGGCGCGTGACGGCCGCGCAGGGCCTGGAGATCGTGCCGTCGTTCCGGTACTTCTCGCCGGGGTACGACAACCCGTACGCGCATCCCGACGCGGATGCGGACGAGTACCTGGGCAACCGGGCGCGGGACGAACTGGGCGGCCGGCTGCAGGTGCTGTACCAGCCCCACGGGAAGGTGCGCATCCGGGCCGACGTGGACGTGTGGCACCACCGGCACCCCAACACCTCCTGCGACCCGGCCGAGACCGATGCCGACGCCGCGGCCTTCTGCGGGGACGATTCCACCGTCGCCGCGCGGGCGACGACGGACCTGGAGGCCCTGCTGCGCGTGCAGGTCAACGCGACGCGCCACGAGCGTTTCGCCGCCTGGGCGACGTACAACGACCGCGACGTGGAGCGGTCCGGGCGTCGGCTGTCGTACGCGCCGTATTCCAACAAGGACGGCGACTACTCGGGGGGCGAGAAGATCTCCTGGGCGGTGTCCGGGGGCACGACGCGCATCCCGCGGACGTCGGTGTCGTTCCAGGTGCGGCACGTGATCGAGGACGTGTACGCGCTGATGACGAGGTTCGACCAGACGTGGTCGGCCTGGCTGCGGCTGGCGACGAACCTGGCCCCGGGACCCACGCTGACGCTGCGGGTGAAGTACTTCGACGGCTCCACGGTGTCGGACCCCGAACGCGCGTCGAACCAGATCTGCGATTTCGAGGAGCGGGGCACGACGCTGCCGTCCGGCTTTCCCGCGTCCTGCCGCGGCGAGACCTACGTCGAGGCGACGCTGGGCCTGTCGCAGAAGATCGCGATGGGACCGGGGCGGTTCACGATCCTGCGGCTGCGCGGGGCCTGGACCCGGTGGCTGGACCACCGGGGGCGATGGACCTACGGGAGCGTGGGCGACGATGACCCGTCCCGCGACGAGATCGGGATCCAGGGGTCGGTGACGTTCCGGTTCTAGGGCCGGCCGGGAAACCGGGAAGGGAGGTGCCGCATGGTCCGGGAACACCGGTTCGACCTTCGCCTCGCCGCGGTGGCGGCCCTGCTGGCGGTGCTGCCGACGACGCTGGCGGCCTGCGACGACGACGGCGGTGGCGGGACGCAGGCGCCCGCCTGCGACCTGAAGGCCGGGGAACTGCTGATCACCGAGGTGATGGCCGCGCCGGTCAAGCCGGCGGTCGAAGGCGCTCCGCAGACCGAGTGGTTCGAACTCTACAACGCCAGCGGCCGCGCCCTGTCGCTGACCGGCGTCGTGCTGCAGGCCGGGCCGGCGAACAACCCCCGGAAGGACCGCATCCCGGCCCTCCTGGACCCGGGGCTGGCCCCGGGCGCGTACCTGGCGATCGGCAACGAGGGCACGCTGGGCAGCGGGCCCTGGGGATACCTGTGGCCGGAGATGGTCCTGAACAACACCTCGGCGACGATCACCGTCCTGTGCGACGACGTGGTCGTGGACAGCATCACATACGGCAGCGCGGAGGTGCCCGGTCCCCCCAAGCCGGACACGGGAGCCTCGTGGCAACTGTCGTCGCGAACGATCGCGGCGGCCCCGACGCCGGCCGACCCCGCGATGAACGACACGCCCGACCTGTGGTGCCCGCCGGCCGCGGACGCGGTCTACGACGGGGAACTGGGCGACCGCGGCACGCCGGGGGCCGCCAACCAGCCGTGCATCCTGTCCGGCGAGTGCCGGGACGGGGACGCCTACCGGCTGGCCGTGCACCCGCAACGGGGGGACCTGGTGATCACCGAGGTCTACTCGAAGTCGCCCGGCGACACGGACGACACGAAGGACTGGCTGGAACTGCATGCCCTGGCGGACATGGACCTGAACGGGCTTCGCGTCGTCAACCGCAACGGCCTGTCCCCGACGCTGACCCCGCACGAGTACCCGGTCCTGTCGGACACCTGCGTGCACCTGGCAGCCGGCACCTGGGCGATCCTGGCGGGCTCGGCGGACGCGGCGATGAACGGCGGGCTGCCGGCAACGGCCTACGCCTTCGAGGACGGCTTCGACCTGCTGATCGGATCGAACGACGACGGCGCCGCGACGATCACGGTGGTGGACGCCCGGGACACGGTTCTGGCCTCGGCGGCGCACCCCGCCTGCAAGGAGGGCGTGTCCCAGTCGCTGAACCCGACCTTCGGATCGAATGCCGACGCGGCGAACGAACCGGCCAACTGGTGCCCCGGCAGCACGACGGGCGCCTTCGAGGGCAGCGGGAGTCCCGCAGCCCCGAACCCGGCCTGCCCGACCGGCACTTGAACGGAGCGCGGACGATGGCCAGGCAGCGTGCCCCTGCCCTTCCGGTTTCCCTCGCGATCCTGGCGGTTCTGGCGCTGCTGCCCGCAGCCGGCTGCGACGGCGAGGACGGGTCGCGCTGCGGCCCGTCGAGGGGCGTCGTGGAACGGGTGGTGGACGGCGACACCGTCGTGCTGGCCGACGGCACCAAGGTGCGGTACCTGGACGTGGACACGCCCGAATCGACGAACACCACCGAGTGCTGGGGCCCGGAGGCGGCGGCCTACAACGAGTCCCTCGTGCTGGGCCGCGAGGTCCGGCTGGAGTACGACGAGGAGTGCACCGACCGGTACGGCCGGCTGCTGGCCCACGTCTTCGTGGACGGGAGGAACGTCGGGCTGGAGGAGGTCCTGCAGGGATACGGGTGCGCGATGATCCTGGAACCCAATGTGGCCGGCCGCCAGGCATTCGAGGAGGCCCAGCAGATCGCGAATGCCTACGGCCGGGGCGTCTGGCAGTGGGAGCCTGGCGGCTGCGACCAGCCCTGGCCCTGCCCGATGTGACGCGGCGAGCCAGGAGGCGGGGGACAGGGCCCCGCTCCCCAGATGGCGGGGGACAGGGCCCCCGCCCTACCGGGCCGCAGGCGGCGCCAATCCTCGTCGCGATTCGATGGAGGCAAGGGGACGGGGCCTTGTACCGAAATGTAGGGCGGGGCCCCCGTGCCCCGCCTGCCTCGCCCCGTCCCCCCCGCGGGTTGAAATCGCCCCGGCACAGGGATATGGTCTGCCGTCCCGAAGCGCTTGAAGCAGGAGACGTCATGCGGAAGTCGGCAACGGTGCTCGCGATCCCCCTGTTCCTCGCCGCCCTCGCGGCCTCGTGCGGCGGGTCCTCCTCGACCCCGCTGGCCGACCTGGGCCAGGGCGACACCGCGGGCGAGACCGGCCAGGACAACCCGGCGGGCGACGACGCCGCAACCGGCGAGAACGCGGGCGACCCCGGATCCGAGATCCCCGCCTGCACCTCCGAGTGCGACCAGGAAGGCGACAAGGACTGCTACCAGGGCGGCGTGCGCACCTGCTCCGACGCCGACGACGACGGCTGCCTGGAGTGGTCGGCGCCGGAGGCCTGCGAGGACGGCAAGACGTGCTCGGCCGGCGCGTGCATCGTGACCTGCGCGAACGCCGAGTGCAGCGTCATCGGCGCGCACAAGTGCGGCGAGAACAACGAGGTTCTCGAGTGCGGCGACTTCGACGGAGACCACTGCCTGGAATGGGGCAACCCCGTCCCGTGCCAGGGCGGCCTGGTCTGCAGCCAGGGCTATTGCGCCACGTCCTGCACCAGCGCCTGCACCACCATCGGCGCCCGCAAGTGCGACCTGAACACCGTGGTGGTCTGCGGCGACTACAACACCGACGGCTGCCTGGAGTGGGGCGACCCGGAGGACTGCGGCACGCTGGTGTGCGCCAGCGGCTACTGCAAGTCCGAGTGCGTGAACGAGTGCACGCAGCCCGACGCGCGCAAGTGCGACGGCAACGGGTACAAGGTCTGCGGGAACATCGACGCCGACCCGTGCCTGGAATACGGCACCGTCATCAACTGCTCCGAGACGCAGACGTGCAGCAACGGGTGGTGCAACGACACCTGCCAGAGCGAGTGCACCGCGAAGAACGCCCGCAAGTGCGACGAGTCCGGCGCGGTGGTGGTCTGCGACGACTGGGACGACGACCCCTGCCTGGAGTGGGGATCGCCGAAGCCGTGCGACCAGGGCCTGGTGTGCGCAGGCGGGTTCTGCGAGTCGCAGTGCCAGGACGAGTGCACGGTCAAACTGGCGAGGAAGTGCGACGAGGCCGGCAACGTGGTCCTGTGCGACGAGCACGACGGCGACGGCTGCCTGGAGTGGGGCTCGGGCACGCCTTGCGCCAGCCCGCTGGTCTGCGACCAGGGCAACTGCAAGCTATCGTGCACGGACGAGTGCAGCGTCAAGAACAGCCGGCGATGCACGGCCGGGGCCGCGAACCAGTACGAGATCTGCGACGAGACCGACGGCGACGGCTGCCTGGAGTGGGGCTCGCCGCTGACGTGCGACGGCACCCTGGTGTGCAGTGGCCAGGGCGAGTGCACGGTCTCCTGCGAGAGCGAGTGCGCCACCGTGGATCAGGCCAAGTGCGAAGGGAACGCCGTCCGCATCTGCGACGACTACAACGGCGACACCTGCCTGGAGTGGGGCACCGCGGCCCCCTGCGAACTGTGGCAGCAGTGCACGAACGGCGCCTGCCAGCAGAAGGAGCCGCCCGCGAAGGTCGTGATCGGCGAGATCCTGTTCGACGCCGTCGGCACCGACTACGACGTGTTCGTGGAACTGTCCGGCCCGGCCGGCACCGACCTGACCGGCTGGACCCTGATCGGCGTCAACGGCAACAAGGGCTTGGACTACAAGGCGATCCCGCTGGCCGGCGCCATCGGGGCCGACGGGTACTTCGTCGTCGCGCACCCGAACTCGGCGGCCGCCATCCACGACCAGGGCGACCAGTTCGACATGAACGTCGACTACGAGAACGGCCCCGACAACGTGCAGTTGCGCTACGGCACCCGGGTCGTGGACGCCATCGGGTACGGCGACTTCGGGACGACGTACGTGTTCGCGGGCGAGGGCGCGGCCGTCGCCAAGCCGTCGGCGGGCCACAGCCTGTCCCGCGACGAGGCGAATACGGACACGGACGACAACGCCGCGGATTTCGTCGACCGCGCCACGCCGACCCCCGGCGCGGCCAATATCGCCGTCAACGAGAAGCCGGTCGCGTCGCTGTCCTGCCCCGGCTCGGTCGTCATCGGCCAGACGGTCACCGCCGACGGGTCCGCCTCCAACGACAGCGACGGCGACATCGTCACGTTCGCATTCGACTTCGGCGACGGCGGCGCGGTGGTGACGGGCGCCAGCGCCACGGCCCAGCACGCGTACGAGACCTCTGGCACGAAGACGATCACCCTGACGGTCACCGACAACGGCGGCCTGGCCGACAGCACGACGTGCCAGGTCGCGGTCGGCGACGACAAGGTCCCGACCGTGCTCTTCATCAAGCCCGCCGACGACACCCAGGTCACCCAGGGCTCGACGATCAACGCGCTGGTGGACGCGACGCCCACCGCAGGCCGGTCCATCGCGTCGGTCCAGTTGCTGGTCGACGGCGTCCCGACGGGCGATCCGGACACGACGGTCCCGTACGAGTTCACCTACGTGATCCCGCAGTCCCAGCCCAAGGACAGCACCGTCGTCCTGCAGGCGAAGGCCATCGACAGCGCCGGCAGCACCGGCATCAGCGACGGCGTGCACCTCCTGGTCCGCAACGACCCGCCGGTCCCGTCCTTCACGGCGGTGGTGTCGGGCGCGCTGGAGGTCACCGTCGACGCGTCGGCCAGCACCGACACCGAGACCGCGACCGGCGACCTGAAGGTGCGATGGGACTTCAACAACGACGGCACCTGGGAGACCGAGTTCTCGACGACGAAGGTCGCGACGTGGATCTACCCGTCGGAGGGCACCCAGACCATCCGGATGGAGATCCAGGACGGCATCGGGCAGACCGCGACCCTGAGCAAGGACATCACCCTGTCGTCGATGCAGGTCGTGTCCGGTTCGGTCACGACGACCACCTGGACCGGCACCATCGTCGTCACGGGCGACGTGGTCGTCCCGGCCGGCAACACCCTCACGATCGCGGAAGGCACGTCGATCCTGTTCACCTACATCGACCAGAACGCCGACGGCACGGGCGACTACGACCTGACGATCAACGGCACCCTGAAGGTCAACGGCACCGCGGGGAAGCCCGTCCTGTTCACCGTCTACGGCGCGGACCACAAGCACGCCAAGGCATGGAACCGCATCACGCTGAACGGCACCGGCAGCACGGTCGACTTCGCCATCGTCGAGTACGCCGACATCGGGTTCGAGGTGCGCGACGACGCCACCGTCCGGGACACCACCGTCCGGCTGTGCACGCAGGGCCTGTACCTGCAGGACGCCGGGAAGACCGCCACGCTGACCCGCGTCACGTCCACCCGGAACACCGGCGACGGCGTGGCCTCGCGCGGCGGCACGCACAACGCGACGCAGTGCAACCTGACCGACAACGGCGGCCGCGGCGCCTTCGTGCAGGGCGGCACCTTCAACCTGTCGAACTCCACGGTGTCCGGGAACACGAAGGCCGGCCTGGAGTGGCTGGGCCAGGGCGGCGGCACCGTCACCCGGAACCTGGTCACCGGCAACGGGCTGGAAGGCGTCCGAATCACCTGGAACAGCGGCGACCCGACGCCGGTCGTCAACTACAACAACATCCTGGGCAACGCGCTGCAGAAGGCACGCGTGGTCGTGTCGCCCGGGATCTCGGCCGTGACCGACGCCTCGTACTCGGGCACGAAGACCTCGTCCGCCTGGTCCACCCCCGGCGGGGAGGCCGTGCAGTGGATCCGCGTGTCGTACAGCGAGTACGACTACGACTACTACAACTACGAGAACGGATACGTGCGCAAGGACGGCGCTTCGGGCACCCAGGTCTGGTCGGCCAGCACCCCGATCAGCGGCTGGACCGACGTCTCGTCCCACGGCGCGACCACCCTGGTGGTCCAGGTGACCGACAACCACTCCTCCTCGTACTACGGATCCACGTCGCTGGACCGGGCCGCGTTCGAGCAGGCGGGCGCCGTGCGCGAGATGTCCGTCATCACCGCGTCGGGCAACGTGGACCTGAAGCACAACTACTGGGGCGCCTTCCCGAAGGCGCTGGACGTGCTGACGATCGGCACGCCCGGCGCGGCGAACATCGAGGGCTTCGTCGGCGTGCCGTTCGACGCCACGTGGTCCAAGGGCCCGTACGTCGGCGGCGAGACCATCTCGGCGGCCACCACCTGGTCCGGCGACATCTTCGTGACCGGCAACCTGTCCGTCAGCGGCACGACACTGACCGTCGACGCCGGAACGAAGGTGCAGTTCGCGCCGATCGACCAGGACGGCAACGGGGTCGGCGACTACACGCTGGACATCGTCAACACGACCTTCACGGTCAACGGCACGTCCGGCAGCCCGGTCACGTTCACGACGGCGGGGCCGCCTGCGGCCAAGAGTTTCCAGGAGGTCAAGGTGCGCGGCACGGGCACCAGCACCATCCACTGGACGACCTTCGAGAACGGCCACACCGGCCTGCGCCTGGAGACGGGCTCGCACACCCTGACCGACGTGACCCTGCAGGACGACTTCCAGCAGGGCCTGTGGCTGCGGTCGAACACCGGCGCATCCGACCAGGTCACCCTGACCCGCGTGACGGCGCGGCGGAACAGCCGCGGCATCAAGGTCGAGAGCGTGAAGAACCTGACCGCCAACTACCTGACGCTGCAGGACAACACCGGCGACGGCATGCACGTGTCGTCGTCCACCAGCGGGCTGGCGCTTTCCAACAGCACGATCGCGAACAACGGCGGGAACGGGCTGTACTTCGTCAACTCCAGCGTCGCCGTGGACCACTGCAACATCCAGTACAACCTGCTGGGGGTGCGCTACGACGGGACCAGCGCGGGCAGCCTATACACCAGCACCGTGAAGTACAACGACCGCGAGGGCGTGCTGTTGTGGAGCACCGGGTCGGGCAACCCGAACCCGGTCATCGGGGGCGACAAGATCGGCAACAACCTCTTCGGCAACGCGGTCAAGTGGGCCGGCACCACCGCGAACCCGTCGCTGTCCGCGACGACCGACGCCAGCTACTCGGGCACCAAGACCTCCCCGCCGTGGAGCACGCCGGCCGGCGAGACGATCCTCGCGATCCGGGTGACCTACAGCGAGTATGACTACGACTACTACAACTACGAGAACGGGTTCGTGCGCAAGGACAACGCGTCCGGCACGCAGGTCTTTTCCGCCAGCACCTCGACGTCCGGCGCCTTCGTGGATCTGCAGTCCCACAACGCGACCACCCTGGTGGCCCAGGTGACCGACAACCACTCGTCCAGCTACTACGGCTCGACCGTGGTCGACATCGCGTACTACTACGCGTCCAATGAGCCCACCGTGGTCAAGCCGACGGAACTGTCGGCGATCACCAACGGCGGCAAGGTCGCCTGTACCCACAACTACTGGGGAGCGTTCCCGGACCCGACGCCGCGCTTCTCGCTGGGCCGCACCGACGCGATCGACTACCAGGGCTTCCAGGCCACCGCCTACGCCAACGTCGGCCCGCAGTAGGCCCGCCCGCGCCCCGCCCGACCCCGCCTACCCCCGCCGCGACTCCGGCAGCACGGCCACCTGCCCCCGGAACTCCCGCACGCTCTCGTGCACGATCCGCGCGGCCTGCGGGTTCGGTTCTCCCAGCCGGAACACCAGGGCCCGCAGGTGGCGACGGATGCGCAGGGCCCGGGCGATCGAGTCGATCCCGCGGGCGTCGATCGCCGCCACCGGGGACTGCCCGGTCGCGGCCACCACGGACAGTTGCGAGGCAATCGCCAGGCGCCGCACGTCCCTGACCTCGGGGTCGGCCAGCGACAGGCGCGATTCCCGGTCCAGGTAGGACGACAGCGACTGGAAGGCCATCGCCCGCTGCAGCCGCATCGCCATGCCGGTCAGGCGGACGTTGAACCGCGGCCCCAGCAGGTTGCCGGGCACCACCGTGTCCAGGAAGCGCCGGTGCTCGCGGGAGTTCAGGCCCAGGGCGCGGATGGCCTTCAACTGGCCTTTCTTGCGGACGCGCGCGTCGAAGCGCATCTCCCAGTACAGGTGCGACGCGTACCGGGCGCGGTGCGATTCCACGATCTTCATCGGCACGAAGTAGTTGTGCGCGACGACGTCCGCGGCCAGGTGGCACAGGCATCCCAGGAAGAAGGAGCGGGCCGGGTCGTCGCCGGCGCCATCCAGTTGCCGCAGCACGCGTTCCCAGTTGTGCGAGTGCTTCTCGTAGGCGGCGAGGTTCTTGGCCAGTTCGCGGTCGGGGCCCAGCGTGCCGCGCAGGAACTCCTGCGGGTGGGCGCGCACCACGGCCGCCGCGGCCGAGGCCAGACCGGCCGCCTGCGTGATGACGTCCAGGCCCATGTCGACATGGGCGACGGGCCCGAAGGCCAGCGCCGGCAGCGGCAGCATCACCACCGCCAGCAGCACCGCCACCGCCACGCCGACCACGATGCATCCTCCGACCCGACCGAACAGAAGGATAGCGCCTGCCGGGCGGTTCCGGCTATCATCCCGGTCGGGAACCCTGTTCCCATCCCTTGTTGGAGGTCGCAGATGCGGCGGTTCGCGTTCCTGTCCCTGCTGGCCGGGGCCGTGTGGGTCCTGGGGTGCTCGGATTCCGACGACAAGACCGACACGAACGTCCCGCAGGACGTGCTGCAAGAGGTCGAGGTGAAGGTGGTCGAGGTGACCGGCGAACTGCCGGCGGAACTGCCTGAGGAGGTCGCACCGGACGGGACCCAGGAGGTGGCACCGGACGTCCCGGCGGACGTTCCGGCCGAACTGCCGGCGGACGTCCCGCCCGAACTGCCCACCGACGTTCCGGCCGAGATCGACCAGGACGCCCCGGACGTCCCGGACCTGCCCGACGTGGTGGAGGGCCCCTTCCCGGCCCGCGCCCTGCCCTTCGAGTACACCCGGCCGGCCGAAGGCGACCCGATCGCCGCCGCGGACGTGACCGCCTTCACGAAGAAGGTCACCGGCCTGTGGAAGAAGGTGGACTACGCGCGGTGGCTGCTGCGGACCTCGACGGGCGTCGATCCCAGCACCGGCAAGGCGGACTACCTGGCCTGGCACAACGACATCCAGGTGGAGAAGGCCGGCGACACCGTCACGTTCCGGCACATGGGCGGCGAGCACAACATGTGGATCCCGGGGTCGAAAGTGCTGTCCGAGGTCATCGGCGGCTACCTGCTGACCGGCGACTGGAAGTGGGCCAAGCTGACCGAGCAGTACTGCAAGGGCCTGTCCGCGGTCGTGAAGGGCTTCGTGTGGGACGAGAACGACCCGGCGCCGTTCCTGATGGCGCGGGCGATCTTCCCGATGGACCAGTCGTTCACGCTGGACGCGGCGACGTGGCAGGACGACGGCCGCAAGAAGGCGGTCGAGTTCAGCGCCATGTACCACAACGAGGACGGCTGGAACGCGCACACTTTCGCGTGGCCGCACAACCCGACCTGGGGCAGCCTGTGGGTCACGAACATGCGCAGCAAGGACGACGTGCGGTCGATCACGCGCACCACGATGTTCCTGCCTTACGTGCTGGCCGACGCGCCGGACGAATGGGTGAGGAGCGCCTGCCAGGAGACGTACGACCTGATGGTCGGGTTCAACAAGGACATCGCGGAGAACGGGTACAACATCCGCACGAAGGACAAGGACGGCAACGCCTACATCATCCCGTGCAGCGACCAGGACCTGGGCAGTTACGTGTGCTACACCGACCTGGACCCGACCAACGAGTGCTGCCAGCGCCTGGTCACGGACTTCATCGCCTACGGCGAGCGGCGCACCGAGGAATGCGGCAACTGCATCGGCAGCATCTACGACCAGTTCGCCAGCGTGGCGCACTTCTACAACATCCCGATCATCTGGGACTACCACATGGCGGCGGTCGGCAACGCGCTGGTGCACAACCTGGCCCGGCAGGCCTGGATCCTGCTGGACGGCCTCGACCAGCGCATCGACAGCTACATGCACCCGCTGCCGGACGACCCGGGCCCGAAGAGCCACGAATGGTTCAAGGAACTGGCGGTCCTGCTGGTGCAGTCGGCGTCGGTCGGCCTGCCCCTCACCTGGAACGAGGCGAGGCTGGTGCACGCCCAGTGGACGCAGGCGGTCGCCGACTTCGAGACCTTCACGGGCTGGGACCCGTGGGACGCCGGCATCCCGGACGGTACCGTCTCGGTGCGACCCCGCGCCAGCGACGGCGGCATCGACATCGAGGCCGTTGCGATGTTCCTGGAGTACTGCAACTCGCCGTTCAGGAACCCCGCCGGCGTGCCCTTCATCGACTGCGACATCGTGAAGGACCCCTCGAAGTGGGGGGAGTGAGCCGGTTCGCCCCGCGTCCCCGACCTCCATATTTCCGAATCATCCCGGACTAATTCACTATTTGATTGACAATCGGACCCGAGATGTCGCAAATTCGACTCACGCGCGCCACGCGGGCGGAATTCCTTGCAAAACGGAGGTACCCGGATGCGTAGTCTTGTCGGTCCCTGGACGTGTACGGTGTTGCTTGTCTCCCTGTTGGGAATGGCCGCCTGCGAGGGTCCCTCCGGACCGGCAGGCGAGGACGGCGCGGACGGCACGGGCTGCACCGCGACCACCAACCAGGACGGCACCATCACCATTACCTGCGGCGAGAACAGCGTCACGCTGACGAACGGCCAGAACGGCGCCGCCGGCGAGGACGGCCGCCCCTGCACCGCCACGGCAGGCGAGGGCACCGTCACCATCACGTGCCCGGGGGCCGACCCGGTGGTCGTCAGCGACGGCACGGACGGGACCAACGGGACCAACGGCACCGACGGCCAGTCCTGCACGGCCACGACCGGCACGGGCCAGATCACGATCACGTGCCCCGGCGCGGACCCGGTCGTCATCAAGGACGGCACCGATGCCGTACCCTGCACCGTGACGCGCGACGACGTGGCCGGAACCGCGACGATCACCTGCCCCGGTGTCGACCCGGTGGTCGTGGCCGACGGCATGGACGGCGTCGACGGCACGGACTGCACGGTCGTGGACAACGGCAACAAGAGCAAGACGATCACGTGCGGCGACACCAGCGTCACGGTGTTCGACGGCGCCACCGGCCCGTCGGCCGCCGACGTGGTGAACCTGGCCGCCGAGATCGTCCCGGTGCTGAACCTGACGGTGAACAGCATCACGATCACCGGCAAGCCGGTCGTGCAGTTCACGGTGAAGGACAACGCGAACCGCGGCGCGGTCGGCATCAAGGCCGGCAGCAGCGGCGGCAACATCCGCTTCACGCTGGCCAAGCTGGTCCCGGCGACGGCGACCGAGACCGGGGAGTGGGTCGACTACGTCATCGGATCGACCGGGACCCCGTCCTCCGATCGCACCGGCACGCTGGTCGATCATCGTGACGGCACCTACACGTACACGTTCGCCACGGACGTCACCAACGTCACGACGCCCGTCGCGATCGCCTGGGAGCCGACGCTGACGACCCGGCTGGCGATCCAGGTCTCCGGGTCGGTGAACGGCAACGCGCTGCCCTACGTCAACGCGCTGTACGACTTCGTCCCCGCCGGCGGAACGATCACCGACAAGCGCGAGATCGCCTCGACCGCGGCCTGCAACGAGTGCCACGGCAAGCTGCGCCTCCACGGCAGCCGGCAGGAAGTCGGCTACTGCGTGATGTGCCACAACCCGGGCCTGGGCGACGAGGCCGACATGGCCCACATGACCCACGCGATCCACGCGGCGCACAAGCGCGCGGCGGACGGCGCCACGGCCTACGAACTGGGCGGCCACGAGTACGGCGAGGTCACCTACCCGCAGGGCCTGAACAACTGCAAGAAGTGCCACGACGGCGCGCTGGCCGCGACCCCGCAGGGCGACAACTGGAAGACGTTCCCGTCGGCCAACGCGTGCGGCGCCTGCCACGCCTCGGCGGCGGCCGCGACGCACTTCGCGGACGTGGCCGGAACGGCCTGCAAGACCTGCCACACCGCGGCGAAGATCGCGTCGGTGCACGCCAGCGAGAACAACACCCCCAACGCGACCGGCGTGATCGTCGGTGCGTACAACTTCGTCTACGAGATCAAGGAAGTCACGGTCGACGGGACCGGCCACCCGATCATCACCTTCAAGATCCTGAAGGATGGCGTGCCGCTGGACGTCATCAACTCGCCGGCCGACCTGGTCTTCGGGCCCTCCTTCCTGCTGGCCTACGCGCTGCCCCAGGGCGGCATCGACGAGCCCGCGGACTACAACAACCTGGGTCGCACGGCCGCGCAGCCGCTGTCGGTGTCCCTGGCGAACATCAAGGACGGCACCAAGGGCACCCTGTCGGCCCTCGACGCGGACGGCTACCACGTCGCCACGCTGACGGGCACCAACGCGTTCCCGGTCGGCGCCACGATGCGCGCCATCGCGCTGCAAGGCTACTTCAGCCAGAAGGACTTCCCGGCGGCCGGCTCGAACCTGGGCCGCCACACCGTCGCGGTCCTCAAGGAGGTCGCGGGCGACACCGTCCGCCGCGAGGTGGTGGACAGCGACAAGTGTGCGGCGTGCCACGAGTGGTTCGAGGGCCACGGCGGCAACCGCGTCCGCACGGTCGCCGTCTGCGTGACCTGCCACGTGCCGAACCTGTCGTCGTCCGGCCGCGGCGCCGACGTCGCGAACATGTCCCAGGCCGACAAGGACGCAGCCACGGCGGCGGGCTACGACGTCGCGAACGCGCTGTCGTTCCCCGAGGTCTCCCAGAACATGAAGGAACTGATCCACTCGATCCACGGCGCGGCGGCGCGCGGCGAGGACCACTACCAGTTCGTCCGCGACCGCGGCACGTCGGGGGTCTTCTTCTACGACTTCGCCGAGGTCACGTACCCGAACAACACGGGCTGCCTGGCCTGCCACAAGCCCGGCACCTACAGCCCCGAGACGATCCCGGCGACGGCCCTGCAGACGACCGTCCGCACCACCGCCGGCATGGACCTCTCGCCCGCGGACGTCGTGAACATCCGCAAGACGGTGCCGAACACGACCGACTGGGTGCAGTCGCCGACGGTCGGTGCCTGCGGTTCCTGCCACGTCAGCGCCACGGCCGTCGCCCACTTCGAGCAGAACGGCGGCTACATCAACATCACGCGCGACGCGTCCTCGGTCGAGGGTCTCGAGACGTGCGCGCTGTGCCACGGCGCCGGCCGCGCGGCCGACGTGTCGGGCCACAACATGTGATCCCGCCGGCGGGCCGGGCCTCGCGAGGGGCCCGGCCCGCCCCACCCTTCCCCTTCGGCCCCGAACCCCCTAGGATCCGCGGCATGCGACGGATCGCCCTGGTCCTGGCCGAGCACCGCTACAACAAGAACAGCGTCGCCGTGCTGACCGGCGCCATCGAGGTCTCGGCCTGCGCCGGAGCGGTGGACGTCCGGTTCAGCAAGCCCCGCGACCCGTCGCCGCTGGCTTGCGTCGACTTCACGCCCGACCTCGTGGTGCTGGGGTGCTCGTTCGCGACCGCGGCCGTTCCGGAGGCGGCGGACTTCGTGCGGCGGGCCCGCCGGGAGGCCGCGTCGCGCCGGTGGCCGATGGTGACGCTGGCCGGAGGACCTCACCCCTCGGGCGACCCGGAAGGCACGCTGGCGCTGGGGTTCGACCGCGTCCTGCACGGCGAGGCCGAGGCGACGCTTCCGATGCTGCTGCAGCGCCTGGCCGACGGAGTGCCCGACGAGGATGTCCCGGGGCTGTGGAGATTCGAGGACGGGGCGATCCGGCACAACCCCGCGCCGCCCCCGGTGGACCTGGATGCCTACCCGCCCTTCGCGCCCGGGTATCGCCGCAACGCCCCGTTCGAACTGTCGCGAGGCTGTCCCTGGGCCTGCCGCTTCTGCGAGACCACCTTCGTGATGGGATCCAGGACCCGCCACCGGTCGGCCGAGCGCCTGCTGCACTGGGCCGAGGTGGCCCGGCGCAACGGCAACCGCGACCTGCGCTTCCTGTCCACCGACGCCTTCGCGTGGGGCGCGCCGAAGGGGGAGGCCGCGGACCCGGCCGCCCTGGACGACCTGCTGGGGCGCTCCGTCGGCATCTTCGGGAAGGGCCACGTCTACTTCGGGTCGTTCCCGTCCGAGGCCCGTCCCGAGCACGTGACCCCCGACCTGGTGGACGTCGTGCGCCGCCATGCCGCGAACGACAACATCGTGTTCGGCGCCCAGTCCGGCAGCGACCGCGTCCTGCAGGAGGTCCATCGCGGCCACGGTACCGGGGAGGTGCGGCGGGCCGCGCGGGTGGTGCTGGCGGCGGGCATGAAGCCGATCGTGGACTTCATCTGCGGGCTGCCGGGCGAGGACGAGGCGGACCGCGAGGCGACGCGCGCGCTGATCCGGGAACTGGCGTCGATGGGGGCGCAGGTGCACACGCACGCGTTCATGCCGCTGCCGGGGACGCCGCTGCGGGACGCGCCGCCCGGGCAGATCGACGACGCCACGCGCCGGTTGCTGGATACGCTGGCCAGCCAGGGCCGCCACATCGGGCGCTGGCGGGTGCACCAGGACCGGGCGCGACGGGCGGCCGAGTTCCTGAAGGGACTGTAGGCAGGGAGGCAGGGCGATGGCCTTCGTGTTCGCCGCGTGCAGACCGGGTTCGGAGGCCCTGCTGAAGCGCGAGGTGGCGCGCCTGCGACCGGACCTGCGCCTGGCCTTCTCGCGCCCGGGTTTCGTGACCTTCAAGGACCCGGACCTCTTCGGGGGGGACGTGGACTGGATGGACCCGGCGGCGCTGCCGTCGGTCTTCGCCCGGGTTCGCGGCCTGTCGCTGGGGCGCGCGGGGACGTCGGGCCCCGATCCCGCCCTTCGGGGCCAGGCCGTCGTGGAGGCCGCACGGCGGCTGGCGGGGGCCGGGCGCCTGCGCCTGCACGTCTTCGCCCGGGATGCCGAGGACCCGCGCGAGGACGCCGCGTTCGACCCGCAGGCCCGGGAGGCCCTGCAGGCGATCCGCGCGGCGGCCGGGGACGCCGATCCGTTCCTGCCCGACCCCGTCGCCCAGCCGGGCGACACCGTGCTGGACGTGGCCGTGATCGCCCCGGACGAGTGGTGGTTCGGCGCGCACCGCCATGCCGCGGTCCGGTCCCCCTTCCCCGGCGGCCGCCCCCCGCTGGCCCTGCCGGCCGACGCCCCGTCCCGCGCCTGGCTGAAACTGGAAGAGGCCCTGCTGTGGACCGGTGCCCCCGTGCAAGCCGGCGATTGCGCGGTCGAGATCGGCAGCGCGCCCGGCGGCGCCTCCTTCGCGCTGCTGAACCGGGGCGTGTCCGTGTGGGGCGTGGACCCCGCGGCCATGGACCCCCGCGTGCAGTCCTTCGCCGGGCCGGCCCGCTTCGTCCACGTGCGGCGCCCCATGGCGATGGTGCGGCCGAAGGACCTGCCCCGCGACGTCCGCTGGCTGTTCGTGGATGTCAACGAGGGGCCCGAGGCCACCGTCCCCGAGATCGAACACCTGGTCCCGGTGCTGGCGCCGTCCCTGCGCGGCGTCTTCCTGACCGTCAAGGCCAACCGGGTCGAGGTCGCCGACCGGATCCCGTCGCTGGTCCAGCGGTTCTTGCGCCTGGGCCTCCGGGACGTCCGCGCCGCCCAGTTGTCCTTCCACCACCGCGAGTTCCTGCTGGCCGGATTCCCCGGGGGGCGCTGATTCCACGGTCCAGGCAGGAGGCGGGGGGCGGGGCCCCCGCCCTACTTCGGATAGACCTTGCGGTGCTTCGGGTCATAGACCGCGGTGTCGAGCACCCTCCCTTCCGCATCCATCAGCGTGGCCTTGTCGCCCTGGTTCGACCACATCGGCGACGTGCGACTCCAGAACAGTTTCATCGCGTGGCCCGGCCGGGTCTCGTCGTCCCCGGCGCCCGACGACACCGTCACCGTCTGGCACGGCGGCAGCACGACGTCCCCGAACACGTACCGGTCCCCGTGCTCGTTGGACAGGATGTGGCCCTTCAGCGACATCGCCACGGTGCGCAGGTTCGCGATCCGCAGGTACTCGCCGTTCAGGTTCTCGCGGTCGTCGCCGTACGGGTTGGCGTGGAACGACGAGATGTGGAAGTCCCCCCGGAACCGCTCGGTCGCCCAGATCCCCCGCCGCGCCGCCCGCGCCTCGTCCTGCGCCTCCAGCAGCGCGCGCGCCGAGCGCTCGTCCTCGGGGGGGAAAAGGAACACGTGTCCCAGCCCCGCCCGCACCAGTTCCTCGGCCAGGCTCCTGCCGTCCACGACCACGTCGCTGACCAGCCGCCCATAGCCGTCCTTCCGGGCCTCGGACACCCACGCGTCCTTGCGGTGGGCGAACTTCTGCGCGAACTCCCGGGCCACAAGACCCAGTTCCTCGTCGATCTCGGGCGCGTTGACCCCCGCCAGGCGGATGCGCTGCCGGCCGGCCAGCACCACCGTGTCGCCGTCCACGACGCGCTGCACGTGCCGCAGCACCATGCCGGGCGGGCCCGACGCGGCGGGCGTGCAGCCCCACGGCCCCGGGATCGCCAGCAGGAGGAGGAGGAAGGCCGGAACGCGAGCGGCGTGCATCATGGCAGCCCCCTGGGGGAGCCCCGATGATACGTCATCCGTGCCCGCCCGACTTGCGGGCGCGGCGGCGCATGCGGACGTTCCGGGCCAGGTCCAGCACGATGTAGAACCCGAAGAACCCCAGCGTGCACGCGATCAGGACGATGTAGATCCGCTCGACGATGCGCGAAGTCCAGTGCCGGTCCTCGGCCAACGACACGTGGATCTTGCCCAGCGTCAGCGGCCTGGAGGGGTCCTCGACCGAGTGGCAACTGCCGCAGGTCTGGTTCATGTTCGCGGGGTTCGTGGACGACTTCGGGTCCGTCGATGCCCGGATGTCGTGGGACCCGTGGCAGGACGCGCAGTGCGCGACGCGCGTGTCGCCCAGCCGGGACGCGGCCCCGTGGTACGACTCCAGGTACGTCTCCACGCGCAGCCCCGGGAAGCTGTACTGCGACACGTACTTCGCGTCCGCGTGGCACCGCAGGCAGGTCTTCGCGATGTTCGTCGCGTAGGTCGAGGACTGCGCCTCGTAGTGGCTCTGGATCTTGTGGGTCTGGTGGCAGTCCGTGCACACCGGCACGTCCACGTTGCCCTTCTGGAACGGCTCGCCGTGCACGCTGTCCAGGTACACCGCCAGCACGCCCTTGTGGCACTTCCCGCACGTCCCGGGGATGGCCGCCCGGGTCGTCTTGCCGTCCTTCGCGGCCCGTACCGAGTGGCTGCCGTGGCAGTCCGTGCAGGTCGCCGACACCTCCAGGCCCGCCTTCGAAATCGCCAGGCCGTGCACGCTGCCGAAGTAGTCCTTGACCGTCTGCACCTGCTGCGCGCTGAACTCCGCGGCCGCCGGGTTCGCATGGCATCGGGCGCACACCTCGGCCACGTGCAGCCGGTTCAGCGGCGACTCGGGGTCGGACGTCTTCCGGACGTCGTGGCCGCCGTGGCACGCGATGCAGGTCGCCACGTGCTCCCCTTCCGCCCTGCCGTGCTGGCTGTCGGCGTACTCGGCCATCGGCTTCTCGTGGCACGTGCCGCACATGGCCCGCGCCCGCCTGCCCGCGCCGGCCGGGTCCGTCGCGATGCGCGCCATCTCGTGGGTGCCGTGGCAGTCCGTGCACGACAGGCCCTCGGCGCCGTGCACGCTCTTCTCCAGCCGCGCCACCGTCGAGGTGTGGCACTTCGCGCAGTCCACCTTCGGAGGCTTCGCGTGCCCTTCGTCGGTCACCCGGAAGATCCCGTGGCACCCCACGCAGGCCGTCGTCAGGTCCCCGTCCGACGCCAGTTTCCCGTGCGCCGACGCCCGCAACTTCCCCGCGTCGATCCGGTCCTCGTGGCAGTCCATGCACGCCGTCTGGGCCCGCGCCGTCGCCGCGCCCGCCAGCACGCACAGTCCCGCCGCCACCGGAAGCGCCCCCCGCAGTCCGTTCGCCGTCGCCATCCTCATCGCGCCTCCTCCCCGGCCGGATGGGAAACCGCCGCCCGCCCCGTCACTGCCTCGTACTCCAGCGGGTGCTCCTCCAGCATCTCGTGCCGGCTGATCCGCCCGGTGATCCAGGTCCGGCTGCCCGGGAACACGCCCGGCTTCCAGTGCACGCAGTACATGTGCCACACCGCGATCGTCGCGATGGCCAGGATCGCCTCGTACCGGTGGATCACCTTGGCGACGTCGATCACCCACAGCGGCGCGAACTGCAGCACGAACTCGGAAAACCACAGGATCGCCCCGGTCAGCACCATGATGAACGTGCCCCACACCACGCCGAAGTACTCGAACTTCTCGATCCAGTTGTACTTGCCGACCCGCGGTCTCTCCTTGCGCAGGCCCAGTTGCCACAGCACGTCGTGCCACGCGTCGACCAGATCCCGCGGCAGCCGCGGCAGGAACGCCTTCAGGTTCCTGTGGCCCTCCTCGCGGAACATCAGGTAGCCCATGTGCCACAGGCTCAGCAGGATCAGGCCGACCGCGGCGAACCGGTGCATCAGCCCCCGCAGGTAGGACGAGTCCTCGAAGAAGAAGACCCCCTTGAAGATGTCGGGGAAGAACAGCGGCACCCCCGTGAAGCCCAGGAGGAAGAACGTCACCATCAGGATCACGTGCTGCACCCGCATCGACACCGAGAAGCGCTCGAAGCCGCGCCGCTCCTCGCGCTGGCGGATCCGCGCCTCGCGGACCTTCAGGATCTTCTCGACGAAGGCCAGCAGTTCGTCCTGCGAGAACGGCTTCTCGATGTAGTCCAGGCCGCCCAGTTTCATCGAGTCGACGGCCGAGTCCACCGACGCGTACCCGGTCATCATCGCGAAGTCGGTACTGCGACGGACCTGCTTCCCGCGCCGGATGACCTCCAGCCCGTCGATGCCCGGCATCCTCAGGTCGGTGAAGACGATGTCGAAGGGCTCGGCCTCCAGCATCGCCAGCCCCTGCTCGCCCGTCCCCGCCGTCGCCACCGTGAAGCGGTCCTTCAGGGGTTCGAACACCCTGGCGAAGGCCTCGCGGATGATGTCCTCGTCGTCGATGACCAGCAGCCGGATCATGCTTCCCCCCCCGCCTCGCGCCCCTCGCCGCCCGCGACGGGCAGCCGCACCGTGAACGTCGCCCCGTGCCCCGGTTCCGAGTCCACCGTCAGGGTTCCGCCGTGCCTCTCCACGATCCCCCACGAGATCGACAGGCCCAGCCCGGTCCCCTTCGCCCCCTTGGTCGAGTAGAACGGTTCGAACAGCTTGCCGAGGTCCTCCGGCGGGATGCCGGGCCCCGTGTCGGCCACCTCGACCTCGACCGCCGTCCCGTCCTTTGACACGCGGCGACGGATCGCGATCCGCCCGTTCTCGCCGATCGCGTCCATCGCGTTGACCAGCAGGTTCAGGAACACCTGCTGCACCTGCGACACGTCCATGTCGATCGCGGGCAGTTCCTCCCCTTCCTGCACGATCTCGATGCCGCGCTTGCCCGCCTGGTTGCGGACCACCTGCACCGCCTGCCCCACCGCCGTCTCGATCCGGGCCCGGGTGCGCTGGGGCTTCGTCTGGCGCGAGAAGTCCAGCAGCCCCTTCACGATGTCCCGGCAGCGCCGGGCCTCGTTGTGGATCGTGTCCAGGTCCCCACGGCGCGGGTCGCCCGGCTCCATCGCGTCCCGCACGCTGCTGGAGATCAGCATCACCCCGGTCAGCGGGTTGTTGATCTCGTGCGCCACGCCGGCCGCCAGCCGCCCGACGACCGCCAGTTTCTCGGACTGCATCAGGTGCCCGCGCGTCTCGGACAGGCTGCGCGTCATCCGGTTGAACGCCTCGGCCACGTACCCGAACTCGTCGTCGCCCGTCGCGCGGATCCGGTGCTCCATGTCCCCCCCCGACACGCGGGCCATCCCTTTCAGCAGCACCCGGATGCGCCGGGTCACGAAGCGGTGCACGAACCCCAGGATCACCAGGGCGATCAGCAGCGTCAGCACCAGGGCCGAGGCCAGCGAGGCGGTCCGGAATCGCGCCAGTTCGCGGTCGAACGGCTGAAGGGACAGCGTCAGGTCCAGCACGCCCAGGATCTTCTGGTTCGCGGGGTGCACGTGGCACGGCGCCGTCGAGCAGTCCGGCTCGTTGTAGATGGGCTCGATCCGCGTGAACAGCCGCCGGTCGCTGGAGTCCCGGTAGATGTGGGTGCGCTGCTCGGGACTCAGCGACGCGACCGGCTCGCCGCGCCCGTGGCAGCCCTTGCACGCATCGTCGGTGGTCGGGACGCGCTGCCCGACGACGGAGGGGTCGGACGCGAACTGGACGGTGCCGTCCTTGCTGAAGATCCGCAGGCCGGCCACGTCCTGCCCCGCCGCCAGCGTGCGCACCGTGGCCGACACCGCCTCCCGGTCGTCGTGCATCATCGCGTGGCGCAGGCCCCGCTTGACCGTGTCGGACAGCCGTTCCCCGCCGTTGCGGACCTCGCCCAGGACCTGCTGTTCGAGGCTGCGGACGGCGACCCAGGCCCCGATGCCCAGCCCGACGGCCAGCGTGACGCCCACGGCGGCAACCAGTCGCACGGCGATCCGGTGTCTCATCGACTCTCCTGGGCTGCCCACCAGGGGATCCTGGCGCGGCCCAAGTGTAATCAACAGGATGCGGATTGTCCACGTTCGGATCCCGCAGGGAATGGAACCCCGCGGACAGGCGGGTCGGGGCGCGTACGCTGAGCGGTGCGTGTCCGGGGGGTCCGGGGGGTCAGCGGGCCTTGCCGCCGTCCTTGCTGGCCTTGCGCTCCTGGGCGCGGCGCAGGGCCTCGGCCAGGGCGGTGGTGGCGGGGGATGCCGGGGCGGCCGGGGACGGGACGGGCGCGTAACGGCGGTCCCTCCCTTCGCCCCCCTCGACGACGAAGCGGGCTCGCACCTCGGGGTCGACCTCCTCCTCCTTCGCCTCCAGGGCCTTCAGGGACAGCGACACGCGGCGCGCCACCGGGTCGACCGCCAGCACCGACACCTCGATCTCCTGGCCGGGCTTCAGCAGTTCGCCCGCCGACCGCAGGTGCTTCTTGCCGGTCATCTCGGAGATGTGCAGCAGGCCCTCGATGCCTCCCGCGACGGCCACGAATGCCCCGTAGGTCGTCAGCCGCGTCACCTTGCCGCGCACCGTCGATCCGACCATCAACCGGTCCGGCGCGTCGTCCCAGGGGCTGTCCCCGGCCTGGCGCAGGCTGGCGCTGATGCGGGGACGCTCGCCGCCCTTCTCCACGCGCAGGATCTTCACGGTGATCTCGCTGCCGACCGGGGGCGGCGCCTCGCTGCCCCGGGTCCAGGACAGTTCCGACTGCGGCACCAGCGCGTTCAGCCCGCCGCCCAGGTTCACGAAGATGCCGAAGGTCTCGTGCTTGACCACCTGCACCGTGCGCAGTTGGCCCTCCTCGATCTCCTCCAGCAGGCGCTCGCGCTCGGCGGCCTGTTCCTCCTTCAGCAGCGCGGTCCGCGACAGGATCACGTCGCGGCCACGGACCTCCAGCACGCGGAACCGGAAGCGCTGGCCGACGTAGGTTTCCGGCGGCAGGCGCGCGAAGTCCATCTGCGAGAACGGCACGAATCCGCGGGCCTGGCCGGGCAGGTCGATCGTGAAGCCGCCCTTGTTGGTCCCGCCGACGGTCCCCTCGATCGGGATGCCGGACCGCGACGCCTCGACCAGCGACTCCAGGTCCAGGTTCCGGGTCTTCAGCACCCGGGACAGCACCACGCCGGCGGCCGAGAAGCGCACGACGCGGCACTCGACCACGTCGCCCAGGCCGAGGGACTGCAGTTCCTCCGGCGTGAACTCCTCCAGCCCGATCGACCCCTCGGCTCGCTGGCCCACGTCCAGCAGCAGCGCGGTCTTGCCCAGTTCCACGATCCGGGCCTGGACCACGTCGCCGGGGCTGTACCGCGTGAACTCCTTGGGCATCGTCTCGTCCAGCATCCGCTGGAAATCGCCCGGGTCGTTGCTGTCCCGATCCGCCATGGTTCGCCTCGAAATTCAGGTGCGCGTCCCCGCCCGCGCGAGGGCGACGGCCGATGGTAGGGACGTGCGACCCGGGCGTCAAGGGACCCGAATCCTCCCGAATCGTGGGGAAGGACGGTCCCGGGAAGGGACGGTTCCTCGGGGTGTCGGGTTGCACGGTCTGGTCGCCCGCCCCCGCTCACGGCACTCCTTCCCGCACCTCGATCGCAGCCGGGCCCTCGATTGGCGCATCTCCCGGATGGCCTTGCGGCGCTCGCGTTCCAGGTGGGGTGCTCAGAGTCCGCGGTAGACGTCGCGGCGGTTCCCGACCTTGATGACCACGACCACAAGAACCTCGTCGCAGATCTCGTAGACTTTCCGGTACATGCCTTGTCGCACCCGGTAGTACTCGGACCCCGCGAGTTTCTCGCAGCCAGGTCCTCTCGGCTCCTCAACCAACTGATCGACGCGCCGCAGGATGCGCTTCACATCGGCCTTGGGGAGGCTTCGCAGATCCTTCGCGACCGACTCGCGGAACGTCAGGCTAAATCTTGCCATGCGACTTCAAGTCCTTGAGGAGTTGCTCGTAGGTCATCGTACGTTCCTGGCCGCGGGACTTGATCGCCGCCAGATCCTCCTCATCCTCCCGAAGGGCAAGCCTCACGGCCTCGTTCACAATCTCGGATACCGTCCGCTGCGAATGCGCCGCCTTCACCCGCAACGCGCGGTGGAGTTCCGGCTCGAAGTAGACGGTCGACCGTCTGGCTGTCTGGTTCATCAGGCACCTCCATCGGCATTTTGGCGTCTTGACGTTTCCGTGTCAAGACGCTTGATGGCTCCTCCGAATCCCACTTCCCGGGTTCCGTCCACGTCCAAGCGTCCCTTCGTTGCCGTGCTCACCGAGCCACCTCCGCCAGCGGTGAAATGGAAGTGACAGCCGGCTGTTGATGGGAAGGCCAAAACGGGACAAGGCAACGGGTCATGGTTCGCCGTGGGCAGGAGCGGGCTGGATTGTCAGGAATGATGGAAGGGGTGGCGACATGCAGTTCGAACCAGATGGGGACGTATCTGTATCCGAGCCAGGAAGAGACGTACGCGTTGATCCGGAGCGGGAACCGGATGCCACCCGAGGACTTCGAGACGGCGCGGGAAGACGAGGTCGCGCTGAACGTGAAGAACCGCAAGCCGTTCAGCCAACAAAGCACAGGCCTGGACATTCTCGACCCTGGGGGTCCGGCGGGGAGACCGCCGAAGCGACATAGCGTCCCCGCCCGAAGTGGAGCGAGG